>NZ_JAHLYS010000021.1 GCF_025128055.1 Synechococcus sp. CS-1329 | reverse complement strand
GGCGGCCGCCCCCCGGACCTGACTCGCCAGCGAGGGCGCCGATCCTGCGCTTGAAGTCGCGGCAGAGGCCGTGGCCGCCGCTGGCGGCCAGTCCGGCATCAAGCACCTGGCGGCCGATCAGGGGCTGGTCGCTCTGGGGGCTCGCCAGCCAGATCAGGCTGGGGACCACACAGGGATCGTCGCTGCTGAAGGGCGGAATGGCGAGCAGCTCTGGTGCGCCGCCCGCGCTGGGTTGAAAGGCCAGCACCGTGGTGCTGCTGCCCAGGTCGATCGCCAGGGTGCCGGTCACGGTCACGGCCATGGGTGAGGGGCGGTGGCGCAGGCGCCTGATAGGACGCAGCCTGGTCGATGGAGCCTGGGCCCAGGCCCGAGCGGAGGCTGAACTAAGCTGCTGGAAATGGGTTTGATTTGATGTACACCGGTCCGACTGTTCATCCCAAGGAATTGGCCCAGCGGGCTGAAAGTCTGATTGGTCAGTCGAGCAACCGTTACCTCACCACGGTGCGCATCGCCTTCCGTGCCAAGCAGCGCCGTTTCGATGATTTCGATGGCCTGCTCGAAGATGCGATGGTGAAGCCCGTGCAGCGGGCGATTGTGGAACTCAGCGATGAGCAGGACCAGCCCGACCTGCTGCCCGGCTGATCCTTGACCCCCAGCGGGTACAGCGCCGAAACCGAGGGTTGGAGGCTGGTCTGGGATCCCTCCAAGGCTCCCTTCCCCCTGCTGATCGGCGGAGCTGACTGGGCGGTGGAGCTCACCGCCGCTGAGGCTTCCGCACTGCGCACTGGCCTGCTCAGCCTGCTGGAGCAGCTGGAGGCCATCGCCGATCAGCTGATGGAAGAGGAATTGATCAGCCTCGAACTGGAGCGTGGGGGCTGGTGGCTGGGCCTTGATGGCGACCCGGATCTCTGGGGGTTGCGTTGCATTCTCCTGCCCGCCCCCGGACTGAGGGGCTGGGAGGGGGCCTGGGCGCCGGGCGCCGGCCTTGGGCTGGCGCGGGCCCTGGAGCCCCTGCCCCTGTGAGACAGGCCGCGGGATTGGCGGTTGATCAGCACTGCTGATTGACCGGCTCCTCCCCGTTGACGGCTCGGTCACAGCTGGTTTTTGCACAGGTTTTCCACAGGTTCAGGCGTCGCGATGCCGCCAGCGCCACGGGCCTGGGGAGAACTCGGCCCAGCAGGGCTTTCCCCTTGACAGGCCGCTTGTTTGGCTTCAACGTCCTGGCCCGCCAATGCCATGGGCCGGTCGCGCTCCTGCGCTGCAGCCAGTCTCAGGGTTGGAAACAGCGGCCCTTCGCCTGGGCCACCGATTTGACGCGGCCCCGCCGCTGTGGGGAAGTGGAGGAGATCACCCGCTCCAGCCGTCCATGGACATCGTCCCGGTCATGACCGTTTCCGTCGCAGCGGCCAGCCAGTCCGCCCAGGCTGAGCCGGATGCCGGTGTGGTGAGTTTCCGTGCCGATGTGCCCGAGGCCCTGCTCAGCTCCATGGCCCAGTTCATCGATGCGCACCCCCACTGGGACCAATACCGCCTGATCCAGGCGGCGCTGGCGGGCTTTCTGGTGCAGAACGGGGTCCAGAGCCGGGCGGTCACCCGCTGCTATGTGGCCAACATGTTCCAGCGGGCGAGCGAGCAGCAGACCGATCAGACGGCGCCCGTCAGCCCGGTTCGGTCTTCGGCGCCAACGATCTCCTGGTAGGCCGCCGTCAGGCTGCAGAGGGCCAGGGGCCAGGCCACCAGCAGCCCCGCAGCCAGGGGCCAGGCGATCAGCAGGGCCAGCCCCAGGGGCAGCAGCACGATCAGGGCCAGGCTGAGGCTCAGGGCCAGTAGCGGCCAGCCATGGGAGGCCATCAGGGTTCGTCCATGGCGGAAGCAGGTCACGGGCGTGAGGCCGGCGGCCACGGCCAGCGGCAGCTGAAAGATCTGTGACACGAACAGGGCCAGCAGCAGGCTGGCGCCGATCAGCAGCGGCACCAGAGCCAGCAGCGGATGAATCAGGCTCACCAGCCCGGCCGCCAGCCCGGCCGTGGCCAGGACCAGCAGGTTCAGCAGCAGCAGCAGCAGGGCCACCGCCAGCAGCCGGCCCATGGCCGCGGTCTGCCAGCGCATCAGCTCGTCCAGGCGAGGTTTCCGGCCGTCCAGGGCAATCCAGGCACCCCGCAGCAAGCCAACATTCAGCCAGAGCAGGCTGCCCACACTGAGCAGCAAGCCCGTCAGCACCAGGCCCATCGAAACGGCCACCGGATCCTCACCCAGCGCCAGGGCATCACTGGCACCGTTCTGAACCGACTGGCCCAGCAGCTGGGCGCTGCCACCCAGCAGCGTGAAGCCACTGAACAGCCAGGGCGCGCGGCGGTAGGCCCTGCGTCCCTGCCTCAACCAGCCCCTCACCGCAGGGATCGCAGCCAGAACCTCGCGGGTGCCCTCCGCCAGCCGGGCCCCGGGTGCTCGGGGCTCCGGGTTCATTGGCCGGGATCCAGCAGTTCCAGCAGCTGCAGGGCTGTGGCCTCGGGGACCGGCAGGATCGAGAGGCGATTGCCCCGCCGCACCACCGGCAGCTCCTGCTCATCGAAGCTGCTGCGCAGCGCGTCGAGGCTGAGCAGCTGGTCGTAGGTGCGCCGGTAAGCCAGGCGGACGCAGTCCCAGCGGGGAGCTTCGGGGCTGGAGGCCGCATCGAAGTAGTTCGATGCCGGATCAAATTGGCTGGGATCGACCAAGCCCGTTTCGATCACCTCCATCAGGCCGATGATGCCGGGGGGCTTGGTGTTCGAGTGATAAAAAAAGGCCTGATCACCAATGGCCATGCTGCGCATGAAATTGCGCGCCTGGTAATTGCGGATGCCATCCCAGAGGGTGCTGCCCTCGCGCTCGAGATGGCTGATGCCAAACACATCCGGCTCACTTTTCATCAACCAGTAAGCCATCTCGCCTTGGGCGGCCCTGCTGGGCCACTGGGTCAGGGACACTTGATTGTATCGAGCGCTTTGTGTCGGTTGCCTAGGCCAGAGCGGACCCCATGGCCCTCTCTGGCCTAGACCACATCAGGAGCAACCTGCCGAGAGGATAGTGATGGGCCCATCAGCAGCACCGAAGCCCACCCTGCAATCGGCCTGGAACCTGTTTGCGACCCACTGGCGCACGTATCTGGCCCTGCAGCTCACGGTGCTGGGGCTGGCGGTGGTTTCAGCGGCGATCGGTCTGCTCATCACCGTGATCGCGGTGGCGGTGACCGGTGGTGTTTCGGCTGATCTGCCCGAGGGCGTCACCCAGCTGGTTTCTTCGGCGCTGAATCTTCCCTTCTCGATTTTGTATCAGGTGTTGGCCGGACTGATCGGAGTATTGCTCTCGGCCCTGCCTGCCCTCTGGTTCGCCACGGGTCATCACCTGAACTACCGGGAGAGCCTGGCCCTGCTGCGCGCCAACCCCCGCCGTTACGTGCTGGCCGGGCTGCTGGTTTCAGTCGCCGCTTCAATTGGCATCCTGCTCTGTGTGTTTCCAGGCTTGATCGTAATGGCGCTCACCCCCATCTATGTGCGGAGGGTGTTCACCAGCGAGGAGCCGCTTTGGCCCGCCTTCTGGGCTTGCTTCAATGATTTATCTTCTGGGCCTAGCGCAATAGGACTTATTGGTTATCAGTTAATCATCATACCTTTGATTCTGATTTCGGCCCTGTTCTGCCTGGTGCCGCTGCTGGTGACCGTTCCCCTGGCGGCGATCTTCATCCAGCAGTATCTGGCCGCCTGGGAAATCGGAGCGCCGCTGCCGTCGCTGGAGGAGATCACTCCCGAGCTTCTCTGAACGGAGGCGGAGAGCGCCAAGGGCTCCAAGGCTGCTCAGAGGGCCGACACCAGGGCGCGAAAATGATCTCCGCGGGCCTCAAAATCTTTGTATTGGTCAAAGCTGGCGCAGGCCGGTGAGAGCAGGACGGTGGGGCAGCCGTGGCGGTGGGCCAGCTGCCGGGCCAGGGGCACGGCCTCGGCCTGGCCCTCCACCAGCTGCACAGCGCCCCCATAGCCGCTGCCGTTCAGCAGGTCGGCGAAGGCCTGCCGCGCCGCGCCGAACAGCACCACAGCGGCCGCCTGCCGCTTGAGGGCCCCAAGCCAGGCCCCTGGATCGCCCTGCTTGATCTCACCCCCCGCCAGCACCACCACAGGCCCCTCCACGGCCGTGAGGCCCACCTCGGCGGCGTCGTAGTTGGTGGCCTTGCTGTCGTTGAACCAGCGCACGCCATCCAGCAGGCGGATCGGCTCAAGGCGATGGGGCACCCCGGGGAAGCTGCGCAGGGCGGCCTCGATCACAGCTGGCTCCAGCCCCAGCCTGAGGGCGGCGGCGGTGGCCAGCACCAGGTTCTGACGGTTGTGGGCCCCGGGCAGGGCCAGGGCGGTGGCCGGGAACAGGGGGCCTGAGGGTTCCGTCACTCTTCCGTCGTCGATCCAGAGACTGGGCTGAAGGCCGGCACCCAGCTGATCGCGGCGGCCGGCGGTGACCCAGCTGGCCCGCTCCCAGCTGCCGGCATGGGCGCGCAGATCGGCATCGTCGCCATTGAGCAGTTGCTCGCCGCAGTTCTCCAGCAGGCTGCGTTTGATCGCCCGGTAGGCCTCCAGTGTTCCGTGCCGCTCCAGGTGGTCGGGTGTGAGGGTGGTCCAGAGGCCCAGGCGTGGCGCCAGTTCCGCCGACGCTTCGATCTGATAGCTGCTCAGTTCCACCACCAGCCAGTCGGGCGGGGTGGCCGCGGGCCCTTGGCGCTCCAGCAGCAGCTCGGTCGCTGAGATCCCGACGTTGCCCACCATCGGTGCATCGAGCCCGGCGTGGTTGAGCAGGTGACTGAGCAGATGGGTGACGGTGGTCTTGCCGTTGGTGCCGGTGATGCCGATCCAGGGGATGGCGCCACTGGCCTCCCAGGCCACCGACATCTCGCCGCAGACCCCCACGCCCCGATCCCTCAGGGCCTGTAGCACTGGATGATCCCAGCGGATGCCTGGGCTCACCACCACCCGGTCACGGCCTGGCTGGAGCTGGGTGAAGCACTCGCCGTTCAGGGATCGCCCCAGCTGCACCTCCACCCCCGCGGCGCGCAGGGCGGTGGCCTGCTGCTCCAGCTCAGGGTTGCTGCGGCTCTCCAGCACCAGCACCCGCTGGCCGCTGGCCTGCAGAAGGCGGGCTGCGCCGCTGCCGGAACGCCCCAGACCGATCACCACCGCCAAGGGGTGTGACGAGCTGGACATTCTGAACTCCTGGGGCAGAGGATTCAGTGGGCGATACTGGAATCGAACCAGTGACTCCTACCGTGTCAAGGTAGTGCTCTACCTCTGAGCTAATCGCCCGGGTTCGGAACCTGGAAGTTCCGTCGATACGATCCTGCGAGGTTGGCTCCTTTTCGGTGCCGCCAGGATCGGAGAAGGCAACTTAGCAGTCGGCCCTGCCGCCTCTCAGTGGCGTTGAAGTTCCAGCCTCCAGCGCTGGCGCTTGGTGGACTGGATCGAGATCACCGTCAGCTCGCCGCGGTTCTCCAGCTGGATGCGGTCCCCGGTTCTGAGGTCACGGCTGGGGGTGGTCACCGGCTGCCAGTTCACGCGGGTGGCGCCGCTGCGCACCAGTTCGGCCATGCGGCTGCGGGAGATGCCGAACCCCGCCGAGGCCACCGCATCCAGGCGCAGGGATGCCTCCACCGTGGCCAGCTGGCGGGGCTGGGGCCTGGTGGGCGGCTGCAGCTGATCCAGGTCCCTGGCCTCCAGCTCCACCTCCACGCTGCGGACCAGGGCCGTGCTGCCCCCCAGACGGCTGGCCAGTTCGGGGGCCACGATCACCTGGGCGCCCCGGTCGCCCCGCAGCCAGAGATCTCCCAGCTCTCCGTCGTGGGCGCCGGCGGCCAGCAGGGCGCTGCGCACATCGCCGGGCTCGGCCGGATCAAAGAGAAAGTTGCCGCTGACCTCCAGCCCCGCCAGGGGTGCCGCTGGGGACGGTGAAGCCTCGGCCAGATCGCGGCGCTGGAGCAGCAGCCGGCAGCGTTCGGCCTGGGGCCTGCCGCCCTCGGCCTCCAGCTGCAGCTCGCTGAGGCTGCCCAGACGCTCCATCGCCTCTTCCCGGGCCACCGCGGAGAGAAATCCCGACCAGTGGGGCTGCCAGTCGCGCAGGGCCTGTTCGGCCAGGGCGATCAGGGGCTCAAGGGCGGAGGGATCGTGACTGCCGCGCAGCAGCTCGGCGCCGGGGGGTGTGCGGCTCATCCTTCGCCCAGGCGCACCACCGCCTGGGGACCGGCCTGCTGAATCAACAGCCAGGGAATCTCCTGCCCCTGGCTGCTCTCGAGCAGCAGCAGCCAGCTGCCCTCCTCCAGCCGATTACGCAGGCTGCGGATGCGGTCGTCGGCCTCGGAGCGGACGCTGGCGGCGGCGGCGTAGCTGCCCATCCAGCCGGAGCCCATGCCCAGGAGGCCTCCGATCACAGGCTCGCCGTAGGTGCCGGCGAAGGAAAAGGTGTGAAGGTCGGTGATGAAGGTGAACATCAGCCCGGCGAAGAAACCGAAGGGCATCAGCCAGCGCACCATGCTGCGCTGCCGCCGCTGGCGGGCCAGGGCCGGGTTGAGCATCTCGACGGAATCGATGCTGTTTTCGCCTTCCCCCAGCGGCAGCAAGACCCGTGGCGCCGGCTTGAGCTCAGCGAGCTGATCGCGCAACCGCCGCAGCTTGCGACGGTCTTTCATCACCACCACTACCGACAGTCCCAAGACCGAGCGCCACAAAGAGCTGATTCTCGGCGTTGGCGGGGGGGAGCCGTGGCCACCGCTCACTACACTTCACCCCCGGCAGTGTCTGGAGTTCTCCAGACCCCCTCTCTCTGTGCCCCGGGTCATGACAAAGGTTCTGGTTTCCGATCCCATCGACCAGACGGGGATCGACATCCTCTCCCAGGTGGCGCAGGTGGATGTGCGAACAGGGCTGACCCCGGAGCAGTTGCAGCAGATCATCGGCGACTACGACGCCCTGATGATCCGCTCCGGCACCCAGGTGACCGCCGCCATCATCGAGGCTGCCACCCGCTTGAAGATCATCGGTCGAGCTGGCGTCGGCGTCGACAATGTCGATGTGGAAGCGGCCACCCAGCGGGGCGTGCTGGTGGTGAACTCCCCGGAGGGCAACACGATCGCCGCCGCCGAGCATGCGCTGGCGATGATGCTGGCCCTCTCCCGCCACGTGCCTCAGGCCCACGTCAGCACCATGGCCGGCGGCTGGGAGCGCAAGAAATACGTCGGCAACGAGCTCTACAAGAAAAAGCTCGGCGTGGTGGGTCTGGGCAAGATCGGCTCCCACGTGGCCCGGGTCGCCAAGGCCATGGGCATGGAGGTGCTGGCCTACGACCCCTACATCTCCGCCGAGCGCGCCCAGCTGCTGCAGGTGCGTCTGATGGCGATCGGACCGCTCTTCGCCGAAGCGGATTTCATCAGCCTGCACCTGCCCCGCACCCCTGACACCGAGAACCTGGTGAACGCGGAGCTGCTGGCGACGATGAAGCCCACGTCGCGCCTGGTGAACTGTGCCCGCGGCGGCATCGTCGATGAGAAGGCCCTGGCCGAGGCCGTCAGCAGCGGCGTCATCGCCGGCGCCGCCCTCGATGTCTATGGCAACGAGCCGCTGGAGGCCGACTCCCCCCTGCGCCGGGTGGATGACCGACTGATCCTCACCCCCCACCTGGGGGCCTCCACCGAGGAAGCCCAGGAGAACGTGTCGGTGGATGTGGCCGAGCAGATCCGCGACGTGCTGCTGGGGCTGCCCGCCCGCAGCGCCGTGAACATCCCCGGGCTGACCCCGGAGGTGATGGAGCGGCTCAAGCCGCACCTGCAGCTGGCCGAAACCCTTGGGCTGCTGCTCAGTCAGCTGGCAGGGGGCTCGATCCAGGATCTGGAGGTGCGGCTCCAGGGCGAATTCGCCCACCATCCCTCCCAGCCGCTGGTGGTGGCGGCCCTCAAGGGCCTGCTCTCCAGCGCCCTCGGCGATCGCATCAACTACGTCAATGCCGGCATCGAGGCCCGCAGCCGCGGCATCCACGTGCTGGAGGTCAAGGACGACGCCAGCCGCGACTTCGCCGGCGGCTCCCTGCAGCTCACCTGCCGGGGTGGCCATGGCAGCCACAGCGTCACGGGGGCTGTGTTTGCCGACGGTGATCTGCGCATCACCACCATCGATGAATTCCCGGTCAACGTGATGCCCAACCGTCACATGCTGATCACCCGGCACCGCGACATGCCCGGAATCATCGGCAACATCGGCTCTCTGCTGGGTGAGCACAACGTCAACATCGCCTCGATGCAGGTGGGCCGTCGCATCGTCCGTGGCGATGCGGTGATGGTGCTCAGCCTCGATGATCCGATCCCCCCCAGCCTGCTGATCTCGATCCATGAGATCAACGGGATTCAGGAAGCCCATCCGGTCACGCTCTGATCTCTGCTGCCATGTCCCCGGCTCCCCGCTGGTGGCGTCTGGAGATGGAGGCTCCTCCCGAGCTGGAGGAATCGCTGCTCTGGAAGCTGCCCTCCCTCGGCATCCGCCGGGTGGCGATCCAGTTCAGTCCCGATCAGCCCAGGGACCACCGACTGGTGGCCTGGCTGCCGGAGGTCGACTGGCCGCCGCCGGAGCGGCAGCGGCTGGCCGAGGAGCTGGAGCGCCTCACGGAACCCTTCTCCATCGCCCTGCCGCCCCTGAGCTGGGCGTTGCAGGACGAGGAGGACTGGAGCCTCAGCTGGAAGCGCCACTGGCAGCCCGACCCGGTGGGCGAGCGCCTGCTGATCCTGCCCGCCTGGCTGGAGCCGCCGGCGGAGCACGCCGGCCGTGAGCTGATCCGCATCGATCCCGGCAGCGCCTTTGGCACCGGCAGCCATCCCACCACCCGCCTCTGCCTTGAAGCGATGGAGCGGCTGGCGCCGATTGATCAGCGGGTGGCCGATCTGGGCTGCGGCAGCGGCATCCTCGGCCTCGGTGCCCTGCGCCTGGGGGCCCGCTGCGTGGCCGCGGCCGACACCGACCCCCTGGCGGTGAGGGCCACGGCCAGCAACGCTGAGCTCAACGGCTGTCCCGTGCGGCTCGGCGGACCGTTGCAGGTGGTGGAGGGATCGGCCCAGGAGCTGGCGGGCCTGCTGGGGGAGGCCGGTCCGGCCGACCTGCTGCTCTGCAACATCCTGGCGCCGGTGATCGCCGAGCTGGCCGGGCAGTTCCGCACCCTGCTGGCTCCAGGCGGCCTGGGGCTGCTCAGCGGCCTGCTGGTGGACCAGGCCGGCGACCTCTCCCGGTTGCTCGCCGTGGAGGGCTGGAGCGCCGAGCTGGTGGCCTCCCAGGGCGTCTGGGGGCTGCTGCAGATTCAGTGGTGCCGGGCTGTGATCCCTGGCGATGTCGCATAAATCACGCTTATGCGTGCTCACCCTTTGATTGGGCTTCCGGGGCTGCGCCGCCAGGATCGCCGGCAGCGCCCCGGTCCGATGTAGGACGGTGCTGTCCTACAGGCCCTGAACACTCAGGAGTCTGTGAGCCCCAATCCTTTCCATGGCTTCCTACAAGGTCACCCTCATCAACGAGAGCGAGGGACTCAACAAGACCATCGAGGTTCCCGACGATCAGTACATCCTCGATGCCGCCGAGGAGCAGGGTATCGACCTGCCTTACTCCTGCCGCGCTGGCGCCTGCTCCACCTGCGCCGGCAAGCTCACCACCGGCACCGTCGACCAGTCGGACCAGAGCTTCCTCGACGACGACCAGATCGAAGCTGGTTTCGTGCTGACCTGCGTGGCTTACCCCACCTCCGACTGCTCTATCAAGACCCACGCCGAAGAAGAGCTCTATTGAGCCCCAGGCCAGTTTTGGCTTGAATCCAGATCCCATCTCTGCCACCCTTCGGGGTGGCTTTTTCATGCCCGCGTTGGTGGATACCCTGATGGAGCCCGGCAGCGAGCACTGCAGCCCGGGCGGTCAGTACAGCTTCCGGGTGCTGGGTCCCTGCTGTCGCCTGTTTGATCGCGATGAGCTGCCCTGGCCCTGCTGTCGCCTGGCCTGGCGCAGCAAGGAGCCCAGCTGGCGTCGCATCGGCCGGCGCTTCGTGGCCGACCTGGCCTCCAGGCGTTGCCCCTCCTACGCCGTGGAACTGCTCCAGCCCGGCGCCAGGCCCAGTTGCACCGTGCTCACGCTCTTTCCCCAGCGCCTCTCTCCGGCCCTGCAGGAGTGGTGGTACAGCAAGCAGCCGGGGTCGATGGAGGCCGCCAACGTGAGCCCATCTGATCCCTCAGCGCTGGGCTGAGCCGTGCGCTGGGTCTGGCCCAGCAAAAAGCCGTGCTCCAGAGGACCACGGCATGGGGTTGGGGAACCGGCTTCAGTCAGCCGGATTCAGAACCGGATTCAGAAGTAGATCTTGCCGCCGCCCCACTGGGCACCGCTCACCTTCGGAGCCACCAGGATGTAGCCGGCGATCACCCGCAGGTCGTCGTCGTCGAGGTCGCGCATTTTCACGAACACATCGCTGCTGCGCATGCTCGGGTGCACGTCGGAGATGCTGTACTCCCCGTCATAGGACGTGGGGTCCTTGATGAAATCCACCAGGGCATCGACCGAGTCGCGCGAGGGGGTGGCCAGGGCCAGGGTCTCGGGGTCGAGGCCCACGTTGAAGTTGGTCTTGGTGATGCCGCCGGCGTGGCAGGTGCCGCAGCTGTCGTTGAAGAGCTTGCGACCGCCCTTGATCTCCGCTTCAGTGAAGGTCACCAGGTTGCCGTCGGGGTCACCGGGCACCGTGAGGGTGGCGGTGTCCCATTGGGCGGCCTGGGCCGCTGTCACGCCGAAGCCAAGACTGAGCAGAAGCGCCAAAGGCAGAACCAGCAGGGTCCGGGCAACCGCCCGAAGGTTCCGCGTAACCGCCCGAAGGGCAGTGGGAAGGAAAGAGGCCATGTAGGGAGCCGGCGAAAAGGCGGTAGGCACCGCACCTGAGACCTTGTATCACGGGCGAAGGGCCGCCCGGCCGGGAATCAAGAACTGTTGCAGCGATCACCGTTGTCCGGTGGCCGCTCAGGTGGCCTGCTCGGCGCCGGCGCTGCTCACCTCGAGGCTGAGAAAGTCCTTGGCCACGAGGGTGTTCGGGAAGATCGCCCGGGCCTCGTTCACCAGGTCGTCGGGGGTGACGGTGTTGCCGGCCACGTAGCGCGGACTGAGGTGGGTGAGCACCAGTTGCTTCACCCCCGCCAGCGCCGCGGTCTGAGCGGCCATGGTGCTGGTGGAGTGCTGGCGCTGGAAGGCCATCTCCGACTCGCTGTGGGCGAAGGTGGATTCGTGGATGAGCAGATCGGCTCCACGGGCCAGCTCCACCGCCGCTTCACTGAACACCGTGTCGGTGCAATAGACCACGCTGGCGCCCGGGCGGTCGGGGCCACAGAGGCTTGCGCCGCGGATGATCCGGCCGTCGTCGAGGCACACCTCCCGACCGGCCTTGAGCTCGGCGTAGATCGGCCCCGCTGGGATGCCCAGCTCGCGAGCCTTCTCGATGTCGAAGCGGCCCGCCCGGGGTTTCTGCTCCACCCGGTAGGCGTAGGCCGGGATGCGGTGGGTGAGCGGGGTGCAGCGCACCAGCAGGTCGTCGTCGTCGAGGAGCACCGTGCCGGCATGGGCGGCCCTGTGCACCCGGTGGGTGCGCAGGGGGTAGCCGATCCGCGTCGAGGAGGTGCGCAGCACGCCCTCGAGGTAGTCGCGCAGGGGATCGGGGCCGTAGAGATCGACGCCGCTGCAGGCCCCGGCCAGGCCGAGGCTGGCCAGCAGCCCCGGCAACCCGAAGACATGGTCGCCATGCATGTGGGTGATGAAGATGCGGCGCAACTGCGACACCCTCAGTTCACTGCGCAGGAACTGGTGCTGGGTTCCCTCGCCGCAGTCGAACAGCCAGAGCTCGGCCCGCTGGGGCAGGCGCAGGGCCACCGCTGAGACATTGCGGGAACGGGTGGGCACACCTGAACTGGTGCCCAGGAAGGTGACTTGCACTCCGGCTGATCCTTTGGCGCATGCTGCCACGTCAGGCTCTGTCCAGGGGGGCTCTGGCATCGCTTCGCTGAGCTGGTCACAATGGCGCGCACGTTGCATGGCTGCTGTCGTTGATGGCTGTTTCCAAGACCGGTCGGATCCGCGCCCTGTTCCTGGCTGCGGCCCTGCTGCCCCAGGCGCTGCTGCTGAGCTCAGGGGTGCTGGCGGCTGCCCCGGCCGTGGCCCAGAGCGAGGCGGAGGATGTGGCGGCCGCAGGTGGACTTGATCCCCTGCTGGCCAGCCGTTCCACCAATCCCCAGCTGCGGGTGCTGCTGCTGGACCTGCCGGCGATCCGGGTGGCGGGCAGCAGCGGCCTGAGCCTGCGCGACGCCAGGGGTGGAGAGCTGCTGCGAATGCCTGCCGGCGCCACCCTGTCCCTGCGTCAGGTCGGTGGCCGGATCCAGGCCCAGCCCTCGGCGGTGACCAAGGGCAACTCCGGCACCCTCAGCGTCAGTGAGCTGTGGCTGGAGCCCCTGCCCGCTTCGGGTGGCCTTGCCAGCCTTCAGATCGAGAGCCGCCGCTACAGGGGCCGGCTGCAGGTGAGGGTTGAGGCCTCGAAGCTGCGGGCCATCAACGTCATTGCCCTGGAAACCTATCTACCCAGCGTGGTGGGCAGTGAGATGCCCGCCAGCTGGCCCCTGGAGGCCCTGCGGGCCCAGGCGGTGGCAGCACGCACCTATGCCCTGCGCCACCGCAGACCCTCAGCGCCCTTCGATCTGCACTCCACGGTCACCAGCCAGGCCTACAAAGGCCTGGAGGCGGAGACCGCCTCCACCCGCGAGGCGGTGCGCAGCACCCAGGGCCTGGTGCTGATGCACGGCAACAGCCTGATCAATGCCGTCTTCCACAGCAGCAGTGGCGGCAACACCGAGAACAGCGGTGACCTCTGGTCGCGCCAGCTGCCCTATCTGGTCAGTGTCCACGACTACGACGACTCCAGCCCCGTGGCCCGCTGGGAGAAGACCCTCTCCCCCCAGATGCTGACCGGAGCCTTTGGCGAGATCGGCGGTGTCAGCCGCATTGACGTGCTCTCCACCACCGGCAGCGGCCGGGTGCGCCAGGCGCGGGTGATCGGTCCGAGCGGGGCCCTGGTGATCACGGGTGCCCAGCTGCGCAGTCGGCTGGGGTTGCGCAGCACCCTGGTGCGCTTCGAGGCCGCTCCATTCACCTTCACGGGAGCGGCCCTTACTGGCGGCACCCAGCTGCCCGTGGGCATGGGCTCGGTGCTGGCACCACCGCCACCCCGGCCCCTGGTGCCGCCGTCGCCGGTGATCATCGCCGTGGGCCGCGGCTTCGGCCACGGGGTGGGCATGAGCCAGTGGGGGGCCTACGCCCTGGCCCAGCAGGGCCGTCGATTCGAGCAGATCCTTCAGCACTACTACCGGGGTGTTCGGGTTCAGCCGCTTCGCGCTGGAACAGGCCCCCTGGCGTCGGGAGTGGCTGCTGGGCGAGGCTCCTGAGCATCGGTCCGTCGCTCCAGTGGCGGGTCAGCTGATCACTACGCCCGCCTCCGGTGCCATTGTCTGTTCCTCCCGCCTGGTTGGCGGGTCGTTTCGAGTGCTTCGAGCAACCTTCGGCCCTCTCCGGGCGGGTGGCTGAACTGCTGCATCAGGAGCTCAACAACGGCTTGAGGCGTCCCCTGGGTCTGGCCACCGGTCGCACCATGGAGCCCGTCTATGGCGCCCTGGTGGCCCGGCTGCTGGCCCTGCCTCCCGATCAACTCCAAGCCGTGCGCCAGCGCTGGCGCAGCTTCAACCTCGACGAATACGTCGGGCTGGGGCCGGCGGATCCTGGCTCATTTGCCGCCGAGATGGCCTGCCGTCTGGTCACTCCCCTGAACCTGGAGCCCGAACGGCTGCAGCTTCCCGATGGCCTGGCGGCGGATCCGGCCGCTGAGGCCCGCCGCTATGCCGGAGCCGTGGCGGCAGCCGGAGGCATCGGCCTGCAACTGCTGGGGCTGGGCAGCAACGGCCATGTGGGCTTCAACGAGCCCCCCTGCGGTGCCGAGGCCCCCAGCCGCAGCCTCCACCTGAGCGCCGCCACCCGCCGCCAGAACGCGGCGGCCTTCGGCGAGGATCCAGGCCTGGTGCCAGCCGGGGCCATCACCCTGGGCCTGGAGCAGATCCTCGGGGCCGAGCGCATCCTGCTGGTGGTGAGTGGTACCACCAAGGCCGGCATCCTGGCGCGACTGCTGAGCGAGCCGCCGGCGCCTTCACTGCCGGCCAGCTGGCTGCAGGGCCATCCGGGCCTGCGTCTGCTCGTGGATCGCGCAGCCCTGGGGGGCTGAGGCTCAGCCCATCACCGCATCCATCAGGTCGGCGTCCGCCTCCAGGTTGGAGGTGAGGCTGCGCACGTCATCGAGCTCCTCGAGGGCATCGAGCATGCGCAGGCAACGGCGCAGCTGTTCCTCGCACTCCAGCCGGCAGGGGGTGGACGACATCCAGCGCAACTCCCAGTCGTGCACGGGCCAGCCCTGCTGCTTCAGGTGGTGCTGCAGGGACTCCAGCCGGGAGTAGGCGCAGTGCACCTCGGCGTTCTCCCCCTCCAGGCTGTAGCCCAGCACCGGCGGGCCACCCTGCTCCTCCAGGCTCAGCAGACTCTCCAGCAGGGCCTCTTCACCGGGCAGCGGCGGCTCCAGCCGCACGACCCCCTGCTGCTCGAAGAGATACCCGACGCAGCCGCTCTCCCCCAGGTTTCCCCCCTGCTTGCTGAAGGCCAGCCGTAGGTCGGCCACGGTGCGATTGCGGTTGTCGGTGAAGCACTCCACCAGCACCGCGACCCCGCCGGGGCCATAGCCCTCGTAGCGGACCGCCTCGAACTGATCGGCCTCGCCGCCGCCCTGGCCGGAGCCCTTGGCGATGGCCCGCTCGATGTTGGCACTGGGCATGCCGGCGGCCTTGGCCTTGTCGATGGCGGTGCGCAACTGGAAGTTGCCGGCGGGATCAGGGCCGTTGCGGGCCGCCACCGTCACCTCCCGCCCCAGGCGGGTGAAGGCCACCCCCCGCCGGGCATCGACCACGGCTTTCTGGCGTTTGATCTGGGCCCACTTGCTGTGGCCGGCCATGACGGATGCATCGAGGAAGGGTGGGATCAGCCCGTGGCCTCCAGCACCAGCCGGGGCTGAAGCCAGCCGTCTGGAGTGGCCCTGGCCATCCCTGCCAGGTTGCCATCCGGGTCCAGCACCACCACCACCTGGTCCTCCCCCAGGTGCTCGGGGCCGGCCAGGCGCCGGCCGCAGCGCCAGCTCACCAGATCGGCGGGCTCCAGGCTGATGCTGGGGTAGTGGCCCAGGGCCAGCAGAGGAGCCAGGGGCGACGGCGGCGGCTCGGCTTCCAGCTCCTCGAAGCGCACTGCGGCGCTGAGGGGGAAACCCAGGGCTTCGGTGCGGCGCAGCTCGGCCAGGGCCCCGCCGCAGCCCAGGGCCTCACCCAGATCTCTGGCCAGAGAGCGGACGTAGGTGCCGGCGCTGCAGCGCAGCTCCAGCTCCAGCTGTCCCGTGCTGGGGTCCCAGCCCAGCAGCTCCAGCCGCTCGATTGTGACGGCCCGCTCCTGCAGCTCCGAGTGTTCGCCGCGGCGGGCCCTGGCGTAGGCCCGCTCCCCCTGCACGTGCACGGCCGACACCTGCGGCGGTCGCTGCAGGATCGGACCGCGGAAGGGGGCCAGGGCCGCCTCCAGCAGCTCCCGGCTGAGGGGCGGCAGCGGTCGTCGCTGCAGAACGCTGCCGCAGAGGTCGTCGCTGTCGGTTGAAAGGCCCAGCTGGATCACTCCCCGGTAGGCCTTGGCCCCATCGAGGTAGGGCAGCAGCCGGGTGGCCGACCCCAGTGCCAGGGGCAGCACACCGGTCACGGCCGGATCGAGGGTGCCGCCATGGCCCACGCGCTTGAGCCTGTAGCGGCGGCGCACCCGCGCCACACAGTCGTGGGAGGTGAGACCGGCCGGCTTGTCGAGAATCAGGAACCCGCAGGGCGCCTGGGGCTGGGGGGCGCTGGGGAGGCTGCCGGAGGTGGTCATGGGTGGCACTGTTGCATCCGGGGCCCAGGCCGGCAGGCTGGGGGCAAGCGCCCGTTTCCCTCCGTCGCCCGTGACCCTGCAGCAGCGCCGTGACCTGGCTTTTCTCGTGCTGGCCGGCCTGTTCCTGGGCACGATGGGCATGCTCAACATTCTCGGCCTCACCCGCTTCCTCACGCTCGGCTCGATCGCGGGCTGGCCGGTGGTGGTGGCGGTGGGGGCCCTGCCCTACCCGATCACCTTCCTCTGCACCGACCTGATCAGCGAAATCTGGGGGGAGCGCCAGGCCAGCCAGCTGGTGTGGGTGGGGTTGCTGCTCAACGGCTGGATCGTGCTGATCCTCTGGCTGGGGGGAGTCCTGCCTGGCCTCGATGGCCATGGCGGCAGCGCCGGGCTGCCGCAGGTGTTGGCGGGGGAGCGGCTGCCGCTGTTCTATGAACTGCGAACCCTGGCCTTCGGGGCGGTGGGGGCTTCGATGGTGGCCTACCTGGCCGCCCAGTTCATCGATGTGCGGCTGTTTCATTTCTGGAAGCGTCTCAGCGGCGGCCGGGCCCTGTGGTTGCGCAACAACGGCTCCACCTTGATCAGCCAGCTGGTGGACACCACGGCGGTGGTGTTGATCAGTCACTACGCCGCCCATGTGCTGCCCCTGCGGGCCGAGCAGGCGGTGCTGCCCCAGCTGGGGAGCTTCATTGCCAGCGGCTACCTGTTCAAGCTGGTGGCGGCCCTGCTCGACACCCTGCCCTTCTATCTGCTGGTGGCCTGGCTGCGCCGCTGGCTGGAGGTGCCCGGTGCCGGAGTGGAACTGGAGGACCTGGGCCCGCCGTAGCCTGACATCAGTCCCAGTAACGAACCGGTTTGCCTGACGGTGTGAGCCCCCTGCCCTGCCCAGTGGCCCAGCCCAGCCCAGTGGCGACCCTGGAGGTGGAGAACTTTCTCGGCGATGGTTTTGACCTGCGCCAGCAGCTGGCCTCCTATCTGGATCTCAGCGCCGAGCAGCTGGAGCAGCGCCTGCCCCTGAGCTGCGCGGACCTGGCCTCACTGCATCCCGGTGCGGTGGGCTTCGATCCCCAGCGCGTGGAGGCCTTCTATGAGCAGACGGTGGGCACCGGACACCTGCTGGAGCTGGCTGCCTGGCACCTGGGCAGTGCGGACTACATCGCCGACACCCTGCGTCTGCAGGCTCGCTTCGCCCGCGGCAACGTGCTCGATTTCGGTGGCGGCATCGGCACCCATGCCCTGGCGGCGGCGTCGATGCCGGCGGTGGAGCGGGTCTGGTTCGTGGACCTCAACCCCCACAACCGCGCCTTCGTGGCGGAGCGGGCCGCCCGCTTCGGGCTCAGTGATCGGCTGACGGTGTGCCGTGACCTCAGTGACCCAGTCCTGCCCAGGCATTTCGACACAGTGGTCTGCCTCGATGTGCTGGAACATCTCAGCGATCCGGCCGGCCAGCTGGAGCTGTTCGCCGCCCGCATGGGCCATGGGGCCACAGCGCTGCTCAACTGGTATTTCTTCCAGGGCTTTGCCGGGGAATATCCCTTCCACTTCGACGACCCGGCCCTGGTGGAGCGCTTCTTCCGCACCCTGCAGAGCCGATTTCTGGAGGTCTTCCACCCGCTGCTGATCACCACCCGGGCGTACCGGTTGATGGATTGAGTGGATGGATTGAGCAGACCAGGGGGAGGGTCACCACCCCCTGGGAGCATCGCTGAGCTTGTGCTCAGACGGCTTCAGCCACGTGGATGCGCTTGCGGGCCCGCAGACCGCGCTTGATCGACTCGAAGCTCACCACACCCGGCACGAGGGCGAAGAGGGTGTCGTCGGAGCCGCGACCGACGTTGACGCCAGGCATCACCGAGGTGCCGCGCTGGCGCACGAGGATGGAGCCGGCCGTGACGGTTTCACCGCCGTAGCGCTTGACGCCAAGACGCTTGGAATTGGAGTCGCGTCCGTTGCGTGTGGAGCCTGTGCCTTTCTTGTGGGCCATGGGGGGGTGGGGTGGTGGTGGGAATTCAGAGGGGGGGCTGAAACGCTGGCTGGCGCTCAGGCGATCGCCTTGCCGTTGACGCTGATCGACTGAACCATCACCCGGGTGAGCTCCTGGCGGTGGCCGTTCTTGCGACGGGTTTTCTTTTTCGGACGCATCTTGTACACCAGGATCTTGGGACCGCGGCGATGGGCCAGCACCTTGAGCTCAATGGTGGCACCGCTGACGAAGGGGTGACCGAGGTTGGTGCCCTGGCCATCACGCACCAGCAGCACGTTCTCGAGGGTCACCGTCTCATCCACCTCGGCGTGGATGCGGTCGAGGTCGTAGTAACGGTTCGGCTGGAACCAGAACTGTTGGCCGGAGGCCTCGGCGATGGCGTAGAGATCAGCGCCGGCTGGGGTGCGTTCCGTGGCGGTGACTGGACTTTCGGGAGCGGGGCTCTCGGTGGCTTGACTCATGGGCTCAGGGGGCGTGGACAGGCCAGCGGAGCAGGGGAAGCCGGCTTGCGCCACCATCCACGCCCCACTGTTCAGGCCTTTCGCACAACCATTGGGTTGACAAGAGACGACTATCTCTCTTTGCCTGCCGCCTCGTCAACACTAAGGTCGCTGTGGCGATGCCACTGCTCCTTTCCCCATGACCCAGCCGGCGCTCACGGTGGCCTCGCTGATCCGCGATGAGCAGCTGCGCCTGGCCTGCAGCACCTGGTTGCCCCAGGGCCGCTACGAGTTGATGGAGCTGGGCCTGCGCCAGGACCCCGCCTCCGAGCTGGAGCGCTGCTGGGAACAGTTCGACGCGGTTCTGCTGGAGCCCGGGGTGCTCTCGATCGAAGCGTTCCAGCGCCTGCGGGCCCAGGGCCGGATCCTGCCGGCGGTGGTGCTGGGCCAGCTCAGCGGACCGATGGAGTACTTCCAGGACGAAGTGCATCTGCCTCCTGATCAGATGGAGCAGCTCAGCTACAGCCTCGATGCCGCCATTTCCCGTTGCCTGCGGCGCCGAAGTTCCCCAGAGTCGGGGGGCGAGCATGGAGACAGTGAGTCTCACGCTGGCGAGAGTGACCAATCCAACTGGAGGCTGCCCCATCGCCTGCGCGAGCGGCTCGGCTACTTGGGGGTGTTCTACAAACGTGATTCATCCCGCTTTTTGCGCAACCTTCCTGCGGCTGAGCGAAAGGTGTTGCTGCGCTCCCTGCAGCGAACCTATCGGGATCTGCTGATCAGCTATTTTCGTGATCCAGCAGCGGCTAATCAGGCCCTTGAAAGCTTTGTGAATACCGCTTTCTTCAGTGATCTGCCGATCACGAAAACAGTGGAAATCCACGTGGATATGATCGACGAATTCTGGAAAAAACTGCAGCTGGAAGGCCACAAACAAGACTTTCTCAAGGATTATCGCCTCGCCCTGATGGACGTCATGGCCCATCTCTGTGAAATGTACCGCCGCTCACTTCCACCCGAGGCCATCATCACCTCTGCTTCCACGTCCGTAGCTCCGGCGACACCCACATCCAGCGCCCCATCCAAAGCCAGATCCAGTGATGGATTGGCTGTCAAGGCCATCACCGCATCCCAGGTGCAATCATGAGTCCACAGAAAACCTACATTCTCAAGCTCTACGTTGCCGGCAACACTCCAAACTCGATGCGGGCACTCAAGACCTTGCGCCTGATTCTTGAGCAGGAGTTCAAGGGAGTGTACGCGCTCAAGGTGATTGACGTTCTCAAGAACCCTCAACTGGCGGAGGAAGATAAAATTCTGGCAACCCCCACCCTGGCGAAAATTCTGCCGCCACCGGTGCGGCGGATCATCGGTGATCTCTCCGATCGCGAGCGGGTGTTGATCGGTCTTGACCTGCTCTACGACGAGCTCACTGATCGCCAGATCGCTGACGAGATGATGGACGAGCCTGAGGAGATCTGAATTCTTTAGATCATCCTCGCCTTTTTCGCCCTGGGCCAGCCTGGGACCTAGATTCGTTGTCTAGGTCCAAGGCCCATGCAGGATTTCAATGCCGTCAGCCAGCCCAGCATGAAGCTTCAGAAGCTGCCCACAGGGGTGGAAGGCCTGGATGACATCTGTCAGGGGGGGCTGCCGATCGGCCGTTCCACGCTGATCAGTGGGACCTCGGGCACGGGTAAGACCGTCTTTTCCCTTCATTTCCTCCACAACGGCATCTCTCACTTTGACGAGCCTGGAATCTTTGTGACTTTCGAGGAATCTCCCCTCGATATCATTCGCAATGCCGCCAGCTTCGGCTGGAATCTGCAGGATCTGGTGGCTCAGGACAAGCTCTTTATTCTGGATGCCTCTCCTGATCCGGATGGTCAGGACGTGGCTGGCAACTTTGATCTATCTGGATTGATCGAGAGGATCAACTACGCCATTCGCAAATATAAAGCCAAGCGGGTTGCCATTGATTCAATTACGGCTGTCTTTCAGCAATATGATGCCGTTTCAGTGGTGCGTCGTGAGATCTTTCGCCTGATTGCCAGGCTGAAGGAAATCGGTGTCACCACTGTGATGACCACCGAGCGGATCGATGAATATGGTCCGATTGCCCGCTATGGCGTTGAAGAATTCGTTTCTGATAATGTTATTATTCTGCGCAATGTGCTGGAAGGTGAGCGGCGCAGACGCACCGTGGAAATTCTCAAGTTGCGCGGCACCACCCACATGAAGGGGGAATTCCCATTCACCATGGGAGCCCAGGGTGTCGCCATCTTCCCCCTCGGGGCCATGCAGCTCACCCAGCGCTCCTCCAACGTGAGGCTCAGCTCGGGAGTGCCGCGGCTTGATGAGATGTGTGGAGGCGGTTTCTTCAAGGATTCGATCATCCTTGCCACCGGTGCCACCGGCACGGGTAAAACGCTGCTGGTGAGCAAGTTCGTTGAAGATGCTTACAACAACAACGAGCGGGCCATTCTTTTTGCCTATGAGGAGTCGCGCTCGCAGCTGCTGCGCAATGCCACCAGCTGGGGCATTGATTTTGAGCAGATGGAACAGGATGGCCTGCTCAAGATCATCTGCGCCTATCCGGAATCCACTGGCCTGGAGGATCACCTGCAGATCATCAAGACCGAGATCGCTGAATTCAAGCCAGCGCGCATGGCCATTGATTCCCTCTCGGCGCTCTCCAGGGGCGTCAGCCACAATGCCTTCCGCCAGTTTGTGATCGGCGTCACTGGCTATGCCAAGCAGGAGGAGATTGCCGGTTTCTTCACCAATACATCGGAGGAGTTCATGGGCAGTCATTCCATTACTGATTCCCATATCTCCACGATCACCGACACGATTCTTCTGCTGCAGTACGTGGAGATCCGTGGTGAGATGGCCCGCGCCATCAACGTCTTCAAAATGCGGGGCTCCTGGCACGATAAGGGCATCCGCGAATTCGTGATCACCGGCAGTGGCCCTGAAATCAGAGATTCCTTCTCCAATTTCGAGCGCATCATCAGTGGCGTTCCCCATCGGGTCACCTCCGATGAGCGGGCGGAGCTCTCACGGATTGCCCTCGGCATCGACGGCGAAGATCCGATCTAGGGCCAGCTAGACGCCGGCCAGATCGGCCTCCATCAGCCGGGTCTGCTGGGAGCGACGCTCTCCTTCCACCATCAGCTCATCGCTGTCCGCCTGCTCCAGCGGCAGGTCGAACCAGAAGGTGGTGCCCACCCCAGGCTCGCTGGCCATCTGGATCGCCGTGCCGTGCTTCTCGAGGATGCCGCGCACGATCGAGAGGCCCAGCCCGGTGCCGGCTTCGGTGTGAACGGCGTTCTCCACCCGGTAGAAGCGCTCGAAGATGCGCAGCTGATCCTCCCTGGAGATGCCCGCGCCCGAGTCGGCAATCTCCACCCGCAGCCGTGGCAGCGGTGAGCTGAGCTCGCAGCTCGGGACGTCACCGGTGGGCTGGTTGGCGGGCTCGAGATGGCAGGAATCGGGCCAGGGGTAGGCCCGCAGCAACAGCTGGCCGCCGGCTGGGGTGAACTTGAGCCCGTTGCCCACCAGGTTGTCGAGCACCTGCAGGACCAGGTCCCAGTTGCCTCGCACCCTGGGCAGGTGGGCATCCACCTCCAGTCCCAGCTGGACCCCCTTCTCTTCGGCGTTGAGACGGTAGTTGCGCAGGGTCTGCTCCATGGCCGGGCGCACTTCCATCGGCTCCAGCGTCCAGCTGCGGTCGGATTCCAGTCGCGAGAGATCGAGCACGTCGTTCACCAGCCGGGTGAGGCGGTCGGTTTCAGCGTTGGCGATCGCCAGGAACTCCTGGGTCTCTTCCTCGCTGAGCTGATCGCGCAGATCGTGCAGCGTTTCCACGTAGCTCTTGATGTTGAACAGCGGCGTGCGCAGTTCATGGGACACGTTGCTGATGAAACGGCTCTGGGCGGCGTTGAGCTCCACTTCCCGCGTCAGGTCCTGCACCGTCATGGCGATGCCCTTGAGGCTTTCCCCCGCGGCATCTTTGACCGTCTGCAGCACGATTCGCAGCGTGCGGGGCGGCTCACCGAAACTGCAGCGCACATCGGTGCTGTCCTTCTCGCCGCACACCAGGGAATCCAGTGGCCCCTGCAGTTCCATCGCCAGCACATCGGGCAGCTCGCTGCCCAGCTCATTGCCTTCGAGGTTGCGGCCTTCCCAGCGGAACAGCCGCCGGGCCGTGGGGTTGACCAGCACGATCCGGCCTTCGCCATCGAGCAGGGCCGCGCCATCGGCCATGGTGGCGATCAGGCTCTCCTGTTTCACCTGGGCGGCGGTGAGTTCCTCAATGTTGGCGGCGTCGTAGACCTCCAGCCTGGTGGCCATGTCATTGAAGCCATTGAGCAGCTCCCCCAGCTCGCCGCCCACCGGCAGGGAGATGCGGGCTTCGAAGTCGCCACCGGCAATCGCGCGCACACCGCGCAGCAATTCCTTGACCGGACGGGTGATGGTCAGGGCATTGAACACCGCCCCCAGGATCACCAGCACCCAGATCGAGATGAACACCGCCACGGTCACCTCCCGGGTGAGGGCTGCGCTGGCCAGCACGGCTTCGTTGGGGTTGATGCCGAGGGCCAGCACGCCCAGGTAGCGCCCCTCGCTCACCATCGGCACGAACACGTCGGTCACCTGGCCATCGGGGCTGAGGTGCTGGCGGATCAGGGGATTCTGTGGCCGCCGCTGCAGCTCGGGGGGCAGTTCAAGCTTGCGGCTGAGCAGCAGTTCGCTGCCGCCGTTGGTGGCACTGATCGGGATGCCGAGGTAGATCATCCCTTCGGGATCGGCAAAGAAGATGTAACGGAGGCTGCGGCTGGAACGCCAGAAACGCTCCGCCACCATCGCCAGCTCCCGGTCGTTTCCTTCCGCCACCAGCGGCGTCACATTCGCCGAGAGCAGAAGGCCCAGGTCCCGGGCGAAGCGGGTGTCGCTCATGCGCGCATCCATCTGGATGCCATTGAGCGCGAAAAAGGTGATGCCGGTCATCATCAGGCTCACCACCAAGGTGGCCACCGCCAGCAGCTTGGTCTGGAGGCTGAACTCCGCCCACCAGTGGCTGAGTTGATTCCACCAGCCCATGGGCAGGCCCGTTGCGCCGACGCTGTCGGGACTGGGACTGGGACTGGGACTGGGGGGCGGCAAGGCGTCGTTCACGCCTGGAAGCGAAGCGGCTTAGGCACCCTAGGGGCGCCTGACCTGATGGCCGATATCGCGGCGAAAGGTGATGCCTTCGTAATGGACCTGATCCAGGCCGGCATAGGCACTGGCGAAGGCCGCATCGAAATCCTCCGCCTGGGCCACCACCGCCAGCACCCGCCCCCCGGCGGTCACGCAGGCGCCCGACTCCTCCAGGCGGCTGCCGGCATGGAAGAGCTGCCGCTGGGGCGTGCTCAGCGACTGGCTGTGAATCACATCCCCCCGCCGCACGTCACCGGGATAGCCCTCGGCGGCGGCCACCACACAGGCACTGCAGCCTGCGGAGATGGTCAGGGGCGGCGCCTGGTTCAGGTTCCCCCGGGCGCAGGCCAGCAGCACCGCCGCCAATTCCCCGCCCAGCAGGGGCATCAGGGTCTGACATTCGGGATCACCGAAGCGGCAGTTGAACTCGATCACCTTGAGGCCGCCTTCGCTGAGCATCAGCCCCGCGTAGATCACGCCCCGATAGTCGATGCCCCGCTGGCGCAGGGCCTGCAGGGTGGGCTCCAGCACCTCCCGGCGCACCCGCTCGAGGGCGGCGGCATCCAGCAGGGGGGCGGGGGCGTAGGCCCCCATGCCGCCGGTGTTGGGGCCGGTGTCGCCCTCACCGATGCGCTTGTGATCCTGGGCGGGTGGCAGCAGCACCATCGCCTGGCCATCGGTGAGGGCGAACACCGACACCTCAGGCCCGCTCAGCCGTTCCTCCAGCACCAGGCTGTCGCCGGCCTCACCGAAGCGTCCGGCGAAGATCTCCTCGATGGCGGCGCGGCTCTCTTCGAGGCTCTCCGCCACCGTGACCCCCTTGCCGGCCGCGAGGCCATCGGCTTTCACCACCAGGGGGCGTCCCACCGCCTCCAGCACCGCCAGGGCTTCGCTGCGGCTGGAGGCGGGCCAGTGGCCGGCGCTGGGCACCCCCGCCTCCTGCATCAGCGCCTTGGCCCACTGCTTGCTGGCTTCCAGCTGGGCCCCGTCGGCCCCCGGACCGAACACCGCCAGCCCCCCCGCCCGCAGGCGATCGGCCAGGCCGTTGGCGAGGGGGCCTTCCGGCCCCACCACCACCAGCGTCACCCCCAGCTCCAGAGCCGCCCGCAGCAGGCCCTCCTGGTCGGATTCGCCGATGGCCAGGGGTTCGCAGCCCTCCAGCTGGGCCGTGCCGCCATTGCCTGGGGCCACCCAGACCCGCTCCACTCCCGGGCAACGGGCCAGAGCCCAGCCCAGAGCATTTTCACGGCCACCCGAGCCCACCACCAGCAGGTGGCGCACGCTGGCCTCGGTGGAGGCGGGGTCTGTGGTGCGGACCGAAGCTGTCATGGGGCCGGAGCGGCGGATGTGGCCAGTCGGTTCCCTTAGGTTGACCCCTGGTGGACCGCCAGCCGTGTCATTCCTTCTCTACATGCCGGTGGTTCCCGTCGCAGCGCAGGTTCGCCGTGGCCTGACCCGTCGCTCTGGGAGGGCGGCTGGTCTGCTGACGCTGCTGCTGCTGGGCCTCAACGCTGGCGGGGGCAGCCGCGCCCAGAGCCAGCCCACTGGGGCGCCGATCCCGATCCCCCAGGTGGCGCTCCCCATGCCGACACGGTCCATGCCGGCACTGCCCATGGACGAGCCGGTGTTCGCCGCCGCCCTGGCGTCGGATCAGCTGCCGCTGCTGGAGCAGGCCTGCCAGGACGCCGCCCGCTTCGATCTGCCCGTGCGGCTTCGCCAGCTCAAGGACCGGCTCGTGGCCCTGAACCCTGCTCCCCAGCCCCTGCCGGTGGTGCTCGCCAATGCCAACGCGCTGATCAGCTGCCTGGCGCCGGAGGCGGCCCTGTCGGTGCTCGATCGCTACGGGCCGGGCCCAGGGCTGGAGCGTCAGCAGTGGCTCACCCTGCAGTGGCGGGCGGCCAGTGCAGGCCTCAACCACCGCCGCGCCGCCGAAGCTCTGCGGCGGCTGGCCGCCGGGGAGCGCAGCAGCCTCGAGACCATGGCCCTGCCGGTGCGGCTGCGCGATGACGGCACCCTCGACACCCGCTCAGCGCTTGACGTGCTCGCTTCCCATCTGGCGGCGATGGGTCGCCGGCAGGAGGCGGGGGAGGTGCTGCTGGCCGGGCGCCTGCCGGGGGCGGTGGCGGCGGAGCGGCTGAGGCAGGCGGTGGCGCTGCTCGACAACCTTCCCCTGCCCCAGCGCAACGCGCTGATGGAGATGGCCCTCGACCAGGCCGCCGCCGGTGGAGCCTGGGGGCTGGCAGCCCAGCTGCTGGATGACCAGCAGGATCTGCAGCGGCTCGAGGGGGGCGATCCGGAACCGGCACGGCAGCGGCGCTTGCGCCTCAGCCGCCGCATCGACGACACCTACGCCGAATGGTTGCTGCGGCGCGATGATCCCTCGGACAGGGAGCGCAACGCGGTGTTGGAGCAGCGTCTGCGCTCTCCACGGGAGCCCGGCGGTCATGCGCCCTCGGCGGCCCTGTCCGCCCCGCAGCCAGTTGCCCTTCCCGCCCCCGAGTCCGCCGAGCCCATCACCCCATGACCACCTATCAGCTGGGCCCGCTTCTCTACGAAGGCAAGGCCAAACGGGTCTTCCAGACCGATCGGAGCGACCTGCTGGCGGTGGAGTTCAAGGATGACGCCACCGCCTTCAACGCCCTCAAAAAGGCCGAACTGGAGGGGAAGGGCGCCCTCAACTGCCGGATCTCCGCCCTGCTGTTCGAGCACCTGCAGCGCTCGGGGGTGCCCACCCACTACCTGGGGGTGAAGGACCAGCGCTGGATGCTGGTGCGGCCGGTGCAGGTGATCCCCCTGGAGGTGGTGATCCGCAATGTGGCGGCCGGGTCGCTGTGCAAGCAGATGCCGATCGCGCCAGGAACACCTCTGGATCCGCCGCTGCTCGACCTCTATTACAAAGACGATGCCTACGCCGATCCCTTCTTGAGCGAGGCCCGGCTGGAGCGGCTGGCCCTGGTGACCAGGGAGCAGCGCCTGGAGCTGGAATCCCTGGCCCGCCGCGTCAACAGCCTGTTGCTGGAGCTGTTCACGGGCCTCGGTCTGCAGCTGGTCGACTTCAAGCTCGAGCTGGGGTTCACGGCCGACGGCCAGCTGGTGGTGGCCGATGAGATCAGCCCGGACACCTGCCGCCTCTGGGACCTCGATGTGGCCGATGCCAAAGAGCGGATTCTCGACAAGGACCGGTTCCGCCAGGACCTCGGCGGAGTGATCGAGGCCTATGGGGAGGTCCTCAAACGGGTCCAAGGGGTGATCGACGGGCCCAGCCTGTACCAGTAAGGTCACGGCAATTTGCGGCGATGCCGCTGTGACTCGGAGAACCATGGGTGTCACCCCAAACGCCCACACCAGTACTGCCTTCTCCGGTCCCGGGTCTCGACCCATGGCACTCACCCTCTGGCTGGGGATGCCCCTGCTGGCCCTGCTGCCCCTGCTGACTCCCCTGCGGAGCGCGGCCCAGAGTCAGCCGGCTGCCGAAGTGGCTCAGGCTGCCGAGCCCACTCCGGCTCCCGCTCCCGAACCCGTGCCCAGCGGCGAAGCGGGTGAGGTGCTCCCCGGCACCACAGCGCCCCAGGCGGAACCGGTCGCTCCTGACGCCGGAACCCCCTTCCCCGTACCGCTGGAGACGCCGCTCACCCCACCCGCTGGCGAGTCCCCCAGCCAGACCGGCCCGGAGAGCATCACGCCGGCCAAGCCCGATGAACCACGGGTCCTCGTCAGCGAAGTGGTGGTTCAGGGCCTTGAAGGCCACCCCGAGCGCGAGCGCCTGGAGCTGGCGGTCTACGACGCCATGGTGGTGCGGCCCGGGAGCCGGGTGACGCGCAGCGAACTGCAGACCGATCTCTCCGCCATCTACGCCAGCGGCTGGTTCTCGGATGTGCGCATCCAGCCGGTGGATGGCCCCCTGGGGGTGCAGGTGGTGGTGATCGCCACGGCCAACCCGGTGCTGCAGAAGGTGGAGTTCGATGCTGCCAAGGTCAAGCTGCCGCCCACCGTGCTGGCGGACACCTTCGCCGCGGACTTCGGCCGCACCTTGAACCTCAACACCCTGCAGTCCCGCATGCAGGAGCTGCAGAAGTGGTACACCGATCAGGGTTATTCCCTGGCGCGGGTCACCGGTCCCAACCGGGTGAGTCCCGAGGGCACGGTGCTGCTGACGGTGCGCGAGGGCACCGTCGAGGGGGTGGAGGTTCAGTTCCTCAACAAGGAAGGTTCGGCCACCAATGATCAGGGGGAGCCGATCCGGGGCAAAACCAAGCCCTGGGTGGTCAGCCGTGAGATCTCGATCAAGCCGGGGGAGACCTTCAACCGCCGCAACCTCGAGGAGGACATCAAGCGCCTCTATGGCACCGGCCTGTTCGGTGACATCAAGGTGACCCTGCGGCCGGTGCCGGCCAAGCCCGGTGAAGTGGTGATCGTGCTGGGCATCGTCGAGCAGTCGTCCGGGTCCCTCTCCGGTGGCCTCGGCTACAGCCAAAGCCAGGGGGTGTTCGGTCAGATTCAGCTCCAGGACAGCAACCTGCTGGGCCGGGCCTGGGATCTGGGGGTCAACTTCACCTATGGCCAGTTCGGTGGCCTGGCCGACATCTCCTTCACCGACCCCTGGATCAAGGGAGATGCCTACCGCACGGCCTTCCGCGCCCGGGTGTTCCTCAGCCGCGATGTTCCCCAGGTTTTCCAGAGTCAGAACAACGGCAACATCAACACGGTTTCCGACTTCTACAAAGCGCCGGGCACTGATGTTGCCTTCAACATCAACAACAGAAACAACCCCGAGGGCAAAACTTTTCGCTCGGTGTCGGCTGCTGAATCGCAATCTCCGAACAACAGCTGGTTTGACTACGAAGGCAACTCCGTCGCCATTCAGCGCGCCGGCGGCAACATTCAGTTCGTGCGCCCCCTCAACGGCGGTGACCCCTTCAAGCGGGCTCTCTGGAGTGTGGTGATCGGGGCCAGTGCCCAGGAAGTCACCCCGATGAACTTCAGCGGTGCCAACCGCCGCTTCGGTCTGAGCACCAATAATTTCGACGGCCGGGATGCTCCCGTCAACGATGTGATCTGCATCGCCTTCAACTGCGCCCGCAGCAACCAGTTGCTGGCGGTACGGGTGGCCGCCACCCGCAACACCCTCAACGACCCCCGCAATCCCACCTCCGGTTCCTTCCTCAGCGTCGGCACCGAGCAGTACGTCTCGGTGAGCCCGGATTCACCCACATTCAACCGTCTGCGGGCCAGCTACAGCTACTTCATTCCGGTCAACTGGCTGAAGTTCTACAAGGGTTGTCGGCCCAAGCCCGGCGAAACGCCCGATTGCAAGCAGGCCCTGGCCTTCCAGGTCTCGGCCGGCACCAACATCGGCGATCTGCCCCCCTACGAAGCCTTCTGCATGGGGGGCTCCAACTCCGTGCGTGGCTACGCCGACTGTGACCTGGGCGTCGGGCGCAGCTTCGGCGAGGCCACGATCGAATACCGCTTCCCCCTGTTCAGCATCGTCAGCGGTGCACTGTTCCTCGATGGCGGCACCACCTTCGGCAGCCAGTCGGGCGTGCCCGGCAATCCGGGCTCGCTGCTCAACAAGCCCGGCAGCGGTTTCTCGGTGGGCACCGGCGTGATCGTGACCACACCGGTGGGTCCCCTGCGCCTGGAGGTGGCCAGCGAGGACTTCAGCGGTGATTGGCGCTTCAACCTCGGCGTGGGCTGGAAGTTCTAGTGACCGACTGGCCTGAGGACTACAGCCAGGCCTGGACCCTGGCGGCAGCGGTGGAGCGCAGGGGCCTTGGTCTGCACAGCGGCAGCCCCTGCCGCGTGCGCCTTCAGCCCACCGAGACGGCTGGCTATCGGGTGGGTTGGCTGGATGCCCCCGCCCTGGAGCCGGTGGCCCTGCACCCATCGCAGGTGAGTGACACCCAGCTGTGCACGGCCCTGCGCCTCGACCAGCGTCGGCTGGCCACGGTGGAGCACCTGCTGGCAGCCCTGGCGGGCACCGGCCTCTCCCATGTGGAGCTGCTGGTGGAGGGGGAGGAGATCCCCCTGCTGGATGGCTCCGCTCTGCCCTGGGTGGAGGCGATCGCTGAAGCGGGTCTGCAGCCCCTGGGGCCCCGGGCGCCCCTTCGCCCGCTGGAGGCCCCGATCACCCTGCAGCAGGGCCAGAGCTTCGCCACGGCCCTGCCCAGCGACAGGCCCCGGATCGGCGCCGCGATCGAATTCAGCCAGGCCGCCATCGGTCGCCAGCTTTACTCGCTGGAGCTCACCCCAGCCGCCTTCGTGGAGCAGCTCGCCCCGGCCCGCACCTTCGGCTTCCGTGAGCAGATCGATCAGCTCCGAGCCGCCGGCCTGATCCAGGGCGGTGATCTGGAGAGCGCCCTGGTCTGTGATGGGGATCACTGGCTGAACCCGCCCCTGCGTTTCCCCCAGGAACCGGTGCGCCATAAGCTCTTGGACCTGCTGGGGGACCTGGCGCTGGCGGGCTTGCCCCAGGCCCAGGTCTTCGCCTTCCGTGGATCCCACGGGCTGCACACTGCCCTGGCGGCGGCCCTGGCCGCTCCATCCCGCTCGACCTGAAGCCCTTTGTCCGTTCCTCCCGCTGGCGTCCCCCTGCTCACCTCTGAGCAGATCCTCAACCTGCTGCCCCACCGTTACCCCTTCGCGCTTGTGGATCGGGTGATTGAGTACGAACCGGGCAAGCGGGCGGTCGCCCTCAAGAACGTCACCATCAACGAGCCCCAGTTCCAGGGCCATTTCCCTGGTCGCCCGCTGATGCCCGGGGTGCTGATCGTGGAAGCGATGGCTCAGGTGGGTGGTCTGATCGTCACCCAGATGCCGGAGTTGCCCAAGGGGCTGTTCGTGTTCGCCGGCATTGATGGGGTCCGCTTCCGCCGGCCGGTGGTGCCCGGTGATCAGTTGCTCATCAGCTGTGAACTGCTCAGTCTCAAACGCAAGCGATTCGGCAAAGTGAGAGCGGAAGTCAGCGTGGATGGAAACCTGGTGTGCTCTGGGGAACTGATGTTCTCCCTGGTTGACTGAGGCCATGACCAGCACAGCCCTGGAAACCACGATTCATCCCACCGCGGTGGTCGACAGCCGCGCCCAGCTTGGTCAGGGTGTTCAGATTGGTCCCTTCTCGGTGATCGGCCCTGATGTCCAGCTCGGCGCCCGCTGTCAGGTGGGCCCCCACGTGGTGATCGATGGCCGGGTGACGATGGGCTCCGGCAACCGCATCTTTCCCGGCGCCTGCATCGGCCTTGAGCCCCAGGATCTCAAATACGGAGGCGCCCCCACCGAGGTGGTGATGGGCGATGACAACACCATCCGCGAGTGCGTCACGATCAATCGGGCCACCGCCGATGGTGAGCAGACGCGGCTGGGCAACGGCAATCTGCTGATGGCCTACAGCCATGTGGGCCACAACTGCCTGCTGGGCGACCGGATCGTGGTGGCCAACAGCGTGGCGATCGCCGGCCATGTGGTGATCGGCGATCGCGCGGTGATCGGTGGGGTGCTCGGCATCCACCAGTTCGTGCATATCGGCAAGCTGGCGATGGTGGGGGGCATGAGCCGTATCGACAGGGATGTGCCCCCCTTCGCGATCGTGGAGGGGCATCCCGGCCGCCTGCGCGGTCTCAACCGCATCGGCCTCAAGCGCAATGGCCTGGTGGACCGGGAGGGAGGCGCCGAGCTCAAGCAACTGCTGGCGGTGTGGAACCGGCTCTATCGCAGCCAGGAAGTGCTGGCGGAGGCCCTGGTGCACATCCGCGCTGAAACCCTGCTGCCGGCCTCAGAAGAACTCTGCAGCTTTCTCGAGGCCTCGATCGCCCCGGGGCGCCGCGGCCCTCTGCCCCACCAGCGCTGATGGTGCGGCTGCTGATCAGCACCGGTGAGGTGTCCGGGGATCTTCAGGGCGGCCTGCTGATCAAGGCCCTCCACGCCGAAGCCCAGCGGCGGGATCTGCCCCTCCAGATCGATGCCCTCGGCGGTGAGCGCATGCGTCAGGCGGGCTCCCATCTGCTGGCCAACACGGCTCCGATGGGCGCGATCGGCCTCTGGGAGGCGCTGCCGCTGGTGCTGCCCACCCTGCGCCTGCAGCGGCGGGTGGGCCGCTGGCTCGCCAGTGCTCCTCCCGATGGGGTGGTGCTGATCGACTACATGGGGGCGAACGTGAGCCTGGGCCGCCGCATCCGCCATCGCTTTCCAGCGGTGCCGATCACCTACTACATCGCCCCCCAGGAATGGGCCTTCCGCCTGGGGGAGGGGGGAACCACCCGCCTGATCGGCTTCACCGATCGCATCCTGGCCATTTTCCCTGAGGAAGCCAGGTTTTATGCCTCCCGCGGTGCCCGGGTCACCTGGGTCGGTCACCCCCTGCTCGACACCCTCGGCTCCCCGCCCAGTCGGGAGCAGGCCCGCCAGGAGCTGGGTCTGGCTCCCGGCCAACAGCTGCTGCTGCTGTTGCCGGCCTCCCGGCCCCAGGAGATGCGCTACCTGATGCCTTCCCTGAGCGCAGCGGCGGCTGAACTGCAGCGTCAGCGGCCTGGATTGCGGGTGATGCTGCCCGCCGGGCTGGCCAGCTTCGAGGAGCCCCTGGCCGAGCAGCTGCGGGGAGCCGGCGTGGAGGCCACGGTGATCCCGGCTGATCGCGCCGATGCCCTCAAGCCGGTGCTCTGCGCCGCCGCCGACCTGGCCCTGACCAAGTCGGGCACGGCCAACCTGGAGCTGGCCCTGCGTGGTGTCCCCCAGGTGGTGGGCTACCGCCTCAGCCGGGTCACCGCTTTCGTGGCCCAGCGCTTGCTGGGCTTCAATGTGCCCCACATCTCACCGGTGAACCTGGTGCTGGGGGAGAGGTTGGTGCCGGAATTGCTCCAGGACGACCTGACCCCGGAGGCGATCGTGGCGGCGGCGCTGCCCCTGTTGGATCCAAGCCCCGAGCGCACCCAGATGCTGGCGGGCTACCGCCGGCTGCGTGCCCTGCTCGGGGAGCCCGGTGTGACCCGTCGAGCGGCCTGTGAGATCCTCGATCAGCTGACGGAATCCCAGACGTGACGCCATCGCCCAGGCGAATCCAGGGGGACCACCCTCTGCAGCCCCTCTCGCGGCTGCTGGCACCCCTGCTGCTGACGCTGCTGTTGCTGCACCCCGCCGCACCGGCACTGGCAGCCGTCGAGGAGGTGGTGCTGGCTGGCGGCTGCTTCTGGTGCCTGGAGCACGACCTCGAAACCCTGCCCGGGGTGGTGGAGGCGGTCAGTGGCTTCAGTGGCGGCAGCCTCAAGAACCCCACCTACCGCCAGGTGACGGCTGGCGGCACCGGCCACATCGAGAGTGTGCTGGTCCGCTACGACACAGCTCGGATCAGCCTGCCCACGCTGTTGCGGGCCTACTGGCGCAATGTGGACCCCCTCGATGGCGGCGGCCAGTTCTGCGATCGAGGCCCCAGCTACCGTCCGGCGATCTTCAGCCGTGGAGCCTCCCAGCGGGATCAGGCCAAAGCCAGCCTGGCCTCGGCGATCAGGGAGCTGGGGGTGAAGCCCGGGGCCATCAAGGTGCAGATGCGCGAGCTGGAACGCTTCTGGCCCGCCGAGCCTTACCACCAGAACTACGCGGAGCGCAACAAGGTTCAGTACACCTATTACCGCTGGTCCTGCGGCCGCGACCGACGCCTGGATCAGGTCTGGGGATCAAGGGCCCGGGGTTCCCTGCCGTGGCGGCCTAAATCCTGAGACCACAGCCGCTCTGCTGGCAAGAGGGGAGGTCACACCCTTCCCAGAACTGGCCGCGTAGCCTACGGTAAATCAACACGGAGTCCAGTTTGAGTGGGTTGTATGTATTTGCTGACGATCCGGGACGGTCTGGTGACTCGCCACATCGGGCCCTATGCCAGCCCCAAGCAGGCGGTGGATGATCTGGACCGGCTGCTGGCCTCCTTCGGTGAGCGGGCCCGCTGGCAGATCCATGAGCTGGAGGAGCCCGGCAGCCTGCTGGAGAAGCCCAGAGCCAAGGCTCCGAAGGGCCTGGAACCCCAGTCGTTGATGGGATCTTCGGCCAGCCCTGTGGCCGCCTGAGTCAGCCCAGTGGGGAACCAGCTCAGTGGGAGTTGCCGGCCCCCTGGCGTGGGCTGCGGGGATAGCCGCGCAGCAATCCGCTTTCCACCATCAGGCCCACGCCGGCGGTCACGCAGATCAGGCCAAGGGTTCCGTACCAGAACCAGGGGCCCGATGCCGCCGATTGCTGGTTGAGTGCCGCCAGCTGCAGAGTGCGGCGGGTGATGGCCTCGCCCACCAGGCAGAGACCCAGCGGCAGCAGCAGGACCCCCAGCTGAGCGCGGATGTACCAGCGAATCTTCTGGGCAGCCATGGCGTCGGGGTCCGGCGTCAGCGGTGCCAACCCTAAGCGGCACCCCCGCCGCTCACCCACTCCACCAGGGTGCGGACGCCGAAGCCCGTGGCACCGGCGGGATCCAGGCCCCGCCCCTTGTCACTCCAGACCGTGCCGGCGATGTCCAGGTGGGCCCAGGCCAGGCCGGCAGGGACGAAATCCTGGAGGAAGAGCGCGGCGGTGATGGCCCCGCCCGGGCGGGGGCCGGTGTTCTTCATGTCGGCCACCGGACTCTTCAGTCCTTTTTTGTAGGAGGCCTGCATCGGCATCCGCCAGAAGGCTTCCCCACCGCTGCGACCTGCCTCCAGCAGAGCTGCGGCCAGGGTGTCGCTGGGGGACCAGAGGCCGGCGATTTCATCGCCCAGGGCGATCACGCAGGCTCCGGTGAGCGTGGCCAGATCCACCACGGCATCGGGTTCCAGCCCGGCGGCATACACCAGGGCATCGGCCAGGGTGAGGCGGCCTTCGGCGTCGGTGTTGTTCACCTCGATCGTCTTGCCGTTGGAGGCGGTGAGGATGTCGCCCGGGTGGATCGCCTCGCCGCTGATCATGTTTTCGCAGGCGGCCACGATCACGTGCACTTCCACGCCCGCGGGCCGCAGCTCGGCGATCGCCCGCGCCGCCCCCAGCACCGCGGCGCTGCCGCCCATGTCGTACTTCATCATCTCGATCTGCGAGCCGCCGGTCTTGAGGTTGTAGCCGCCGGAGTCGAAGGTGAGTCCCTTGCCGATCAGCACCAGCCGCCGGCTGGAGCCGCCCAAGGGGCGATAGGTGAGATGAATGAATTTGGGGGGCAGGCTGGAGCCCTGGGCCACGCCGAGGTAGGCGCCCATGCCGAGGGCCTCGCAGTCGGCGCGCTCCAGCACCTTGAGCTCCAGACCGAACTCACTGGCGATGGCCGCAGCGGTGTCGGCGAGCGCCTGGGGGGTGACCACATTCGGTGGAGCCGCCACCAGCTGCCGTGCCAGCTCCACGCCGGCACAGGTGGCGGCCACGCTCTCGAGGCCGCCGGCGGCCCCCTCGGCCAGGCCCAGCAGGCTCACCAGCTCGGGAATGGGCTTGGCGTCGGCCTCACTGCGGAAGCGCTGATCGGTGTAGAGGCTGAGGCGCACGGCCTCGGCCATGGCCCGCGCCGCTGAGCGGGGCTCCAGGCCCTCACTGGGCAGGGCCAGGCCCAGCTCCTTGCCGGGGCCCGCGGCCTTGGCGATGGCGGCGGCACCACTGCGCAGAGCCTCGAGATCGAAGCGGCCCGGTTCCCCAAGCCCCACCAGCACCAGCCGCAGCGGAGCGGGCTGCAGCTGGGTGAGGCTGAGGCAGTCACCGGGTTTGCCCTTGAAGCTCTGGCGCTCCAGCAGGGCCTGCAGACCGGGCCCGAAGCGGGCTTCGAGGGCCTCCAGGCGCTCGCCCGTCTCACCCTGGAACAGGCCGACACCGAGGGTGTCACCGCTCCATTCGGCCAGCGGGGTGGACGGACAGCTGAACTGCATGGGGGCCTGTCATCGGGCCGCGATCGTAGCCACGGCGCTCAGACGGGATCACTGGTGAACGGGGTGTTCCAGCGCTGGCGGGTCTCCTTGTTGAACGGGGGCTGCCAGCGGCGGATCAGGGCCTGCTCCAGAGCCCGCCTGGGCCGCACAGCGGCCGGCACATCGCAGCAGAAGCGGATGCTGCAGCGGCACTCCAGGCCCACCTGGCCCAGGGCCTCGCCGTAGGCCGCCAGGTAGCCCTTGCAGTCGTGCTCACCTTTCCAGCGCCGGTCGGCCTGGCCGGTCTCGCCCACGTAGAGCAGCAGCGGCGCGGCCAGCCGCGGCGGCCGGTCCATCACCAGGTAGAGGGCTGGACCCAGCTGGGGCGGATCGGGCCAGCGCCAGAACTGCAGGTTCTGGGCTTCAAAGGCCAGGGGATCGAAACGGGCGGCCCGCTCCTGGGCCTCCCCATGGCTCCTGCCGCTGGCCTCGGCGCCGAAGAGCGTGCCCTGCTGGTGTTCGCTGGCGCTGCCGTCGAAGAGGGGAGACTGAAAGTCAGCCAGGCGCTGTTGCCACTCCAGCAGCTGCCCGCGCAGCAGCGGCGGCGCCGTTGGCCCAAGGCCACCACCGCTGGCCAGGGGGCCGCCTTCGAACAGCTCCTGCTGGCGCCCGCTGGCCATGGTCAACGGGAGGCCGGTGGCCGGGGCGGCCTCGGCAACTCCGGACCGATGGGTCCCTGGCCGAAGCTCACCCGCCCGATCAGGCCCTCCACCAGCTCCGCCGGCAGTTGCAGGCGTTGCTGCAGATCCGCCAGGTCGCGGAAGGGGGCGCGGCTGCGCTCCTGCAGCAGGCGCCGGCAGCGCGACTCCTCCAGGGCCAGCTGGGCCCCGAGCTGCTCGGCCCTGCAGCGGTTCAGATCCAGGGTCGCCGCCGCCGTCGGCGCGTCGCCATACCAACGAAACTCCAGCAGCGGCGTCCAGCTGCGGATCAGCCCCGCCTCGAGGCCCAGCAGCTTCTGGAGATCCTCCGGTCCGCTCAGCTGCACGCCACCGCTCTGCAGGCGCAGCAGCAGATCCACCTGGGTGGGGGTGCAGCCCGGCAGGCGCAGCCAGTCAGCGGCGGTGGCGCGGTTCACATCCAGGCGCCAGCCCAGGGCCGCGGCCTGGAGCACCTGCTGGGCGCTCGTCAACCGCAGGCCTGGATTCTGGGCGAGTTTGAGGGCCAGCAGCTCACGCTCAACGCTCTCGTCGCTTCCGTCAGGCGCCGGTGGAGCTTCGGCCTCGGATGGTTCAACCTGCGACGGTTCGGGTTTGGCAGGTTGGGGCGCACGGGGGATCTGACCCGTGGCCTCCAGCAGGCTGCGGGCGAGGGGATCCAACCAGTGCCCCTTGGCCATGGCGGTGGCCCGGCTCCGCGCAACTGGGGCGAAGTTAGCGGCTGTGGTGGGGCTGTTACGCCAATCCGTACTCGCCCAAGGCGGCGGCGGCCCCCAGAATCGTCGTCATCGCCTCATGCCTGGCACGCCCCATGGCCTTCTTCGAATCCGAAATCGTTCAGGACGAAGCCAAACGGCTGTTCACCGATTACCAGCAGATGACCCAGCTGGGGGGCGATTACGGCAAGTTCGACCGGGAAGGTAAAAAGCTGTTCATCGACCAGATGGAGGACCTGATGGGCCGCTATCAGGTGTTCATGAAGCGTTTTGAGCTCTCCGAAGACTTCCAGGCGAAGCTCACCGTGGAGCAGCTGCGCACCCAGCTGGGGCAGTTCGGGATGACGCCCGAGCAGATGTTCTCCCAGATGAACCAGACCCTGGAGCGGATGAAGCGCGAACTGGAAGCCAGCGGCGCCTGAACCAGGATCTCAGCGCCAGAGCATTGACTCCAGTGCCGGTGCCAGTGCCAGTGCGCGCCGCTCGGCTGCCTACGATCCGCCCCACTGAAGGGTGCACCGATGGGTCAGGCATTGCCGCCTTGGCTGGAGCGGGGACTGGCTGATCTCTTTCCCGCTGGAGAGTCGGCGGATCCGGATCAATCCCTGGCCGCGCGCCTGCAGCAGGCCGCCGGCGCCGAGCGGCCCCTGCGCATCAAGCTCGGCATCGATCCCACCGGCAGTGACATCCACCTGGGTCACTCAATCCTATTCCGCAAGCTGCGGGCCTTCCAGGACGCCGGCCACACCGCTGTGCTGATCATCGGCGACTTCACCGCGCGCATCGGCGATCCCAGCGGCAAGAGCGCCACCCGGGTGCAGCTGAGTGCGGCCGAGGTGGACGCCAATGCCGACACCTACCTGGCGCAGCTGGGTCTGGGCCAGCCCCCCGAGCGGGCCCTGCTCGACTTCACCACTCCGGGCCGCCTGGAAGTGCGCCGCAACAGCGAGTGGCTGGCTGGCCTCGACCTGCCCCAGGTGATCGAGCTGCTGGCCACCTCCACCGTGGGCCAGATGCTGGCCAAGGAGGAGTTCGCCAACCGCTACGGCTCAGGCACCCCCATCTCCCTGCACGAGTTCCTCTATCCGTTGCTCCAGGGCTACGACTCGGTGGCCGTGGCCTCCGACCTGGAGCTGGGGGGCACCGACCAGAAATTCAACGTGGCCATGGGCCGTGATCTGCAGCGCCATTTCGGCCAGCGGCCCCAGTTCGGTCTGCTGCTGCCGATCCTGCCGGGGCTCGACGGGGTGCAGAAGATGAGCAAGAGCCTGGGCAACACGGTGGGCCTCAACGAGGGGGCGCTGGCGATGTACTCCAAGCTGGAGAAGGTGCCCGATGCCGTGGCGGATGACTACCTGACCCTGCTCACTGACCTGGATCCGGCCCACGGCCGCAGCAACCCGCGGGAGCGGCAGAAGGCCCTGGCCCTGGCAATCACGGCGTCGCGCCATGGCCTTGAGGCCGCCAGCGCCGCCCAGGCCGATGCCGCCAATCTGGTGGCTGGGGAGATGAAGGCCCCATCGGTCCCAGAGGCCTCCCTTGCCGCCATCCCATTCCCCGCCAAGGCCTTCCATCTGCTCAGCTCCCTGGGCCTCTGCGCCAGCAGCAGCGAGGCGCGGCGCCAGATCCAGGGCGGCGGGGTGCGCCTTGATGGCGAGAAGCTCACCGACTTGACCCTTGAATTCAGCGCGGCCTCCGAGCTGGAGGGCAAGGTGCTGCAACTGGGCAAGAAAACCTTTGTGCGGCTGGTGCCATGAGCCTCAGCACACCAATGCCGCCGGCCAGCGGAGCTGCCGCCGAGAGGATCATCGTGGCTCTCGATCGACCTGATGCCCCCTCGGCCCTGGCCCTGGTGGCCTCGATCCCCGATCTGCGCTGGGTGAAGGTGGGGCTGGAGCTGTTCTGCTCCGCCGGCCCGGACGTGGTGCGCCAGCTGCGCGACCAGGGCCTGCGGGTGTTCCTCGATCTCAAATTCCACGACATCCCCGCCACCATGGCCGGCGCCTGTCGCAGTGCCGCCCGCCTCGGGGCCGAGCTGATCACGGTCCATGCCTGCGCGGGCCATGACGGCCTGGCGGCCGCCCAGGCCGGTGCCCTCGAGGGCGCGGCCCAGGAGCCTCTCGATGCCCCCACCCTGCTGGCGGTCACCGTGCTCACCAGCTGGGAGGAGGCGCGCTTCAGGGCGGAGCTGGCGGTGGAGGAATCCACCGCGCTCTACGTGCCCCGCCTGGCGGCCCTGGCGGTGGCCGCCGGCATCGGCGGGGCGGTCTGCGCCCCCCAGGAGGCGGCGGAGCTGCGTCGGGTCCACCCCGAGCCCTTCGTTCTGGTGACCCCGGGCGTGCGCCCTGCCGGGGCGCCGGTGGGTGATCAGCGGCGGGTGATGGGTCCTGCGGCCGCCCTCAGCGCCGGAGCCAGCCGCCTGGTGATCGGCCGGCCGATCACTGCGGCCGCCGACCCGGCCGCCGCCTTTGCCGCCTGCTGCGCCGAGCTGTCCATACTTGAGCTCTGAACAGCTGGGCTGAGCCAATGCGACGGATTCCTGCTGCCCTGCTGGCCCTGCCACTGCTGCTGGTGCTGCTGCTCTGGCCGGGGCCGGGGGCCTGGGCGGCGGCGCCAGCCTTCACGCTCCCGGCCCTGCCCTACCCCGCCGAGGCCCTGGAGCCGGCGATCGATGCCACCACGATGACGATCCACCACGATCGCCATCACCAGGCCTACGTGGACAACCTCAATGCCGCTGTGGCCAGGGATCCGGCCCTCGAGGGCCTCAGCCTTGAAGCGCTGCTGGCGCGGGCGGCCGGGGCGCCGGCGGCGGTGCGCAACAACGCCGGAGGCCACTGGAACCATTCGTTTTTCTGGACCTCCCTCACCCGCCCCGGGCAGGGTGGTGAGCCCAGCGCGGCCCTGCAGGAGGCCCTGGTGCGTGACTTCGGCTCGATCGAGCAGTTCCGCGCCGCTTTCCGGGCCACCGGCCTGGCTCGCTTCGGCTCCGGCTGGGTGTGGCTGATCAGCGATTCCGCCGGTCAGCTCCAGCTGATCTCCACCCCCAACCAGGACAATCCGCTGATGGACCTGGCTCCGGTGGCGGGCACGCCGTTGCTGGCCAACGACGTCTGGGAGCACGCCTACTACCTCCAGTACCAGAACCGCCGCGCTGACTACCTCGATGCCTGGTGGTCCGTGGTCGATTGGGCTGTGGTCTCCGATCGCTACGCCGCTCGTTAACCCTGCGCAGTCGATCGCCGCCCAGCTGAGCCCCCCCTTGACCGCCCTCTGACCGACCATGCCCCGCGCAGGGATCCAGGCCGCCCAACCGGCCCTTCGCTTCATCCCGCCGGACTACAAGCGCTGGGTGCTCTGGCTCTGTCGGGCCGCTCTGCCATGGATCCTGCGTTCCCGGGACCTGGTCCAGCTCGAAACCAGCGGTGGTGAACGGCTTGCGCAGCTGTTTGCCGAGGCCCAGGCCGGCCGCTGCCGCCTGCTGATCGCCTTTCGTCACCCCAGTACCACCGATCCGCTGGTGATGGCCCAGCTGCTCTGGCGTGAGGTACCCCGGGCCGCCCGTGCCCACGGGCTGAGGCTGAGGGGCCCGGTCCACAGCCAGTTTCTCTACGACCGCGGCATCCCGCTCTGGGCGGGGGAGGCCGCCGGCTGGATCCTCTCGAAGCTGGGCGGCATTCCGATCCAGCGGGGCAAGCTGGATCGCCTGGCCCTCAAAACGGCCCGTGATCTCTTCGCCCACGGCCCCTTCCCCCTGGCGATCGCGCCCGAGGGAGCCACCAACAACCACGGCGAGCTGCTCAGTCCGCTCGAACCCGGCCTGGCCCAGATGGCCTTCTGGTGCTGTGAGGATCTGGCGGCGGAGGGGCGCCAGGAGCGGGTCCTGATCGTGCCGATCGGCCTTCAGTACCTCACCACCAGCGACGACTGGCGAGTGATTGATCGCCTGTTGGCACGCCTGGAGGACCTGCTCGGCGCCCCCCCAGCCCCCCCGCTGCTGTCCACCGAGTCCGACCAGGTCCTGGAGCACCGCTATCAGCGGTTGATCGCCCTCTCGGAGCAGCTGCTCTCCCTGCTGGAGAGCTTTTATCAATCCGGGGATCGCGCCCCGGCTTCCGACTTCCTGGAGCGGCTGAGCCGGCTGCAGGAGCAGGGCCTGGCCGTGGCCGAGGCCCACTTCGATCTCTCCCCCCGGGGCAGCGTCGCCGAGCGCTGCCGGCGCATCGAGCAGGCGGCCTGGGCCTGCATCTACCGCGACGACCTGGAGGAACTCTCCGAGGTGGAGCGCAGCCTGGCCGACTGGTCGGCGCGGGAAGCGGACATCCGCATGGGCCACATGCGCCTGGTGGAGCACTTCGCCACGGTGAGTGGCTCCTACGTGGCCGAGAAGCCCAGCATCGACCGCTATGGCGAGGTGTTGATGATCCTCTGGCGGGCGATTGCCTGGATCCGCGGCCGCGAGCAGGAGCGTCCGCCCGCCCTCGGTCCCTGGAGGGTGCGCCTGGTGGTGGCGGAGCCCATCGACGTGGGCGACAGCAGTGCCACCTACCGCCGCGACCGCCGTGGGGCCGTGGATCGGCTCACCGCTGAGTTGCGCGAGCGCCTGGAGGCCGCGATCGGCTCAGGCTGAGGCCAACGAGGCTGAACCTCAGGCGGCCAGGCTGCCCTGGGGCACCAGTTCGGCATAGAGCCGCTCCAGCTGGTTGATGTTGCGAGTCAGGGTGTAACGCTCGAGAACCCGTTCCCGGGCCCGGCGACCCAGCTCGGCGGTGAGCACCGGCTGGTCGCGCAGCACCGGCAGCAGCGTGCGCAGCTGGGTGGTCACCCCCTGGGTGCTGATGACGATGCCGGCCCCTCCGTCGAGCACTTCGCCGTCGGCGCCGGCATCGGTGGCCACGCAGGCGGTGCCGCTGGCCATCGCCTCCAGCAGCGCCAGGGAGAGACCCTCCACCAGGGAGGGCAGAAGGAAGACATCGGCTGCCTGCAGCAGGGCCACCCGCTGCTGCAGGTTCGCTTCGTAGCCCCACCAGAGCACGTCCTGCTCGTCGCTGTTGCCCTGCAGGGCCTGGCGCAGGGGGCCGTCGCCGACGATCACCAGCAGACAGCCCGCCGGCCGCACCAGCCGCCAGGCCCGCAGCAGCGCTTCCACGTTCTTCTCGGTGGCCAGCCGTCCCATGTAGAGGAAGAGGCGGCGCGGGCCCAGGCGGCTGCGGAGGCTGGCCAGTTCCGGTGAAGGTGAGGCCGGATCGGGCGGACACCAGAGCGCTGGATCCACCCCGTTGGGGATCACCGCCAGCCGCTGCTCGCGTACTCCCAGCCGTGCCAGCACCTCGGCCTGCAGCTCGGAGAAGACGATCACCCGATCAAAACGGGCCAGGGCCGGAGCGTAGAGCTGGTAGGTGAGCTGCTGGGTGCCGGCGGTGATGTTGCGCAGGCCGGCATCGAAGGCGGGATGGAAGGTGGCCACCAGCGGCACTCCCAGGTGCTGGCAGAGGTCCGGCAGGCGGAAGTCCAGGGGAGAGAGGGTGAGGCTGGCGTGCACCAGGTCGGGGCGCAGGCGCTCCAGGGATTCGCGCAGCTCCCGCTGGGCCCCCGGTGAGGGGATCGTGTACACCTGCGACTTCACCAGGTACGACAGGGCCACCTCATCGACCCCGCCCGCCGTTGGATCGTTGGCCAGCCGGCGGTGGAGCTGATCGGTCTCCACCGGTTGGTTCGGATCCCAGGAGCGCCCCAGGCCGGCCGCCGGGGTGTCGAAATGGATGAAGCTGACCTGATGGCCGTGTTGCCGGAGTCGCTCGGTGGTGGAAAGGCTGTAGGTGACGTTGCCGCAGAAGGGTGACTTCTTGCCCAGCCAGGCGATGTGGGCCAACGCTTCAGGCCTCGTCCTGGGGGGAACGCTAGCAGCGCTGCCAGGGCTTCTCGATCAACGCCGCGATCAGTGTGACCGCCGCCAGTCCCCACAGCACCGGCATCAGCCCGTAGCGGCTCACCACCGCACCGGCCAGCACCAGGGGCAGGCTGAGGGCCACGTTGATCAGGTTGTTCTGCAGGCCGAAGACCTTGCCGCGCATCTCCTCCGGAGTGTCCTCCTGGATGGTGGTCTGCGACGGAATCGCCACCAGTGCCGCGCCGATGCCCAGCAGGCCGCAGAGGCCGAGGGTGAGCAGCAGGCTGCCCCGTCCCTGGCCCAGCAGCACCAGGCTGAAGGCGATCATCGCCAGGCCGGTGGAGGCCATCCGCCGGCGGTTGAGGCCCTGGCCCAGCTGGGCGACGCCGAGGGCACCGCAGGCCATGCCCACGCCGCTCATGGCCAGCAGGGTGCCGAAGCGGGTGGGGCCCAGCCCTTCGATGGCTGAGGCCAGGCTGATGGCCAGCACATAGAGGGCCGCCAGGATGCTGTACAGCAGCACCAGTTGCAGCAGGGCCCGCCTGACGCTGGCCCGCTCGCGCAGCACCTCGATGCCCTCGGCGATCTCACTCCAGACGCTGGTGCCCCGCTCCACCTTCTGCGGCTCCTCCATCTGGATGGTGCTGATGAACACGGCCGCCAGGCCGTAGCAGAGCGGCAGCAGCACGAATTCCCCGCCACCGATGCCGATGGCCTTGAGGCTGGAGCGCAGCAGCCGCAGCGCCGGATCACCGAGGGCGAAGCCCACGATCGTGGCCCCCATGCTGGTGGCCTGATACAGCGACATGGCCGCCAGCATGCGCGGCCTCGGCACCAGCAGTGGGATGGCGGCCTGCTCCGCCGGCGCGAAGAACTGGGTGAGCACCGACTCCAGAAAGGTCATGGCCACCAGACCCCAGTAGCCCCAGGTCAGCCCCAGCCACTGGGGGCCAGGCAGCAGCGCCAGGGGGGCCAGCAGGGCAAGGCCGGCCCGCAGAGCGTTCGAGGCCACCATCACCTGGCGCTTGGGCCAGCGGTCAGCCCAGACACCGGCCACCGTGCCCAGCAGCATCGCCGGCACGGTGTTGGCCACATAGATCCCCGTCGCCAGCAGGGTGATCATCTGAGCGCGGGTTTCGAAATCCAGCCGCAGGCTGGCCGCCGCCTCGGCCAGCACCATGTTGTTCTGGGGGGTGTCCGTCACCCAGTACTGGGCGATCAGGAACACCATCAGCACGATGTAGAACTTGTCCGCCAGCTGGGAGAAGATCTGCCCCAGCCAGAGCTTGCGGAAATCCGGGAGGGCCAGCACGGCCTGCAGCCCATCAGTGCGGGTGCTGCTGCCCTCTCCAGGGGGCGGGCTGATGTCCTCGGAGGGCTCCTGAGGGGGGGTGGCGGTCGGCCGGGACAATCCGCTCCAGGTGTCAGTCGTTCGGCGGCAATGATGGCGCAGCGTCACCGCGCCCCTGAGCCTCGGCACTGAAGCAGCCCTGCAGCAGGCCCAGAGCCTTGCCCCGCCGGCCCAGGTGCTCCTGGCACCACACCTGCACCAGCTGCAGCAGCCGCAGCCAGACCCAGGACGGTCCCATCAAGGTGCCGTCGCGGCAGCGGGGCAGAGCGGGACGCGGCAGCCGTTGCAGCAGGGCCAGCTCCGATGCGTTCAGCACCAGCATGGCTCCGGCCACCGCGCCGATCACCAGCCCTTCACTGGGCAGCAGGCTGCAGCGCCAGTCGCGGTTGCCCAGGGGGGGCGCCAGGGGCTCGCCGCTGCGGGCGCAGTGCTGCAGCGGCAGCCCGTAGCCCCCCAGCGCCAGCAGGTGCACGTGCCCCTGCACGGCGAGCGCCAGGGCCTCGAGGGAGTCCTGGCGCTCGGACACCACCAGCTCCAGGCGGCGCAGCTGCAGGCTGAGGTCGTCGAGGGCTCCGGCCACCCCGTCCCCGTCGGCCACCAGCTGCAGGCAGAGCTCCGCCAGCGACTGGGCGGCGGCGAGGGTCTCCAGGCGCTGACCCAGCTGGCTGAAGTTGTGGATCACCCGCAGCTGGCGCACCCGCCGCAGGCCGCGGCCACCGCCCACCTGAAGCTGCAACAGGGACAGCGGCACCGCCGCCGCCAGGCTGCTGCGGGGCCGCCGGGCGCCGGGCACCGCCAGGCGGATGAGGCCGCCGTCGTTGCTGAGCAGGGTGAGCAGCCGGTCGTGCTCCCCCAGGGGGCCGCATTTGAGCGAGAGACCCTCCAGTGATTCCTCAGGCATCAGGCCGGGGCGCGCAGGGCCTCGATCAGGGCGATGCCGCGGCTGGTGCCCAGCCGTGTGGCACCGGCGGCCACCAGATCAAAGGCCTGCTCCAGCCCGGCGATGCCGCCGGAGGCCTTGATCCCCGCCCGTCCGCGGGCCAGCTCGCGCAGGTGGCTCACCTGCTCCGGGGTCACGGCTGGGCCGAAGCCACTGCCGGTCTTGAGGAAGGCGGCCCCCGCATCGATCGAGGCCTCCACCAGCAGCTCCAGGGCGGCTGGATCCAGCCGCCCCACCTCCTGGATCACCTTCACCGGCAGGCCGAGCTCCACGATCGAGCCCAGCTCCTGGTAGATCGAGCCGCCGTCACCATCGGCGAGGGCACCGAAGTCGGGCACCACGTCGAGTTCGTCGGCGCCGGCGCTGGCGGCCGCCTCCGCTTCCGCCCGTTTGATCGACGCCGGCACCGCCCCAAAGGGGAAGGCCACCACCGCCACCAACTTGACGCTGCCGGCTCCCCCCAGCCGCTCCCGGGCGACGGCCACCCAGCGCGAGGAGACGCACACCGCCGCAAAGCCGTAGTGGCGAGCCTGATCGCAGGCCTGCTGCACGCTCTCCAGACCCCGGTGGGGATCGAGAAGGGCATGCTCGATCAGTGGGGCCAGATCGGGCAGGGGCCCCCTGAGCCTGGAGTCACGCGTCACGGGGGTTGGGATGATTGAGGATGGCTCACGACTCCTTCGACTGGATCACACCGAAACCACCATGGTTGCGGCGATAGACCACCTGGAGCCCACCGCTGGATTCCTCGCGGAACACATAGAAATCGTGGTCGATCAGCTCCAATTGGTGCAGGGCCTGATCCAGGCTCATCGACGGCATCGAGAAGTACTTGCGCCGCACCGCTGGAGCCGGCAGGACCGGCTCCCGGTTGCCGATCAGATCATCGGGAAGCATTCCCTCCAGGCTGGGCTGTTCGGTATCGTCAGCCCCGTTGACCGGGGAACCGGCTGCGTGGTGATCACTGAGGCGATCCTTGTAACGGCGCAGCTGACGGCTCAGCTTGCCTGCCACCATGTCGATGCTGGCGTAGAGGTTCTCACTGCGTTCCTGGGCACGGATCACCACCCCATTGGCGTAAACCGTGACCTCGGCAGTCTGTTGCGCCACCCTGGGGTTGCGCGCCACAGAGAGATGAACATCAGCTTCTTTGACCAGGCCTTCGTAATGATTGATGGCACGACCCAGCTTCGCTTCCGTGTAATCACGGATGGCTGGCGTGACATCGAGATTGCGGCCGTGAATCAACAGCTTCATTGAGCAGTCCCCTCGCTGGTCGTTCTGAACCAACTGTAGGAAGCGATTCGCGCATGACTCCGGCCCTCGACGCAATCCTTGTTGAACCAGCTCTGCCGGTGCCGTTTGAGCAGGCCTGGCGCTGGCAGCGGCAGTGGCAGGAGCGGCTCCTGAGCAACCCCGCTGGCCCCGAGGCCCTGCTGCTGCTGCAGCACCCCCCCTGTTACACCCTGGGCCGCGGCGCCAGCGAGCGCTTCCTGCGCTTCGATCCAGCCGATCCCCCCGCCCCCCTGTTCCGCATCGACCGCGGCGGCGAAGTGACCCACCACCTGCCCGGCCAGCTGGTGGCCTACCCGGTGCTGGCCCTGCAGCGTCACGGCGGCGATCTCCACCTCTATCTGCGTGCACTGGAGGCGGCGGTGCTCGAGGTGCTCACGTCTCTCGGGTTGAGGGGAGAGCTGCAGGAGGGCCTCACCGGGGTCTGGCTGGAGGGGCGCAAGGTGGCGGCGATCGGTGTGGGTGCGCGCCGCTGGATCAGCCAGCACGGCCTGGCCCTCAATGTGAGCTGCCCGCTGGGGGGCTTCGGCGCCATCGTTCCCTGTGGATTGAAGGGCCATGGGGTGACGCGCCTGAGCGACTGGTGCCCGGGGCTGACGATCGCCACGGTTCAACCCCTGCTGCGTCAGGCCCTGGCGCGGCGGTTCGGCCTGGAGCTTCGGCCACCGAAACCCACGGAATGGCCCTGGCGGTGATAAGCCTGAGCCCCGCTCGCGACGCGACCATGGATGGCAACGCTTCGATCCTCTGGTCGGGGGACCGCCTCGATCAACAGGCCCTCGCCCAGCACGACAACTGGCGTGAACTGCAGGGGCTGGACGGCCTCTGGCCGGTCCTGGCCCAGCGCCATGGAGAGGCGATCGCCCTCGATGCGCCCCATGCCCAACCGCCGGAGGAGATTTCCTACCGCGAGCTCAACGCCCGCATTCAGCGGGCCGCTGCGGCCTTCGCGCTGCTGGGCCTGAGGCAGGGGGAGGTGGTGGCCCTGTTCTCGGAGAACTGCCCCCGCTGGCTGGTGGCCGATCAGGGAATCATGCGCTGCGGCGCAGCGGATGCGGTCCGGGGCAGCAGCGCTCCCCTCGAGGAACTGCGCTACATCCTTGACGACTGCTGTGCCGTCGGCTTGGTGCTGGAATCAGCGGCCCTGCTGGAGCGCCTGGCTCTGCAGCCCGCTGCCCTTGAGCGGCTGCGCTTCGTGGTGCTGCTGGAAGAGGACGCCGCAGCCGCCAACGCCAGCGCCCCCTCGCGGCCCGGACCGCGGCAACTGGGCTGGGAGGCCTTCGAGGCGCTGGGCCGGAGCCAGGATGCCGAGGCGCCCCCCGCGCCGACTCAGGGGGCCGAGCGCCTGGCCACCCTCCTCTACACCTCAGGCACCACCGGCCGCCCCAAGGGGGTCCCGCTCAGCCAGGCGAACCTGCTGCACCAGCTGCGCACCCTGGGGGTGGCAGTGGCGCCGCGGCCGGCCGATCGCGTCCTCAGCGTGCTGCCGATCTGGCATGCCTACGAGCGCACCGCCGAATACTTTCTGCTCTCCTGTGGTTGCCGCCAGAGCTACACCACCCTCAAACACCTGCGCCCCGATCTCCAGCGGGTGAAACCCCAGTACATGATCAGCGTGCCGAGGCTGTGGGAGGCCCTCCTGGCCGGGTTCGAGGATGCCCTCGAGGCCATGCCCCCCTCCCGCCAGGGGCTGATCCGTCAGGCCCTGCGGCTGAGTCGCTGGCACGGCCAGTCGCGCCGGCGCGCCCTCGACCTCACCCTGGAGCCCGAACCGCCGCTGGGGCGCCTGGCTGCGGGCCTGGGCTGGCTGCTGAGCTGGCCGGGCCATGGCCTGGCCTCTGCCCTGCTCTGGCCCAAGGTGCGCCAGCAGCTCTCGGGCGGTGCCCTGCGCACGGCCATCAGCGGCGGTGGCGCTCTGGCTCTGCATGTGGATGGCTTCTTCGAGGCGATCGGCATCGAGCTGCTGGTGGGCTACGGCCTCACCGAAACCAGCCCTGTGCTGGCCTGCCGTCGCCCCTGGCGCAACCGCCGGGGCAGTGCGGGCCAGCCCCTGCCGGAAACGGAGCTGCGCATTGTCGATCCCGAGAGCGGAGCGCCGCTGGCCTGGCGGCAGCGGGGGCGGGTGCTCGCCCGCGGCCCCCAGGTGATGGCTGGCTATTTCGGCAAGCCCGAGGCCACCGCCGCGGTGCTGGATGGCGCCGGCTGGTTCGACACCGGCGATCTGGGCCAGCTGCTGAATGATGGAACCCTGGTGCTCACCGGCCGGGCCAAGGACACGATCGTGCTCAGCAGTGGCGAGAACATCGAGCCGGGTCCCCTGGAGGAGGCCCTGGTGGCCCATCCGCTGGTGGAGCAGGTGATGCTGGTGGGCCAGGACCGTCGCCAGCTCGCTGCCCTGGTGGTGCCCCGCGTGGATCCCCTGGCCGCCTTCGCCAGGTCGCGGCAACTGCCCGTCCCCGGGACCGGTGCTGAGGCCACAGCCGACCGCGCTCTGCTCAAGGCGCTGAGTGGCGAATTCAACCGTCTGCTGGCGGCGCGCCAGGGCTCGCGGCCCGACGAACGCCTGGCTGGAGTGGCCCTGGTGGAGCCCTTCTCGATCGACAACGGCTTGCTCACTCAGACCCTCAAGCAACGCCGTGATCGCATCACCGAGCGCGATGGGGCAGCGATCGAGGCGATCTATGGAGGCTGAGGGCCGCCGCCGCCCTCGGTTGACCACAGGCCGCCGGGCTGAGAGCCTGGTCGTTGCGATCCCTCTCCCATGACTGACGGCCACACCCTCACGATCAAGCGCACCATCACCGTGCGGGCCGTGGTCACTCCCCGCTGGAAGGAGGACGCCGAGCGCGAGCTGAGTGCCGCTGTGAGCAACAGCGACCAGCAGCTCTCCCAGCTGGAGCAGGAGGGTCAGCAGCTGGTGGATGAGATCCGCCGCCAGAGCCTCAACCCGCTCGACCCCCGCGTGCAGGAGCAGGTGGCCTCGGTGCAGCAGCAGGTGGCGGCCAAGCGGGCCGAATTCGAGGAGCAGAAACGCACCTTGATCGAGCAGCAGCGCCAGGTGCGCGACCTGGAATTCGATCAGATCGTTGACCAGGGCCAGATCGAGGGCACCTGCAAGATCAAGGTGGGCGACAACCTGGTGGAAAAACTGCAGGTGGCTGTGCTGGTGCGCGATGGCGTGGTGGAGGCGATCGAGGGGGGCTGAACCTCCGGCAGCGCACGGGGAGGGGTCGCACGTAAAATCCCGACGCAGCCTGCATTGGGATCAGGACTTTGGCGACCCACGAAATCTTCATGCCCGCCCTGAGCTCCACGATGACGGAGGGCAAGATCGTGGAGTGGCTGAAGAAGCCCGGCGATCGCGTCGAGAGGGGCGAATCGGTGCTGGTGGTGGAGTCGGACAAGGCTGACATGGACGTGGAGGCCTTCCAGGAGGGCTTCCTGGCTTCGGTGTTGCTGCCCTCCGGCGGCACGGCCCCGGTGGGTGAAACCATCGGTCTGATCGTTGAAACCGAAGCGGAGATCGCGGCGGTTCAGGCTTCTGCGCCCTCCGCTCCTGCCGCGGCCACGCCGGCTCCGGCGGCGCCGGTGGCCGCTGAGGCTCCAGCGCCGGCCCCCGCTGCAGCTGCGGCGCCAATTGCTCCCGCTGCTCCGGTGGCGGCCCCTGTGGCGGTGGCCGCCGGTGGGCGGCTGGTGGCTACACCACGGGCGCGCAAGCTGGCTGGTCAGCTCGGTGTGGCCCTTGAGAGCCTGCGGGGCAGTGGCCCCCATGGCCGTATCCAGGCCGAAGACGTGGAGCGGGCCGCCGGCCAGGCCGCTGCTGTGCCCCGCGTGGCGGAGGGCACAGCAGCGGCGGTCGCGGCTGCCCCGGCAGCCGCCTCGAGTAACGGTTCAGCGGCACCGGCACCGGTGGGCCAGGCCTTCGGGCAGCCCGGCGACACCGTGGCCTTCAACACCCTGCAGGCGGCGGTGAACCGCAACATGCTCGCCAGTCTGGCGGTGCCCTCTTTCCACGTGGGCTACACGATCACCACCGACCGGCTCGATGCCCTCGCCAAGTCGGTGAAGAGCAAGGGCGTCACCATGACGGTCCTGCTGGCCAAGGCGGTGGGGGTGGTGCTTGCCCGCCATCCCCAGGTCAATGCCGCCTACAGCGAGGCCGGCATGGTGTATCCCCCCGCCATCAATGTGGCGGTGGCGGTGGCCATGGAGGACGGCGGGCTGATCACCCCGGTGCTGGCCTCGGCCGACCGCACCGACCTCTACAGCCTCTCGCGCTCCTGGGCTGATCTGGTGGCCCGTTCGCGCTCCAAGCAGCTCAAGCCTGAGGAGTACAACACCGGCACCTTCACCCTCTCCAACCTGGGCATGTTCGGCGTCGATCGCTTCGATGCGATCCTGCCGCCAGGCACCGGAGCGATTCTGGCGGTGGCGGCCTCCCGCCCCGCCGTGGTGGCCGGCAAGGACGGCTCGATTGCCGTCAGACGCCAGATGCAGGTGAACCTCACGGCCGACCATCGGGTCATCTACGGCACCCACGCCGCGGCCTTCCTCAAGGATCTGGCCCAGCTGATCGAAACGGCGCCTGAAAGCCTCGCCCTCTGATCGTCTGAGCGTGTTGTTGTTGTTTCTCTGGCCCCAGCGGGCCCTGCAGCCCTGAGCGACCCCTCTGCTGATCTGCGGCTCTCCAGCTACGACTACGACCTGCCGCCGTCGTTCATCGCCCAGACCCCCGCCGAGCCGCGCCACAGCGCTCGGCTGCTGGCCCTGGGCCGCAGCGGTCAGGAGCAGCTCAGGCACCTCACTGTCTGGGATCTGGCGGCGGAACTGCAGCCGGGTGATCTGCTGGTGGTCAACGACACCCGGGTGCTCAAGGCGCGGCTGCAGGCCCGCCGCGCCAGCGGCGGTGCCGTGGAAGTGCTGGTGCTGCAGCCCTATGACAGCGCCGTTCCCAGCGAAGCCGCCGTGGCGTCCAGCGAGTGCTGCTGGATCTGCCTGGTGCGGCCGGCCAAGCGGGTGCGACCCGGCGAGGTGCTTCAGCTCGAAGCCGCCGGTCAGCCGTCCCTGCCCCTGGAGGTGGTGGCCCTCGATGAATCCAGCGGCGGGCGGGTGATCCGCTTCCCCGCTGGCTGCGTCGATGCCGCCTCGATCGAAGCCCTGTTGCAGCGCTACGGCGAGATGCCGTTGCCGCCCTACATCCAGCACCCGGATCCTGACCAGGAGAGCCGCTACCAGACCCTCTATGCCACCCGGCCCGGAGCGGTGGCCGCCCCCACGGCGGGCCTGCACCTGAGTGATGAACTGCTGGAGGCGATCCGCGCCCGCGGCGTGGCCATCGCCACCGCCACGTTGCACGTGGGCATCGGCACCTTTCGGCCCCTGGAGGAGGAGGATCTCTCCAGCCTGGATCTGCACAGCGAATGGGTGGAGATCAGCCAGGAGCTGGTGGAGGCGGTGGCCGCCTGTCAGCTGCGCGGCGGGCGGGTGGTCGCCGTGGGCACCACGAGTGTGCGCAGTCTTGAAGGGGTGGCGGCGCTGAATGGCGGCCGCCTGCTGCCCTTCCGCGGGCCGGTGAATCTGGTGATCCAGCCGGGGTTCCGCTTTCAGCTGGTGCAGGGACTGCTCACCAATTTCCACCTGCCGCGCAGTTCGCTGCTGCTGCTGGTGAGTGCCCTGATTGGTCGTCCGCGGCTGCTGGAGGTTTACGAAGAAGCGAAGCAGCAGGGCTATCGCTTCTTCTCCTACGGCGATGCGATGTGGATCGCCCCCGACGCGGTGCTGGACGCGGCGCGTCCCTGAAGAATCAGGCGGCGGCCAGGTTGGCGGCCACAAAATCCCAGTTGACCAGCTTGTCGAGGAAGGTGGTCATGTAATCGGGGCGCTTGTTCTGATAATCCAGGTAGTAGGCGTGCTCCCAGACATCCATGGTGAGCAGAGCCTTCTGACCGTGGGCCAGGGGCAGATCCGCATTGGCGGTCTTGGTGATCTTGAGGGTGCCGCCATCAAGGATCAACCAGGCCCAGCCGCTGCCGAACTGGGTGGCGCCAGCCGCCTTGAACTGCTCCGTGAAGGCCTCGAAGCTGCCGAAATCGGCGTTGATCTTGTCGGCGAGGGCACCGCTGGGCTGGCCACCGCCACCGGGCTTCATGCACTGCCAGTAGAAGCTGTGGTTCCACACCTGGGCGGCGTTGTTGAACACCCCGGCCTTGGAGGCATCACCGGCCACGCTGGTGATCACGTCCTCGAGGCTCTTGCCGTCAAGGTCGGTGCCGTCCAGGAGCTTGTTGAGGTTGGCGACGTAGGCGGCGTGGTGCTTGCCGTGGTGAAACTCGAGGGTGTTCTGGGAGATATGGGGCTCGAGCGCCTTGATGTCGTAAGGGAGAGCGGGCAGCGTGTGAGCCATGAAAGTTCAACGAAGGGGACAACGGGCGGAGCCCATGGGGGACTCCGGTTCAAGCGGCATGGCCCGGGCCTGAGGCTGAGTCCCGGCGGCACGTCGCAAGAAGTGCGACGGCTCTGTGACCCGGGTCTGTGACCGATGTGACCATGAACAGCTTGACCGGCGATCCACCGGTGGTTGCATCCTAACGAGCGGCGCCCGAGCTCAGCCGCCGACGCCCAGCAGCTCCACCTCGAAGGTGAGGGTGGCGTTGGGGGGAATGACGCCGCCGGCACCCCGCTCGCCGTAGGCCAGATCCGGGGGAATCACCAGCTTGCGCTTGCCGCCCACTTTCATGCCGGCCACGCCCTCATCCCAGCCCTTGATCACCCGACCGCCGCCGAGGGGGAAGGAGAAGGGGCCACGGCCGTAGCTGCTGTCGAACTCCTTGCCGTTGGCGAGGGTGCCGCGGTAGTTGACCTGGACCGCCTGGCCGCTGATGGCTTCGACGCCCTCGCCCACCACCAGATCAGTGATGCGCAGGCCACTGGGGGTGACCACTTCCTTGGCGGCCACCAGTTCGCCGCCGAGCCCGGCGGCACTGCCCTGGGCCACAGCGGCGTCGCTGAGAGCGGAGGAATCGTTGGAACTCTCGGAGGCCATGGTGAACAGCGAAGGGTTGGGATCGTCAGGGTCCAGCTCAATGCGGCCGCTGGGGGCGTCGGGGGCCTGCTGGCTGCCGGCACTGGCTGCGCTCGTGGTCAGGGCTGCGGTGCTGAGGGCTCCGTCGCTGCTGGCCTCCACCGTGCTGGGGGAGATCAGTTGACTGGCCAGGGCCAGCAGCAGGCAGGCGACGCAGACGCCGGTGCTGATCAGGATGTCACGCATGGGTTGGAGGAGGGCGGCCGGGCCGGAACGAGCTGGAGCAGATTCTGCCAGCGCCGGAGGCCGTTTCAGTCGGGCACCTCAGCCGCCTCACGCCGGCTGCGCAGGAGCTGCTCCAGCCGGTCGATGCGGCCTCGCAGCTCATCCACCTCGCGCTGGCGGGCCAGGCCGAAGTCCTGGAGGAAATGGTCGATGTTGCGCTCCATGGTGCGCTCGGCCTGCTTTTCCAGCTCGGGGTTCTCCCCGCGCAGCGAGCGCATCACGTCGTCGACGAGCACCGAAGCTTCGCCGGGATCCAGGCGGCCACTCCTGACCCAGGCCTGGGTGACGTTGCGCAGGCGGTCGGCCACCAGGGAACTGGTGCCCAGCCCACGCAGGATCAGTTGCTGGAGCAGATTGTCCCGGTCCATGGCGGCAAGCGCTGACCATCAGATGATGTCGTTGCATGCCGGCGCAGGCCATGGGAGATGACCGGCGCTTCAGGGTGATCACCGCCCTGGCGGGTGCCCTGGCGGGTCTTTCCCTGGCGCCGTTGGGACTACCTCCCCTGCTTTGGCTGGCCCTGATCCCCCTCTGGGGCGCCTCCCCTCTTGCCGCCGGCCTGTGGGGAGGCGCTGCGGTGCTGGTGAGCCATCGCTGGCTGCTCTGGCTGCACCCCCTCGACTGGATCGGCGTCCCGGGCCCCCTGAGCCTGCCGATCTGCCTGGCGATCTGGCTGGCCTGTGGGGTGGTGGCGGGGCTGCTGGTGGCCGGCTGGGGCTGGCTGGTGTGCCGCCTCGACCCCCGCCGCCTGGCCACGGCACTGCTGGCTTCGGGGCTCTGGGGCCTGGCGGAGGGGCTGTTGGCGGCCGGTCCCCTGTTCTGGATTGGCCTGGGTACGTCCCCCCTGCCCGCCGACCGTCCCCTGGCCGGGCTGGCGGCGGTGGGTGGATCCGGTCTGGTGGCGGCCGTTCAACTGCTGATCGGCTGGGGCTTCTGGCGCACCCTGGTGGCCCCGGCGGCCAGTCGGCGTGGATGGGGACTGGGCCTGGTGGCGCTGCTGCTGTTCAGCCATGGCCTGGGCTGGAGCCAGCTGCGGCCGGAGCGAGCCGAGCGCGGCGAGGCCCTGCGGGTGCTGGTGCTGCAACCGGCAGTGCCCACCCGCGAGAAGTTCGAGCCCGGGCGTCAACGGGACCTGCTGCGACAGATCGCCCGGGCCCGCCAGCAGGCGGCTGCCCTGGGGGTGCCCCTGCTGCAGCCGGAGGGAACGCTGGTGCTGGGGCAGGCCATGCCCGAGGCCGAAGCGGAGGTGCTCAGTGGCGGCTTCCGCCTGGAGGGGGAGGAGTTGCGCAGCAGTGTGCTGCGCTTCGAGTCCGGTGCGAACGAGGCCACCGGTTGGGTGGATAAAGCCCGGTTGGTGCCCCTGGGCGAATGGGTGCCCCTGGCACGTCTCTGGCGCTGGGGCGGACTCTCGGCCGTGGGCGGCGTGGAGCCGGGTTCACCTTCGCGGCTGCTGCGACGCAACGGTCCGGATCCGGCGGTGGCGATCTGCTACGAACTGGCCAGTGGTGAGGGCCTGCGCCAGGCCAGTGCGGCGGGAGCGAGCTGGTTGTTGGCCAGCGCCAATCTCGATCCCTATCCAGCTCTGCTACAGCATCAATTCACGGCCCTGGCCCAGCTGCGGGCGATTGAAGTGGGGCGCTGGTTGGTGAGCAGCGCCAATACAGGACCCAGCCTGGTGATCGACAGCCAGGGTGTGGTTCGATCTGCCCTGCCTCCTGGGCGCCCGCAGCTTGGGGTGTTCGAACTGGAGCGGCTGAAGCGCCCCACGACCTATCAAATCTGGCGTGAAGCACCCCTGATCCTGATGATTCTGCTGGGGGGAGCCGTTGGCATCTGCTGCCAGCGTCCGCGCCGCAGCCATTCTCACTGAAGCGATCGCATGGGTCTCGTCAGTGCAGAGAGGGTCCTGAAACTTCGGGGCTACGACTGACCTGACCGCCATCAGGATGTCCTGACAGGGAATGGGCGACGGAGGAGATCTTCGCTGGATCTGAACTGGCCAGGCTGGGTTGGTTTGTCGGTCAACCTCGACGAACCCACGTCATTCAGTATGTTGGCCTTGATGTTCTCAAAAAATTCCATGTTGACGGGTGCGGATCTGCTCGCGAAGGTCAAGGAGCTGGGCGAGGTAAGCAAATCAGAGCTGGTGCGCTCAGCTGGCTATGTCAGCACCAAGAAGGACGGCAGTGAGCGATTGAATTTCACAGCGTTCTATGAAGCTCTCCTGGAAGCCAAGGGTGTCAACCTCGGCTCCACAGGTGGCGGTCAGGCCGCCGGCAAAGGTGGCCGCAAGCTCAGCTACATCGCCACGGTTCAAGGCAACGGCAATCTGCTGGTGGGCAAGGCCTACACAGCTCTGCTTGACCTCAAGCCCGGCGATGAGTTCGAGCTGAAAATCGGCCGCAAGCAGATTCGCCTCGTGCCTGTGGGTGCTGAGGACGAAGGAGAGGAGTGATTCTTTCTCCGCTCGGCTGAAGCCGCTGGGCGCCCGGCCTGAGGGCTCGGGCGCCCAGCAACAAAAAACCCCGCCGAAGCGGGGTTGATCTCAGGGCTTCACTCAGGCAAACCTGATCTGAAGCCTGAAGTTGGCTTGGAGCTCAGTAACGGCTGCGGCCACCGCCGCCACCGCCGCCGTAGCCGCCACCACCACCGCCACCGCCGCCGTAGCCGCCGCCACCGCCGCCACCGCCGCGGTTGCCGCCGCCACCACCGCCGCCGCCACGGGGCTCAGCTTTGTTGACACGGATCATGCGGTTCATCCATTCGACGTTCTGAAGATCGTCGATGGCCTTCTGCTCCTCGGCATCATTGGCGAGTTCCACAAAAGCGAAACCGCGCTTGCGTCCAGTTTCCCGATCAAGGGGCAGGCTGCACTGGCGTACTTCTCCGTACTGACTGAAAAGGTCACGGAGATCCTCTTGCTCGGCATCGAACGAGAGGTTGCCTACGTAGATTGTCATGTAACTTTAAATAACTTGAACGGATCCGTCGACGGCTGGAAGTGTTGCTCTCACCAGTGATCGAAAAATCAACCTTCACTCTACACACGTCCCCGGCCCCAGAGTTCAATTCACTCCTTTGCTGCTGCCATGACTGCTCGCGACCAGCTGCTCGAAGGGTTGCGCCACCCCGCCGCGCTCGGCGACCAGCGGATCCGCTCCCTGATCGAATCACTCGAGCGGGAGGCTCCCGCTGATCTCCAGGCCCGTCCGGAGCTCCTGGAGGGGGTGTGGGAACTGCGCTGGAGCAGCAGCCGGGCTCCCTACCTGCGGGTGGCCCCGTGGCTCGAGAACCTTCAGGTGCTGGCCCCTTCCCGTGGCCGGGCCATGAACCTGCTGCGACCCAGCGGCGCCTTCTCGGGCCTGGGGGGCATCGCCGTGCTGGCACGGATCGCAGTGGAAGGTCCCCAGCGGGTGTCGGTGAGCTTCGAGCGTGGTGGCTGGATCGGCCCTGCCCTGGGATCGGTTCAGCCGCGCCTGATGCGGCAGGTGAACCAGAGCTACCCGGCCTGGCTGGATATCACCGTTCTGGATCAGGAGCTGCGGGTCTGCCGGGGACAGGCCGGCACCCTTTTTGCCCTGCGCCGGCGAGGGGAACTGCGCTGCGATGACCTGCTGGCCCAGGCTGAGGCGGTTGGCGCCGCTGGGCCGCCCATGGCACCTTGATGGCATGGACCGGTTTTCCGACTTGCCTTCTGAAGTCGTTCTGATGGAACCGCGCCGCTTCGAGGACGTGCTGCAGGCGGTCCAGGCGGTGCGCGAGCGCAAGACCGTGGTGCTCAACTTCGGCTCGATGCCACCGGAGGAGGCCCAGCGCTCGGCGGATTTCGTCTCCGGTGGGGTGTTCGCCCTCGACGGGCACCAGGAGCGCCTGGGCGAGATGGTCTTTCTGTTTGCCCCCTTCGGCGTGGACGTGAGCCGGGATACGGGCAGCAGTGCCGAGGCCTGAGCACGGCAGGGCCAATCCCCCGCGTCCTCTTAACAATGCTCAAAGGTTCGTGTTACGCTTCGCAAAGCACCTCGCTCTCCACCCATGGCTGACTCCACCACCACCCGCTTCGGTTTCGTTGCCTTCGCTGAAACCTGGAATGGCCGCCTGGCCATGCTCGGTTTCGTGATCGGTCTCGCCACCGAGCTCCTCACCGGCCAGGGCATCCTCGGCCAGGTGGGCCTGGGCTGATCCCCGTTTCCACCAGCGACAATGTCACCGTCATGACGGCTTCAACTCCGGCCATGACCTCCAAGCTGGCGTTCACCTTCAGCCTCGCTCCTCCCCCCGACGGGGAGGAGCCCAGAGGCTGGGATCAGGTGATCGCCGATCATCAGAGCTGCCTGAGTGATGCTCGCGCTCTCTGCATCCTGCGCTGCCCCCAGCAATGGGCTGGCAGCCTCGACGATCTGGTGCGTCATGGACAGGCCACAGCCGATGGCCTTGATCCATTCACCCATGAACCCAACAGCGGTCCCACTCGGGAACGGTTGCTCTGCGATGCCGTGATTCCCCGGTTTGATGCCGCTCGCCTGTGGTTGCACGTCCACCTGCTCGATTTCAGCGACGCTGATCCCAGCAGCGATACACCCCTTGGCTTCCGCTGGCTTGATGCGGTGCCTCTCCAGCAGCTGAGCAACGAAACCTGCTGGTTCTATCCCACCGAAGACGGTCGTTACCTGGCTTCTGAGCGGTCCTGTGCGGTTCGCTTCGGGGCCGGTGTCCTGGCGGAGCCAATGTCGGTGAACCAGCCCTGGTCCTATGACCGGGGTGATCTGCGTCTGCTCTGGTCGCTGATGGCCGATGACGACGATCTCAGTTGCGTCGGGCTGACCTATCAGCGTCGCCGCATCGAGTTCCCTCGCCAGGCCGAAGATCCAGCCCCCAGCGTCACCTGGTCGTCATTTCGGGTGGATGGCATGGCTGACCCCTCCTTCCAGCGCCTCTCCACCATCTCCACCTACGGTTGATACTGCCCATGCCAATTCGTTTCAATGAAGATCAACAATCTTCAGCGATTGAATAGGATTGACGGCATTCTTTGAGCGCAGCTCCGCGCCATTTGCGATACAATTCTGCTCGATCGATGCTGCTCCGGTGATGATTGTGATCAAGGTCGCGAACTCTTCTTCGGTGGTGGCCTCGCGCATCGGTCGCTTCCTGGCGGATCTCACCCCCAGCGGTTTTGATCAGAACAGGGTGGAAGATGAATTGATCAAACAGTTGGTGGAACAGCTGGCGGCCCAGGGCATCCAGGGTGAAGTGGCGGCCGTGCGGGGCATGGATCTGCACAACAAAGATCTCAAGCTGGAGCCTCGGGTCCAGGTGCGCCGCCATCAGGTGTTTTAGATCTGGGCCTGATCTGTCGTCCTGAGCATGGGGTTTGATCCGCGCAGCTGGGCCCGCGGCCCCGCCCGGGGCACCCAGGTCACCGCCAACATCGATGCCCTGCTCGCCGAGAACGAAGCCCTGCGGCGGGAGGTGATCCTGTTGCGTCAGCAGCTCTTCCGCCGGCAGACCCCCGAGCCTGCTGTCAGGGGCACGCTCAGCGCCGAGCAGGTGCGGCTCTGGGGCGAGGCGCTCGCCCGTCATCCCCGCTGGCGGGAGCTGCGGGTGGGGGCCTCGGCGCGGCTGGGGGACAGGCTGGTGTTCAACGGCCTGCGCGGCCTGCAGGAGCACCTGCGCAGCCAGTGGAGCGATCCGCGTGCCCAGCTGGAGGAGGAGCTGGATCGCCGCCAGCCCGGCCTGGGCCGTTCCCTGCGCCAGGCCCTGCGCGGCCCCCAGACCAAACCCCGCCTGGCGGTGCGGCTGGCCTTCGCCATCCACGGCGTGCGCGCGCCCGAATGGCTCTCAGCGTCGCCCCTGCGGGTGGTCGACGATCTGCTGGAGCGCATCGCCACCCTTGAGCAGGCCACTGCTCCGCCGCCGCCGGCCGAGGACAGCCCCGACCCCGAACGGGCCGCCGCCCTGGCGCTGCTGGGGCTGGAGTGGGGGGCCTCCCGCGAGGCGATCAAGCGGGCGCACCGCCGCCTGGTGAAAACCCACCATCCCGATCAGGGCGGAGCCGTGGACGACTTCCGCCGCATCCATGCCGCCTACCAGTTGCTGATGGCCTGAGGCCATCGCCATGGCGGGCCCACCCCATACGATCCAGCCACCAGACCCCACTGCGCGTTTGCACCATGGCCACCCACCTGATCACCGGAGCCAACCGTGGCATCGGCGGCGAGTATTGCCGGCAGCTGAAGGGCCGCGGCGATGAGGTGGTCGCGGTCTGCCGCACAGCCTCAGCGGAGCTGGAGGCGCTGGGGGTGCGCATCGAAGCCGGGGTGGACATCACCTCCGCCGCTGCGATCGCCTCCCTGGTGGAGCGGCTGGGGGATCTGGCGATCGACGGCCTGATCCATAACGCCGGTGTCTATGAATCCACGAGCCTCGAGACGCTCGACGGCCAGAGCCTGCTGCGCCAGTTCGAGGTCAATGCCGTGGCCCCGCTGCAGCTCACCCGCGCCCTGCTGAATCATCTGCATCCCGGCTCCAAGGTGAGCCTGATGAGCAGCCGCATGGGCTCGATTGCCGATAACAGCTCCGGCGGCTCCTATGGCTACCGGATGTCGAAGGTGGCGCTGTGCATGGCGGGCAAGTCGCTGGCCCTGGACCTCAAGCCGCGGGGCATCGCCGTGGCCATCCTTCATCCCGGCCTGGTGAGCACCCGCATGACGGGCTTCACCGCCAACGGCATCACGCCGGAGCAGTCGGTGCGGGGCCTGCTGGAGCGCATCGACGCCCTCAGCCTGGAAACCTCAGGCAGCTTCTGGCATGCCAACGGTGAGCTGTTGCCCTGGTGATGGTGATGGTGATGCCATCCCGCTCCTGGGGAACCCCTGAAAAACCCGCTAAAATCAATCCAGATCCAAGACTGAGACTGGAACGGATGGCCGACCCTCTCCAGCTGGGCTTCACGGACTACGAGCAGATCTACGCCAGAAAGAGGACGCGTCGCCAGCGCTTCCTGGATGAGATGGAGATCACGGTTCCCTGGGAAGCGTTTCTGGCCCTGATCAAGCCCGTGTATCACAAGCCCTCCAGCAAAGGAGGTCGTCCGCCGATTCCTTTGGAGGTGATGCTCCGGATCCACCTGCTGCAGCAGTGGTTCACGCTTTCAGATCCACTGATGGAGGAGATGCTGATCGATACGCCCTGCTTCCGCCGCTTCGCAGGGATCGAGACGATGGACGGCCGGATCCCTGATGAGACGACGATTCTCAACTTTCGCCATCTGCTGGAGGAGCACCGGATCGCGGAGCAGATTCTTGAGGGTGTGAACCAGCTGACTGCCCGACACTTCTCAATTGAGACAGTCATGCGACCGCCAGCTGCGCTGTTGGGTTTGGCAGTGGCGGCAGTTCCACCCGCGTGAACCAGGGCTGTTTCTGCCGCCGCTGCACGCCGCGGCTGGGAATGCAAGGC
>NZ_JAHLYS010000020.1 GCF_025128055.1 Synechococcus sp. CS-1329 | reverse complement strand
CTGCTTCAGCGGCCCGCAGCCATTCGGCCCAGGTAGGCGGCCACCTGCAGGTCAACGCCCGTGATGGCAGTACCCACCACCACAGCGTCCGCTCCCTCAGCAAGAGCCCTGTGGGCCTGATCTGGAGAGGAGAGTCCCCCTTCGCAGATCAGGGCGGTTTCAGGGGGTAATTGCAGGCGCAACGGTGGGAGCAGATCCCAGGCCGGTGGGCGCTGATGGGCTGTGGCTTCGGTGTAACCCATCAAGGTGGTGCCCACCCAGTGGCAACCCAGCGCCGCCGCCCGCAGGCCATTCTCAACGCTGTCGACATCGGCCATCAGCGGCGCCCCCAGATCGCGCTGAACCCTCTCGATCAGCCCTGCCAGGTCGTCCCCGTCCGGGCGTTCCCTGGCGGTGGCATCGATCGCCACGATGTCGGCCCCCGCGGCCCACACAGCCCTCACCTCCTCCCAGCCCGGTGTGATGTACACGGAGCTGCCGGGATACACCCGCTTCCAGAGCCCCACGATCAGGGCCCCGGGACAGCGCTGCCGCACAGCGCCGATGTGCTCCGGGCTCTCCAGGCGAACCCCGACGGCACCCTGGGCCAGGCTGGCCTCAGCCATGGCGGCGATCACCGAGGGCTCCCGCATCGGCGAACCCTGGGGAGCCTGGACCGAGACGATCAGACGGCCCTGCAGCGCTCCCCGCAGCAGGCGTGGCTCAGGAATCACGGAACTCAGGAAGCCTGACGGTGATCATCCTGCTCCAGGGGATCCGGGAGCCAGGACCGCAGCGAATCGAGGGCGGGATGGCTGGGAGCCGGCGCTGCGGGGGCCGGCCGATTCGCCCGAGCTGCTGGGCCACCGGCACTGCCGGTTTCAGCGCGGCGCCGCTGGGCCTGCCGGGTGGGCTGGGGCGGCTGCTGCAGGGCAAAGGGTGGTGGTGCCATGGGGCCACGAGCTGCCGCAGGCTGAACTGGGAAGGCCTCCAACAACGGCCCGGTGGACGGCAGCACGGCCTCAGCTGAGGACCGGGCCGGCTCCAGCGGGGTCGGGGGGGCATCCCTTTCATCGTTGCCGAAGGTGCTGGCCACCTCCTCAACGCAGTCCTTGATCAACCCACGCAGACGGGAGAAGGGATTGCGCCGCGCTCCACTCGGCTTCTCCACAGCCCTCTCCTCTGACGTGGGTGGAGCCGGCACAGCCACAGCATCAGCTGGGGCCACGGCCTGGAGCTCGGCTTGAGCGTCAGGCTGGAGCTCAGGCTGAGATTGGAGTGCCGCCGGCGGGAAGGCCTCCAGTTCAAGCTGCGCCGGTGGGGGAACCATCAGCGGCGGAACGATCGGGGGAGCCAGAGGCCTCTCCGCCAGCTCCGATTGCATCGCGAAGATGGCCTGGACATTGAAGCTGGGCAGGGGCTCAAGGTCGGGGATCGGCCCAAAGGCCTCCGCCAGGGAAGGCAGCGGCTCAGAGGATGTGGCGGCCACCGGCTCGAGAACGGCGGGTTCGACACCAGCAGATTCGAGAACAGCAGGCTCAAGCGCTGGAGGTTCGGGAGTTGCAGGTGCAGGAGTTGCAGATTCAGCCGCGGGTGGCTCCATCGCCTCGAATTCAGCAACCGCTGCGTCCAGCTCCGCCCCTTCAGGCGCTTCAGGCACCGGGGGCTCAACGGAGTCGCTCTTGTCAGCCACGACCGCAGCCGGCAGATCAAAGCTGGCGGGCAGCAGCCACTCCGCAGGCAGGGGAACCGAGTCCATGGACTCGCCCTGAACGGGAGCGCTGAGCACTGGCTCCGCCGCTGGCACGGACGAGATGACCTCTGCAGGCCGGCTGTCAGGGAGAGCCGCAGGGGCCGCGGACCTGGCCATGGTCACGGCCATCGGGGCTGGGCAGAACAGCTGTTCACGCCACCAGAGGCGGGCGGTGTGATCGAGACCCTGATCTTCGATCAGCTTCTCCAGCGCCTCGACTCCATGGCGGTGGGCCCAGCGCAGGGAGTGGGCGGCGAGAAGGGCACCATCCCGTTGCGCGAGAGCCTGGAGGAGGTCCTGGGGCAAAAGCCTTGTGCTGACTTGGGACATGTCGTCGGCGACAGGGCGGGGATGGGGGGTGGACACAGGGTGACTCAGCTGAGTTTGCGATCCAAAACAGGCCGGATCAGAAGGAAGAGACCGAGGGCGAGGGCGGCCAGGATGCCCAGGCAGGTGAGGCCGGTGAGATCCCCGTAGGGAGCTTCCAGAACGACAGCCTGGAGGGAGAAGGTGCCGGCATAGGCCGCACGAATGGGTTCTATGGCGAAGGTAAGTGGATTCAGGGCCGCAAGCCAGCCCAGCCAGGTGGGCATGAAGGAAATCGGTGCCAAGGCGGTGCTGGCGAACAGCAGCGGCAGGTTGGCCACAAAGATCACCGCAATCAGCTCGATGTGTCCCGGCAGGGCAAAGGCCAGGCCCAGGCTGAGGGCGGTGACGGCAAACACCAGCAGCAGCAGGGTCACCAGCACCAGCAGCAGCCCGGCACCTCCGGGCCAGCCGTAACCCAGCAGGGCGGCTGTGACCATGATCGCCAGACTCTGGATCAGGCTGAGGCTGGTGATGTACAGCACCGAGGCCAGCACGATCGAGCTGCGTGAGCGCAGGGGGGCCACCAGCAGTCGGTTGAGGAAGCCGAATTCCCGGTCGAACATCACCGGCAGACCGGCGTTGAGGGCCGCACTGAAGGCGGTGAACACGATCACCCCGGCCCCGAGGAAACGGCCATAGCTCATGCCATCTGGCAGCAGGCCCTCCGGTGCCTTGGCGAAGAGGGCCCCAAACAGCACCAGCCAGATCAGGGGCTGCAGCACCCCAGCCACCAGGGTGGAGGGGCGCCGGGCCAGCTGCAGAAACAACCGGCGCGTGAGGGCCAGGGTCTCCTGGCTGAGGTCGGCGAAGGCCGAACGCTGGGGCGAAGCCTGGTCAGGCGGAGCGGCGTTGAGCGTCAGGGGTGAGGCGCTGGTCATGGCCGGGGGACGGGAGAAGCGGACGGAAAGAGAATCGAGCGGGTCATCACGACAGGGAACTCAGCGCATGGCCTGCTTGCGCTCGGCCTTGGGGTCGCGGACACCGACCACCTCCAATTCGGCATCCATCAACGTACGGCCGGTGGCCTGGAGATAGACATCGTCGAGGCTGGGTCGGCTCTGGGAGAGGGAGAACACGGGCAGCTGGGCCTGGTTCAGTTGCTGTCGCAAGGTTTCAATCACGGCCTCCCCATCCACCACCAGGTTGAGGGAATGGCCCTGGGCGCGGTTCACCACCACCTGGCGCACGCCAGGGCAACCCTGGAGCACCTGTTGCACCCGGGCCGATTCGGTCTCATCGCTGAACTCGCGCACCCTCAGGGTGACGCGATCACCGCCCAGGGCGCGCTTGAGCTCACTGGGGCTGCCCTCGGCGATCACCCGGCCGCCATCAAGGATCGCCAGCCGATCAGCCAGGGCATCGATCTCCTCGAGGTAATGGCTGCTGAGCAGCACCGTGGTGCCGGCATCACGCAGCTGCCGCAGCACCTGCCAGATCACGGCGCGGCTTTCAATGTCAAGGCCCACGGTGGGTTCATCCAGCACCAGCACCGAGGGCTGATGCAACAGACCACTGGCGAGATCAAGGCGGCGGCGCATGCCGCCGGAGTAGGTGCCGCAGCGGCGATCGACCCAGCTCTCCATGCCCAGCAGCTGGATCAGCTGCTCGATCCGCTGGCGCAGGTGGGGCGTAGCCAGGTGATACAGGGCTCCCTGGAGCCGCAGCATCTCCCGTCCAGTGAGGATCTTGTCGATCGCCACGTCCTGGGCCACGTAGCCCAGGCGCTCGCGCACCTGGCGGGGCTGCTGCAGAGCATCGAGCCCAGCCACCTGTACACCGCCGCTGTCGGGGGCCAGCAGGGTGCAGAGGATGCGCAGAGCGGAGGTTTTGCCTGCCCCGTTGGGCCCCAGCAGCCCATAGAGGCTGCCGGCCGGGACACGCAGGCTCAGGCCATCAAGGGCCGTGACCGGGCCGTAGGCCTTGCTGATCTGATCCAGCTGGATCATGGCGTCTGGCTGCGTTGCTGACACTCAGGCCCGGCCAATGGGAGTTTGCAATCTAGAAAGCGGCGGACGGGGGGTTGAGCCCAGCCAGCCATTCGCCGATCTGGAGACTGAATACCTCAGCTCCGGGCAGCCGGGCCATCAACAGCAGCAGGCAGATGCCGAACAGATAGAGAATCGACCAGCGGAACAGGCCCCGGGCCGGCGCCACCTCATCCGGGCTGAGTCCCAGGCTGTGCGCCATCTGCAGCAAGCGGCCGTTGAAGGGGATCACCAGCAGGCCATAGAGCCAGCCACCGCTGGGCAGGGCCAGCACCCCCAGCAGGCTCACCAGCACGGTGGCGCGGGCGTAATGGCCAATCGCCACGGCGGTCACTTCCGTGCCTTTCACCACCGGCAGCATCGGAATGCCCACCGAGCGGTAGTCCTCCTTGAGCAGCAGGGCCAGAGCCCAGAAATGGGCGGGAGTCCAGAGCATCACCAGGCCGAACAGCCACCAGCCGCCCAGGCCCACATGGCCGGTGGCCGCGGCGGCACCCACCAGCGGCGGGATGGCACCGGCGACGCCACCGATGACGATGTTCTGAGTGGTACGGGGCTTGAGCAGAGCGGTGTAGAGCAGCACGTAGCTGCAGAGGCCCAGCAGCGAGAGCGCGGCCGCCAGGCAATTGACGCCACTCACCAGCAGCAGAGACGCCGCACAGGTCAGGGAGACCGCCACAGCGAAGGCCGTGCCAGCCGAGAGCCGGCCCGAGGGCAGGGCACGGCCGCTGGTGCGCACCATGCGCCCATCCAGCTCCTGCTCCCAAACGCAATTGAACACGCCGGCCGCCGCTGAAGCCAGCGCGCCGCCGCCAAGGGTGCAGGCCAACCGTGGGGCCGTCATTGGCCAACCCTCGGAGAGGGCCATGCCCCCCAGGGTGGTGGCCAGCAGCAGGGGAATCAGCCGAGGCTTGGCGATCTCCAGCCAGGGCGGCAGCTTCAGCTTGGAGCGGGAGGGCACCACCTGATCGCGGCTGCTGAGCTGGGGGCTGAGGCTGGTGGCGCTAACCATGACAGGACTCGAGGTGGGGGGTCTGGGACTGAACGGGAGCCATCAAGGCGGAAACAGGAATCGGCCGGTGACGCATGGCCAGGGCACTGAGCACGGCCACCAGCAGGGCTGCCGTGAGCTGGTGGGCCACGGTGACCAGTGGCACGGCCAGGGAGAGGCGCAGGGTGAACACCCCGAGGGCGATCTGGGCAACCACCAACAGCAGGGCCGCCAAGGCGTAGGGACCTTGTCGCCGTCGCTTCTGGCTCACCAGCAGATGGGCGGCCGCCAGCACCAGCACCGCTGTGGCCACCGGCGTGGCCAGCTGGCGGTGCAGGGCCAGCCAACCGCAGTCGATCCCCGAGGTCAGACAACGGCCTGAAGCCCACTGGGTGGCCATCAGGGCACCGCTGACCGCCTGGACAAACACGGCCAGGGCGGCGCTGGCGGAGGCCAGCGACCAGCCCTGTCGTCTCAGCCAGACCAAAGGCGAAGACTGGCTCCGATCGGAGCCAGCGCTGGCGGCTGCAGGCTGAGAGGAGGCCGCGAGAGTGGACGGATCAGGCTCCAGCAGCCCCTGGTGGATGGCACTCACCAGAGCCACCAGCACCAGAGCGGTGGAGAGATGGGCCGTGACCACATCAAAACGAAGCAGCTGGGTGACGGTGAGGGCACCGAGCAGCCCCTGGACCGCCACCAAGCCAAGGGCGGCGGCGCTGGCGGCGATCAACCAGGCTGGGCGGCGGCCGGCGGGCCGCCTGAGCACCACCACCTGAAGAGCCACCAGCGCCAGACCCACCAAAAAGGCATCCAGGCGGTGGAACCATTCCAGGAACACCTGCAGGTTCATCTGGCGGCCGGGCAGGAAGGAGCCGTAGCACAGGGGCCAGTCAGGGCAGGCCAGACCCGCTTCCATGACCCTGGTGGCGCCACCGATGCCCACCAGAGCGATCAGCGCCACCACCAGATGGGAGGTCAGGAGAGTGGTGGCACGGGCGGATTGCATGGGTGGAAGCTAGCGATCGCGGCCGGTGTTGCCGGTCTGTTGTGGGGAAGCACGCACCTGCACCGACCGGGTCAATCCGCAACGACTCGCCATCATGTGCTGAGTTCCGCACAGGCTTTCGCGGCCCCTGGAGGGCCTGCGCTTGAGCGCAAGCACCGCGCCTGAGATCCCCATATGGTGGAGGGAGCTTTGTCCAAGTTGTGCCCATCCCTTCTGCCATTCTCAGCCTTGTTCTGGGGATGGCCCTTGTGCTCAGTGGCCTCTGGATCGGCCAGAACGTCGAATTGCTGCCGGTGGCAGCCAGCCTGAATGCGCCGATTTACGATCAGCTTTTCAAGGTTCTCTTCAGCATTGGCAGCATCCTTTTCATCGGGATTTTTTGCCTGCTGGTGTTCAGCCTGATCCGTTTCCGTCGTCGCGAGGGTGAAACCGGTGATGGCGTGGCGGTGGAGGGAAATCTGCAACTGGAGATTTTCTGGACCGCCATTCCTGCCGTCGTGGTGCTGTTCGTGGGCATCTACAGCTACGACATCTACGACCGCATGGGCGGCATGGTTCCCCTCAGCGATCCCCACTCCATGCATGGGGCGATGATGAGCAGCCAAGCCAGTGATAGCGACGTCAGCGCCGTGATTCAGGCCTCCGTGCTCGGCACCCCCCCTGAGCCCTCCGAGCGGATCTGGGGTGGGATCGGATCCGGTCAGGTGTCAGCCGCACCCACCCTGCCGGTGGAGGTCACAGCCCTGCAGTTCGCCTTCCTCTTCCACTATCCCCAGGGCAACATCACCAGCGGCGAGCTGCATGTGCAGAAGGGCCAGCCGGTGGAGTTGCGCATGGAGGCCCGCGATGTGATCCATGCCTTCTGGGTGCCGGAGTTCCGCCTCAAGCAGGACATCATTCCCGGCCAGCCCACCCTGCTGTCATTCACGCCGATCAAGGCCGGCAGCTATCCGATCATCTGCGCTGAGCTCTGCGGGCCCTACCACGGCGGCATGCGCTCAACGGTGGTGGTTCATGAGCCCGACGAGTTCGCCACCTGGTTCGAGAAGAACAACACCGCCACCGTGGCCGTGGCTCCCGGCGCCAGCTCCACTGGCTGAGCGAGCAGCCGCGCTGAGCAGCCTGAGGGCATCAGCTTTCGGCCATCCCGTCTTGTCCCTGAGTCCTACCCAACTGCATCGCCGCTCGCCTCCATGACCATCGCTCTTCCGCCGCAGACCAGCTCATCGCCGCCGGGGCTTCAGCCCGAGGGCTGGCTGCGCTATCTCAGCTTCAGCTTGGATCACAAGGTGATCGGTCTTCAGTACATGGTGGCCGGCTTCTTCTTCTACCTGGTGGGCGGGGCCCTGGCCGGGATGATCCGCGTTGAGCTGGTGAGCCCGATCTCGGATTTCCTCGGCCGCGAGACCTACAACGAGGTGCTGACTCTCCACGGCACAGTAATGATCTTCCTCTGGATCGTTCCGGTGGTGAATGGTGCCTTCGGCAACTATCTGATCCCCTTCTATGTGGGCGCCCGCGACATGGCATTCCCGCGGCTCAATGCCGTGGCCTTCTGGTTGATCCCTCCGGCCGGATTCCTGCTGATCGCCAGTTACTTCATCGGCGGTGCCGCCCAATCGGGCTGGACGGCCTACCCACCCCTGAGCCTGACCACTCCGGCGGCCGGTCAGGTGGTCTGGATCCTGAGTGTGCTGCTGCTGGGAGGCAGTTCCATCTTTGGCGGCATCAATTTCATCGCCACGGTCCTGAAGATGCGGCGGCCGGGGCTGAAGATGATGCAGCTGCCGATGTACTGCTGGGCGATGCTCGGCACCAGCATTCTGGTGGTGCTCTCCACCCCGGTGCTGGCCGGCACCCTGGTGCTGCTCAGCTTCGACATCATTGCCCACACCGGTTTCTTCAACCCTGCCCTGGGCGGCAATGCCGTGGTGTACCAGCACCTGTTCTGGTTCTACTCTCACCCGGCTGTTTACATCATGGTGCTGCCGGCCTTCGGTCTGGTCAGTGAAATTCTGCCGGTGCATGCCCGCAAGCCCCTGTTCGGCTACACCACGATGGTGTATTCAATTCTGGCCATTGTGTTCCTGGGTCTGATCGTCTGGGCTCACCACATGTTCACCAGCGCCACACCGCCCTGGATGCGCCTGTTCTTCACGATCGCCACGGCCTTCATCGCCGTACCCACCGGTATCAAGTTCTTCAACTGGCTCGCCACCCTCTGGGGCGGCAAGATCGCCCTCAACAGTGCGATGCTGTTTTCCTGCGCTTTCATCCTTCACTTCGTGTTTGGCGGCATCACGGGTGTTGCTCTTGCCCAGGTGCCATTTGACATCCACGTGCACGACACCTATTTCGTGGTCGGTCATTTCCACTATGTGGTTTATGGAGGCACGGTCTTCGTGATCTTTGGTTCGATCTACCACTGGTACCCAAAATTCACCGGCCGGATGCTGAATGAAGATCTCGGTCGCTTCCATTTCCTGATCACCTTCATCGGCTTCAACCTCTGCTTTGCTCCCCAGCACTGGCTCGGTCTCAATGGCATGCCCCGCCGGGTGGCCGAGTACGACCCTCAGTTCACCCTGGTGAATCAGATCAGCAGCGTTGGCGCTCTGCTGATGGCTCTGAGCACCCTGCCGTTCCTGATCAATGTGTTCTGGAGTGCCTTCTCCGGCAAGGTGGCCGGTGACAACCCCTGGAATGCCCTCACCCCCGAGTGGCTCACCAGCTCACCGCCGCCGGTGGAGAACTGGAAGGGTGAAGCTCCCCTGGTGACCCACCCCTACGGCTATGGAGTGCCCCCTGGCCAGATCGACCTCAAGGCCGCCACCGGTCGCGAGCTCTGGTCCAGCGGCCAATGACCTGGCCAGGGTCCGGTCGTCACGACGGCCCCCGGACCACCCCCGTTTCCAGTCGTCCCTGATTCCCTGATTTCCTCCTCCATCGCCAGGAGCCGCCATGACAGCCTTCTCCCCCAGCTCGGATCAGTCCCCCACCGACACCCTCGCCCCAGCCCTGGCGGAGGGAGCGGAGCTGCTGGCCCATGGCACGGCCGAAGAAGGCCATCCCGACCACCGCATGTTCGGCCTGGCCACCTTTCTGGTGGCCGACGGCATGACCTTTGCCGGCTTCTTCGCCGCCTACCTGACCTTCCGGGCCGTGAATCCACTGCCGGCCGGCGCCATCTACGAGCTGGAACTGATCCTGCCCACGATCAACACCGTGCTGCTGGTGGTGAGCAGCTTCACCTTTCATCGCGCCGCCAAACAGCTGCGCCAGAACCAGCTCGGAGCCTGCCGCCTCTGGTTGCTGGTCACCGCAGGGCTGGGCCTGGCGTTCCTCGGTGGCCAGATGGTGGAGTATTTCACGCTTCCCTTCGGCCTCACCGACAATCTCTATGCCAGCACCTTCTACGCCCTGACCGGCTTCCACGGGCTGCACGTGACGCTGGGCGCCCTGATGATCCTGATCGTCTGGTGGCAGGCCCGCATCCCTGGGAAATTCACGGCCGATCACCACTTCGGGGTGGAAGCCGCTGAGCTCTACTGGCACTTCGTCGATGGGATCTGGTTGATTCTCTACGGAATTCTCTACCTGCTCTGAAGCGACCCTGAGCGAATCTGCATCCGCCTGTCCACTATCGACAGCAGGGCTGTTATAACCATGTGGACTGTCATGCCGTCTGCCGGCAGAACCATGCTCCAGGGTAAGGAGTTGCTCGACAAGGCCCGCTCCTTGAGCAACTGCTCGGAAGACGACATCGCCCGAGGCTGTGGCTATGTCAGCCCGGCGGGACGATTGCTCAAGAAGAGTTTTTACCGGGCCCTGGTGGAAGCCAAGGGCTATCGGCTGGGGGGAGCTGCCGCCAGCACCGGAGCAGGAAAGGGGCGTCAGGCCGAATTCCGCACGCGCGTGCACGGCAACGGCAACCTGCTGATCGGCCATGCCTACACCCGCCGCATGGGATTGGAGCCCGGCCAGGAGTTTCACATCCAGATCCATCACGAAACAGGTTCGATCTGGCTCCTGCCCGTGGATGACAACGGCCCCGGTTCAGACGACCCGGTGGAGGCGGAAGGCGGCGACCCGGATTCCGCCTCCACCGGCCCAGGGTTCCCCTCCCCTTAGTCCTCCTCGGGGTGGAAGCTGGCCCCGAAGGCCAGCAGGTCGATGCCGCTGAACAGGAAGCTCACCCCCACCAGGATTCCCAGAACGGAGAGCTGGCCCCCCAGCTTCATCGAGAGGATCAGGCCGCCGAGCACCAGGGTGACCAGGCCGTTGAGCAGTCCCCAGACCCAGCCAGGTGCACCCCGGTGGCTGATCGCCACCAGCACCGCCACCAGACCTTCCACCAGAAACACCACGCCCACAGCCAGGGACAGCGCCGCCACCTGGTCGGCCACCTGCAGCGGCCCGCCGCGGAACTGGGAGATCATCCAGCCGCCGGTTACCAGGAACAGGGTGGAGACCACCAGCCGAAAGAAGGTGTGGCGGCGGCTGAGTTGACGGGCCCTCACCAGATTGTCGATCCAGCCCACCAGACCCCCCACCAGGAAAGCCAGGGCCACCATCGCCGTGATCCAGAAGGAGGCCACCACCGGGAACACCAGCGCCAGCACCCCCAGCACCAGCATCAGCACCCCTTCAGCGATGGTGAAGGTGCGCAGGGCAGCCACCTGACGGCGCTGCAGCGGGCGCAGGGGCGGGAGTGGCGATGTCATGGGGTGCCGGTGCGAGCAGAGGCTCCCCAGGCTACGGCGAGTCTTCAGCCCCAGCCGTGCTCCGCCAGCCAGGCCCGATCCAGCGGCGGCGGGGCCGATGGGGACTGCGGCGTCTGCTGCAGCAGGCGTTCGGTGTACTTCGCCAGCAGATCCGCCTCCAGGTTGACCCGATCCCCCACCTGGCGCCCCGTCAGGGTGGTGCTCCCCCAGGTGTGGGGAATCACGGCGATCCAGAAGCGCTCCCCGGCCGGGTCGCTGCCCGCCACCGTCAGGCTGATGCCGTCGACGGCCACGCTGGCCTTGTCGCAGACATAGCGCCCATAGGCGGGGTCGGCCCAGGCCAGCTCCAGCCGCCAGGAACCCGCCTCCTGCGTGATCGCCAGCACCTCACCGAGGCCATCGACGTGACCGCTGACCAGGTGCCCTCCGAGGCGGTCGGAGAGCCGCAGAGCCGGCTCCAGATTCACCGCCGCACCGGCCGCGGCCTTGACGGCCAGGGTGCTGCGCCGCAGCGTCTCCTCGCTGACATCGGCGCGGAAGCCATCCGCCATCAGGGCGCTGACCGTCAGACAGACCCCGTCCACCGCCACGCTGTCACCGAGGGCCAGCGGATCGAGGCCGCCGGCAGCCTCGATCGTCACGCCGTTGGCGTGGCGCCGCAGACGGCCCACCGCCTGAACCAGACCGGTAAACATGGGGGGTTGCGACGCTCCTGGCCATAATCGGACAAAGGGCCAGCGCTGCAGGACCATGGTGGAGATGCGCGTCGCCGGAATCGCCCTGGATGCGGCCAGTCGCAGCCCGATCGTGCTGCTGCGGGATCCCTCCGGCCGCCGTCAGGTGCCGATCTGGATCGACCAGGCCCAGGCCCAGAACATCCTGGCGGGGCTGGGGAGCACCACCCCGCCCCGACCCCTCAGCCACGACCTGATGGCTGCCCTGATGGCCGTGGGCGGCGTCAGCCTGGAGCGGGTGGTCATCCACTCGATCGAGGACGCCACCTTCCGGGCCGTGCTCAAGCTCAGCGATTCCGATGGCGAGATCAGCGAACTTGACTGCCGCCCCAGCGACGCCATCGCCCTGGCCCTGCGCACCGGCAGCCCCATCTGGATGCTGGAGGAAGTGGTGGCGGATGCCTCGATCGCGGTGGATTCAGAAGCCGATGCCGAAGAGAAGGCCGATTTCCGGCGCTTCATCGACCAGGTGAGCCCCGCCGAGCTGATCCGCAACCTCAGCCGGGCCCAGCGCCAGGACGGCCCCGATGGCGACGACAGCGCACCGAACCCGGATGCAGCGGACAGCGGCAACACCTGAGGCCGACGTGTTCCCCGAGCGGCGGCCCTTCGGCGCAGGACCTGAGGTTTCTCTGTTCAGCCTCGGCACCATGCGGGCCCTCGGCAGCGCCGAGCAGATGCTGGAGGTGTTGGAGGGGGCCCTGGAGGCAGGCATCAACCACATCGAAACAGCCCCCTCCTACGGGCCGGCTGAGGCCTACCTGGGCCAGGCCCTGGCACGGATCGGCAGTCGCCGCCCCGCTGAGCGCGCCGAGCTGGTGCTCACCAGCAAGATCCTGCCCGGGGCCTCCCTGGAGGGCGGCCAGGCCCAGTTGCGCGCCAGCCTGGAGCGGCTGGGGGTCGCTCGCCTCGACAACCTGGCCGTGCATGGACTGAACCGAGCCGAACATCTGGAGTGGGCCCTGGAGGGCCCAGGGGCGCAGCTGCTGGAGTGGGCCCTGGCGCAGGGGCTGGTGGCTCAGCTGGGGTTCAGCAGCCATGGCTCCACCCCTCTGATCGGGCGGGCCCTGGCCAGCGGGCGGTTCAGCTTCTGCAGCCTGCACCTGCATCTCTTCGATCAGGAGCGGCTGCCCCTGGCCCAGCGGGCCCTCGACGAGGGCCTGGGGGTCCTGGCCATTTCACCGGCCGATAAAGGCGGGCGCCTCTACGACCCCCCTCCTGAACTGATCGACGACTGCGCGCCCCTCCAGCCCCTGCGGCTGGCCTACCGATTTCTGCTGGCCCAGGGAATCAGCAGCCTGACCCTCGGGGCCGAAACACGGCAGGACCTGGAGCTGGCCGGACAACTCAGGGCCGCCGCCGGCCCCCTGGAGCCCCTGGAACTCCAGGCCCTCAGCCGCCTCGAGGCCAGCGGCCACGCCCGCCTCGGCCCCGAGCGCTGTGGCCAGTGCCGGGCCTGCCTGCCCTGCCCCAGCGAGGTGCCGATCCCCGAGCTGTTGCGCCTGCGCAATCTGGCCCTGGGCCATGGCATGGAAACCTTCGCCAGCGAGCGCTACAACCTGATCGGCAGGGCCGGTCACTGGTGGGAAACGCTCAATGCCAGCGCCTGCCGCAGCTGCGGCGCCTGCCTGCCTCGCTGTCCCCATGGGCTGGAGATTCCTTCCCTGCTGGCCGACACCCACAGGCGTCTGGCGGCGGCCCCCCGGCGCCGACTCTGGGGCTAGGGGGCGCTGCGATCCCAGAGCCATTGCAATTGGCGGCGCTGCTCGGCGGCCAGCGGCGGCAGGGAGGTGCAGCGTGCCAGCAGCGGCGGTGGCGGATAGAGCAGGGCCGCCACCGCTGACGGCCAGCTGGAGAGCGCCGACGTCAGCAGTTCCCGGCGCAGCGGCGGCACCCAGCCGGCCGCCAGCAGGCGGCTGATCAGGGGTGCCTCCCGCGCCTGCAGCAGCCAGCGCAACGGCGGCACCTCGCGGGTCTGGGCCGGGCGCAGCAACAGATTCCACCAGAGGGCTGAGCCGCTCTCCGGCAACAGGGCACTCAGACGGGTATCGCTGCGCAGCAGCGGCAGCACCCTCTGGCTGGGCAGCACAGCGGCCTCCACCCGGCCGGAGAGCAACAGGTTGAGACCATCGCGATCATCAAAGGCAGCGGCCTGACGGCGCAGCCGCCCGAGCTGATCGCCCAGGCGGGGATCAGCGAGGCTGGCGGAATCACCTGGAGGCAGCCCCAGCTGGCGCAGGGCCAGATCAATCACCACCCGCGGGGAGGAGGGCAGCAACAGTTGCCCCCGCAGGCTCGGCTCCAGCAGCAGCGACCAGCCTTCGGCCTGCCGGGCCACCAGCTCGCGGCGGTTGCGCAGCACCAGCAGCCAGGTGCCGAAGGCCCAGGGGTAGGCCAGGGCCGGCGCTGGTTCGGGCCGAAACAGACGACTGGGCGCCTGGGCCTCGGGCGCCAGCCCCTCCCAGAGCTCAGAGGCCGCAACAGATTCCGTTGCCGCGAACGGCTGCCACTCCGACGCAGCCGTCGCCTCCAGCCAGCCGTCGCCCAGCTGCATCAGGGCGGCCGAGCGGGCTTTGAGCACCGCTTCGGGGCCCTCCACGGGCTGGGCACGCCAGGGATCCGGCAACCGCTTGGCCCAGGCGGCGGGCAACTCCCCGCGCCCATAGACCAGCTGCACGGCGGAGGCCCGGCCACAGCCCCCCACCAGTCCCAGGCCGGCCAGGGCGGAGAGCTGCAGCAGCCTGCGGCGGCTCATCAAGCTGCTGGGGGGGCGGGAATCGGCCTGCATCGCTGGACCCTAAGCGGCGATCAACTGCTCTCCCCCAGCCGCTCCATCGCCTGATCACAGGCGGCGGCCAGGGCCTCAGGGCTGCGGCCGCTCAGCTCCCAGAGCAGGGCCAGACCACCGGCCCCCACCCCCTCCTTGACATAACCCCGCTCGTAGTCGCGCAGGGCGGCGCTGCGGCAGTGGACAAAGCGCAGGGAGCTGGCAAAGGCCATCGGCCTGACGCCCCAGCGCTCCCCCACCCGCTGCAGCAGCAGGCTGAGGTCGCTGTCGGGCTCCTGAGCCACCCAGGCGGTGGTGCCGAGGGCCCCGCAGTTCGCCAGGGCCGGGCGCTGGTGGGCTGGCGCCAGCGCCAGTGCCAGCGCCAGCACGGCCGCCATCTGGCTGCCTCCAGCCAGCAGCACCGGCACCCGCCGGCCGGCGGCCCCGAGCAGGAGGCCCGCCGCCAGGGCCTGCATCGGATCGCCAACGGCGGCCAGCACCGCCAGGGGATCCAGCTCCAGCGCCGCCACCGCTTCTGGCCCAGGCCCCAGCGGTTCCAGCCCCGCCGCCGCCAGCCCGCGCGCCGTGAGCTCGCCTTTGAGCGCATGGGCCGGCTGGCGCAGGCTGCCGCTCACCAGACCTCCAGCTTCCACCCCAAGGCCGGTGAGCACCGCCTGGGCCGTGCTGGTGCCCCCCGGCACGCATTCGGCGATCACCACCGGTGCTGGCTCGCCGGTGGGAGTGGTGTGGCGGGCGGCTGCCCAGTGGGCTCCCCAGCGCTGACCCAGCCGCAGCAGCCGCTGCACCCGTTGCCGCGGCATCGCCGCTCCGGTGCTGAGGCAGCGGGCCGGGCTGCCGCCCAGGCGCAGATGGGGGACGGCGGGAGCCACCGCGCAGCCCAGGTCGGCCACCCGGGGCACCAGGGCCAGGTCCCGGCAGACCACATGGGAGATCAGGGCCGGGCTGACCCCGGCGGGCAGGGGGGGCAGGGCATGGGGCCGCCACACCGACGGGCCCAGCAGGAGCAGTTCGGCGTCGGCGGCGGCGGTGCCCAGCCGCACCTCGGGAGTGGCTCCGGCGGCGGAGATGCCAGGCACCGCGGCGGTGTCGGTGCCAGCCAGCAGCAACAGCACCTGGGTCTCACGCCAGTCGCGACCAAGACGTTCGCACCAGCGACGGGCCTGGTCCGGGTCACCGCAGAGGCTGATCAAGGGAACTCAGAGGGGATCGAGCGCCACCAGCGACCGCAGCTGGGGCGGAGGCTCGCTGATGGGCGCCTGCAGCCGCGGAAAGATCCAGTAGGCCACCGCATGCAGGGCCAGCACGTAGATCAGGTTCTGGACCAGCACCAGGGTCAGGGCCATCAGCTGCACCTGCAGCAGGTCGGGGCCGAGCCCCAGGTTGAGCAGGGAGCTGAGGCGCTCCAGCACCCCGGCGGCAGCGGCGGTGATCAGCACCCAGAGGTTCTCCCCCAGCAGCAGCGAGAGCACCGCCACCCGCACCAGGAAGCCGGCACTGCCGATCAGCAGGCCCACGCTCCAGGTGAGCCACCAGCTGCGGCGCTCTGCCCAGCCCCAGCCCAGCCAGAGGGCCAGCAGTCCGTAGGGGAAGAGCACCAGCGGGCCGCGGATCGGCCCCATCAACGCCACCAGCAGCAGCGATGTCACCACCGCGCCCTCCCAGCCGGGCCGCCAGCCCTGGCGCACCTGCAGCAGGGCCAGGGGCAGGGGCAGCGCCAGCCGGAACAGGGCGCCGCCCACCGGCAGGTAGTAGAGGCCGGCCCAGAGCAGAGCGGTGGCAGAGGCCAGATAGGCGGTTTCGACCAACTGGCGGGCCTGGCGGCGGCTGAGACTGGTGTTGGCGCGCTTGGGGGTTGGGGGGGACGGCGGCGGAGACATCGACAGTGGCATCGCAGCAGGGCTCAGCGGGGGGCCGGGGCGGGGCTGGAGGTCGGGGCCGCCGTGCCAGCGCCGCCAGCAGAGGGCATGCGCTCGATCGTCTCCACTTCGAAGCTCACCCCAGCGGCCCGCAGGGCCTCGGTGACCACTTCGGCCGGAGCCGAGGGGTCTGCGCCGGGCAGCTTGATGGTGATCCGGTAGGCGGCGGAAGCGGCAGCTGGCTTCGCCGGTTTGGGGGCAGTCTCTGCAGCGGGCTTGGCGGCACCGGCTTCAGCGGGCTTGGCGGCAGCAACCACAGCAGGCTTGGCCGCTGCGTCAGCGTTGGGCGTGGCTGGAGACGCCGGCGCGGCGGGGGCCGTGGCAGGGGCGGCGCCGGGCGCGGAAGCGCCGGGGCTGGCCTCGGCGCCGGCGGCTGGCGTGGCCGGGGCACCGAAGCTGCCGGCGAGACGCTCACCCAGAGGGCTATCACTGCAACCAGCCAGGGCGGCGAGCAGAAAGGCCACCAGACCCACCTGGCTCAGCCCACGGGCGAGGGGGCGGACCATCAGCCCGAGCCGGCCTGAATGATCCGCACCGCGCTGGCCCTGGGGCGGCCGGTCTTGGTGGTGGAGGGGATCTTGGCTTTGCCGGTGGCGTCGGCTTTGGCCTTCGGCTGTGCCTTGGGCTTGGCCTTCGAAGCGCTGCTGGCGGTGGTTTTGCTGGCGGTGGTTTTCGTCGCACCGCCCTTGCTGGCCTTGGTGGTCTTGCCCTTGCCGCTGGCGGCCTTGGCCGCCAGCAATTCCACGGCCTGCTCGATGGTGATGGCCTCGGCGCCCATCCCCTCGGGCAGGGAGGCATTGACCTTGCCCTGCTTCACATAGAGGCCGTAAGGGCCGTCAAAGACCTGGATGGCTTCGCTCGCTCCCTCGGGGGTGCCCAGATCCTTGAGGGCGGTGCGCCCGCCCCGGCCGCGCTTGGGCATGGCCAGCAGCTCCAGGGCCCGCGAGAGGTCCACCACGAGCACATCGTCCTCGGCCTTGAGCGAGCGGTAATCCTTTTCGCCCTTGCCCTTGTCGTGCACCACATAGGGGCCGAACCGCCCCAGACCCGCCTGCACCTTGCCGCCCTCGGGGTGTTCCCCCAGCAGCCGTGGCAGGCGCAGCAGGCCGAGGGCATCCTCAAGACTGATCTCGTCGGGCTTGAGGCCCTTGGGCAGGGAGGCCCGTTTGGGCTTGGGGACCTCATCGCTCGCCTGGCCCCGCTGCAGATAGGGCCCGTACTGACCGAAGAGCAGGTAAATGGCCTCACCGGTGTCCGGATCGACGCCGATCGATTCCGGCCCCTCGCTCTTCTGGCGCAGGATCAGCTCGGCCTGCTCACCGTCGAGTTCTCCGGGGGTGATCTCCTGGGGCAGGGTGGCTTTGATCAGCTCCTCGCTGCCGTCGTCGCCCACCTTCTTGGCTTCCAGGTAAGCGCCGAAGCGGCCGATGCGCACCACACAGGGAAGTCCCTCCAGCACGATCGTGCGTGAAACGGTGGGATCGATGTCGTCTTCCCGCTGCTGCACCTGGGTTTCCAGGCCCTTCTCACCCTTGTAGAAGCCGGTGAGGTACGGGAGCCACTCCAGCTTGCCGGTCGAGATCTCATCGAGACTCGACTCCATCCGGGCCGTGAAGCTGGTGTCCACCAGGTCGGGGAAATGGCCCTCCAGCAGGGCGGTCACGGCAAAGGCCGTGAAGCTGGGGGTGAGGGCATTGCCGCCGAGGGTGGCGTATCCGCGATCCACGATCGTGCCGATGATGCTGGCGTAGGTGGAGGGTCGGCCGATGCCTTCCTTTTCCAGCATCTTCACCAGAGCGGCCTCGCTGTAGCGCGCCGGGGGCTGAGTCTGGTGGCCGAGGGCGTCCACCCCGGCGCAGGCCGGCTGATCGTCCACGGAAAGGGAAGGCAGCAGCACCTCCTGGCCTTCGAGGGCGGCGTCGGGATCGTCGCTGCCCTCCACGTAGGCCCGGAAGAAGCCGGGGAAGTCGATGCGCTTGCCGCTGGCGCGGAAGCTGGCCTTCGCCACCTGCAGTTCCACGCTCAGCATCGTCAGCCGCGCTTCAGCCATCTGGGACGCCACCGTGCGCTTCCAGATCAGCTCGTAGAGGGCGAGATCCTTGCCGTCAAGGCCCGTGTCCCTGGGGGTGCGGAAGGCATCGCCGGAGGGCCGGATCGCCTCGTGGGCCTCCTGGGCGTTGCGGGCCTTGGTGGTGAATTGCCGCGGGGCCGGGCTCAGGTAGTCCTTGCCGTACTTCTCGCTGACACAGGAACGGGCCGCATTGATGGCCTGGTCAGAGAGGTGCACCGAGTCGGTGCGCATGTAAGTGATGAAGCCGCGCTCATAGAGCCCCTGGGCGGTGCGCATGGTGTCGCGGGCCGAGAGCCGCAACTTGCGGTTGGCCTCCTGCTGCAGGGTGCTGGTGGTGAAAGGGGGCACCGGCTTGCGCGTGGTGGGCTTGGCCTCCACCTCCGCCACCCGCCAGGGCTGGCTGAGCACCGTCTCGCGCAGGCTGCGCGCTTCCGACTCCTCCAGCAGACGCACCTTGCTGCCGGCCTTGAGGGCACCGGTGGTTTCGTCGAAATCGGACCCGCCGGCGATCTTCTCGCCAGCCACATGGGTGAGCTTGGCGTCGAAGCCCGTGCCCTGGTGCTCCAGGCGGGCCTTGAGATCCCAGTAGGAGCCGCTGCGGAAGGCCCGGCGGGCCCGCTCCCGCTGCACCAGCAACCGCACCGCCACCGACTGGACCCGGCCGGCGGAGAGGCCCCAGGCCACCTTCTTCCAGAGCAGCGGCGAGAGGGTGTAACCCACGAGCCGATCGAGGATGCGGCGGGTTTCCTGGGCATGGACCAGCTCCATGTCCAGATCGCGGGTCTCCTGGAGGGCGCGGCCGATCGCCTCCTTGGTGATCTCGTGGAACACCATCCGCTTGACGGGCACCTTGGGGTTCAGCAGCTGCTGCAGGTGCCAGCTGATGCTCTCCCCTTCCCGGTCCTCGTCTGTGGCCAGCAGCAGCTGATCGGCCCCCTTGAGGGCCTCCTTCAGCTCCTTGACCACCTTCTTCTTGTCTTTGGGAACCACATAGAGCGGTTCGAACTGGCTGGCGGTGTTGACACCGAGGTTGGCCCACTTCTCGCCCTTGTGGGCGGCCGGAATCTCGCTGGCATTGTTGGGCAGGTCACGCACGTGTCCCATCGACGCCTCGACCCGGAAATCCTTCGGCAGGTAGCCGCGGATGGTGCGGGCCTTGGTGGGGCTCTCGACGATGACCAGCGTGTGTGCCACAGGCAGGCATGAACCGGTCCCCTCTTTATCGCATCGAGGGGCCGCCCCGCCAAACAAGGCCACAAACAAGTCCTGCCATCGCGGCTACAGTCCGCAGCATCACGCCCTGCCATAGACCAGTGATGACGGTGTTTTGCGCCCTGACCGGTGGAGCAGCTCCGGTCATCACGGCCCTGCAGCTCAACGCCGGTGCCATCGCTCCGGAAACCGCCGTGCTGGTGGCCCTGCTGGCCTGCCTGCTGGTGGATCTCGCCGGTGAGGAGGCCGCCAGCCGCTGGGTGCCTCCCATCTGTTACGGAGGCCTGGGCACCGCCTTGGTGCTGCTGGCCCTGCAGTGGGATGCCCCCCTGGAGCCCTCCTTCCTGGGCTCCTTCCTGGCCGACAACCTGGCCATCGCCTTCCGCGGCGTTGTGGCGGCCTCCACCCTTCTCTCCCTGCTGATCAGCTGGCGCTACGTGGAGCGCAGCGGCACGCCGGTGGGGGAATACGCCGCGATCCTGCTGGCGGCCACCCTCGGGGCGATGTTCCTCTGCGGGTCCACCGACCTGGTGAGCATCTTCATCTCGCTGGAAACCCTCTCGGTCTCGAGTTACCTGCTCTCCGGCTACATGAAGCGGGATGCCCGCTCCGGCGAAGCCGCTCTCAAGTACCTGCTGGTGGGCTCAGCCGCCGCCGCGGTGTTCCTCTACGGCGCCTCGCTCCTCTACGGCCTCACCGGTGGTGAAACCAGCCTGGAGGCGGTGGGTCTGGCCCTGCAGACCAGCGCCACCCCGGTCACGGCTCTGGCCCTGGTGTTCGTGCTCTCCACAGTGGCCTTCAAGATCGCGGCGGTGCCGTTCCACCAGTGGACTCCGGATGTCTACGAGGGTTCACCCACCCCGGTGGTGGCCTTCCTCTCGGTGGGATCGAAAGCGGCAGGCTTCGCCCTGGCCCTGCGCCTGCTGGTGGGCTGCTTCGAGAGCTTCGATGCCCAGTGGAAGGTGCTGTTCACCGTGCTGGCGGTGCTGAGCATGACCCTGGGCAACGTGGTGGCGCTGGCCCAGACCTCGATGAAGCGGATGCTGGCCTACAGCTCCATCGGCCAGGCGGGGTTCGTGATGATCGGGCTGGTCTGCGGCACCGAGGACGGCTACGCCGCGATGGTGCTCTACATGGCCGCCTACCTGTTCATGAACCTGGGCGCCTTCGCCTGCATCATTCTCTTCTCCCTGCGCACCGGCAGCGACCGCATCTCCGACTACGCCGGCCTCTACCAGAAGGATCCCCTGATCACCCTGGGCCTGAGCCTCTGTCTGCTCTCCCTCGGAGGAATCCCGCCGATGCTGGGCTTCTTCGGCAAGATCTATCTCTTCTTCGCCGGCTGGGCCGATCAGCAGTACCTGCTGGTGGTGGTGGGCCTGATCACCTCGGTGGTGTCGATCTACTACTACATCTCCGTGATCAAGATGATGGTGGTGAAAGAGCCCCAGGAAGCATCCGATGTGGTCAAGGCCTACCCGGAAATCAGCTGGAACCTCACCGGAATGCAGCCCCTGCGAGCCGCTCTGGTGGGTTGTGTGCTGGTGACCGCCGTCGGTGGGATCCTCTCCAATCCCCTGTTCACCTGGGCCAATGCCGCGGTCACAGGCACGCCGATGCTGCAGCACGCCATCGCGGCCAGTGAATCCGCCGCCGCGGCCCTGGGATGAGCAGCCTGAGCGCACCCACTGCCTCCCATCACCCCCACATCAGCCAGGCTGGTGTAGGCGAACCAGTGGCTCGGCTGGAGCACATCAGCAAGGTCTATGGCTCCGGCGATACGGAGGTGAAGGCCCTCGATGATCTCTGTCTCACGGTCGAGCCCGGCGACTACCTGGCGGTGATGGGCACCTCCGGGTCGGGCAAAAGCACAGCCATGAACATCATCGGTTGCCTCGATCGCCCCACCTCCGGCAGCTATCTGCTGCGGGGGGTTCCAGTGGAGCAGCTCGATGACGATGCCCTGGCGGACCTGCGCAACCGCAGCCTCGGATTCGTGTTCCAGCAGTTCCATCTGCTGCCTCAGATGAGTGCGCTCGACAACGTGATCCTGCCGATGGTCTACGCCGGCATTCCAGCCAGGGAACGGCGGGAGCGGGCGGTGGCGGCCCTGGAGCGGGTGGGGCTGGCCCAGCGCCTGCGCAACAAGCCCAACGAGCTCTCAGGTGGGCAGCAACAACGGGTGGCGGTGGCCCGGGCGATCATCAACCAGCCGGCCCTGCTGCTGGCCGATGAGCCCACCGGCGCCCTGGATTCCCACACCACCCAGGAGGTGCTGGAGATCTTTGACGACCTCCACCGTCAGGGAATGACCGTGGTGCTGGTGACCCACGAAGACGATGTGGCCGCGCGGGCCCAGCGGGTGGTGCATTTCCGCGACGGCCACATCGCCGATTGACTCTGAACTGGATTCAGAGTCAGCCGGCCGCCTGAAGCGGGGCCACGGGACGCTCCAGGCTCTGGAGCAACTGGCCCATCAGCAACGCGATGGCATCGGGGCCAGAGGCGCCTGCGGGTCCACCGGGATCGAGCATGCCGGGATCCACCGCCACCCAGCCGCCGTTCTCCGGCAGCCGCAGTTCGAAATGGAGGTGTGGGCCCGTGCTCAGACCGGTGCTGCCCACCCGACCGATCACTGTGCCCTGCTTCACCAGCTCCCCTTCTTTGACGTAGAGCTCAGAGAGGTGACCGTAGAGCGTGCGCCGCAGGGGCTTGCTGTGCTCGATCTCCACCGCCAAGCCATAGCCACCGGCCACGCCGCTGCTCACCACCCGCCCGCTGAGGGCAGCCACCACCGGGGTGCCCTCCGGGGCGGCCAGATCCTTGCCGGCGTGCATCAGCCAGCTGCCCAGCACCGGGTGCAGGCGCCAGCCGAAGCTGCTGGTGGTGACGGCCGAGCCGATCAGAGGAAAGAGCAGGCCGCGGTTGCCATTGCCCGCCAGGGGGGCAGGGCGGGGCGTGACACCAAAGACATCGCTGAGGCGGAAACTGCCGCCGGCGCCGGAGAGCAGGGCCGAGACGGGCACGGTGATCGGCGGCAGGGGCACCCCATCACTGCCGAGGCGGCCCATGCCGGCCAGCAGCGCTCCGCTGGCCATGCCGCCGTTGTCGAGGCGCTCCTGCTCCAGGGGGTTGCGACCGCGCCAGCGCACGGACACGCCGGTGCGGCACTCCTGCTCGGAGAGCGCGCCGTTGCTGCAGGCCTGCTGGTGAGCCGGGGCTTCACCGGGCCGGAGCGGACCTGACGATTGAACACGGCTGCGCTCGGCAGGGGTGACGATTCCCTGGCGCACCAGGTCGTCGAGCGACTGGTCAAAGCGGCGGGGAGCACTCTGGGGCACCTGATTGGGGCCCGGCTTCAGCGGCGCCGGAGGATCGTTGGCCAGCCGGGGGGCGAGGGTGCGGGGGGCCGGTGCCTGAGCCGGCGGCGCCTGGCTCTGGGGTGCGGCCGGCACGGGCTGGGCTGACGGCGTGGCTGGCTGGCTGGGGTCCGCCTGCTGAGCGGAAGGCTGCAACTGGGCCAGGCTCAGGGGGGCTGACGCCAGCACCAGGGAGCCCAGCAGCAGGCGGGTAGGCCAGGGGTTGCGACGCAAACGAGAAACCTAGTCCGATCTGAGGAGCATAAGAACCCTCGAGAGTGTTCAGCCGCAGAACTGACCCCGGCCAGCAGATCCCCCAGTGGCGGCCCTTGGGGGCATCGCCTCAGAAGCATCGCCTCAGCAGGATCCGCTCCCCCGCCCGGCGCAGCACCAGGGCGCCATCCACGCTCAGGCCCTCCACCTGGCAGCGCTCCTGGCGGTGCATCACGCCTTCGGAGGGCACCAGCAGACGGCGCTCCGCCAGCTGGCGCACCAGCTCGGGGCGGCCACTGCTGTGCACCGCCCACTCCAGGGCGGCCAGCACGCGAGCCGCCAGCACCGGCACCTCGCTGGCCCTGCTGCGCCGCCCCAGGGCCTCCTCCAGGCTGATGGCCCCAGCGGGCACCCGATTGCGACCGTTGAGGCCCACCCCCACCCTGGCCAGGCGAATCGCCGACCCCCGCAGGCTCAGGCGCGGCAGCAGGCCCGCCAGCTTGCGCCCGTCCACCAGGAGATCATTGGGCCATTTGAGCTGGACCTCCAGGCCGAGGACTTCGAGCTGCAGGGCCAGGCCCACCGCCACCGCCAGCCCCACCGCCGCGGCCGTTGCCGGCTGCGCTGGCCAGGGCAGGGTTGCGCTCAGCCACACCCCTCCGGGCGGTGAGATCCAGGGGCGACCCCGCTGGCCATGGCCAAAGCGCTGCTGGCCGGTCAGCAGGGCCAGCGGTGGCCGGGCTCCAGAGGCCAGAGCCTGATCAAGCCCGAGCTCGGTACTGGCACAGCAGGGGCACCACAACAACCGCCAGGGCAGCCTTGGGACCGCTGGGACCGCTGGAGCCCCTGGGGACCGCTCCAGCAGGGCCGCCGCGTGGAGCCGGGCCGCCTGAATCCGGCCGATCACGGCACGTTCAACCGCTGGGGCTCAGAGCCCCATCGAGGCAGCGCAGCCACTGGCCGATCCGCTCGGCGGCCGCCTCAAGCTCCTCCACCGGATGCACCAGGGCCAGGCGCATCCAGCCCTCGCCGCTGGGACCGAAGCCGTTGCCAGGGGTCAGCGCCACACCGGTGGCCTCCAACAGGGCCGCACAGAACGCCTCCGAATCCAGCCCCCTGGCCCGGGCCACCTCCGGCAAGGCCAGCCAGAGGTAGAGCGCCATCGAGGGGCGCTGGAGCGACCAGCCCTGGGCCTCCAGGGCTGCCGCCATGCGGTCGCGGCGCAGCCGGTACACCTCCCGCAACTGCCCAGGCCACTGGGGCGCCAGCTCCAGCGCGGCGATGGCGCCGGCCTGCAGGGCCAGCGACTGGTTGAAATCCACCACGCCCTTGAGCTGGCGCAGGGCCGTGATCAGCGGCTCGGCGCCGATGGCGAAAGCCAGACGGAAGCCCCCCAGGCACCAGCTCTTGGAGAAGGAGAAGAACTCGATGCCGCAGCTGCGCCAGTGGGGGTTGCGCAGCAGGGCCGGCGCCTCGCCCTCCAGGGCGAGATCCACGTAGGGATTGTCGTGGGCAAGCACGAAGCCATGGCGCTGGGCCCGCGCCACGGCCTGATCCAGCCACCCCTGCTCCCCCACCGTGGCGGTGGGGTTATGGGGATAGCCGAGCACCATCAGTCGCAACTGGTCCCAGGCAGACGGGGAGATCGCCTCGAACTGAGGCCGCCAGCCCTGATCAGCGCGCAGGGGCAGCAATTCGGTGTGGGCTGAGGCCAGGTGCAGACCGCCCCGGTGGGAGGGGTAGTAGGGGTCCAGCAACAGCGCTGACTCACCGGGGTTGAGCACCGCCAGGGGCAGGTGGGCCGTGCCCTCCTGGGACCCCACCAGCAGCAGCACCTCCCGTTCGGGGTCAACCGTCACGCCGAAGCGGCGCTGGGCCCAGGCCGCCACCGCCTCGCGGAACGGCAGGGTGGCGCCATGGAGGCAGTAGGAGGCACTGCTGGGCAGCCGCAGGGCCGCGGCCATGGCCTCAAGGGCCACCTCTGGCGGGGCCAGGTCGGTGGAGCCCAGGGAGAGATCCAGCAGTGGCGGCCGCCCAGGCGGCAGGTCCGGATTCAGCAGACCCTGGGAGTAAGCGGTCTTGCGCCGGTCGTTGCGGGCAAAGACCCCCTGACCCAGGCGGCTGACCCGTTCAGAGATGGGCATCCAGGAAGGCCTTGAGCTGGGGTTTGGCCATGGCACCCTCATGGCGGGCCAGTTCCTGACCATCACGGAAGAGAATTAGGGTGGGAAGGCCCTGGATCTTCTGGCTGTCGCGGGCGACGGGGTTGGGGTCGGCTTCGAGCTTGCCCACCAGCAGCCGGTCGGGGTATTCAGCCGCAGCCCAGTCCATCAGCGGCGCCATCAGCCGGCAGGGGCCGCACCAGGAGGCCCACACATCCACCAGAACCGTGCCGGAGGCGGCGAGCACGTCAGCCTCGAAATTGGCATCAGTGAAAACAGCAACGGCCACGGACCCGGTTCAGTTGAAGGGATTGTATGGAGCCGGGTCGGGGCAGCTGGGGATCGGCTGCCCCGGCGGGGCTCAGAGCTTGTCGATCGAGCGCTTCAACTCCTCGAGCTCAGCATCCACCTGGGCCGCCTGTGCCGGCTCCAGCTTGGGGGCTTCAGCACTGACGGGCAACAGTGGTTCTGCCGAGGCGCCCCCCTCCAGTCGGTTGCGCAGGGCGGAGAGTTCATCATCCACGTCGCTGCCGCCTTCAAGGGCCGCGAACTGACTCTCCAGATCGGCCCCGGCCAGTTCCGCGGCGGCCTGGCTGCGGGCCTCAAGGGCCTGCACCTTCTCCTCCATCTGATCGAAGGCGGCCATCGAGGAGTTGGTGCCGAGGTTGCCGACGGCGCTCTGCAACTGCTCCTGGGCCTGGGCCGCCTGGGCGCGGGCCTTGAGCATGTCCTTCTTGGTCTTGGCCTGGGCGATCTTGCCCTCGAGGGCCGTGAGGCTGCGCTTGAGGGTGTCGACCTGGCCGGCCTGACCGTTGAGCTGGCTGTTGAGGGCGGTGGCCGTTTCCTGATAGGTCTTGCGGCGGCTGAGGGCCTCGCGGGCGAGATCGTCCTCGCCTTTCTTGAGGGCCAGCTCCGCACGCTCGTACCAGGTGCGGCTCTGGGATTCGGCCTGTTCGGCCTGGTTCTGGATCCGCTTCTGGCTGGCGATGGCGGTGGCCACGGCCTGGCGCAGCTTCACCAGGTCGGACTGCATGTCCGCAACGGACTGATCCAGGATCTTGGAGGGATCCTCGGCCTTGCTGACCAGATCGTTGAGGTTGGCCCGCAGCAGGCGGCTGAGCCGGTCGAAGAAGCCCATGGGTCGAGGCGGGGGCAACCCGGAGGGTAGCTGCTGTGGCCCGCCGCACCACGGACGGTTGCCCGCACCCTCACTCCCTAACCTCAGAGCATGGCCAAGGCTCCGCGGGATCAGGTGCGCCGGATCGGCAACGTGAGCGTGCTGATGCCGGCAGCCCCTGCGCCGATCGTGGCGGTGGCGTCCTGCCTGGAGCAGATGCAGCAGGAGTGGCGTCGGGCCGGCAGCCTGGCCGCCCTCTGGCAGGCCTGGCCCCGGATCGCCGGTGACCAGCTGGCCCCCCACTGCCGGCCCCTCAGCCTCCAGGGCGGCGTACTGACGGTGGGAGCCCACCATCCCCAGTGGTTGCAGGCCCTGCGCTACAACCGCCATCAGCTGCTGGGCGCCCTGCGGGGGTCGGGTTTTCCCGTCCGCGACCTGCGCTTCCGCCAGCATCAGGCCACGGCCACCGGACTCCCCGGCAGTGAGGACACTGCCCGGGTCTGGGCGATCCACCCCAGCCGGGTGGATGTGCACGGCCTGGGCCTCTGCCCGGCCTGCTCCAGCCCTGCTCCGGCGGGCGAACTGGCCCGCTGGGGTCACTGCGGCCTCTGCCGCCGCAATCTGGAGCCGGCCGAAGCTCAGTAACGCTCCGGCACCGGCTGTTGCCAGGTGGGCGCCACTCCAGCGGCCCGCAGCTCATCGGCCCTCTGCTGAAGGCGGCTCCGCTCGAGCCGCCAGAGCCGGTACAGCCCCGAACCACCCACTTCGACGGGAGCCAGCCCCTGCCAGTGGGGGGCCTGAGCTGTGCCCTGATCGATCACCACCAGCACGGTGGGCTGCGCTTCAGCGGAGCTGGGGCTCTGGCCCTGGCGTCGCTCTCGCTCCAGGCGCTCGGCCAGGTTGATCAGGGCACCGGGGGAGATGCCCTCGTAGAGCACCACTTGGCCGCTGTAGTAGTGCAGCGATGGCTTGAGAATCCCCACCATCGCCAGTGGTTCGGAGCCCCGGCGGGCCAGCCGCACCTGCTGGGCCACCGTCCGCACCGGCAGCCCCCTGACCCCGTCTCCAAGACTCCACATCGGCAGAACCGCCAGCAGGTGGAACAGCACCAGGGCCAGCTGGGCGGGCAGCAGCCCCCAGGCCCGCCGCTGCAGAGGCCAGCAGAGCCAGATCCCAGCTGCGGTGGCCAGGCCGAAGCAGACCGCCGCACGCAGCACCAGCCCACTGGCCAGCAGCTCCGCCGGCAGGGTGGGCATCTCCGGATCGTTGATCAGGGGAATCCAGCTGGCGGAGAGGGCCAGCACCACAGTCAGCAGTCCCATCAGCGCCACCGAGGCCCCCAGGGCCCAACGGCTGGCCCGTCCCCCCTCGGCGGCGGTGAGGGCGATCAGCAGACCGGCGGCCGGCGTGGCCGGCAACCAGTAACTGGGCAGTTTCGTGGCAGCCAGGGTGAAGAAGACCAGCACCGCCAGCAGCCAGCAGGCGGAGTAACTGGCCAGGGAGCCGGAGGGCAGCTCCTGCCGGGCGGCGGCTCCAGGGGCCAGCGGAAGGCTCGAGCGGCGCCAGCAGCGGCCCAGGGCCCTGAGCAGCCCCAGCAGCAGCAGGGGGGTGAAGGGAAGGCCGGCCACCACCAGCACCGGCACGAAGTACCACCAGGGCTGCAGGTGCTGGTTCACCACCGAGGTGAAGCGCTGCAGATTGTGATAGCCGAAGAAGCTGTCCCAGAAGGCGCCGCCTTCCAATGCCAGGGCCACCACGTACCAGGGCAGGGCCACCAGGGCCGTGAGCGCCAGCCCCGGCAGGGGCCGCAGCCGGCGCCAGAGCGCCCCCAGGCGGCGCTGACTGAGCCCGAATCCCAGCAGGGTCAGTCCCGCCAGGGCCAGGGCCACGGGCCCCTTGGCCAGCACCGCCAGGCCCAGCACGACCCAGCCGGGCCAGACCGCCCGACGGGGTTCGGCCCAGCCCTGCCAGAACAGCAGCAGAGCCACCGCCAGGCAGCCGGTGAGCAGGGCATCACTGACGGCGATCCGCCCCCAGAGCAGGATCAGCGGCGAGAGGGCAAAGGCCAGGCTCGCCCCCAGGGCCGTGCAGGCCGAGCGCAGTCCTCCGCCGCCCGACTGGGGCCAGCGCAGCAGGGTGTATCCCAGGCTGAGCATGACGGCGATCACCGACAGGGCCGAGGGCAGGCGGGCCGCCCAGGTGCCCAGAGGATTCCACTGCTCCTGAGCGGGAATGGCATAAACCAGACCCATCAGCCAGTAGGTGAGGGGCGGCTTGTCGTAGCGGGGCAGGCCATTGACATGGGGAATCAGCCACTGGCCGGTCTCCGCCATGGCCCGCGCGGAGGCGGCGAACAGGGGGGGCGTTTCATCCACCAGCCCCGTGGAGCCCAGCTGCCAGAGGAACAGGGCGACGCCCAGCAGCAGGATCAGGGCGAGCACCGCCCAGCGGCCAGCGGCCAGATGACCCCCATCCGGGGAACGGGAAGGGGAGGGGGACACGCGGGCGCCTGAGTCGCAGCGAACTTAGGCCGGGCGCAGACCGGCTCGGATCCAGGCCTCGATCCGCTCGGCGAAGGCCTGCCGGGAGGCGTGGCGCTCCACCCAGCGGCGGCAGGCGGAGCGCTCCAGACCCGCCGCGCCCCGGGCCGCCAGCGTCAGGGCCGCCACATCGTCGGGGGGCACCAGCAGCCCGGTGACCCGCGGCACGATCAACTCCCCGGGACCGCCCCGGGCGTAGGCCACCACAGGCACGCCGCAGGCCATCGCCTCCACCACCACGTTGCCGAAGGCTTCATTCCACTTGGGCGTGTTCAGCAGCAGGCGACAGCGGCCCAGCTCCGCCTGCAGCGCCTGGGTGGGCAGAAAGCCGCGCCAGTCGATGGTGCCGGGCGGCACCGAAGCCTCCACAGCCGCCGCGTAGGCGGGGTCCTCCCGCACCCCCCAGACCAGCAGTCGCTCCCCCAGGCTTGCCGCCACTGCCGCTGCGTCCTCCAGGCCCTTCTCCGGGGCGATGCGACCAGCCCAGCCCAGCAGGGGCTCAGGATCCGGCCGCTCCTGAAAGCTGTAAGCCGAGAGGTCGAAGCCATTGCCCACCACCAGCGGCGGGGCGGGCAGGTGAAAATCACCGGCCTGGGCCCTGGTGTGAAAGGCCAGCCGACGCTGGTCGCTGCGGGCCACCTCCTCGATCACCTCATCCATCACCGCCGCCACCGAGCCCATGCTCACCAGGTGAAACAGCGGCGTGGACAGCAGAGGAGTGAGCCAGAAGGGCAGCCAGTCGTAGGCGAGATTCAGCACCGCATCGAACTCGCCCTGACGGCCCTGCACCTGGCGCCAGAGGGCCGGCAGCAACCCGGCAGCGGGGATCTGAACGGGAGCGTCACGGGGCTGGTGCTGCCAGCTGGGCTGATCGACGCCGGCCACCGTCCAGAGCCGCGCGGCGGCGCAGGCCGCCGAGAGCCGCGAGCCCTCGGCAGCCAGCACCGTGAGGCGGTGGCCGCGACCGATCAGACCAGCCACCAGCCCCTCGAGGGTGATCTCCACGCCGCCGCCAGCGCCGGAGCCGAGTGCTCCCACCGGCGTGCTCACCACCAGCAGGCGCCAGGAAGCCGTCACGGCAACAGGGCCGGTGGATCGGCCAGGGCCGGGCGCCAGAGCCGCTGGCGCTGGTTGATCAGCAGCACCGAAACCAGGGCCAGCGCCGAGCCGAACCACTGCAGCGGCAGCAGGCGCTCCTCCAGCAGCAGCAGGCCGCAGAGCAGGGCGAACACGGGCGTGAGAAAGGTGAGGGCGGTGAAGCCGGTGAGATCACCGCGGCTGGCGAACCAGAAGAACAGTCCGTAGGCCAGGGCACTGCCCAGCACGCTGGCGTAGGCCATCAGACCCCACTCCAGGGCGCTCCAGGCTGGCCAGAAGGGGGCCGCCGCCGCATCGAAGTGGTTGACACCTAGTGAACCGATCAACAGGGGCACCCCACCGATCAGCATGTGCCAGCCGGTGACGGCCACCGGGTCGCTGCCGCGGCTGGCGTAGCGGCAGAGCACGGTGCCCACCGCCATCGCCACCGCCGCCGCCAGCATCCAGGTCTCGCCATGGCTCCAGGGATGCAAGCCCTGGGCCTCCGGTCCATCCAGCCACCAGTGCCGCAGCAGCGGCGCCGGCAGCCCCAGGCAGGCGATGCCGGCCAGGCCCAGCAGCAGGCCCGACCAGCCCACCGGATTGATCGCCTCACCGAAGAGGCTGCGGGCCAGCAGGGCCACCAGCAGGGGCTGGGAATCGATCAGCACCGAGCCCAGACCGGCGCCGGTGCTCTCCAGGCCCCGGGCCAGCAGGCCCTGGAACAGGGTGCCGTCCACCAGGGCGAAGGCCAGCAGCCAGGGACGATCGGAGACCGCCACCGCCAGCGAACGCCCCTGCAGCTTGGCCACCAGCAGCAGCAGCAAAGCCGCCGGCAGCAGCCGCATCCAGGCGACCGTGAGCGGCCCGGCCGTCTCCAGCAGGGGTTTCATCGCCGCCATCGCCGTGCCCCAGAGGGCAAAGGGCAGCAGCATCAACAGCCAACGCAGCGGAGGGGTCATCGAAGCGATCGGCGGTGACCTTTTTAAGATCCAGCGACTCCGAGCTGCATCGCATGCCCTGGCCCTGGCGCCGCAAGTCCCGAAAGAGCATGGCGAGGATCGTGATCGAGGGGGCGATCTCCGGCCCCACCCGGGAGCGCGTGGTCAAAGCCCTACGCCAAGTTGAGGAGAGGGAATTCCCGGCCCTGCTGCTGCGCATCGACAGCCCCGGCGGCACCGTGGGCGACAGCCAGGAGATCCATGCGGCCATCGGCCGCCTGCGCAGCAAGGGCTGTCGCGTGGTGGCCAGCTTCGGCAACATCTCCGCCTCCGGAGGCGTGTATGTGGGGGTGGCCGCCGAGAAAATCGTGGCCAACCCCGGCACGATCACCGGCTCGATCGGTGTGATCCTGCGCGGCAACAATATTTCGAAGCTGCTGGAGCGCATCGGCATCAGCTTCGAAACCGTCAAGAGCGGCCTCTACAAGGACATCCTCTCGCCGGACCGGGCGCTGACCGCCGATGAACGGGAGCTGCTGCAGGGTCTGATCGACTCCAGCTACGGCCAGTTCGTCGACGCGGTGGCCACAGGCCGCGGACTCAGCGACAGCACCGTGCGTGCCTTCGCCGACGGGCGGGTGTTCAGCGGTGCCCAGGCCAGGGAGCTGGGCCTGATCGATGAACTCGGCGATGAGGAGCACGCCCGGCGGCTGGCGGCACGGCTGGCCGGTCTGGATGAGGAGAAGACCCGGCCGGTGCTCTTCGGCAAGCCCCAGAAGCGACTGGGCGGCCTGATCCCCGGCCGCAACATGCTGAGGGGCCTGCAGCAGGCCCTCAGCCTGGAGCTGGCCTGGTGCGGTCAACCGCTGTGGCTCTGGCGGCCATGAGCGAGGCCCGGGAGCTGCGGGCCCTGCGGGGCGCCACCACTGCCAACGCCAACACCGCAGCCGCCATCGAGGAGGCGGTGAGCGAGCTGCTCGACAGCCTGATCAGCGCCAACGGCCTGAATGGCTCCCGGGTGCTGTCGGTGACCTTCTCGGTCACCGCCGATCTCGATGCCGGCTTCCCGGCGGCCGTCGCCCGGCGGCAGCCGGGCTGGGACGGTGTGGCCCTGCTGGATTGTCAGCAGATGGCCGTGGCAGGGGACCTGCCCCGCTGCATCCGCGTGCTGGCCCACGCCTGGATGGAGCCCACCCGGGTGCCGCTGCACCCCTACCTGAGGCAGGCAGCCCGGCTGCGGCCGGACAGATCCGGTCACAACTGACAGCTGCACCGCTGCACCCCCACGGGGCTGCCCCCGCTGGCGCGGGCCGAGAATCCAGTTCACACCCGGGCCCGCCCCGCGCTGGCCAGACCTGCTCCCTTTTCCATGACCCTCCCGACCCTGCAACAACGGCTGCGCCGACTGGCGGCCACCTGGCCGAAGCGGGCCGGCCTGCTGATGGCTGCCGCGGGCGTGGGCCTGGGGGCCGTGCTGGCGGGAGCGGGCGCCGGCATCGCTCCGGCCACCAGCCTCGCCCAGGGCACCCCTGGTCTGCTGGAGTTCCGCTGGGACAACAACAAGGACTACCGGCGGCTCTACTTCTTCATGACCGACACTTCACGTCTGAAGCGGTCGGACTACTACCTGATCCTGAGGCCGAAGGATCGCAAGACAGCCATGCTCAAGCTCACCATTTCTGTTCCTGATAACTTCGACGCTAAGATTGACCCCAAAGATGTCAAGCTCTGCGTGATGAAGGAAGGCGGCATGCTCTCCCGAACCCGCTGCAAGGAAACGATTCCTGCCGTTATCGAGGTGAATGCCAATGGCAAGTCGATCGAGATCTTCCCGGAGCGGCCCGTGCCGGTAGATGGCACCATTGGCGTCTACATGTCGCTCTTCAACCCGTTCAACATCGGCATGTACCAGTTCAACGCCCTGGCCCAGGCGCCGGGCGATGTGCCCTTCGGCGGTTATCTGGGCAGCTGGCTGATCCAGATCGATCCCGGGATTGATTGACCCCTGGCTGTTAAGTTGACCAATCGACAACAGGCCCGACGCCGAGACGCCCCATGACCAAGCGCACCCTGGAAGGAACGAGCCGCAAGCGCAAGCGGGTGTCGGGGTTCCGCGTGCGGATGCGCTCCCACACCGGACGCCGCGTGATCCGCACCCGCCGCCGCCGCGGCCGTGCTCGCCTGGCTGTCTGAAGCCTGAAGAGAGTCCCCTCGCCCCATGGCCCTGCCCCGGGATCTGCGTCTGCGGGGCGACAAGGCCTTTGATCACCTGTATCGCAAAGGCCGCCGTTTTCATGGCACCTACCTGGTGCTGCGTTCCGTGGTGGGTGATCCCACACTCTTGCGGGCGCCTCTGGGCCAGGCCCCACTGCAGGGCTGCCGCTGCGCCGTGGTGGTGAGCACCAAGGTGAGCAAACGCTCGGTGCGACGCAACCGGCTCAGACGCCTGCTGCACAGCTGGCTGAGTGAACGCTGTGGTCAGTGGCCCGCCGATGCCCACGGCCTCTGGCTGCTGCTCAGCCTCAAGCCGGGCTGCGTTGAAGCCAGCCCCGAGGCCTTGCTGGGAGAATGTTCCGAGCTGTTGCGCAAGGCAGGCCTGAGCTCATGACCGTTGAGATAACCGAAACCACCTTCTACGAGGGGGGACCAGCCCGTGGTGACCTGCTGTTCAACCTGCTGTTCGGGCTCACGCTTATCGGCATACCCTTCGCGGTCGGGGCCATCGTGCGGGCCCTGTGGCTGCGGTTCCGCATCACCAGCCGACGGATTTCCGTCAGCGGTGGCTGGCTGGGCCGCGACCGGACCCAGGTGGTCTACAGCCAGGTGCGGGAAGTGCGCTCGGTGCCCCGCGGCTTCGGCGCCTGGGGCGACATGGTGCTGGTGCTCAGCGATGGGGCCAAGCTCGAAATGCGCTCCATGCCCCGTTTCCGTGAAACCGAGGCCTACATCCTTGAACAGATGGCCCGTCGCGGTGGCTCCAGGCCCTCAGCCGACATCAAGGGATTCGCCGACCCTCAGGCCGCCAGTGCCTGACCCCCTGGCCCAGGCCTCCCGAGCGACCCATCCCGATGGGATTTGCCCGCATCGGCAGCAGTCCGATCGGCTGCTCGGGCACACTGGGCCAAACCCTCCCCCTTCCGCCGCCTCTCCGCTGTGATCGGCTACATCTCCGACAACCTGCTGCTGCCCATCCTCGATTTCTTTTATGGGCTGGTGCCGAGTTACGGGCTGGCGATCATCGCCCTCACCGTGGTGATCCGGCTGGCCCTCTTCCCCCTGAGCGCAGGCTCGATCCGCAGCGCCCGGCGCATGCGCATCGCCCAGCCCGTGATGCAGAAGCGTCAGGCGGAGATCAAGAGCCGCTACGCCAGCAATCCCCAGAAACAGCAGGAGGAACTGGGCAAGCTGATGAAGGAGTTCGGCAGCCCCCTGGCCGGCTGTCTGCCGCTGCTGGTGCAGATGCCGATCCTCTTCGCCCTGTTCGCCACGCTGCGCGGCTCACCCTTCGCCGATGTGCCCTACACCCTCAACCTCAAGGTGTTGCCATCGGATCAGATCGCTGCGGTGGAGATCAAGCCCTTCAACAGCGGCAGCCACTCGATCTTCATCACCGAAACCAGCCATGTGCCCGTGGTCGCCAGCCTGGAGGCCGGCACCAAGCTCGGCATCGGCGACTCAGCCCAGGTGAACCTGCACACCAAGGACGGTCAGCCCTTCAGCAGTGTGCTGGAAGGTGTAGAGAACGGCTCCAAGTTCAAGCCGGTCTGGCAAGTGAGCAAGGGCGAGGAGGTGGTGCGCGTCAGCGAGTCCGGGCTGATCGAGGCGATCGGTGTCGGTGATGCCACGGTGGAGGGCACGGTGCCCGGCCTGGCGGCCCGCAGCGGCTTCCTGTTCATCAAGGCCCTCGGCCAGGTGGGCTTCTACACCGATGGGGCGGTCAACTGGGACATCGCCATCCTGGTGGGTGCCTTCGGCGCCAGCCTGTTCATCTCCCAGATCCTCTCGGGAGCCGGGATGCCGCCGAACCCGCAGCAGTCGACGGCCAACAAGATCACCCCCGTGATGATCACCGGCATGTTCCTGTTCTTCCCGCTGCCGGCCGGGGTACTGCTCTACATGGTGGTGGCCAACATCTTCCAGGCCCTGCAGACCTTCCTGCTCAGCCGCGAGGCCCTGCCCGAGAACCTGCAGAACATCCTCGATCAGCAACTCAGTCAGCAGACGGTGGCGGTGGCCGCCAGCGGCGGCGGGATGGAGCGTCTGCCCTTCGAGCCCAAGGGCAAGAAGTGATGACGCGGCGTCCCACGCCGTTGCCCGAACCATCCCTGCTGCGGCCCGTGCCCCTGCAGGAGTTGCGCGTGCAGCCGGAGCCACGGCTGTGGGCCGTGGACCAGCAGCTGGAGGACCTCGAGAGCCTCACGCCGGTGCGCGGCTGGCTGAGCGCCCAGCACGGTGAGCCGGTGCTGGAGGTGGAAGGGGAGGCCGAAACCATCGTCAGCCTCTGCTGCGACCGCTGCCTGAGCCACTACAACCACCTCCTGCACTTCCGCGGCTCCGAGCGGCTCTGGCTGGGCGAGGCCGATCAGCTCACTGACGACCCCGACAGCGATCTGATCGAGAGCCTCGACCCCCGCGGCCATTTCGATCCGGCCCGCTGGCTGTTCGAGCAACTCAGCCTGCAGCTGCCGCTGCAGAACCATTGCGGCGCCGACTGCCCCGGACCAGCCCTGCCGGATCCAGCGGAGACCGGCTCCGCATCCGCCGCCGCGGTCCACTCAGACCCATCCGGCGATGCGCCCATCGATCCCCGTTGGTCGGCCCTGCGCCAGTGGCGATGAGCGAGGAGTGGGCCGACCAGCTGGATCTGCTGATCCGGGCCCGGGCACCGATCCTCTGGATCCGCAGCCCCGAGGAGGAACGCATCGCCACCCTGCTCAGGCGGGCCGCCCAGCGTCTGGGTCAGCGCACCCTGCTGCGCTGGGATTTCGTGGAGGGGCTCCAAGGGCTGCCGAACCGCGAGGGTGAGGCCAAACGCAATCCGATGGGAGCTCTGGAGGCGATCGAGAGCCTGCCACCGGATCAGGCGGTGATTCTGCTGCTGCTCGATTTCCACCGCTACTGCGACGATCCCGGCATCGGTCGCCGGCTGCGCAATCTGGCCACCAGCCTGCGCCAGAAACCGCGCACCCTGGTGATCACCGCGCCGGAATGGCAGGTGCCGCGGGAGCTGGAGGAGTGCCTCACCATCCTTGATCTGCCCCTGCCCAATGCCGCTGAGATCAGCTCCCTGCTGGAGAGCATCGGCCAGGCCTGCGGCCATCCCCTCAGCGCCGCAGTGCTGGAGCAGCTCAGCCACTGCTGCAGCGGCCTGAGTGAACAGCGCATCCGCCAGGTGGCCGCGCGGGCCCTGGCCCAACGCGGCCAGCTGGGGGAGCCTGATCTGGCGGAGGTGCTGGAGGAGAAGCGCCAGGCCATCGCCCGCAGCGAGCTGCTGGAGTACTGCCCCACCGAGGCCAGCCCTGCCGACATCGGCGGGCTCGAGGCGCTCAAGCACTGGCTGGAGCAGCGGCGGCTGGCCTTCAGCGACGAAGCAGCCGCCTATGGCCTGCCCCTGCCGCGGGGCGTGCTGCTGGTGGGCCCCCAGGGCACGGGCAAATCCCTCACCGCCAAGGCGATCGCCCACAGCTGGGCCATGCCGTTGCTGCGCCTGGATGTGGGGCGGCTGTTCGCCGGCCTGGTGGGCGCCAGTGAGGCCCGCACCCGCGACATGATCCGCCGCGCCGAGGCCATGGCCCCCTGCGTGCTCTGGATCGACGAGATCGACAAGGGCTTCGGCGGCGACAGCCGCAGCGACGGCGGCACCAGTCAGCGGGTGCTGGCCAGCCTGCTCACCTGGATGGCGGAGAAGCGCTCGGCGGTGTTCGTGGTGGCCACCGCCAACGGGGTGGAGAGCCTGCCGCCAGAGCTGATGCGCAAGGGCCGCTTTGATGAGATCTTCCTGCTGGATCTGCCCGATGCCGCCGAGCGGCGCACGATTCTCGACCTGCAACTGCGCCGCCGCCGACCGAACCACAGCATTCCCCTGGAGGTGGTGGTGGACCGCACGGCGGGATTCTCCGGCGCCGAACTGGAGCAGACGGTGGTGGAGGCGATGCACCTGGCCTTTGCGCAGCACCGGGAGTTCGGCGAGGCGGATCTGATCGCCGCCGCCAGTGATCTGGTGCCCCTCTCGCGCACGGCCCGCGAGCAGCTCGAGGCCCTCAAGCAGTGGGCGAGCAGCGGTCGGGCTCGGCCGGCCTCCCGCCTGCTGCGCTGAGGCACCGGCGGGCGATCAGGCCCTCCTCATCGGCGGGAACGCGCACCAGCTCCACACGGCCGAGCCAGCCTAGGGAGGCCTTCAGATCAGCCAGCAGTTCATCGTCGTGCTCGCCGATGCCGCCGCTGAGGGCGATCACATCCACCCCCCCCAGGTTGGCCGCCATCGCGCCGATGCCCTCCAGCAGACTGTGGCGAAACACGGCGATGGCCAGCTGTGCACCGTCGTGGCCAGCGGCGGCGGCCTGGCGCAGCTGACGCATGTCGGAGCTGAGGCCAGCGGAGAGCCCCAGCAGACCACTCTCCCCCTGCAGCCCCCGCTCCAGCTGCTCGGGCGTCAGCCCCTGGCGCAGCAGCCGCAGCAGCAGACCCGGATCGATCGAGCCGCTGCGGGTGGCCATCACCAGCCCCTCCAATGGGGTGTAGCCCATGGTGGTGGCCACACTGCGGCCCTCGCGGATGGCGCAGAGGGAGCAGCCGGCCCCCAGGTGGCAGCTGATCAACCGCAGGGGTCCGCTGGGGGCCTTGGCCCCGGAGCGCCACTGGCGGCTGATGGTGTCACTGACATGTTCATGGTTGAGGCCGTGAAAGCCGAAACGGCGTAGACCCAGCTGCCGCCAGGCCGCCGGCAGGGCATAGGTGCGGGCTTCCAGCGGCAGGGTGCTGTGAAAGGCCGTGTCAAAGCAGGCCCACTGGGGCAGCTGGGGCCGCCACTGGGCCAACCAGCGCATCACCGCCAGGGCCGGGCCGTTGTGCAGGGGTGCCAGCTGGATCAGATCCTCCAGCACCTCCAGCACCGCAGGGTTCAACGGGGTGGGCGCGGTGAAGTGCTCGCCGCCATGGACCACCCGATGGGCCGCCAGCAGCGGCTCCCCATCCCACGCCGCCAGGGCAGCGGGAAGCCAGCTGCCGAGCACCTCCTCCATGGCACCGGAGGAAGGGTGCCAGCGGCGCTGCTCCCGCCACAGGCAGCGGCCATCGGCGGCGAACAGCCCAGCCTTGAGGCTGGAGCTACCCGCGTTCAGCACCAGCGCCGCCCCCCCGGCAGGGGCAGCGGAAGCCAGGGCGTCCACGGCTAGAGGGGGGTGGGCGGCGTCCAGCGCCAGCCGGTCACATCAGGGGAATCCATCCCGTGGGTGTGGGCGTAGAGGCGGTGGCCGAGGATCGCTTCCTTCATCCGCTCCTTCACGTGGGCGGCGCGGGAGCCGAGGCCCGGCACCCGATCGATCACATCAATCACCAGGTTGAAGCGGTCGATCTGATTGTTCATCGCCAGCTCCAGCGGCGTGTTGATGTTGCCCTTCTCCTTGTAGCCGCGCACGTGGATGTTGGGATGGTTGGTGCGGCGGTAGGTGAGCCGGTGAATCAGCCAGGGGTAGCCGTGGAAGTTGAAGATCACTGGCTTGTCGGTGGTGAACAGGCTGTCGAAATCGCGATCCGAGAGGCCGTGGGGGTGCTCGCTGGGCTGGGTGAGGGCAAACAGTTTCACCACATTGAGCACACGGATGCGCAGCTTCGGCACCTCGCGATGCAGGATCTCCACCGCCGCCAGCACCTCCTTGGTGGGGATGTCACCGGCGCAGGCCATCACCACATCGGGCTCATCGGGTTCATCGCCGCGGTCGTCGTTGCTGGCCCAGCCCCAGAGGCCGATGCCCTTGGCCACGTGGCGGCGGGCCTCCTCCAGGGTGAGGTACTGAAGGTGCTTCTGCTTGTCTGAAACGATGATGTTGCAGACGTTGGTTTCCACCAGCGCCTCCTCGGCCACCGCCAGCAGGCAGTTGGCGTCGGCCGGCAGGTAAACCCGCACCACATCGCCGCTCTTGTTGCCGGCCAGATCGATGAAGCCGGGGTCCTGGTGGGTGAAGCCGTTGTGGTCCTGCCGCCAGACAGTGGAGGAGATCAGGCAGTTCCAGGCACCGATCGGTGCCCGCCAGCTGGCATGCAGATTGCAGGATTCCAGCCACTTGGCGTGCTGGTTGAACATCGAAGCGATCACGTGGGCAAAGGCTTCGTAGGTGTGGAAGAAGCCGTAGCGGCCGGTGAGCAGGTAGCCCTCCATCATTCCCACCAGGGTGTGCTCGGAGAGCATCTCCACCACCCGGCCCTCTCGGGCCAGTTCACTGCCGTTGAGGTCTTCGGGGAGGAACTCCTCCATCCACACCTTCTTGCTCACCTCATAGATGGCCTGCAGCCGGTTGGAGGCGGTTTCATCGGGGCCGAACACCCGCAGGGAGTCGGGGTTGCGCACGATCGTGTCGCGCAGCAGCGCCCCCAGCGGTGCGGTGTTCTCGTGCTCACTCTGCCCGGGTCGCTCGACATGCACGGCATGGGCCTCGATCGGCGCCAGCCTGAGGTTGCGGCGCAGCCGGCCGCCATTGGCGTGGGGGCTGGAGCCCATCCGCCGCAGCCCCTTCGGGGAGAGGGCCTGGAGTTCAGGCCGGAGGGTGCCCTCGGCGTCGAAGAGCTCCTGGGGCCGGTAGCTGCGCAGCCAGTCTTCGAGCATCTTGAGTTGCTCGGGATCCTTGTTCGGTGCCGGCAGGGGCACCTGGTGGGCCCGCCAGAAGCCTTCCAGCTTCTTGCCGTTGAGCTCCTTGGGGCCGGTCCAGCCCTTGGGGGAGCGCAGCACGATCATCGGCCAGGCGGGCCGCACGGCCTCACCGCTCTGACGGCAGTCGTGGCGCACCCGCTGGATGGTGGCGATGGCCTGATCCATGGCGGCGGCCATCGCCTCGTGCATGGCCGCGGGTTCGCTGCCCTCCACCAGGATCGGATCCCAGCCGTAGCCACGCATCAGGCTCACCAGCTCCTGGCGGGGAATGCGGGCCAGCAGGGTGGGGTTGGCGATCTTGTAGCCGTTGAGGTGCAGCACCGGCAGCACCGCCCCGTCGCTGATGGGGTTGAGGAACTTGTTGATGTGCCAGGACGTGGCCAGGGGGCCGGTTTCGGCCTCACCATCCCCCACGCAGGCCAGGGCGATCAGATCGGGGTTATCGAAAACGGCGCCGCAGGCGTGGGAGAGCACGTAGCCCAGTTCACCCCCCTCATGGATCGAGCCCGGGGTTTCCGGGGTGCAATGGGAGCCGATATGGCCAGGGAAGGAGAACTGCTTGAAGAAGCGCTGCATCCCACCGCCGTCCTGCGACTTATCGGGATAGACCTCGCTGTAGCTGCCATCGAGGTAGGTGGGAGCCAGCACGCCGGGGGCCCCATGGCCTGGCCCGGAGAGGTAGATCATCTCCAGATCGTGGTGGCGAATCACCCGATTGGCGTGGGCCCAGATGAAGGCCTGACCGGGGCTGGAGCCCCAGTGCCCCAACAGGCGGGCCTTGATGTGCTCGGCCCGGAGGGGCTCGGCCAGCAGCGGGTTCTCGCGCAGATAGATCATCCCCACCGCCAGGTAGTTGGCGGCACGCCACCAGGCGTCGAGCAGCTGAAGCTCCTGGTCGTGGTCCATGGCCATGCCGGCTGTCTATGTCCTGTTCAGCGCACCCTCCCACGACCTCGAGGGTCTGCCAACGCCAGGTGTATCGCCCCTGACATCACTGGCTCTGGCCTCATTCCCAGTCGAAGGTGACCAGGCGCCGCCCAGGGACCAGGGCACGAGCGTCCTCCAGCACCGCCTGGATCACTTCGAGACTGGCGTTGGGATGCCGGCGCAGACCTTCGATGATCTGACGGACATCGTCGCTGGTGAGGCCCACGCTGAGCACCCGCGCCTTCAACTTCTGGCGGAACTCCTCCAAAAGCACGAGCTCCTCGGCCGTGAGCGGCTTGCGGTTGGGGTGATTGATCTCCATGGGCTAACGGGCAACTCTGTCTTCTCGGATCATGGCTTTCAGGTCGGAGTGCGCCTGCTTTGGTCAGCGAACCTGGTTGGGCCGCAAAGCCAGGACAATGTCGCCCTGTAACGAAGCCCAACCCCCGGTAACGAAACCCCTGATCCCTGCTGGTGCCTGCAAAAAGGGTCCCTACGTTGCTGCTCAGTCGTGATGTCCGCCTTGGATCGTCCCTCCACCGCCACCCAGATCGTCGTCGCCTGCCTCGGAGCCGGTGTCGTCACCAGCTTCGCTGTGGCCCAGGGACAGAACCCCCTCACGGCCCTCGGCATCACCCTCTTCTCAGCTCTTGCTGCGGTGATGGTCGGTCAGGTGCTCTGAAATCGAGCCCCTTCAGCCGCGTCATCATCCCTGGATGGGCATCCAGGCACTTGATCAGCAGGCCCCTTCGGTTTTGAACAGGGCCTGAGGCCTGCCCCTACGGAGCGGGAGCACTGCCATGCTTCTGAACCCTGTCGATCGTTCGCCTTGACGAGAGACCCTGGCTCCAGCATCGGCTCTATCAGCCCAGAGCAACTGCGGCAGCTGATGCCGGCTCTGGCCCACAAGACCTACTTCAACTACGGCGGCCAGGGGCCGCTGCCCAGTCCATCGCTGGCGGCGATCAACGCCAGCTGGGGGACGATCCAGGAGCTGGGGCCCTTCACCGCCGACATCTGGCCGTGGCTGGAGCAGGAGGTGGGCGGCCTGCGCGGAGCCCTGGCCGCCCTCTGCGGAGTGCCGCCGGAGCGCCTGGCCCTCACCGAGAACGTCACCAGTGGCTGCGTGCTGCCCCTGTGGGGCCTGCCCTGGCAGGCGGGCGATGAGCTGCTGATCAGCGATTGCGAGCATCCGGGCGTGGTGGCCGCCTGCCGTGAACTCTCCCGCCGTGAGGGGCTCACGATCTCCACCCTGGCGGTGAAGGAGCTGCGGGGCGACCTGACCAGCACCAGCACCTCGGTGCTGGAGGCCCTCGAGGCCAGCCTCACGCCCCGCACCCGCCTGGTGGTGCTCTCGCACCTGCTCTGGAACACCGGCCAGTTGATGCCGATCACGGCCGTGGCCCAGCGGCTGGAGCAGCACCCGCGCCGGCCCTGGTTGCTGGTGGATGCGGCCCAGTCGGTGGGGAGCCTGCCGCTGTCCTCGCCCGAGGCGGAAGCCAGTGGGGCTGGTGCGGCGGCCGTGGCCGACATCTATGCCTTCACCGGCCACAAGTGGTGCTGCGGCCCCGAGGGGTTGGGCGGAGTGGCGCTCTCGGAGCGGCTGCTGGCTGAGGCACAGCCCACCATGGGCGGCTGGCGCAGCCTGGCCCAGGAGAATGATGGCGGCAGTGCCTGGCACAGGGATGCCCGGCGCTTTGAGGTGGCCACCTCCTGCGTTCCCCTGCTGGCCGGCCTGCGCCGTTCGCTGGAATTGCTGGAGGCGGTGGCCCCGGCGGCGGAGCGGCTGGAGCTGATTCAGAAGCGCAGCCAGCAGCTCTGGCAGAGCCTGGGGCAACTGCCCGGCGTGCACCCCCTGCTGGAGGTGCCGCCGCCGGCGGGACTGGTGAGCGTTGTGGTGGAGGGCACCTCTCCCGGGGAGCTGGTGCGTCAGCTGGGGGAGCGGGCCATCTGGCTGCGCACCCTCGACGATCCCCACTGCCTCAGGGCCTGCACCCACATCACCACCACGGAGGCGGAGCTGGAGAGGCTGGTGGAGGCCGTGGCCGAACTCACCAGGCCTGCCTAGGAGGCTGTTGCGCATAGATCTCGGAGCACCTTCTCCGCAGACGGCTGTGTATCTGCCCAGAATCAAGTGACAGCAATGGTTCTGGACGAGATCATGGGCCATGAGCAAGCCCAAGACCTTCCGCCCCTGGTTGCCT
>NZ_JAHLYS010000019.1 GCF_025128055.1 Synechococcus sp. CS-1329 | reverse complement strand
TGTGGCCGGGGCTGATTCAGGCCCATCGATGGGCATGCTCAGCAGAACACCAGAGCCTCAGAAGCGATGAAGTGGTTCAGCGCGGCCAGGATTCGCCGTGCTCAGAGGCTCGATGCTCTATTGGCAACAAACTCCTAGAGCCCCAACAGCTGCGCGCTGACCGTCCAGAGCTCTGCCGCCAGGGCGTCGTTCCGGGCTTCGGGGCTGGGCTCGGTGAGCTCGAAGCGCAGGCGGCCTGGAGCGAGCACACGGTTGACGTGATAGCTGAAGCCAGGGGCGGCGTAGGCGGGGGCGGTGGCCAGCTCGGCCAGCAGTGCCCCGGCCCGCTCGGGGCTGGCGGTGAGGCGCAGCAGGTCGCGGGCCACCAGGGCGAACAGCCGCTGGCCCCATTCGTTGTGCTGGCGGCTGTAGCGGAAGAAGCCGCCGCTGTTGCGGGGAATCACCAGGCCCGGGCTCCAGGCCAGCACCGGCATCGCCCTGCCGCTCCCGCGCCGTTGCCGCTCCAGTTCACGGGCGAAGAGCAGATTGCAGAGCTTGCTGTCCTTGTAGGCCTTGTCGGCGCTGAAGGGCGTCTGGCCATCCACCATCGAGAAGCCCGCGCCGGCCCTGAGGCCCGCCAGGTCGCCCAGACCAGCGGGTTGGCCCACGCGGCCCCCGGACGAGCTGGGATCGTGCACCTCGGAGGCGGTGATCACCAGCCGCGGGGTCTCGCTGCGCTCCAGCAACGGCAGCAGCCGCATCGCCAGGGCCTGGTGGCCCAGATGGTTCACGGCGATGGTGAGCTCGTGGCCCTGGGCCGAGCGCCGCGGCTCGCTGGCGCCGCTGTCCTGCAGGCCGGCATTGAGCACCAGGCCATCGATCGGCTCAGCGGCGGCCAGCAGCACCTCGGTGCAGCGCTCGATGCTCTCGAGATCGGCCAGATCGCAGAGGGGGGTGCTCAGATCGCCGTCGTCATCGCTGTTGCCATCGCCGCCTGTGACGTTGACCTTCAGCAGGGCCTGGCGGGTGGCATCCGCGCGGGCCTGATCACGGCAGGGCAGGCAGAGCCGGTGGCCGGCACGCCTCAGCAGCAGGGCCGCCTGCTGGCCGATGCCGGAGCTGGCTCCGGTGATCAGGATCCGGCGCGGTTGGGGCTGGATCGTGCTGGGCTCGGGGTTCTCGTTCATGGGGTGGTGCTGGAGGCCTGGCGCTGGAAGACGCCCTGGCCGTCGGTGTTGAAGATGTCGATCTGGACGCGGCTGGCGGGGCCATCGCTGCCGACGCTGAAGGCCACCGCGCTGGGGCCGACCGCGTTTTCGCCGCTGGGCTGATAGCGGAAGGTGTCGCCGCTGATGTGGGTGAGGGGGTAGGGCCTGCGCTCGGGGCCCAGTTCCAGCACCAGGCCGTTGCCCTCAGGTTTCACGGCGATCACTCCCACGTAGGCGTTGCTGTAGGTGCCGCTGTAGACCCCCAGCGGCCGCGCCGGGGCGGGAATCGCCGGTGGCTGGGGCACCCGCGGATATTCCTGCGCGGTGACCTGGGCAAAGACTCCCCCCAGGGCCTTGAGGTAATCGATCTCCACTGTGCCGAAGCGGGCCAGGTCGAGAAAGCTCAGCGCCACCGTTTCAGGCACCCCGATCGGCTCGCCGTTGCTGAGCACCACGATGCCCAGCGACTCCCCCGGCAGCAGGAACACCGCCGTGGCGGCACCGAGTGCGAAGGCACCCGAATGACTGAGCTGCACGGCGCCCTGGTCGGTGCTGCTCACGTTCCAGCCCAGCCCGTAGAAGCCGCTGCGGGTCACGCTTGGATTGGCCGCCGGTGAGCTGGTGATCAAGGGGCGATGGGTGTCGGCCAGGGCGTCTGCGGCCACGATCTGCCGGCCGACCGCCACCGGTCCCAGGCGCCCCCCCGCCAGCTGCAGCCGCAGCCACTGGGAGAGATCGCGGGCTGTGGAGCTCACCCCACCGGCGGGCGACTGGGCCTCAGGGTCGCGCCTGTGGCGCGCCAGCCAGCGGCGGCTGGCTGCTCCCTCGGAGCCCTCGCGCACATGCAGGACGGCGCGGTTGGAGGCCGCCAGCAGATCGGCCTGGCTGGAGCTGGTGCGCTCCATGCCCAGCGGGCGATAGAGCCGTTCCCTGGAGAGTTCCTCCCAGCCCTGGCCGCTGGCGTTGGCTGCCGCGATGGCGCCGGCGCTGAAGCCGAAGTTGGTGTAGTTGAAGACGGCCCGGAAGCGGTTCCCCAGCGGCAGCTCCCCCAGGCGCTGAAAGATGGTGGCGCGATCGAAGCCGATGTCCTCCAGCAGATCGCCGGCATGGTCGGGCAGGCCGCTGCGATGCGAAAGCAGATCCCGCAGGGTCACCTCCTCGGCGATGGCGGGCGGGCCGAGGCGAAAGCCGGGAAGATCGCCGATCACTGGATCGTCCCAGCGCACGCGCCCATCGCCCACCAGGGCGGCCACCACCGTGCTGGCGATCGGTTTCGAAAGCGAGGCCAACTGAAAGATCGTGTCGGCATTCACCGGCTCGGCCGTGCCCACCTGCCGCAGCCCATAGCCCTTGAGGAACACCACCCGGTCGTCGTGAACCACCGCGATCGCCAGGCCCGGCACCCCTGTCTGCTGCAGCAGGCGCGTGGCCAGGGCATCGAGCTGCGGCAGCGCCGCCGACACCTTGGCCGTGGTCACCAGCCGCGGCGACGGCGGCGGCCCAGAGGCGGCAGCGGGGGCCACTGACCACGGCCCCGGACTGATCACAGCAACGCCGAGCGCCAGACTCAGCAGCGCTGACAGCCGCCGGGGCGCACGCAGAAGTGATGGAGCCTGCATCAGCGGGTACCGAGAGAGAACTGGGGCCGAATCGCTCAGCCTGCGTGCAGCCCATCATCGGCTGAATGGCCCGGGGGAGCTTCTGGCCTCAGATCGACCGGTCGATCAACTGCCAGAAGCTCCACTTCATTGCGAAGGCCTCCCGCAGGCGGCCCATGAAACTGCCTTGGCTCTCGATCCCCTGCCAGTGGTCGATGCGGGCGGAGAGCTGCTCACAGGTCTGCAGGTGTTCGGCGGCATGGCGGTAGCGCTTGGCCCGGCCCATCGACAGCGCAAACACCACCATCGCCCGCAGCAACACCACCGCCGCCAGGGGATGGTCGGCGCCCAACCGTTCGGCGGCGGGGCCCAAGACCTCGAAGGCCTCACCGTCCCACTCCTGCCAGTGCTCGATCACGAAGCGCTCAGCCCGGGGCAGGGCTGGCCAGGCCACCAGGAACTCCAGCGCCAGCAGGGGCATCGCGTGCTCCTCCGCCACCAGAAAGGCCCGCTCCTCGGCTTCGGCGTCCGTGAAGGCCTCGAGCCGCTGGAGGTAATCGCGCAGCCGCGGAATCGAGAGGGTGCTGCGGAAGCTCTGCCAGCGCAGCTGCTGGGCGTCCTCAGCGCGGCCGAGGGCGTCCAGCACAGCGATGCGGGAGAGGTCCCACTCGGGTGAGTGCCAGGTGCTTGCCCCCCTGGCGGCGCCATCCAGCACGGCCAGGGCCTGCTCCGGGCGGTCCGCCGCCAGCAGGTGGTTGGCCACATCGGCAGCGGTGTTCGGCCAGCTGAGCTGGCTGGCGCTGAACTGGGCCAGGTAGGCGTCCACATCGCCGCGGCATTCGGCGATCTGCAGCAGGGCGACATGGCCATCGCTGGCCCCGCGCTCACGGCAGGCCTGCTCCAGCTGCCGCAGCCCCGGCTCGCCCAGGGCCTCGGCCACCGCTGGAATCAGCTGATCGAACTGGCCATAGCCGTTGTCGGCCAGCAGATCACAGACCTGCTCCGCCAGCCTGGCGGGCTCCAGCTGGGCGGCTGAGGCGATCGGGCCCAGGCTGGCCGCTGCCTGGCGGAACACCCCGATCACGCTGCCGGTGCTGTCGGAGCAGCGATCGAGCACCCCATCGCCCAGCTGCAGGAAGCGCAGCAGCAGGTCCATGGCCAGGCGTGGGTCGGCGGCGGCGATCGGACCGCTGATCGCCTGGAGTTGTGAGTCGAGCTCAGCCAGCAGCGCCTTGCGCCTGCGCACATCCACATAGGTGCCGGAACGGGCGATGGCCGCCAGACGCTTGCGCACCTCCTGGGCCGCTTCGCTGGCCCCCTCAGCAGCGGCGAGGGCCAGGCGCAGGCGCCTCTGGATCACGGCATTGCCGCCGCTCACCTCCATCAGCAGCTCAGCGAGGACCGCTGCCCCAAGGCTTTCGAGGTTGACGCTGTTGAGGGTGCGCTTGCCGGCCATGGGGTCAGAGCAGCCGCCTGGCGGGAGCGATCCGAAAGGGTGGGCCCAGCGTAGAAACCCATGCCGGCGGGGGGGGGCTGTCAGGGCCACTGGGGACCAGCTGCTCCCCGCCCTGGCGGCACGTTCATCACATTTCTTAATCTGGCGAGCCATAGTGGATGCACGTCGCTTTTCAAGCCATGAGCACCCTCACTCTTCTGGAACTGTTTCTGGGCTTCATGACCGCCAGCGTCGCTCTCTGGGCCTACAGCCTCTCCAAGCCCTCCAGCCCCCAGAACTGACATCCCGCAGCGCAGCCTGCGCTCACGCGATTTCACCACTGTTTTCTCCCCCTGCACCGAACCGATTTCTGATCCGATGTCCAGCGTCCTGAGCCGTTACTTTCTTAAAAACGATCGCCTCACCAACACCGGCCTACTTATTTTGCGGCTGGCGATCGGCACGATGATGATTCATCATGGCCAGGAGAAGCTGGCCAACCCCGAGAGCTTTGCCGCCGCCTATCTGGTGCCGCTGCACATGCCCTTCCCGAGCGTGATGGCCCATGTGGCCGGTCTTTCCGAAATCCTCGGCTCGTGGTTCGTGATCCTGGGATTCCTGACCCCGATCGGCGCTCTGGCCCTGGTGGGAACCATGGCCGTGGCGGGTTACCACCACATCCTCACCAGCGGCTTCAACATCTATCTGCTTGAGCTGGTGGTGCTTTATCTCGGCGGCAGCCTGGCCATTCTGCTCAATGGTCCCGGTCGTTTTTCGATCGATGCCGGAATCGTCTCTGATCTGCTGGCCAGTGATGAAGCGGAAACTGCCAGCTCGGCGTTCAGCGATCACGGCTACGCGGAACCGGCCCCGGTGAGGGTGCATGCCCAGTCCAGTGCAGGCTCGTCCAACGCTGGCCGCCGCTGAGCTCAACCCCTGCCAGCCAGCTAGCCAGCCAGCCGCCAACCTCAGTCGATCCACTGGTCTGCCCTTCACCGGTCAGGCCTTTGATCGCTCCGTCCTTTCACCGAGCTGCCATGAACGCCGTTCTGACCCCGCCGCTCACTGAGGAGACCCTCAAGGCCCTGTTCACCAAGCCCTACGGCGCTGCGGGACCCACGGCCGAGCAGTGGCGTGCTGTCTACGACAACGCGGTCCATTTTCAGGACCCCACCCAGGAGCGATCCGGCATCGATGCCTACATCGCAGCCCAGGAGGATCTGATGGGCCGCTGCGACGATATCTTTCTTGAACCCGGCGCCGTGGCGCTCAGTGGCGAGACGGCCTTCGTGGAATGGACGATGGGCCTGAAGATCAAAGGCATCGAATTCATCTATCCCGGCGCCACGCGCCTGCGCCTGGCTGCCAACGGAATGATCGTTGAGCATCGCGACTATTTCGACTTCGTCGGCCCCACCTTTGAGCCGGTGCCGGTGGTGGGTGGTTTCGTGCGCTGGCTCTATCGACGCTTTGTCTCCTGAAGCGGTACCCAGGCCAGCAAGGAACCCAGGCGCGTTCGACAACATAACTTCATCTGCGTATGTGTCTGTTGTTCTCCACACCTGTACTGAATGAGCCTGGATCGGCAGGGGAGCTTGAGTAGACCGGAGAGCCAGAAGGGTTTCATCCGTGCTGCACACCATCCCGTTGCTGGCCGCCACCTGTCTGGCGGGATTCGCGGCGTTGCAACTGCTGTTCAGCGCCTGGCCCTGGTGATCGGTTCTTGGTGTTGAACCAGAACCTGGGCGCAGCATCGCCTGTTGCCCATCAACGCTTCACGGCGGCTGGGCTGATCGAATCGATGGGGTGATGAAGGGCCCTCCCTCAGGGGTTGAGACGCTTCTCGCTCCACTCGTTGGAGCGGCACCAACGGCGGCGCTGGTGTGGGTGATCCCTGAGCTCCAGTAACTCCACCTGCTCCAGGTCGATGCGCAGCAGCTCGAACGGCTCAGGCAGCGGCACCTCGTCGGAGAGTTCAGTTGGAAACTCCTCTGCGGCGGCCAGCGCTGCTCCCGGTGCAGGCCAGCCCCAGAGGGCACGGCCGCTGGGCTTCAGGCTCTGCCAATGCCGTTGACGCTGCTGCTGCTCGACGTCTGCGGGCAGGACCAGCCGCTGGCCGCGCAGGCGGAACTGACAGCGTGCTCTGGGCAGCAGCCAGCACAGCTCGACAGCCGGTTGCTGCCGGAGCTCAGCCGCTTTGGCGCTGCGTCCGTCGCTGAGCAGGTCCAGCACGGAGGCCTCGGCCCAGCCGCGGAACACGAGGGTGCGCACCCGTGGCGTGCCATCCGCGGCCACTGTGGCGAGCTGCAGCCAGCGGGCCGCTGGAGATCGTCCTTCCCTCTCGCGGGCCCCGCGCAGCAATGGCCGCCATGGGGGCAGCGCCGCCGTCACGCCGCCTGCGCCTGGCGACGGTTCAGGGCCAGGGCTCCAGCGCCGATGGCTGCCAGGCCGAGGGCGCCAGTGGCCGTCAGGAACACCAGCGTCTGCAGGGCCAGCAGAACCAAGCCCAGCGCAGAAGCGGCCTTGATCTGGATCCTGGCTTTGAACAGCAGGGTGAGCAGCAGCAGCACCGTGGCCTGAAGTCCAGCGATCCTGGCGGCCGTGAGGGGGCAGAAGGGGCAGAGGGGGCTGGGCAGCAACATGGGCACAGTGCAGTGGCTCAATCCTGGCGCCACTCATCCTCCACTGCTTCCCGCCAGCAGCGAAGCGCGTTTGCCATTCCCCCAGCCAATGCCCATCAATCCGGACAAACTGGGTCGTTTTGCTCTGCGGGGCCTGCGCATCGGCGCCAGCACGGTGGCCATCCTGGAGCTGCTGCGCAGCGACTGGACCGGTGGCCTCAGCGCCGCGGCGGCCTGGCTGGTGTTTCTGCAGGTGGAACGACGGTTGCCGCCGCCTCCAGCTGATGAAGCCGAGGGTTGATCAGGCTCCTCAGGGGGTTGGTGCGCACCAGAGATCCCAGGCAGAGATGGCCGCCGATCACCGATCCGCTGCTGTCGGCGATGGCGATCTGGAGATGGGCTCCATCGGCGCCGAGCGTGCCGGCCAGGCTGAGGATCTCCAGCTCGCCGCGGAGGATGGTGCTCTCCTCTCGGCCGGCCAGCCGCAGCTGGGCCACCGACAGGCTGCCGATGCCGCTGATCAGGCAGCCGGCCTGCTCGCTCTGCTGGGTCATCCAGCTCTCCAGCGCCAGGCGCAGATCTTCCCCCGGCGTCAGCCGCAGTGGTGTCACCTTCATGCGGCAGATCCGCCAATCCCTGAAGCCTGTCATGGCCTCAAGGTTGCCCAGTTGCGCCGCTCTCGATTCAGCTGGGTACGGTGCCAAGAGAAGCGAGCGCTGAAATGCTGCCTGAGCTGGTGTTGGCGATCGGCATCCCTTTGGTCGTGCTGCTGCTGGCGGTGCTGGCGCTGGAGCACTGGGGCGATCGGCTGCCCCGCTGGCTGCAGGGCCTCTCCCAGAGGCCCTCGCTGCTGTGGAACGCTGGTGTTGGGTTGATCATCGGCCTGTCGCTGCTGCGTTGGCTGCTTCAGCGCTGAGCGTGGGCCGATCGGTGGGCTCAGCTGCCGATCTTTTTATCGACCCACTGCGTCAGCACATAGACGCCGATGAACATCGGCAGATAAGCGATCCACATGTTGGGAAGATTCAACTCGGAGTTGTTGATTAAAACAAGCCCCGCATAGCTGACCACACCATAGATCGAAGCTCGACGCAGTGGCCCAACCATCTTGTTCAAGTGAGCAGTCCCGGCGGTGCCTGTCCATGATAGCTGCTGTGGGAGCATCAGGGATTGAACCAAGGTGCTCATCATCAAAGCAGTCGCTATCCTGGTCAATGGGAGAGCGACATAAAGGGCTCTAAGGGGCTGATGTGTGCTGAGGCACAACGCGGCTGACTGAAGCCTGATGGCCGCGTCCCTTGGAATGGTGTAAATCCTGAGGCCCGATTGCCCTGGACTGAGGGAGAACAGGGGTGAATGACGGGCTGTCATTCTTGAGGCGCATGTGCACCTCGTTGTTTCACGATGAATCCCAACGATTGACTTGTC
>NZ_JAHLYS010000018.1 GCF_025128055.1 Synechococcus sp. CS-1329 | reverse complement strand
TTGCATTCCCAGCCGCGGCGTGCAGCGGCGGCAGAAACAGCCCTGGTTCACGCGGGTGGAACTGCCGCCACTGCCAAACCCAACAGCGCAGCTGGCGGTCGCATGACTGTCTCAATTGAGAAGTGTCGGGCAGTCAGGGTGTTGGCATACAACCCGCAACCTCGAATCAGTTGCTGTTCAATGCCGCTGGGTGGCAGCGGAATGATCGAGGCCGCCACCAGGGCGTTGTTGCTCCAGGTGTAGCTGTTCAGTGAATAGAACATGCCGGTGTAGGAGTTGGAGCGATTGAGAACCACACTCCAACCGCTCACCGCCGGCGAGCGGAACAACAGCAGGGTGTGATTCTGCGTGTTGATGTCAGTCCCGATCGGCGCGATCGTGTAGCAGAAGAACTCACGGCCCGGCGTCGTATCGGCCTGAATCAGCAGAAAGCCAGCCAGATCCCAGGCCGGTGTGCCATCGGAGGCGTAGTGCGACAGGCCGGCATTGACGCTGAACAAGGTCGCCGAGAAGCTGCCGTAGCCGCCGTTGCTGCTGTCGTTGGTGTAGGCGCTCTCGAGGCCCAGTTGCAGGCGGGCGGAGCTGCTGCTGGAGTTGTAGCCCTGAACCTTGGAGCTGTTGGAGAAGCTGAGCAGCACCGGCGTCTGGGGATGGCCCAGCCGCCAGACGTAGCCGTAGCTGATGGCCCCTGTCGCGGCGTTGTGATCCTTGATCAGCGACAGCGGCACCAGGGCATTGGCCGGCGTCGCATTCACCTCCGCCGAGAAGGCACTGAAGGCCTCCGCCAGCTTCATGCCCGGATCCGTTGGCAACTTGCTGGTCCAGTTCCAAAGCGGCCATTGCAGGGCGGAGCAGGTGAGGGTCATGGCATCAGCTCACCGGGTCCTTGAGCCGCACCACAAGGCGGGCGCCGCCAAGCTGCAACCACTCGCTGCCATCGGCCGGCTTGATGTAGCCAAAGCTCGTGAAGGTGCGGTTGTAGAGCGCCAGGTCCACAGGCAACGCCACCGGGTCCCACCACTGCACCGGCGGCAGTGGCGTGGTGAAGACGATCGTCGGGGTGAGCGGCAGCCACTGGGCCGGGCGCACCAGCATCAGCGGAAACCCGGAGGAGAAGAAGTCAGCGCGGAAGGCGGTGGCGAGCAGCACCTGGGGCCGCGCCAGATTCCAGGCCGCTGTGGCGATCACACCGGCCATGTCGGTGAGCGAGAGGTGCCACTGGCCGGAAACCACGTCCTTGGCGATCAGCAGGGCCACCGCCTGGCGGTTGGAGAAGCTGTGCTGGGAGAAGGCAAAGCAGAAGAACTCCTGGCCTGCCGCCAGGCTGGAGGCCACCACCGCACCCAGGGGTAGCGGTTGATTGGCCAGGGTGATCAGGGAGCTGGTGGTGCCCACCCCGCCCGTGAGACTGCCGTGACCGCCCAGGGCCGTGCCGGCTGTGAAGCCCGACGCCAGGGCGGCATGGGTCGTCACCGCACCGCTGCTCAGGTTCACCACCCATTGGCTGATCAGTTCCACCGGCTGGCCGCCGCTGAGCGCCGCCAGCCGTGCCTTGATCGTCCAGCCGCAGAAGCCCGGCGACCCTGCCGGGCCTGCCATCACACTCAGCAATTGGGTGGGGTTCTGGCCGTTGGCGGCCGTGATCCAGGCCGTCAGCAGGGCATGAGCCTCGCCAAACAAGGCGGGGAGCGCAAAGCCCTGGTCCCCGCGGCGGCTGAGATCGGTGATCGTCGCCGCCATCAGCCGCCCACCGAATCGTTGAGCACCAGGGCCAGCACGCCCAATGTCGCCGTGTGGGCGCCCGTCACTTCGGTGCGCAGCCGCGCCCAGAGCCGCTGCTGCAGGGGGCTCTCGCCGTTGCTGTAGCTGCAGCCCGGCGCGAGTTTGAGAGTCGGCGTTTCAGCGGAGAAGCGCAGATCGAGCAACACACCTGCTGAAAGCGGTGGGTCCTCCTCGAACGGCCGGGCAGCATCCGCCGCCCGCGCCGCCGTGGAGTCGTAGAAGGTCACCCAGGCGGCCACCGAGCAGCTCACCTCCAGAAACAGTCCATCGATACCAAGGCCCGCAAAGCTCAGATCCAGCACCGACGGACCATTCAGCGGGCCGTTGTCCTGCTGCTCAAGGGCCCGCCGGGGCGTGTCGATCCTCGGAACCCAGCTCGGCATCAGGGGATCACCTGGATCTTGCGGATCGCCCGCACGGTCTGGGGAAACGTCTTGCCCAGCGGCTCCCAGTTGCCATAGAACCAGTCCTGCACCTGGTGGGTGGTTGCTGAGTCCTGCGTCGAGGTGCCCATCCCGCCGGCAAAGAAGGCCTCCGCCGCTCCATCAACGAAGAGCGGGAAGGCGGTCTGGGCAGGAGCAGAGAAGGTGTAGTTGGCACTGGCCGGCACCGCATAAGGGTTGGCGCCGTGGCTGGTCACGTTGCCCTCACTGCCGTCCGGCTTGAAACGCCGGTAGAGGATCTCCAGCTCAAACAGCGCCGGGATGTACCAGTCGGAGAATGTCGCGATGGAGAGCCCCCGCGCCCACTGGGTGGCTGGGTGTGCCGCATCGTTGGCGGCATTGCTGTTCGCCCAGCCATCGAACGTGCTCGATGCGCCGGTGGTGAGCGTGCCCGTGGTCTTGCAGGCCCTGATGCTCTGGCCGCTGGCCTTGGGCGCAATGATCAGGGCGTGGGTGGCCACCTAAGGGCCGTTGAACGAGACAATCGACTAAGGCCGCTGCTTGCCCCTGGCCACGCACACCACGCCCCTGCAGATCCGCCCCTACGAGGCGGCCGACTGGCCGGCTGTGTGGGCGCTGCTGGAGCCGGTGTTCCGCGCGGGTGAAACCTTCCCCCACGACCCGGCCATCAGCGAGGCCGAGGCGCAGGTGGCCTGGGTGGAGCAGAACCAGGCGGTGATGGTGGCCGTGGATACCGCGGGTGCGCTGGTGGGCACCTACTACCTCAGGCCCAACTCCCTGGCCCTCGGCGCCCATGTTTCCAACGCGGACGATGTGGTGGCCGACCACTGCCGCCGGCAGGGAATCGGCAGTCGGCTCTGCCAGAACTCGCTGCAGGCGGCGCGGCGACTGGGGTTCCGGCTGATGCAGTTCAACCTGGTGGTGAGCACCAACACCGCCGGCACTCGCTGCTGGCAGCGCAATGGCTTTCAGGTGGTCGGCACCCTGCCGGGGGCCTTCCGCCACAAGCAGTTGGGTTATGTCGATGCCCTGGTGATGGTCCAGGGGCTGGTGGAGGGGCCTGGAGCATGAAGGTGGTGCCGTTGCGCCTGCAGCCCGGCGATGACCTGCGCCTGGTTCTGGAGGCCTGGATGGGCGAGCAAGACGAAGAGGCCGGCTGCGTGATCAGCGCCGTCGGCAGCCTGTCGCTGGCCCAGCTGCGCCTGGCGGGAGCGGCCGAGGCCACGGCGATCCAGGGCGAGCTGGAGATCGTCAGCCTCTCAGGCACCCTCTCGCCCGATGGCGCCCACCTGCACATCGCCGTCGCAGGCAGCAGCGGCACCGTGATCGGCGGGCACCTCTGCGCCGGCTCGCTGGTGCGCACCACCGCCGAGCTGGTGATCGGCCTGCTGCCGGGGTGGCAGTTCCGGCGGGAGCTGGATCCGGCTACCGGCCACGCCGAGCTGGGGATCAGTCCTCAGGATCTGAGCTGAATAGTCAGGGCTCGGCCAGAGCCGCGATGGCCCTCAGCGTTTCCAGCAGGCCCGGCAGTCGTTGCTGGCTGGCTTGATCCGGTGGGAGGAAGGCAGGCAGGGCCTCCAGAAAGGCGGAGGTGTTCAACAGCTCCAGGAACTGAGCCGCCAGACCCTGCCGCAGCTCAGGCGGGCTGAGTCTGCATTCCTCCAGCAGTGATGCCCGGCCGTCGACCACGGCCATCAGGTCCTCCAGATCGTGACTGAAAAGAAAATCGCCCTGGCCGCGACCGCGGAAGGCCTCCAGCTTGGTGGCCAGGAACACCGGTGCAGTGACGATCCGAATCGAGCGACCGCTTGGCAGCCCCTGACGCTGGGCGGTGTCCAGGGCGAGGGGATACCAGCGATTGGAGAAGCCAAGGATCTCGCCCTGGGTTGGCATCAGATCGAGAACGAGGTCGTCTGTGCACCAGCGGCAGAGGGGTGCCCCTGGCCGGCTGTCCTCCTGGAAGCCGCGCTGCCGCAACTGCCTCCCCAGCTGGTGGTAGTCGGCCCTGGCGATCACCCTGCAGATCACATCCACATCCTGGGTGGGCCGGATCTCCGGCATCGCCGGATCCGTGATCAGCACACCGGCCACGGCCCCGCCGACAAACACCAGTTGCTCGAGCAGCGCCTCGCCCAACTGCTCAGCCGCCCGCTCCAGCAGGAAGACGTTGGGGTCGTTGGGATTCATGGCTGCAGCCGCTCCTCCAGTAGGGCCAGCGCCAGGCCCTGTTCACGGGCGCTGCCGCCACGCACCGCGTCGAACAGCGCCAGCAGCTCCCCAAGGGCCGGGTTGCGCGCCGCCGCCTCGGGAACACTCGGGTAGAGCGGGTAGAAGGCGATGCCACGGGCCGTGCCCTTCTTCCACGGCCAGACCGGTGGTGGGTCGCTGCCCGGCCGGATCTGCTCGCTGAGGGGGGAGGCGGCGTAGCCGGTGGGAACACCGCGGCTGAGCCCTCCCTGCGTGGCTGGGAAGCAGTAGCGCGCACCGTGCTGCACGAAGGCTCTCAGGGCAGCGCGAACCACCGATGGCTTGCCAGCCTCATCTTTGATCGCCAGCTTGGCGGCCACGGCACGCTCCACGGCCGCATGGGCCTCTGAGGCCGTCAGGCCCAGCTCGGCGCCGAGGGCTGCATAGGTGGGAGCCGGGCCTGGATCCAGGGCCAGGCGCAGCAGCACCACCAGATCCTGCGGCCGCAGGACGAGCTGGGGATTGGAGGGTGAGCGGGCCAAGGTTGCAACGGGCCATTCGGCATTCGCGAACAGCGAATATAGAATCCCCAGGACGTTTGATTCCCATGCTGTCTCAGGTTTCCGGGGCCGCCAGCGGCAGCAACCGCTCGATCGCTACCGCAGGCACACCCACCTGCTGGGCGAACAACAGCACCAGCTGCTCCAACCGGTCGAGGCGCTGTTCGAGGAAATGGAGCTCAGCGGTGCCAGCCTTGGGTGCGGTCTTGCCGCTGCCGGCAGTGCTCTTGCTGCCCTTGGTGGCCTTGCTGGGCAGGGCGCTACGCAGGGGTGGTCCATCCGGGTGGCTGAGCAGGGCATCCACCTGTTTCGGCACCGGGCCCTTGCTGAGGCCCTTGATGCCGCGCGCCTTGCAGAGGGTCCAGAGCGCAGCCACCGACAACCTTTCCAACTCCTCGCGGCTGGCCGGGGCGTCACTGTCCAGCAGCGCTGCGGGCGAGTTGCTGGCTGGTTTGGTGTCGCCCAGCTCCTCCTGCAACCCGCGGTAGAGCCTGGCGTCGGATTGGGCCAGGTCCCGCAATGTGGCCCGCAGGGTGTCAGTGAGTTGTCCCATCGGCCTTGACCTCCTGGGCCTTCTGGGCCGCTGGGCTGTCCACGAGCTCCACCTTGGCGGGAGAAGACGGTTCCGTCTGGTTCACGGGGCCGCCGTGGCCGTTCCCACCCAGGGGGAGCGGCGGCAGATTCTTGGTCTTCTCGATGAACTCCTGACGCTTCTGATCCAGCTGCACCACCCGCTCCTTGGTGTGGGTCCAGCGGTTGATGAAGCGGATCAGCGCCCAGGAGCATGTCCCCACCCAGGAGCTGCGGCATGAGTGCACCAACTACGACGAGCTGAGACACCTCAAGGCCGTGCAGGAGCTCGATGAGCTGGAGCGCTGCCGTGTCATCGCCATCATCAAGTACGAGTGCACCGCCAAGGTGCTGCAGCGTCGTACTGGCCTGCTACGCGATTACGCCCGCCTCTGCGAAGAAAATGCCTTTGAACAGAAGAAGGAACGCTCTCGCCTTGGTGCACTTCTGCAGAAGCTGAAGGAGGCCCTGCGGGGCAAGCAGGTTTCTATCGAGCGCCTGGAAGCTCGCCTCAGAGCCCTGGAGGCCGAGAACGGAGCCCTGCGCTCTGAACAGCAGCAATCGAAAGCCGAGCGCCAACTGGAGAAGGAGCTCGCCGCCTTGCAACGCGCCTTTGAGACGGAGGTGGAACGCCGCAAGCAACTGGCCAGGAACAACCAGAGCCTCGGCGGTCGAGTGGCCCACACCAACCGCTACCGACGCGAGCGTGACGAGTTGAGCGAAGCACTCAAAATCGAGCGGCAGACCAGCCAGATCCTGCGCCGGGAGCTGGAGCAGCTGCGCTCCGGCGAGCAGTTGGGCCTCGGTCTCGCGGAGTGAGCACCATGGCCCGCAAGTCCTCCCCGCCGCTGAAAGGGGCGAAGCCAGCCGCCAAGGCCACCGCCGCGGCCAAAGCAACAGCCAAGGCGCCGGCCAGCGCCAGACCTGCGCGGCAGAAGCAGCCCACGCTGGTGGATCTCAAGCGCGAGGTCTATGCGCTGGCAAAGGTGTCAAGCACCAAGGAACTCAAGCGAACCAACGTGGATCTGCGCCATCTCGATTTCCGCCTCAAGGTGAGCTGGAGCTCTGCATTGGAGGTGCTGCAGCAGGCTGCTGCGGCCTATCCCGACTGGGGCCGCGTCCCTTGGAATGGTGTAAATCCTGAGGCCCGATTGCCCTGGACTGAGGGAGAACAGGGGTGAATGACGGGCTGTCATTCTTGAGGCGCATGTGCACCTCGTTGTTTCACGATGAATCCCAACGATTGACTTGTC
>NZ_JAHLYS010000017.1 GCF_025128055.1 Synechococcus sp. CS-1329 | reverse complement strand
GGTGGTGGTGGAGAACTGGTTCGCTTCCAGCTCACCAACTTTGGCTTCGAGGTTGTCGACGCGACCACGCAGGATCGCCAGTTCCTTCTCGAACTCCTTGAGCAGGCGGCGCAGCTCGTCGGTCACTTCGGTGATCCGATCAAGGCAGGCGTTGAGCAGGGCAGCGGCTTCCCAGCGGCTCAGGGGCTTGCTGCCGCGGAAGGTGCCATCGGGGTAACCAGCGACGCAGCCGTAGCGCTCGATCAGGTTCGAGAGCGCCTGGTAGGCCCACTCGGTGGGCTGCACATCTGAGAACTGGGTGATGCTGGTGACCTGGTCCTGGCTGTGATCGCCTGCGCTCTTGGCGTACTGGTTGATGCCGTCGAGATTGAGTTCAGCGGCGGTTGCCGCCAGGGGTGAGATCAGGCCGAGGACCACTGGGACAACCAGCCGTTGCTGAAACTTGTTCATCGGACATTCCACACAGGCGTGGCTGGTGTTGCCACTGACGTGGTACAGAAATGCGCCCTGCCCCAGGCCTGATCAGGGCTTGTGACGGTTGCCTCAGTGTCTACGCTTGGCAAAGGGCCTTCCTGGCCTGCGATCTGAGCGATTGATGTGCCTGCGACTACATCGAGGTGCTGTTATCGGTCTCCTGAGTCCAGAGCTGTGACTTGGCAGAATCTGAGTGGCCCAGGCTGATGGAGTCAGATTTGGTCATTTCTTCGCCGCCCCGTCAGGTCGCTTGACGGGATGAAATTGCGCTCTGATCAGTGCAGCTGATCGCTGCAATTCGGATCACTGATAGACTTGTCCTTGTAACGACTCGTGACATCAGCTTGATTGGCTGGGCGTCAGTATGGCCACTTCTTGCTCTGTGGATCAGAGCCATTGAGCAGTTCAGAAAATAAAGGTACTTGGTGGGTTGGTATCTTGAAAATCCGCTGATCACTTTTGCGATTTGATCATCTGATCATCGAAGTCGCTCGATGATCACCTCATGAATTCAGTGAACACGCTGGCTTGATTCAAGACGGTGGCGCCTTCAGGCTGCGCCACTCCGCCACCACGAACGGAGGAACTGGCAGCTCCGTGAACACCCCCGGCAAGCGCAGTCTCAGCGGTCGGTTCTGGCTCAGTTCCGCCAGCAGAGGGGCCAGATCGAATTCGGCGGCGGCGGAGCGGCCGTCGCCCGCCAGAGCCGGGCTCTCCAGCGTCACGTCGCTCAGTTGCCACTGGAACGGGCCTGAGCGCACCTGCAGAGCGGTGGGGTGATCCAGGCGCACCTTGCCGGGGTATCCCACCACCCGCAGGCGCAGGGGTGCCCCGGGCTCACCGTCGCGGAAGGCCACCAGCTGCCAGGCCTGGTCATCGAGGTCGCGCAGGCTCACCAGGCTGCGCAGCACCGGGCTTCCGGTTTCGCTGGGGTGCTCATGCAGGTGCGCCAGCGCCGGGCTGGTGGGCGAGGCCAGCAGGCAGCCCAGCACCAGGGCCAGGGCCAGCAGCAGCCGGCCGGCGCGGTGGATCAGCCGCTTCATGGTTCGCGCTCCGCGCCGGGGATCGGCTGCCAGTCGGTGTGGGTGGCCCAGAGCGCCCAGATCGCCATCGCCCGCAGGTAGTGGCAGGCGCGGAACGTACCCACCGCCGTGATCGCCTCCGGTGTGCGGAACTGCAGCCCCCCCGCATACACCTGGCCCACCACGGCGCCGGTGATCGCCAGGGCGGTGTCGGTCTGGCCCATCAGGCGGTAGTAGGCCGCCAGGCCGAAATTGATGCCGGTCCACACCTCCAGTGGGTGGGTGCCCTTGGGGTCGAGCGGCGTGCCGTCGCGGCGCAGGCCGTTGGCCACCCCCAGGCGCCCGCCTTCGAAGCTCTCGAAGCAGGCCTCACGGATCGCCGTCAGCGAGGAGAGGGCCCGCTCGTCGCTCACCACCGCTGGCAGCCCCAGCAGACGCGCATAGAAATCGCCGCAGAGCTGGTCGGCCATCACCACCGGTGTGCCGCTGCCGGCGTCGATGCGGTAGTACTCCCCGTTCCAGAGCAGCCGATCGAAATTCGCCCGGGAGGGCTCCAGCCAGCTGCCGAATTCCCGCTGCTCGGCGCCGGTGTCGAGGCCGAGGTCGAGCTGCAGGCGCTGGGCCATGGCCAGGGCCGCCTCCAGCGCCGCGATCCAGAGGGCACCGCAGTAGGCGCTCACCCCCTGCAGGGGCCAGTCATCGAAGGTCTGGTCCGGCGCGCCACCGTTGTCGGGCAGCCCGTCGTCGTTGATGTCGAACTGCTTGAGGTAGCGCAGGGCCTCCACCACCGCCGGCCAGCAGTCGGCCAGGAAGCGCAGGTCTTCGCCAGAGGGGGAGAGGCGGAACAGGCGCCACACCTGCAGCACGAAATCGGAGGCCAGGTCCTTCCAGAGGTTGCAGTCTTGATAGGCGGTGTAATTGGTGGCATCGAAGGGCCGCTCATTCGGCGCGCCCAGGTCGTGGGGGGTGGCACCGGCCAGCTTGCGCGCCGCCTCCACCCGGCCCCGTCCCTGGGTGAAATACCAGCCGATCGGCCGGGGGGTGGCATCGGCGGCGGGGATGGCCCGGGCAAAGCTGCGCAGCACCGCCTTGTCCAGTTCGGGCCAGAGCTGCAGCAGGGCGAAGGAGCCGTACAGCCGCACGTCCAGGCTTTCGTACCAGGCGTAGTCGAGGCACTCCAGCACCCCGAAGCGGCCCACCGGATCGGCGGAGCTGGCGGCGGTCCAGAGGCTGCCGCCGCTGCAGAGGTCGTAGAGCTCGTTGAACAGGGCCATGCGCAGCGGTTCGGGCAGATCGCTGCGCTCCAGCACCGGTTGCTGCCAGGCCTCGATCGCGTCGCGCCACTGGCGCCACTCGCGCAGGGCTTCGGCGGCGATGGCGGCGGCGCTGCTGCCCGTGGCTCCGAAGAAATCGGTGTAGCGGCGCAGGGCGGAACTGCCGGTGGCGAAGGCGGTCACGGGCAGATCCCAGCTGATCACCAGCGGCAGCTCGATCTCAGCCCCCGGCTCCAGCCTCAGCCGCAGGGCGATGGCGGCGCTGGCCTGCTCGTGGCCGGTGCTGCGGCGATCGTTGTTGCTGTCGGGGATGGAGCCGTCGCGGCTGAAGGCCTCCCAGATCTCGCCGCCATCACCGCTGGGGTCCCAGCGGCTGCAGCGCATCACCTCCACCCCTTCGAGGTCGTCTGGCACCGCCAGACACCACTGGCCCTGCCCCTCGGCGATCGGCTGGCTCGGTGATCCCTCCAGCAGCACGCCCTTGAGGCCGGGGGCATCGACCCAGCGGTTGCGCTGGCCCAGCCCCGCCCCGATGGCGGGCACATAGTTGTGCTCGGGGCTGCCGTCGTCGCGGAAGACCACGGCGGCGCTGGGGTCGGTGTTGGTGAACCAGCCCACGGTGTTGCGCCAGCTCAGCAGCAGCGAGAGATCCAGGGGCGCCTTGGTGGGGTTGGCCAGCCGCCAGCGGAACACCGCCACCGGATAGCTGGTGCGCTGGTAGTCGCCCGGGAGGATCGGACTGAACGCCTCGCAGCTGGCCTCGGCGCGGAAATCGGCCCTGTAATCGAACCAGTGCAGCGGATAGCGGGCGGCGTAGCTGCCGGCCGTGCCGCTGCCTGCCTCTGTGCTGCTGGCGTTGCCCTCCAACCACTGCCAGCGCCCCAGGGGCCGCTCACTGGCCTCAGGCTGCGAGTCGTCGCGCTCCGGCGCCAGGGCCAGGGCCCGCGCCCGGCTGCTGCTGCCGTCGTGCTCGTAGAGGGCGAACTGGCAGTCGGGCAGGACCCCGAACCAGTGCTCACCCCCATCGAGGTGCCAGAGGTTGAAGGTGCCGTCGGGGCCGCGGCCGATGCAGCCGGCACCGAAACCACCCAGGGGAGCGCCGTGGTTGGGGCCGTCGTCGAGGTTGCTGGCGTAGCGCACTGTGTAGGGCGCCTCCCAGCCCTGGCCGATCGGCCGTTGCCAGCTGGCGGGCGGGGCCAGAGCGGGCCGACCGGCGCCGGACCCGCGCAGCAGCGTGGAGAGGGCGGACAGGCCGAACGGAGCCATGGTGCTGATCGAGATGGGGTCAGCTTGTCAGAGCTGGCCCGCCCCGGCGCCCACTTCCTGCTCGATCAGGGCATCGAGGGTGATGGCCGAGCGCACCACGGCCTGGTAGCGCAGCACCACGCGCCGGTTCCGCTCCAGCCACAGACCGGCCTCCTCGCCGCCGCCGCCGGTGGCCTCGGGGCTGAGCAGCTCGATCTCACTCTGGCGGGCCAGCAGGGCCAGGGCCAGCTCATGCACGCGCTGGCGGCGGGAGGGGGGCTCAGGGGCTGCCATGGCGGCATCAACTCGCGGGCATCATGGCGAGGCCCGGCCAGCCGCCGCCCCGGAGTCGCCCTGTGCAGCCACCGCACCAGCCCCAGCACCTCGAGGTGATCGGCACCGATGCCGCCGGCCTGGCCTCGCTGCCGGCAGCGGCGGCGGCCCTGGTGCGCCAGGCCCAGCTGCTGGCGGCCCCCGCCCGGTTGCTGCCGGAGCTGCGCCAGGCCCTGGCGGACGCGGCGTCACCGCCACAGCTGATCGCCAGTGATCGCCCTGAGCAGCTCTTTCCCCAGCTGGAGCAGGCGATGGCCGCCGGCCAGGCGGTGGTGCTGCTCGCCTCAGGGGATCCGCTCTGGTTCGGCATCGGCCGGCTGCTGCTGGAGCGCTTTCCCAGCAGCTGCCTGCGCTTTCATCCCGCCCCCTCCAGCCTGCAGCTGGCCTTCGCCCGCCTCGGTCGCCCCTGGCAGGACGCCCAGTGGCTGAGCCTGCACGGCCGTGAGCCTGATCCGCTGGCGGCCCGCCTGCAGCAACGGCCGGCCGCCCTGGCGGTGCTCACCGATCCCAGCCGCGGCGGCGCTGAGGAAGTGCGGCGGATCCTGGCGGCCTCCGGCCTGGAGGCGGCCTATGCCCTGTGGCTGTGCGAGCGGCTCGGTCACCCCCAGGAGCGGGTGCAGCGGCTGGCGCCCCAGGCGCCCCTGCCGGCCGATCTCGATCCCCTGCACCTGGTGCTGCTGATCGCCGAGCCGCCCTCCGCTGCCGATCCCACCCAGCTGCCGCTGTTCGGCCTCGACGACGGCCTCTGGCTGCAGCATCCCGATCGCCCCGGGCTGATGACCAAGCGGGAGGTGCGCATCCAGCTGCTCGCCGACCTGGAGCTGCCCGCCGGCGGGGTGCTCTGGGACGTGGGGGCCGGGGTGGGCTCGGTGGGCCTGGAGGCCCTGCGCCTGCGGCCGGCCCTGGAGCTCTGGGCCCTGGAGCAGCGCGGCGGCTCAGCGGCCCTGATCCGGGCCAACGCCGAGCGCCTGGGGGTGCGGCCGGCGGCGATCCATGAAGGCCGGGCTCCAGAGGCGCTCAGCGGCTTCCCCGACCCCGACCGGGTGCTGATCGGCGGCGGTGGCCGTGGGCGGGTGGCCGTGCTGGCGGCGGTGCTGGAGCGGCTGCGCCCCCGGGGGGTGGTGGTGATGCCGCTGGCCACCCTGGAGGCCCTCCCGGAGCTGCGGCCCCTGCTGGAGCACGCTGGCCTGGCCATGACGGTGAGCCAGCATCAGTGCTGGCGCGGGGCTCCCCTGGCGGAGGGCACCCGCCTGGCCCCGCTCAATCCGGTGCTGGTGCTGAAGGGGCGCTGCCCCGCCTGAGCCAGCGAATCGGCGCGGGAGATCCCACAACAACGCCGAGGCGGGCCGCCTCGCCGGCATCGATCTCCACCACCCCATCGGCGGGCTCCTGGGGCCCGTAGCTGCGGCAGGGCAGGCGCGGACAGGGCTGGGCGGCGGCTTCGATGGCGATCACCCGGCCCTCGCGCACAAAGATCATGTCCAGTGGACTGATGGTCTGGTGCATCCAGAAGCGCGCAGGCTCGGGCGGATCAAAACGGAACCACATGCCGCGCAGCGGGCCCAGGGGTGGGCGCTGCATCAGCCCCAGGCTGTACTGGCGCTGAGTCCTGGGCACCTCCAGCTGGATGCAGCCGCCGGTGTCCTCCAGGCACCACTCCGCCTCCAGCGGCAACACCTGAGGAGGCCCTGCCTCGGCGAGGGTCCGGGGGGCGCCAAGGGCCAGGGCCCCCAGCACCAGCCCCAGCGGCACCCGCCAGGCCGAAGGCGACGTTGACGGCTGCGGCCGGGACAGGGTCATGGGGCGGGGCGCTCCTGGCGGGGGGCACGCTCGCAGAGGCAGTAGCCCCGTCCGCGCACCGTGTGGATCAGCCGCCGCTCGCCGTGCTCCTCCAGCTTCTGGCGCAGGTAGCGCACGTACACCTCCACCACATTGCTGGCGGTTCCCTGCTGGTCGTTCCAGACCTCAGCGAGGATCTGCTCGCGGCTGAGCACCAGGCCCGGTTGCTTCATCAGTGTCAGCAGCAGCTGGTATTCGCGGGCGGTGAGCGCCAGGGGCCGGCGGCCCCGCCGCACCTCCCGACTGGCGGGATCCAGGCTGAGGTCGGCCAGTTGCAGGGGGGGCACCAGGCCGCCGCCGCCGCTGCGGTGACGACCGCGGATCTGCAGCAGCAGGCGCAGACGCATCAGCAGGTCGCTGCCACCGGCGCTGGAGAGCCAAAAATCGTCGGCGCCGGAGCTGAAGCAGAGGGAGCGGGCCTCGATGCTGTCGTTGACCAGATCCAGCAGGATCGGCACCTCCTCCAGAATCATGCGCAGGGCCGGAATCGTGGCCACCCCATCGGCCCCCGACACCAGCACCGCCGCCGGCGGATCGGGCAGGGCTCCCACCGGAGCGGTGCGGTAACCGGAGGCCTCCAGACGCGGCGCCATCGCCTCAGCCTGCTCGCCCACCAGCAGGATCAGCGGCCCGCCGCTGGTCATGGCGCCTCTCCGGCACCGGGGCCGTCGCGGCCGCCGAACTCCTCGTTGTTGGGTTTGGCCACATGGGGCAGTCCCCAGCCCAGCTTGTTGCGCAGCACCTGGAAGAACTCGTGGTCCTGCAGACGCACGAAGCGGGCCGGGTGGGGGCTGCGGCGGATCAGCACCCGATCTTCCGGCCACACGTAGCAGCCGGCGCTGCCGTCCACCACCATCATCAGCCGCTCCGGCGTGGCTGGAAACACCGTCACGGGTTCCTGGTCGCTGAACACCAGGGCGCGGGAGGCGAGGGAATGGGGGGCGATCGGGGTGAGCTGCAGCACCGGGCAGTCGGGGGTGATCACGGGGCCGCCGGCGCTGAGGGCATAGGCGGTGGATCCGGTGGGGGTCGAGAGGATCACCCCATCGGCGGAGATGTCCACCGGCACATGACGGCCGATGGCGATCTCGAAATGACACATGCTCGTGAGCGGTTCCCGGTGCAGGGCCATCTCGTTGAGGCAGAGCACCTCCCAGCGCCGCTGGTCGCCGCGCATCACGCTCACCACCAGCATCGTGCGCTCCTCCACGCTCCAGCGGTCGCTGAGGAGCTGCTCCATGGCCCCGTCAAGCTCACTGAGGTAGGCCTCGGCCAGGAAACCCAGGTGGCCGGTGTTGACCGTGAGGATCGGCACCCCGATCGGTGCGGTCTGGCGCGCGGCGGAGAGCACCGTGCCGTCGCCGCCCAGCACCACCGCCAGGCTCATCTCCGGGTGAAAGCTCGCCGGCACGCAGGCACTGAAGCCACGGCTGCGCAGGTGGTGGTCGGGATTGGCGAAACCCACCATCCCGCCGGAGCTGCTCACCCTGAGCACGCTGGTGCCGGCCGCTTCAAAGCGGCTCTGGATCAGATCGGCCGTCTTGACGGCCAGATCCTTGCCGTCGTTGACGATCAGTCCGACGCAGGGCACCGGTCGGAGGCGAGAACCTGTTGAGTGTATGGGGAGCCTTCCTGCTGCGGCCCGATTGGCATCAGAACTGCTCCAGGAAGCGCAGATCGCTGGTGAACAGCCGGCGGATGTCGTCGATGCCGTGGCGCACCATGCAGAACCGCTCCACCCCCAGGCCAGCGGCAAAACCGCTCCAGCGCTCAGGATCCAGCCCCAGGCCCTCCAGCACCGCCGGATCCACCATCCCGCAGCCCATCACCTCCAGCCAGCGCCCCCGCCACTGCACATCCACCTCCGCCGACGGCTCGGTGAAGGGGAAGTAGCTGGCGCGGAAGCGCACGGGCAGATCGCCGAAGAACTGCTGCAGGAAGGTGGTGACGGTGCCGCGCAGGTGGCTGAAATCCAGGCCTTCATCGATGGCCAGCACCTCCACCTGGTGGAACACCGGCGAGTGGGTGGCATCCACCGCGTCGCGTCGGTACACCCGCCCGGGCGCCACGATTCGCACCGGTGGCGGATTGCTCTCCAGGTGGCGGATCTGCACCGGTGAGGTGTGGGTGCGCAGCAGCCGCTCACCGGGCAGGTAGAAGGTGTCCTGCATGTCCCGGGCCGGGTGGTGCGGCGGGATGTTCAGGGCGGTGAAGTTGTAGTAGTCGGTTTCGGCCTCCGGCCCCTCCTCCACGCGGTAGCCCAGCCCGGCGAACACATCGACGATCTCCTCGACCGTGCGGATCAGCGGGTGGCGGTGCCCCGCCGGCACGTAGCGGCTGGGGGCGGTCACATCCAGCCGCTCCCCCGCCAGCTTCTCGGCCATGGCGGCGCCCCGCAGCCCCTCCAGCCGCTGGCCCAGCAGCGCCTGCACCTGCTCCTTGAGCACGTTGGCCCGCTGACCCACCACGGGCCGCTCGGCGGCATCCAGCTTGCCCATGGCCCCCAGTACGGCTGAGAGGCGGCCCTTCTTGCCCAGCAGGCCCACCCGCAGTCCCTCCAGTTCCGTGGTGCCAGTGGCGGCGGCGATGGAGGCCGCCGCTTCGGCTTCAAGGGCCTCGAGCTGGTCGGTGAGCTGCTGGAGGCTGATCGTGGCGCTCACGGAACGGGGGCGGTGGCGATCGACTGTACGGAGGGAGCCTGCCTAAGTTGCCGCCAGCGCCCCTGCCCCTGCCGCTCCCGATGCCCAGCCTGCGGATCCTGATCAGCAACGACGACGGGGTGTTCGCCGAGGGGATTCAGACCCTGGCGGCTGAAGCGGTGGCCCGCGGCCACACCGTCACGGTGGTCTGCCCCGACCAGGAACGCTCCGCCACCGGCCATGGCCTCACCATGCAGACCCCCCTGCGGGCGGAGCGGGCCGACCGGCTCTTCGCCGCCGGCATCACCGCCTGGGCCTGCAGCGGCACCCCCTCCGACTGCGTCAAGCTCGCCCTCGGCCGGCTGCTGGACGCCCCGCCCGATCTGGTGCTCTCAGGCATCAATCACGGCCCGAACCTGGGCAGCGATGTGTTCTATTCGGGCACGGTTTCAGCGGCGATGGAGGGCACCCTCGAGGGCCTGCCCTCCCTGGCGGTGAGCAGTGCCTGCTTCGACTGGCGCCAGTTCGGCCCGGCCGCCAGCCTCGCCCTCGATGTGGCGGAGGCGGCCCTGGCGGGGAGCTGGCCGGAGGGGCTACTGCTCAACCTCAACGTGCCGGCCCTGCCCCCCGAGCTGATCGGATCGGTGCGCTGGTGCCGCCCGGCGGTGCGCCGCTACCGCGACCAGTTCAACCAGCGCACCGATCCACGCGGACGCACCTACTACTGGCTGGCCGGCGAGCTGGTGGTTGACTCCGAATCGGCCACGGCCGGTCCCCTCAACTGGCCCACGGATGTGGCCCAGATCCACGCCGGTGGGGCCGCCCTCACCCCGCTGCAGCCGGAGCTGTTCTGGCGTGGTGGGCTGGAGCAGCTGCCGCTTCAGCTGGAGCGGTGAACCCGCTGCAGCAGCCAGAGGCTGATCCAGAGGCCGATCACATGGGCGAACAGCACCTGGGTGTTGCTCAGCACCGAGAGCATCTCGATCGAGGTGATCGGCAGGCCCACCATCCCGCCGCGGGTGCCGGGGGGCACGGCCAGCTGGGCCCCGAAGAAGCCGGGCACCTGCATCGAGGCCTGAACGAACAGGCTGCCGGCCAGGGCCTGATACCCCACCGCCGCCAGGCTGAGGCCGGCCAGATCGGCCAGCACGCCCCGCTTGATCAGTCGGGTGGTTTCGCCGCGGCTGGGGCGGGCGGGGCTGGCCAGGGCCCGGCCGCAACGCACCACCAGCCAGCTCTGCCACAGGCACCAGAGCAGGATGAAAAACGAGAGGGTGGTCAGCGACAGGCCAGGGCCTAGCCCGAGGGAGCGGCCGCTGTTGGCCGCCAGGCGCCCGCCGATGTTGTTGAAGGCCAGCACGCCCACCACCACCACCCCAAGGCACAGCTGGGTCCAGAAGCGGATCCAGCCCACCCGGCGCAGGGCCGCTGACACCAGCTGGAGATCGAGGCGGTCAACCATCGGGGGGCAGAACTGAGGGTCAGATCCCCACAAACTTGCCATGGCCCGTAGCGGTCGCCGCCTCTGGGCAGAAACCCCCATGGAAGGATGGATTCCAAGCCGGGCTCCGTCCGATTCCTTGATTCCCCTGCGCTCCCCCCAGGAGGCGATGCGGCCCACCGCCGTCGCCCTGGGCAGTTTTGATGGCCTGCACCAGGGGCACCGCCGGGTGATCGCCGCCGTCGCCGCCGCCCCCACCCCGGGGCTGGTGCCCACGGTGGTGAGCTTCTGGCCCCATCCGCGGGAGCTGCTCTACGGCGAACCGCGCCTGCGCCTGGATCTTCCGGGCGAGAAGCTGGCGCTGCTGGAGCCCTACGGCATCCGTCAGCTGGTGCTGGTGCCCTTCACCCGCCAGCTCTCCCTGCTCAGTCCGGAGGCCTTCATCGAGCAGGTGCTGGTGGGGGAGCTCCAGGCCCGCGAGGTGGCGGTGGGTGAGAACTTCCGCTTCGGCCACGACCGGAGCGGCGACACCACCAGCCTGCGCCAGATCGGTGAACGCCATGGCCTGCGGGTGCTGGTCTCCTCGATGCTCTGGGATGGCTCCGAGCGCATCAGCAGCAGCCGCATCCGCCGGGCCCTGGCCGCCGGTGCCATCGATGAGGCCAACCGCCTGCTGGAGCGCCCCTATCGCTTCAGTGGCCGGGTGGTGCGCGGCCGGGGGCTGGGCCGTCAGCTCAGTTGGCCCACGGCGAATCTGCAGGTGGACGGCCGCAAATTCCTGCCCCAGGAGGGGGTCTATGCCGCCTGGGTGCGCACCACCGCACCCACCCTGGGGGGCGAGGCCCTGCAGGCCTGTGGCCAGCCCATGGCGGCGGTGATGAACCTGGGCCCTCAGCCCACGGTGGATCCTCTGGCCCCCTCGGCGGTGGAGGTGCATCTGCTGGATCGGGAGATCGAGCTGGTGGGCCGTGACCTGGAGGTGGAGCCGTTGCAGCTGCTGCGCCACCAGCAGCGCTTTGCCGGCCTCGAGGAACTCAGCCGCCAGATCGGCGTGGATGCGGCCCAGGCCCGCCTGCTGCTGAAGCGCGGCTCAGCCGGGGGCGTAGGCGTTGCTCAGACCCCAGCCGATGAAAGCAGCGATCCCCCCCAGCAGCAGAATTCCTGAGATCAGCACCAGCATCGGGCTGTCGCCATCGCCGAAATCCATTGCCGCCCTGCCCTGGAGTCGGCCCCACCTTACGCAGGTTCTGATCCCGTGACTGCCGCCCCGACCACCCCTGAGCCGGCCGTGCTGCGCCTGCTCGATGCCAACCTCGACCGTGCCCGCGAGGGCCTGCGGGTGCTGGAAGACTGGTGCCGCTTCGGCCTTGACCGCCAGGATCTGGTGGCCCGGCTCAAGGACCTGCGCCAGCGGCTGGGCCGCTGCCACCTCCCCGCCTACAAGGCCGCCCGCCACAGCGCCAGCGATGGGGGAGCGGGCCTGGGCCATCCCGCCCAGGCCCAGCGGCAGCAGCCCGCCCAGGTGGTGGCCGCCAATGCCGGCCGCGCCCAGGAGGCCCTGCGGGTGCTGGAGGAGTTCGGCCGCGCCGGGGATCCATGGCTGGCCGCCGAAGCCGCCTCGATCCGCTACGCCCTCTACGACCTGGAGGTGGACCTGATCCGGGCCTGTGGCGCCGCCGCCGGCCGCCGTGAGCTGCTGCTGCGCTGTCACCTGTATCTGATCACCAGCCCGTCGCCCCGCCTGCACGACACCGTGGCCGCGGCCCTTGAGGCAGGGGTGCGCCTGGTGCAGTACCGGGCCAAGCAGGCCGACGACCTGGAGCGCTGGCGCGAGGCCCGCGCCCTGCGTCAGCTCTGTGCCAGCCATGGCGCGCTGTTTCTCGTCAACGACCGGGTGGACCTGGCCCTGGCGGTGGAGGCCGATGGGGTGCACCTGGGCCAGGGGGATCTGCCCCCCGCCGAGGCCCGCCGCCTGCTGGGCCCCGACCGCCTGATCGGCCGCAGCACCCAGCGCATCGAGCAGTTGCGCCAGGCGGTGGCCGAGGGCTGCGACTACGTGGGCGTGGGCCCCATCAACGCCACCCCCACCAAGCCCGGCCGTGATCCCGTGGGCCTGGCCTATGTGAGCGAGGCGGCGGCTGAAAGCCCGATTCCCTTTTTCGCCATCGGCGGGCTCGACCTCGCCACGCTGCCGTCGGTGCAGGCGGCCGGTGGCCGCCGGGTGGCGGTGGTGCGGGCCATCACCGCGGCGAGCGATCCGGGCGCGGCCAGCCGCCAGTTGCTCGAAACCCTGGGGGAGGAGGCATGAGCGGGGAACAGCGGCCCAGCGGCAGCCTCACGATCCAGCTCAACGGCGACGCCCGCCGCTGCCCGGCGGGCCTGTCGCTGCCGGAGGTGTTGCGCCACTTCGGCTACGAACCGCGGCTGGTGGTGGTGGAATTCAACGGCGAGATCCTGCCGCGCACGGCCTGGGACCAGCAGGCTGTGGGTGGGGACTCCGTACTGGAGGTGGTCACCATCGTGGGGGGTGGTTCCTAGATTCGGCTCACTTGCTTCGGGTGACATCTGTGTCCCCTCGTCCCTTCCCCATGATTTTCGCCCGGTTGCGCCGGCTGTCTCTGCTGGCACTCATGCCAGTGCTGGTCAGTGGCCTGCTGCTGTTCTACGCGCCGGAGCCCAGCTGGGCGGCCCGTGGCGGGCGCATCGGCGGCGGCAGTTTCCGCTCGGCCCCCTCCATGCCCCGTAACTTCAGCGGTGGCGGCGGTGGTGGCCTGCGCGGTGGCTACGGAGGTGGTGGCGGCTTCCGCGGCGGCGGCATCGGCTTCCCCTTCCTGATCCCGATCTTCGGCTTCGGCGGTGGCGGCCTGTTCGGCTTCTTGATCATGATGGCGATCGCCGGATTCCTCGTGAACACCCTGCGCGGCGGCGGTGGTGGCGGCGGCATGAGCAGCGGCGGCAGGGCCCTGGCGGCCACCCCCCGCGCCGATGGGCCGGTGAGCATTGCCCAGTTGCAGGTGGGCCTGCTGGCCTCAGCCCGCGAACTCCAGGATGACCTGCGTCGCCTGGCCGCCACCGCCGACACCACCGGCAGCAGTGGTCTGCAGCGGCTGTTGCAGGAAACCAGCCTGGCGCTGCTGCGTCAGCCCGACCTCTGGGTCTACGCCAACAGCGAACTGGGCCAGGTGCCCTTCGCCAGCGCCGAATCCACCTTCAACCGGCTCTCGATGACCGAGCGCAGCAAGCTGCGCAGTGAGGTCACCTCCAACGTGGGCGGCCGCCGCTTCCAGGATGAAGCCGCCGCCAGTGGACCCACCGATGCCACCAGCGACTTCATCGCCGTCACCCTGCTGGTGGCCAGCCGTGGCCGCATCCCCCTCAAAACCATCAGCAGCGCCGAAGACCTGCGCCATGGTCTCGGTGTGATCGGTGCGGTGTCTTCCACCGATCTGATCGCCCTGGAGGTGATCTGGCAGCCGGAGGGCAAGGGAGAGGTGCTCAGCACCGAGGAGCTGCTGACGGCCTATCCCCAGCTGCAGCACCTCTGAGCGCCAGCAGGATGCGCAGGGCCGCCATGGCGGCCCCGTAGCCGTTGTCGATGTTCACCACACTCAGCCCCGGAGCGCAGCTGGCCAGCATTCCGTTGAGGGCCGCCACGCCGCCGGCGCTGACGCCATAGCCCACCGACACCGGCACGGCGATCACGGGCTGGGGCAACAGCCCCGCCAGCACCGTGGGCAAGGCTCCTTCCATGCCGGCGCAGGCAATCAGCACCCGGGCGCTGCGCAGCCGCGGCAGCTGCTCCAGCAGCCGGTGCAGGCCGGCCACGCCCACATCCACCACCAGCTCCGTGGCCACCCCATGGCAGCGCAGGGCCAGCTGGGCCTCGTGGGCCACGGCCAGATCGCTGGTGCCGCCGCAGAGCACCTGCACCAGCCCCAGGGCCGGATCGGCACGGGGCAGGGCACCGCTGGTGAGCGCACGGGCCTGGCGGTGATGCTCAAAGCCGGCGGCAATCGGAGTCGGCCCCTGGCGCAGCTTCTTTTCGATCGCGGCGGCCTTCTCGGGGCTCACCCGCGTCACCAGGGCCAGCTCGCCGGCCTGGTGCAGGCGTTCCAGGATTGTGGTGATCTGATCGGCGTCCTTGGTTTCACCCCAGATCGCCTCGATCATTCCCAGCCGCTGGCGCCGGCCCAGATCCAGTCGTGCCAGGGGTTCGCTGGGATTCATTGGGGGATCAGCTCACCGCTGAACAGCAGGGGGAAGGGATGGGGGTCGCTGCGGCCGCTGCCCTGGCGCGCCAGCTGATCGAAGTGCTCCTGCACCCGCTCCACCTCGGCGGTGGCAAGACCCTTCCACTGCTGGCGACTGGCCCAGTGGATCAGCAGCATCCCCTCCTCGCGCTCGGCATCCCAGTAGATCCGCCGCTTCAGGAAGCCGCTCTGCGCCTGGAGCCAGGGCTCCCAGCTCTGCCGCTCCGCCTCCAGCCAGACCTCTCGATCGGCGGCGGGCACTTGCAGGCGCAGGACCTCCACCACCACCTGCTCCTGCAGCGCCCCGGCGGCAGAGGGCATCACACCCTGAAACAACGTCAACAACAGCAGCGCCAGGGCGCAGACCCTACCCATCTCCGCCACCCCATGGCTCCAGCAGCGCCACGGCGTGGCAGGCGATCCCCTCCTCCCGGCCGGTGGGGCCCAGGGTTTCATTGGTGGTGGCCTTGATGCCCACCTGCTCGGGGCTCAGTCCCATGCGCCGGGCGATGGCGGCGCGCATGGCGGCGATGTGGGGCCGCAGCTTCGGGCGCTCGGCGATCACCACCGTGTCCACATTCACCACCCGCCAGCCCTGCTGGCGCACCAGGGCCACCACCTGCTCCAGCAGCACCAGGCTGTCGGCACCGCGCCAGCGCTCGTCGTCGGGGGGGAAGTGCTGGCCGATGTCCCCCAGGCTGAGGGCCCCCAGCAGGGCATCCATCAGGGCGTGCACGAGCACATCGGCATCACTGTGGCCATCGAGGCCGAGGCCGGCGGGGTGCTCCAGGGTGAGCCCCCCCAGGATCAAGGGACGCCCCGGCACCAGCCGGTGGATGTCGTAGCCGTTGCCGATGCGCATCTCGGTCTGCCCCTGCAGCTGCTGCTGCTGCTCCTGCCAGCGACGGTAGAGGTCGGGGCGGCGCTGTTTCGTGCGCTCCTGCTGCTGCTCGGAGCGCCAGCGGGCGATGGCGCCGTGGTCGCCGCTGCGCAGCACCGGTGGCACCGCCAGCCCCCGGAACTCGGCCGGACGGGTGTAGTGGGGATGCTCCAGCAGCAGGGTGCTGTGGCTTTCCTCCAGCAGCGACTCGGCGCTGCCCACCGTGCCCGGCAACAGCCGCACCACGCCATTGATCAGCGCCATCGCCGCCAGCTCGCCGCCGGTGAGCACGAAATCCCCCAGCGACACCTCCTCATCGGCGAGGCTGCGGATGCGCTCGTCGAAGCCTTCGTAGTGGCCGCAGAGCAGCACCAGCTGGTCGTGCTGCTGGGCCCAGCGCTGCAGGTCGGCCTGACGCAGGGGTTGACCCTGGGGGCTGAGCAGCAGCACCCGGCGACGCTCCAGCACGGGGATGGATTCGAAGGCCGCGAACACCGGCTCCGGCTTGAGCACCATGCCGGCGCCGCCGCCGTAGGGCTGGTCATCGACCTTGCGGTAGCGGTCGCTGGCGTGATCGCGGGGGTTGTGGGTGTGCAGCTCGGCGATGCCGGCGTTGAAGGCCCGCCCGATCACCCCGAGGCTGGTGAGGGGCGCAAACGACTCGGGAGCCAGGCTCACCACATCCAGCCGCATGGCCCTCAGCTCTCCGCCGGGGCCGGGCGGCTGACGCGGCGGATCTCGGAGCAGAAGCTGGCCTGCTCCGGCTGGCCGTCGGCGCCGTTGACGATCACGCTACGCAGGCGCAGGTTCGGTTTGGTGAACCAGATCCGCTCGCGCTGCTCCAGGCCACCGCTGCTGATCACCAGCTCCAGGCTGCCATCGGGCCACAGCTGCCACTGGCCGATGCTGCCCTCGGCGCCCAGCAGGCTGCCGCCGGCCTCGAAGTCGAGCAGGCGGGCCTGGCCATCGGGTGCCGTCACCTCCAGCCCCCCGAGGGAGCGGCCGGGGGCGGCCGGGCGCAGGCTCACCCCGAGATCGCCGCGGTTGCTGTCATGCCAGGCGTCGTCGTCGCCGCTGGCGGCTGTGGTGGCCTCCATCTGGCTGCGCAGGACCATCCACTGACCGGCGCAGAGGTCGAGAAAGGCTGGCAGGTCTTCGGGGGGAAAGGTGGGGCTGGAGCCGTTCACGGCGGGGGCGCACTCTGGCCCTCCATCCTCTCAGTCGCTGGAGGAGGCCACTGGGGCGGCCATCATTCGCCCCGATAGCCCAGTTCCGCCAGCCGCGCCGGGTTGCGCCGCCAGTTGGGCACCACTTTGACGAACAACTCCAGGTACACCGGTCCGTCGAAGACCTTCTGCATCTGGGCCCTGGCCCCGCTGCCGATCTCCTTGAGCATCTGACCGCGCTTGCCGATCAGGATTCCCTTCTGGCTGGAGCGCTCCACCAGCACCGTGGCCAGCACGGCGATGCGCTTGCCGTCTTCGACAATCCGCTCCACCTGCACCGCCACCGAGTGGGGCACCTCCTCGCGGGTGAGCGTGAGCACCTGCTCGCGGATCAGCTCCGCCAGCAGCAGCTGCTCGGGTTGATCGCTGACCGCATCCGGCGGGTAGAGATGGGGACCCAGGGGCAGGCGGGCCGCCAGGGCCTCCACCAGTTCGGGGCAGCCTTCGCCCGTGCTGGCGCTGCAGGCCAGCAGCGGCCAGTCGCTGCGCCGCTGGCCGGGATCGGTGGGATCGGCCCGCTGATCGGAGAACAGCAGCAGCTCCCGGTAGCTGGCCTCCAGCTCGGCGGCCCGCAGCGGGTCCACCAGATCGTTCTTGTTGAGGGCCACCAGCACCGGCGCCCGGCAGAAGCGCAGCAGCTCGACGATGAAGCCATCGCCGCGCCCTGCCGGCTCACTGCCATCCACCAGCAGCAGCACCACGTCCACTTCGCCGATGGCGCTGCGGGCACTTTTCACCAGGCGCTCCCCCAGCAGGTGGTGGGGCTTGTGGATGCCGGGGGTGTCCAGCAGCACCAGCTGGGCACTGGGGGTGGTGAGGATCGCCCGCAGGCGGTTGCGGGTGGTCTGGGCCACCGGCGAGGTGATCGCCACCTTCTCGCCCACCAGGTGGTTGAGCAGGGTCGATTTGCCCACATTGGGGCGACCGATCAGGGCGACAAACCCGGAGCGAAAGCCCTCGGGGGCCTGCGCCGGCAGGGCCAGGGACAACGGCAGTGGCCGTTCAGCTCCCAACGGCTGCTTTGGTTCGGTCTCGCTCAGGCCCGGCTTGTCCATAACCTCAACACTGCCAGCCCACCGGTCCGAGATGTCGGCTTCCACTCCCCCCGCCCCCAGTTTTCCCCAGGCGATGGAGATCGCCGCGGCCTGGCTGGGCCACTGGCAGAACGGCGAACTCAGTGATGAGGTGCTGGCCGATCGGGTGGGGGAGCTGGTGGCCAGCCTCGATGGCGCCCGCGGTTTCTTCGTGGTGTCGCTCACCAGCGACGCCCCGCTGATGGATCGCCTGCCGGATTGCCTGGTGCTGAGCCTGCGCCAGGCTGGCGAGGGGGTGGTGGATCTCAGCGCCCGCAACCTGGCCATGAGCACGGCGATGGCGCTCCATCACCAGCGCTGCGGTGATGAGGGTCAACGGGCCGGATCCGAGCGGGTGGCTCGGAGGTGCACTGAACTGCTGCGCCTGCTGGAGCCAGTGGCGGTCAAACAGCGGCTGGAGCTGCTGCTGGCCGCTGCGGAGGGTTCCGGGGAGGATGTGGCCTTCCTGAATCGCTGGGGCTACGACGAAGCCCAGCGTCTGGCCATCCGCTCAGCTGTGCTGGCGGTGGCTGACGACTGAGCTGAATCGGTTGTTTTTCTGCTGCTGAACTTGCTTAAGCCGCTTCAGCCGCTTCAGTCGCGACGGCCGCCGCCGTTGAGGGCAATGATCAGGCGCAGGATGAAGATGAACAGGTTGATGTAGGTGAGGTACATGCCCAGAGCGCCGGCCAGGTACTGGTCGTCGTTGTAGGTGCGGGGCATGGTGTAGAAATCGAGGAAGGCGGCTCCCACGAACAACACGGTGCCGAAGCCGGCGATCAGCAGCTCAAAGCCGCTGCCGCCGAAGCCGGGGATGAAGATTCCGCCCACGATCTGAACCACCATGGCGATGATCAGGCCGAGGATCCCCAGGCCCACCACGCCGGCGAGGGCCTGGCCGATCGTGTCGCTCATGCGCCGGCCCACCACTGAGGCCACCACGAAGGTGATGCCGGTGGCCAGGGCGGCGGTGCCGATCGCGCCGATGCCGGCGGTGCCGATCGCCATCTCGACGATGCCGCTGAGGGTGAAGCCGGTGATCAGGCTGTAGACCGCCAGGATCGGCAGGGCCGTGCCGTTGTTGCCCTTCATCGCCACGTTCTGGGCGACGAAGAAGAGGATGAAGTTGCCGATCAGCGCCACCCAGAAGAGCGGCATGAACAGCGGGGTGCCGATCATCGAGAGGCCGCCGACCACGCCGGCGGCGGTGAGCACCATGCCGCCACCCACGTAGGGCAGCGCCTTGTTGACCACGTTGGGACCGATCAGCGCGCCCTGCTGGGCCTCGCGGATCGCTTCCTGGAAATTGCTGCTGGCTGGCATGGGACCAGTGAATTCGATTGCCACCATCCTGCCAGTGACAGTTGGGTGGAAGTGTGCGGTTCTCCCTATCGTTGTTTGGCCGGTGTCACCGCATCGCGGCGGGCGTAGGCCTGCACCAGCCGCTGCACCAGCGGGTGGCGCACCACATCGGCGGCGGTGAGGTGGCAGATCGCCACGCCCTCCACATCCGCCAGCACGCCGGCGGCCTCCACCAGGCCACTGAGCTGGTCGCGGGGCAGATCCGACTGGGTGGGATCCCCGGTGACCACCATGCGCGAGTTCTCCCCCAGCCGGGTGAGCACCATGCGCATCTGGGCGGGGGTGGTGTTCTGGGCTTCGTCGAGGATCACAAAGGCATCGGCCAGGGTGCGGCCGCGCATGTAGGCCAGCGGCGCCACCTCGATCACTCCTCGCTCCAGCAGGGCCGTGGTGCGCTCCGCCCCCAGCAGGCCATGCAGGGCGTCGTAGAGGGGGCGCAGGTAGGGGTCGACCTTCTGTTGCAGATCCCCGGGCAGGAAGCCCAGGCGCTCGCCGGCCTCCACCGCGGGTCGGGTGAGGATCAGGCGCTCCACCCGTCGCTCCTGGAGCATGCGCACGGCCTGAATGGTGGCCAGGAAGGTTTTGCCGGTGCCTGCCGGACCGAGGGCGAGGGTGAGGTCGTGGCGCTCCATCGCCTCCACGTAGGCCTTCTGGCGCACGGTGCGCGGGCGGAGCACTTTGCCGCTCTGGCTGCGGGCCAGCACCTGCTGGGAGAGCTCGCGATGCTCGTTGCTGCGGCCGCTGTCGAGGGCAGTGAGGGCGGTCTGCAGATCCACCGCACCGATGGCCTGACCCTCAGCCCAGAGGGGCCGAAGCAGCTCCACCAGAGCCGAGGCGCGCTCCAGCTGGGGGGGTCTGCCCTGGATCACCAGCTGAAGGCCCCGCAACACCAGGGAAGCCCCGGTGAGGGCCTCAAGGCGATGCAGGGTGGCTTCGGCCTCACCGGCTAAGGCAAGGGCGGCTTCCTGGTGGGGAAGGTCGATCGCAAAGGAGGGAAGCGTTTCAGCCCCGGCCATGGGGCGTCCGCTCAGGCACCGGCGCTGACGGCCTCGGCTTCAGGCTCGGCGGCGGCAGCGGCCGCTGCTTCAGCCGCTTTGGCTGCAGCAGCGGCCTTGGCGGCGTCCTTGACGGCGGCTTCACGGGCGGCAGCCTGCTTGGCCTTGCCGACGGTTTCGCCGGGACGGATGGTTTTCTCGATCAGGCCACCTTTCTCCAGCAGGGAGCGGACCGTGTCGGTGGGCTGAGCGCCCTGGCTCAGGCGCACCCGGATGGCTTCGGCATCCAAGCGGGTTTCCTTGGTGCGCGGGTTGTAGAAGCCAAGCTCCTCAAGCGGCAGACCATCCCGACGGGACGTGCTGTTGGTGGCCACGAGGCGGAAGCTCACTTCCCGCTTCTTGCCGAACCGCTTCAGGCGGAGCTTGATCATCGTGGCCTTGCCTTGCTGACTTTGGTGTTGGGGTGGGCGGAAACTCCGCCTGGCGGTGAAATCACGCGCCAAACAACGACCTTACCTTGCCGCCCATCAGAGCTGGCCGAACCCCTTGCGCTTCTTGGGGGGACGGCTGGCCTTGCGCGAGCCGCCGCCCCTCCCGGCGGCCGCCGGCAGGCCCGGCATTCCCGGCATGCCGGCGCCGCCCATGCCGGGAAGGCCGCCGCCCATGCCGGGAATCCCAGGCATCCCAGGCATGCCGGGCATGCCGCCACGGGTCATCTGCTGCATGAAGCCGCGCATCTTCTGGAAGTCGGCCAGCACCTTGTCGACATCGGCGGGGCTGTGGCCGCTGCCCGCCGCGATTCGCCGCCGCCGCGAGGGCTGGGCCGCCAGCAGCTGGGGCTGCTCCCTCTCGGCTGCGGTCATCGAGCCGATCATCGCCTCGATCTTGCCGAGCTGCTCCTCCCCCTGCTTGAGCATGCCGTCGTCGATCTTGTTCATGCCCGGGATCAGCTTCATCAGGCCGCCCAGGGAGCCCATGCGCTTGATCATGCGCATCTGCTGCAGGAAGTCGGAGAAGTCGAAGGAGGCTTCCTGCAACTTCTGCTGCATCTTGGCCACATCGGCCAGCTCCACCTCCTTGGAGGCCTTCTCCACCAGGGTGAGCACATCGCCCATGCCCAGGATGCGGCTGGCCATCCGCTCGGGGTGGAAGGGCTGCAGCGCCTCCACCTTCTCGCCGGTGCCGATGAACTTGATCGGGGCGCCGCTCACCTTGCGGATCGACAGGGCCGCCCCGCCGCGGGAGTCGCCGTCGAGCTTGGTGAGCACGGCGCCGGTGAGGCCCACCTGGGCGTGGAAGGCGCGGGTGAGCTCGGCCGCCTCCTGGCCGATCATCGAATCCACCACCAGCAGCACCTCATCGGGTGCCGCGGCCTGGCGGATCCGCACCATCTCCTCCATCATTGCGGCGTCGATCTGGAGGCGGCCGGCGGTGTCCACCAGCACCGTGTCGAAGCCCTCCTGTTTCGCCTTGGCGATGCCGGCGGCGGCGATCTCTTCGGGTCTGGCGTCAGCTCCGAGGCTGAACACCTCCACGCCGATCTGGGCCCCCAGGGTCTGCAGCTGGTCGATGGCGGCCGGCCGATAGACATCGGCGGCCACCATCAGTGCCCGTTTGCCCTGCTCCTTGAGGTGCAGGCCGAGCTTGGCGGTGGCCGTGGTCTTGCCGGCCCCCTGCAGGCCCGCCATCAGGATCACGGTGGGGGCCTGATCGGCCACCGCCAGCGGCGCGTTCTCGCCGCCCATCACCTCCACCAGGGCCTGGTGCACCAGCTGGATGAACTGCTGGTCGGGGCTGACGCCGCGCACCACTTCGGCGCCCACCGCCTGGGTGCGCACCTCCTCGATGAAGCCCTTGACCACCTCCAGGCTCACATCGGCTTCGAGCAGGGCACGGCGCACCTGCTTGAGGGCCCCCTCCACGTTGCTCTCGGTGATGCGGTCCTGGCCCTTCAGGCTCTTGACCGCATCCTCAAAACGCTGGGAGAGCTCGTCGAACATGGCGTTGCTGAAGGGGTGATCCCAGACGGTGATCGTTGATTCCGACCCTGACACAACAGCAGGGGGCTCCGCCGATCAGCTCTGCAAGCCTCAGCTCAGCGGCGTCTGTAGAAATCAGCCAGTTTCCAGGTGCCGCCATCGCGGGCGAACACGTAGATGTTGCGCAGTTGGGCGTTGGTTCTGGGCTCGATCACCCGCTCGCCTGAGAGGCGCTCCTCGCTGTAGTCGAGCTGAACGTCGGCTGCGATCCGCCGTGGGCTCTGGTCGATGAGCCGGAACTGCTGAATCCTGGCCTGGATCTGCTGCTGCTCCCCCCTGGCTTTGAGGGCCCGGGCCTCTGAGCGCAGATCGGCCACCAGGGCCGGGCGGGCCAGCTGATCGAGGTTGGCCTGGCTGCTGCGCCCGTCGAGCAGGGCCGCCTTGGCGGCCAGCCAGCGCTCCAGCAGCAGGCGCATCTCCTGCTGGCTGGGGCTGGCGCTGGTGAGCGGAACCGGGGTGGCGGCAGCCGCCGCTGGCGGGCTGGGGTCGGCAGGGGCCTGGCCAGTGGCGGGAGCCTGGCCGGCGGCCGGAGGCAGTGCGGGCGGGGGTGCCTCCGGCCGGGGGCGCAGCAGGAACGCGAGGCCGGCGACCAGGGCGGCCACGGTCGCCAGGGCGATCCCGGCCATGGCCAGCGGCCTGGCAGCGGCAGACCGGGGCCTGAGCTCCTTCCCCACCACGTCGCTGGGAGGCTCCGCAACGGGGGGGCTGAGCTCTTCGGAAGAAGCGACTGGAGCGAGGGGTTCCAGCTCGGGCATGGCCCAGGCCGCGGCCGCCTGTTCCAGGGAGATGGGCTCCGCCATGTGGGTGCGGGCCTGGCGGCGATCCTGCTGACCCACGTAGGCCTGAACGTCGCGGTCGGCGAAGTAGGTCTCGAGGTCGGCATCCACCTCGATGTCGCGGTAGCCGGGGAGCACATCCCGGGCCAGCCAGTCGCGGCAGTAGGCACAGAGCTGGGCGAGGGGATCACCGGTCTGCGCCTCGGCCCAGGCCTTGAGTTCAGGCCCCGCTCCGGAATTGAAGTGCTCGACGGCCGGCTCGATCTGGCCGAGCAGCAGATGGTGACAGGCCAGCATCGGCTGGATGCCGGGCTGGCCGGAGGCCTGCAGACGGCTCTGGGCCGCGGCGATGCGCTCGGGCTTGCGCTGGGCGAAGCCAGAGGCGGTGAGGGCATAGCAGGCCAGAAATTCCGCCGCCGCCGAGCCGCCCCTGGCCCAGCGATCGAAGAGGTCGACCTGTTCCTGAGCGGTGAGAAAGAGGCGGATCTGCTTGATGAAGGCCTGGAAGTCGTCGCGGGAGAGGCTGGAATCCTCTTCTCCCTCCAGGCCGCCGCGGCGCTTCACCAGACCCTCCAGCAACTCCAGGCCTTCGGCGCGATCCTGGGGGGCGGTGAGAGGCCGGCTCACCAGCCCCAGCACTCGGAAGGGCAGCAGATCGCGCAGATCGTTGGCCAGCAGCAGCCGTTGTTCGGGCCTCTGGCCCATGCGTTGCAGGTTCTGGATGGCTTGCTGCAGCAGCTGGGCTGCGGCCTCGTACTTGCGCTGGCCCTGCAGCTCGGCGGCGGCGGCACGGCAGGCCAGGGCCGCCAGCAGGCAGAGGTCGGCTTCGCGGCCGCTGCCGAGGGCCGGGGCCTGGGGTGGCTGCAGGCACGCGATGGTGGCCTCAAAGGCCTCCAGGGGCAGCCCCGCCTCCAGCAGCAGCAGCAGCCCGCCGAGATCCTTCGCTGGCGCCACATCCAGACCGGCCGCCAGCCCTTGCCCTTCGCTCCCCTGCTCGATCTCCATCAGCTGGGCCTCATAGGCCTGGCGACGCTGGGAGTCGGAGAGGACGTCGGCGCTGGCTTCGAGCAGATCGGCCCGGGCGCGGATGGCCTCGAGAGTGAATCCCTGATCCGGTGCGTTCTCCAGGCGGTGCTGAAGGGTGCGCAAGACAGTCTGGGCATCGGTCGCCGGGCTCACGCCGAGCAGACGGAAGTGGTCGATCGGCAGTTCCAACCCCTTCAACTCACGGGCCCTTGATCCTGGGCGTTGCGGCGAGTGTAGGCAGCGGCATCGGTTTTGACCTTTGCCGCTCAGCTCTCCCCCTACAGTTGCGGTCATCAGCCTCGACTCCCCTTGCCATGACTCAGGAGATCGCCGCCACAATCCAATCCGCCGCCGCCGGGGCTGAAGCAGCAGCAGCCGGCAGCCACGCCGAACGCCTGGCGGCCCTCTACCCGGCGGGCCTCGCCACGGTGAGCCGCGAGGAGGGCCTGACCCTCTACCGCGACATGACCCTCGGGCGTCGCTTCGAGGACAAGTGCGCCGAGATGTACTACCGGGGCAAGATGTTCGGCTTTGTTCACCTCTACAACGGCCAGGAGGCCGTTGCCACTGGGGTGATCAAGGCGATGCGCGCCCAGCACGACTGGTTCTGCAGCACCTACCGCGACCACGTGCATGCCCTCAGTGCCGGCGTTCCCGCCCGCGAGGTGATGAGCGAGCTGTTCGGCAAGGCCACCGGCTGCAGCAAGGGCCGCGGCGGCTCCATGCACCTGTTCTCCAAGGAGCACCATCTGCTCGGGGGCTATGCCTTCATCGGCGAGGGCATTCCGGTGGCCCTCGGCGCCGCCTTCACCAGCCGCTACAAGCGTGATGCCCTCGGTGAGGCCGACAGCGATGCCGTCACCGCCGCCTTCTTCGGCGACGGCACCTGCAACAACGGCCAGTTCTTTGAATGCCTGAACATGGCGGCGCTGTGGAAGTTGCCGATTCTGTTTGTCGTCGAGAACAACAAATGGGCGATTGGCATGTCCCACGACCGTGCCACCAGCGATCCGGAGATCTGGCGCAAGGCCGCCGCCTTCGGCATGGCGGGTGAGGAAGTCGACGGCATGGATGTGCTGGCGGTGCGCGCCGCCGCCCAGCGGGCGGTGGAGAGGGCCCGCGCCGGCGAGGGTCCCACCCTGCTCGAATGCCTCACCTATCGCTTCCGCGGCCATTCCCTGGCCGACCCTGACGAGCTGCGCAGCGAGGCGGAGAAGGAGTTCTGGGCCAAGCGGGATCCGATCAAGGCCCTGGCCGCCCACCTCACCAGTCACGACCTGGTCAGCAGCGAGGAGCTCAAGGCGATCGAGAAGGAGATCGACGCTGAGGTGGCCGATGCGGTGACCTTCGCCGTCGGGGCACCGGATCCGGATCCCAGCGAACTCACCCGTTACATCTGGGCCGAAGACTGATGAGCCCCAGGCTCAGACCGAGAGCTGGCTGGGCAGCCGGTTCGTGAGGCCGCGCAGCTTGCGCAGGGCTTTGAGTTCCACCTGCCGCACCCGCTCTCGGGAGACATCCAGCAGGCGGCCGATCTCAGCGAGGGTGTGGCGTTCGTGTCCGTCGAGGCCGAAGTACAGGTCGAGCACCTGCCGCTCCTGCTCGGTGAGATAGCTGAGCCAGCGCTTCAGTTGTTCGTGGTGCATGCTCCGCTCCACCTGATCGAGGGGTTCCTCGTGGCTGGTGTCGGCGATCAGATCACCGAGGAAACTGCGGCCCTCCTCTCCGTTCACCGGTGCATCGAGGCTGGAGGTGGTCAACGACTGGCGCAGCAGCCCATCGAGTTCCTCGATCGGGATGGCCATGGCTTCGGAAATTTCACTGCGGCTGGGCATGGCCCCGAGTTTGTGGGCCAGCTCCAGGCTGACGCGACGCACGGCGCTGAGGCGCTCACTGAGGTGCACCGGCAGACGGATGGTGCGCGACTGGCAGGCGATCGCGCGGGTCATGCTCTGGCGGATCCACCAGAAGGCATAGGTGGAGAACTTGTAGCCGCGGGTGGGATCGAACTTCTCCACGGCCCGCTCCAGGCCCAGCGAGCCCTCCTGGATCAGATCCAGCAGCTCCAGCCCTCTGCCCTGATACTTCTTGGCAACGCTGACCACCAGGCGCAGGTTGGCTTTCATCATGCGCTGCTTGGCGCGCCGGCCAACACGCAGCAGCTGCTTCTGGCGAACGCCGGGTGGATCGTCCACGCCCAACTCCAGCAGTTGCATCATGGCCTGCACCTGGTTGCCCAGCTCAATCTCCTCGGCCGGTGTGAGCAGGGGAACCCGTCCGATCGTGCTCAGGTACCAGCTGATCGGATCGCTCCCCCGCCGCCGCTGGTCACGGGGCTGGAGGGTGGAGGCTGTCATGAGCTGGTCTTGTGAGTGCATTCAATCTCTGATGAATGCAGAAGTGAGCGGTGTGATTTCAACAACTTTTCCAGGTTGTGCCAGTAAAACGACACAGTCAAGAGCCCAAAGAATGGTTCTCAACTGAGCATCACTGGCCCAGAGTTGCCGCCAGAGCCTGGGGTGTGACCTGACCCGGCCCCAGCCGCTGCCGGGCCGTCAGCCCTGCCTGGGCGTGGGCCAGGGCAGCGGCGGCCAGGGTGGAGGCCTCACCAGCTGTGATCCCGGCGGCCATCGCCAGCCCCCCCCGTCCGGCCACATATCCGGCCAGGACATCGCCGGCACCGGCCCTGGCGGCTTCGGGCGCCGCCTCCAGCAGTTGCCAGCGTCTGCCATCGGGGGCCGCAATCACGCTGCGGGCGCCCTTGAGCACCAGGGCCGCACCGCTGCGGGCGGCGGCACGGCCGGCGGCCTCCAGGGGCGGTGCGCCGGCCAGATCGGGAAACAGGCGGGCGAATTCACCGCCGTGGGGCGTCAGCCAGGTGGGACCCTGCCTCCCCTGCAGCCAGGTCATCGCCTCGCCGGCCACGCCGGCGGCCAGTTGGTTGAGGCCATCGGCATCGATCACCACAAGGCCCGCAAAGGTCTGCAGGGCCTGCCAGAGCAGCGGGCCGCCGGGGCCATCAGCGGGGACAGCTGCAACGGCAGGACCCAGTCCAGGCCCCACCAGCACGGCATCGAGGCGATCGAGGGCGCCGGCTTCCCCCGGAGCTGGCCCCAGCACCACGTGGGGCAGCTGGCTCCAGAGCTGCTGGGCCATGGGCCCCGGCACGGCCGCCCGCAGGCTGCCGCAGCCGCTGGCACTGGCCCCCAGCAGGCTGAGCAGGGCGGCGCCCGGATAGGCGGCGCTGCCGCTAACCACCAGCAGGCGGCCGCGGCCGTATTTGGCGGCCTCGGGCGCAGGCTCCAGGGCTGGGGCGCTCAGCTGATCCAGGCCACCCAGGCCGAGGGGTTGATCCAGCGGCAGTTGCCCCAGCAGGGCCGGCGGCAGACCCAGGTCCAGCCGCACCAGCTCCCCCACCCAGGCCAGGGCTCCGTCCTGCACCAGCCCCTGCTTGAGCAGGCCCAGACAGTAGGTGCTGCGGGCGCGGGCCGCGCAGTTGCCCAGCAGCCGGCCGCTGTCGGCGCACAGGCCCGTGGGCGTGTCGATGGCCACCAGCTGATCGGGCCTCAGCCGGGCCCGCTCGGCCAGCAGGGCTTCGATCGCGGCGCCTGGAGGCCGCCGCTGGCCGATGCCGAAGAGCCCATCGATCCAAAGGGCGGCCTCGCCCGGGTCGGGGCTGGTGCCCAGGCGCTCGATCCCCAGCCAGCGGGCATGGCGCCAGTGGGCCTCAGTGAGGGGTTTGTGGCGCTCGAAAGGGCTCCAGAGCCGCACCCTCACCCCGGCCAGGTGCAGTTCACGGGCCACCACCAGGGCATCCCCGCCGTTGTGGCCGGGGCCCACCAGCACCAACGCCCCCTGGCGCAGGGCTTCGGGTTCGTTCAGCAGCCGAGCGCTGATGGCCAGGGCGGCCTTCTCCATCAGGGCTTCCACCGGCAGGCCGCTTTCGAACAGCTGCTGCTCCAGCTGGGCCATCTGCCCTGCGCTCACCAGCAGGTGGGCGGCATCCCGGCGGGGCCAGTGGATCGCGTCGCTGCTGCTCAAGGGGGCTCCGGTGCGGGTGAGGCAGGCGGGACCCGCCGCTGGGGCCCCGGTCCCATGATGGGAACAACGCTCTGTTTCGCTCCTCCTGCGCCCCGGAGGCTTCCGGTTTTGACCATCACCACCCCAGTGTCCAGTCCCGTCACCGCTGCGGGGGAGGCGGCCCTGGAGCGCCTGCGCGCCTGGCCCGGAGAGCATCGGGTGGCCGTGGGTCTCTCCGGTGGGGTCGACAGTTCACTCACCGCCGCGCTGCTGGTGGCGGCCGGCTGGCAGGTGGAGGGTCTCACCCTCTGGTTGATGAGCGGCAAGGGAGCCTGCTGCGCCGAGGGGCTGGTGGATGCCGCCGGCCTCTGTGAGCAACTGGGGGTGCCTCACCATGTGGTCGACAGTCGCGAGCGCTTTCGCGAGCAGATCGTGGAGTTCCTCGTGCAGGGCTACGAGGGGGGCGTGACTCCCCTGCCCTGCTCCCGCTGCAATCGGGAGGTGAAATTCACGCCGATGCTGGAGTGGGCCGAGGCTGAGCTGGGGATCGGCCGCATCGCCACCGGCCACTACGCCCGAGTGCGTCTGGCCGACGCCGCTGGCCCCAGCGCCGCCGCCGGCCGCCACCAGCTGCTGCGCGGCCTCGATACCCACAAAGACCAGAGCTATTTCCTCTACGACCTGCCCCAGGCGGTGCTGGCGCGGCTGGTGTTCCCCCTCGGTGAACTCACCAAGCCCGACACCCGGCTGGAAGCCGAAGCCCTCGGCCTGCGCACCGCCCGGAAACCCGAGAGCCAGGACCTCTGCCTGGCCGATCATCACGGCTCGATGAAGGCCTTCCTCGATGCCTACCTGCCGCCGCGCCAGGGTCAGATCGTGCTGGCCGACGGCACGCTGGTGGGGGAGCACGACGGCATCGAGCATTTCACCATCGGTCAGCGCAAGGGCCTTGGCGTGGCCTGGAGCGAACCCCTGCACGTGGTGCGCCTCGATGGGGCGATGAACCGGGTGGTGGTGGCTCCCCGCTCCGAGGCGGCCCGCAGCGGTTGCGTGGTGGGTGCGATCAACTGGATCTCGATTCCACCGCCCACGGCCCCCCTGGAGCTGGAGGTGCAGGTGCGCTACCGCAGCGCGCCGGTGGCCGCCCAGCTGCTGCCGCTGGAGCCAACGGCCGCCGATGCCGCTGCAGGCCGCCCCCATCGCGCCCGGCTGAGCTTCCACGAGGAGCAGTTCTCGATCACCCCGGGTCAGGCGGCGGTGTTCTACGCAAACGACGTGGTGCTGGGCGGTGGCCTGATCCAGGCCCATTCGTCTGATTCTGCGCAGCCCTAGGGCCCGCTCACCAGTAGGGATCGCTGGCCAGCTCCACCCGCAGTTCGCCGCTGCGGGCAGCGGGCACCGTGGCGATGCAGGCCCGCACCACCCGGCCGTTCACCTCGATCTCACAGGCGCCGCAACTGCCCCCGAGGCAGCCGGTGGGGATCGCCTGGTCGGCGGCGGCGGCGGCCTGCAGCCAGTCGCTGCCTGGGGGCACCGGGGTGCTGCGGCCATTGGGCCAGTGCACCATCACCGGCGTGGCGGCGCCCTTCATGGCCGCTCCAGCAGTGGGGTGAGGTTCACGTGCGCCTCGAAGGCCTCGGCGAGGCGATCGAGCAGGGCCTCCCGCTGCTGGCCGTGGTGCGGCTGCTGCTCCCCCAGGGGGTTGAGGCTGCGGCGGTGGCGCAACTGGTTCAGCCAGCGCCGCCGCCAGGGCCCCGAGTCGAACACCCCGTGCAGGTAGGTGCCGGCCACCACGGCGCCCTGGGGCCCGGCCATCCACCAGCCCAGCCCCGGGCGCTGGGCGATGGGCAGGCACTGCTGCGGCTCCAGGCAGGTGCTCCGGCCCCGGTGCAACTCGAAGCCCTCCAGGGCCAGGCTGCTGCCTGGCGGCCAGAGGGCCGGGGCACTCACCTGCTCGGTGGCCTTGTCGTGGCCGTAGTGGGTGAGGAGGGGCAGCAGCCCAAGCCCGGCGTGCTCGCCGCTGGCGCCGCCCCCTTCGAGGGCCCCTTCAAGGCCGTGGGGATCCAGCAGGCTCTGGCCCAGCATCTGCAGACCGCCGCAGAGGCCGAAGAGATGGCCGCCGCCAGCCAGATGCCGCCGTAGCTCCTCGCCAAGGCCACTGGCGCGCAGGGCCTGCAGATCCCGCAGGGTCTGCTTGCTGCCGGGGATGATCACGGCATCGGGGCTGCCCAGGGGCTCCCCGGGGCGCACCCAGCGCAGCCGCACGCTGGGCTCGGCCTCGAGTGGATCGAGATCGGAGAAATTGCTGATCGAGGGCAGACGCAGCACCGCGATCTCCAGCTCCGCGTCGGGTTTGCGCGCCTTGCGCTCCAGCAGGTCGAGGGAATCCTCGGGGGGAAAGAGTTCATCGAGCCAGGGCATCACCCCCAGCACCGGCAGGCCGGTGTGCCGCTCCAGCCAGCTGCGGCCCTCATCGAAGAGCTCCCGGCGCCCGCGGAAGCGGTTGATCAAGATGCCGCGGATCAACGGCCGCTCCACCGGGCGCAGTAGGGCCAGGGTGCCCACGATCTGGGCGAAGACGCCCCCGCGCTCGATGTCGGCCACCAGCAGGCAGCGGGCCCTCAGGAACTGGGCCAGGCGCAGGTTGGTGAGATCCCGCGACTGCAGGTTCACCTCCACGGGGCTGCCGGCCCCCTCCAGCACCAGACGACCGCCCGGATGGCGGGTCTGCAGCTCGCCCAGGCCCTGGCGGATCGCGGCCCAACCCGGCCGGAACCAGTCGCGGTAATAGTGCTCGGCGCGGCAGACCCCCACCGAGCGCCCCAGGTGGATCACCTCGCTGGTGCTGTCCCCCTGGGGCTTGAGCAGCACCGGATTCATCGCCACTTCCGGCTGCAGGCCCGCCGCCCAGGCCTGCAGCGCCTGGCTGTAGGCCATCTCGCCGCCAGAGCCGTCCACCCAGGCATTGAGGCTCATGTTCTGCCCCTTGAAGGGCAGGGGCGTCTCGCCGCGCCGCCGCAGCACCCGGCAGAGGGCGGCGGCCATCAGCGATTTGCCGGCGCCGCTGCTGGTTCCCAGCACCATCAGTGGTTTCACAGGCGCGGCCAGCGGCGACGCAGCCCATGGCGGAGGCGCTCCAGCAGGGAAGCCCTCGGGATCTCTGCGCTCCAGCGCTCCAGCAGCTCCCGGCCCATCGGCGTCAGCCGCACCCGCTCGGTCAGTCCCTGGCCATCCACCTCCCGGCGCAGCACCCCCACGCGGATCAGCCAGATGAAGTGGTCTTCGGCGCGGTCACTGCCCAGGGGGGAGAAGGTGAGCTGGGGCTGGTCGGCCCGCTGCTGAAGCTCCTCACTGCTAATTGCCTCGGCGCTGAGCAGCTGATAGAAGGCCTGGCGAAAGGGCAGGCAGCGCAGGGCGCTGGCCGCCCGCTCCAGCGAGCGCGGATCGTTGAGCGAGCTGCTGAGGGAGCCGGAGGCCGAGCTGGGACGGGAGCCGTGCATGGGCCGATTCTCCTCCGGCGTGGGCGAAGCGGGGGTGTGCTCACGGCGGCGGAGGAGGATCCCTGGGGTGTGCCAAGGCCAGGAGGTCAGGAATCATGCCCCAAGAGCCCCTGGTGCTGGCCTCAGCCTCGCCGGCGCGACGCCGGCTGCTGGAGCAGGCGGGCTTCTCCCACCGGGTGCAGGTGAGCGGCGTCGATGAAGAGGCCTGGCACGACCCCGATCCGCTTCTGCTGGTGCAGGCGCTGGCGCGGGCCAAGGCCGAGGCTGTCGGGCGAGACCTGGCGCGGCCCGAAGGAGAGCGGGTCTGCGCCGTGCTGGGCTGCGACTCCCTGTTCGTGCTGGAGGGGGTGGCCTACGGCAAGCCCCGTGATGCCGAGCAGGCCACCAGCCGCTGGCGGCGCATGGCCGGCTCCTGGGGGGAGCTGCACACCGGCCATTGCCTGTTGTCGCTGGGGGGAGCGTCCCCGCCGGCCAGTCCCAGGCTGGCCACCGTCACCACCCGGGTGAAGTTCGCTCAGCTGAGTGAGGCGGAGATCGCCGCCTATGTGGCCACCGCTGAACCGCTGGCCTGCGCCGGCGGCTTTGCCCTCGAAGGTCGGGCGGGCTCCCTGGTGGAGCGCATCGAGGGCTGCTTCAGCAATGTGATCGGCCTGAGCCTGCCGCTGTTGCGCCGCTGGTTGGCCTGATCAGCGGAACAGGCTGTTGATCAGCTCCTGCAGAAGCCCGCCGGAGAGGCCGTTGTTGTTGGTGTTGAACGCGGGCTCGATCGCCCGGTTCTGGCGCGCCACCAGCTGCAGATCTCCCCAGCGGAACTCACCGCCACCACCCTGGCGGCTGTAGGCCACCGGCCAGCTTCTGTTGCCGTCGACGACCACCAGCTGGCCGCGGCGGTCGTAGAAGCTGTAGTTGCGCCCATTGGCCAGGTTGACCACGAAGGCGGTGCCATTGGAGCCGGAGCGGCGCTGCAGGTTGCAGTTGCCGGAGAAGATCCGCCGCCCACGCTGGCTGAGTGTGCAGGACCCGGAGTCGAGAGATGTCGGTGCTCTCCAGTTGTTGCTGCTGCTGCTGTTATTGCCCCAGGTGTTGTTTCTCCAACCACCGTTTCCCCAGGCGTTGTTGCCCCAATTGTTGTTGCCAGGTTGCTGATTGTTGGCCCAGCCACCGTTGGCTCCGAACAGCTGGCGGCTGAGGCGCGTGCTCAGATTGCTGCGCTTCCAGCCGTCATCCCAGCAGATTTCCTGCCGCAGATCACAGACCTCGCCGCTGCTGAAGCGCAGATCCCAGCTGTTGGGGCGTCCTGAGATCTGACGGCGCAGGTTCTGCTCCGCCCGTTGTCCGAATTCTTGCCGGGTCATCGCGAGCGAGGGCCCTCGGCGGTCGTAGCAGGTCTTGCTGCCCGGGTCGCAGACGACTCCGTTGCCTATGAGCTTGAGGCTGTTGCTCTGAGTCCAGCCGGGCTGGGGAGCCAGCGTGGAGAGCAGGGCGAGCCCGCCGACCGCCAGAGCCAGAGAGGCATGGGCAGGCCTGGATGTGAGTAGGGGATTAATCTTCATTGGGCAGCGATCAGCGATCACCCCACAACCTATGGGCCATGAACGCTGAAGGTGCAACCAGAGTCTGTCTGGAATCGCCCCAGAGGTGACAAGGTTCATGCACCCTGTTTTGATTGACCTTCTGAGCGTTCAGGCGATCGAATAAAAACCGCGTGAGATTCACATAACTCAGCGGAACATCGTGTTGAACAGGTCCTGGAGGAAGTTGCCCGTCGGTGTGAAATCGCTGCTTCCCCCCTGCTGCCCCTGGTTTGCCCAGCGGCGGTCGCGTGTCACCAGTTGCCGGTCGGACCAGCGGAAGTTCACTTCGCCGTTGCGGTTGCTGATCTGGACTGGCCACAAGCCAGATGAATCCTGTAGCACGAGCCTGCCTTGACGGTTGTAGAAGCTGTATCGCTGGCCATCAGCGAGCTCGACGTTGTAAGCCACGCCGTTGGACGACTCGCGTCGTTTCAGCAGGCAATTGCCCTCGAAAAGACGACGGTACCCCTGGCGAAGTTCACAGGAGCTGTTGGCTTGCTCGGATTGCTGCCCGTTGTTGTTGTTGTTTCCCCAGCCGCTGCTGCCGGATCCGTTGTCGCCCCAGGTGCCCCTGTTGCCGAACAGCTGTGTGGTCAGCGACCTGCTCACATTCTTGCCACCCTGGCCGTCATCCCAGCAGGTTTGCCGCCGCACGTCGCAAGCTTTCCCATCGCTCAATTTGAACTGGGTGATCCGTCTGTTGCCCGACAGCGTGGGAACCAGCTCACGCTCGCCGTAGCTACCGAAAAATTCGCGGGTGAGCGGTACGGAAACGCCTTCGGAGTTGAAGCACCTCTTGTTGGTCAGGTCGCAGACCACGCCTTGGCGAGGAAAGTCGACTGTCTTGCTTTGGGCTGCCACAGGCAGCGCCCCGGCCAGGGGCAGTAAAGCCAGGGGAAGGGCTGCACGGGAAAGCGCGCGGCCGGTGAATGTGTGGATATTCAAGGGATGACCTTGTCGATAGCTCAAACGTAGTCACGACCCCAAGGCTTAAGCATGTCTCTACTGTTTCTCTCCGGCCTGTGGGGGATGACAAGACTGGTCCGGGATGGCTTGCCCATAAAAAACCCCCCGCGAATGCGGAGGGCTCGGGGATGTTCCGTCGAAACGGCAGCGGCGGATCAGTCGAGATCCGGCATGGCCAGGGTGGGCTCGGCCTGACGGTCGATGCCCTTCTCGAAACCGGCGGCGGCAGCGCGGGCGCGGCCGGCGTGCCAGAGGTGACCCACCAAGAAGAAGAAGGCGAGCACGAACTGGGTGGCCGAGAGCCACTGACGCACGTTCACGAAGTTCACCGAGTTGGGCTCGGTGATGATGCCGCCCACGGAGTTGAGGGAGGCGTTCGGAGCGTGGGTCATGTATTCAGCCGCGCGGCGCACTTGCCAGGGCTGAATGTCGTTCTGGAGCTTGTCGAGGCTGAGGCCGTTGGGGCCACGCAGGGGCTCGAGCCAGGGACCACGGAAGTCCCAGAAGCGCATGGTCTCACCGCCGAAGATGATCTCACCTGTGGGGGAGCGCATCAGGTACTTGCCCAGGCCGGTGGGGCCCATGGCCGAACCGATGTTGGCGCCGAGGCGCTGGTCACGCACCAGGAAGGTGAAGCTCTGGGCCTGGGAGGACTCGGCGTTGGTGGGGCCGTAGAACTCGGAGGGGTAGGCGGTGTTGTTGAACCAGATGTAGGCCGAGGCGATGAAGCTCATGAAGCTCAGAGCGCCGAGGCTGTAGCTCAGGTAGGCCTCACCATTCCAGATGAAGGCGCGACGCACCCAGCCGAAGGGCTTGGTGATCACGTGCCAGATGCCACCGAAAATGCAGATCAGGCCGAGCCAGATGTGGCCACCGATGATGTCTTCCATCGAGTTCACCCCGATGATCCAACCCTCACCACCGAATGGCGCTGCGGTGAGATAACCGAAGATGACGCCGGGGCTCAGGGTGGGGTTGGTGATGATGCGGACGTCACCGCCACCGGGCGCCCAGGTGTCATAGACACCGCCGAAGAACATGGCCTTGAACACCAGCAGCAGGCAACCCACACCCAGAAGGATGAGGTGGTAGCCGATGATGTTGGTCATCTGGTTCTTGTCGCGCCAGTCCTGGGAGAAGAACGAGGAGTAGTTCTCCAGGATCTCAGGACCACGCAGAGCGTGATACAGGCCGCCAAGACCGAGCACGGCGGAGCTGATCAGGTGCAGCACACCGACCACGAAGAACGGGTAGAGGCTGGTGACCTCACCGCCGGGGCCGACGCCGTAGCCGAGGGTGGCCACGTGCGGGAACAGGATCAGACCCTGCTCATACATGGGCTTGTCGAAGCTGAAGTGACTCACTTCGAAGAGCATCATCGCTCCGGCCCAGAAGACCATCAGACCGGCGTGGGCCACGTGGGCACCCAGCAGACGGCCGGAGAGATTGATGAGGCGGGCGTTACCGGCCCACCAGGCATAACCGGTGGAGTCGAGGTCTTTGCCCCCGACGGCCACCATGGACGAATTAAAGGGCGTTTCCACGGGGCAGAACCTCTTCAGGGAAGACGAAGTTTTCATGCGGCTGGTCGGCCGGTGCCATCCAGGCACGCAGACCTTCATTCAGAAGAATGTTCTTCGTGTAGAAGGTCTCGAATTCGGGGTCCTCAGCGGCGCGGATCTCC
>NZ_JAHLYS010000016.1 GCF_025128055.1 Synechococcus sp. CS-1329 | reverse complement strand
GTCCGGGCCGGCGGCGGCCGCCGCCGCCGCCAGCGGTGAACCCCTGACACCGGAGCAGGCCGGCAGCCTGCTGATCACCCGCCTGTGGCAGGCCCTGCCCGCAGGCGTTAAGCCCAGCCGCCTGGTGCTCACCGCCCCGATCGAGGGGTACCGGGGCTATCGCCAGTGGCTGCAGCAACTCAGCAGCCTGATCCCCGTGGAGGAGGTGGCGCTGGTGGATGAGCCCACCGCGGCTGCCATCGGGGCGGGCCTGCCGGCGGGCAGCCGGGTGCTGGTGGTGGATCTGGGGGGCGGCACCATCGATCTCTCGCTCGTGGCCCTCCAGGGCGGAGAGGGACGGGCCGCGCCGATCGCCCAGTTGCTGCGCTTCGGTGGCCGGGACCTCGATGGCGGCCGCCAGGCTCTGCGCTGCGCCGAGGTGATCGGCAAGGCCGGAGCCTCCCTTGGTGGCCGCGACATCGACCGCTGGATCGCCGCAAGCCTCGCTCCGGACCTGGGGGAGGATCCCGCTTTGCTGGAGATCAGCGAGCGCCTCAAGTGCGGCCTCAGCGAGGCCGAGAACGTGACAGGCGTCTGGAGCTCAGCGGCAGCCGGCAGCCGCAGCCTGCGCCTCGATCGGACCCAGCTTGATCAGCTGCTGCGCCAGCGGGGTCTGCTGCAGCTGCTCGACGATCTGCTGGAGCGGGTGCTGGCGGCAGCACGGGCCAGGGGACTGGGCCTCGAGCAGATCGACGCGGTGCTGCCGGTGGGAGGCACCAGTCGCCTGCCCAGCATTCGCCACTGGCTAGCGGAGCGCTGCGGGCCGATCCCCGTGCGCGACCAGCGGCCCGTGGAAGCGGTGGCCCTCGGTGCCCTCGCCCTCACCCCGGGGGTGCGGCTCAAGGACGTGCTGGCCCGGGGGGTGTCGCTGCGCTGCTGGGACCAACGCGGCAGGGAGCATCGCTGGCATCCCCTCTTCCTCGCCGGCCAGAGTTGGCCCACTGATCAGCCCCTGGAGATGGTGCTCAGCTGCAGCCGCGATGGGCAGAGCAGCCTCGAGTTGGTGCTCGGAGAGCCGATCGAGGAGGACCGCAGTGAAGTGGTCTTCATCGATGGTCTGCCCCAGGTGCGGCGGCGACCCGCTGGCGAAGCCAGAACGGAGCCCTGGAGCCGGCAGCCGGCCCCGGTGAGCCTCGATCCTCCCGGCAGCTGCGGCCTCGACCGGCTGCGGCTGCGCTTCAGCATCGACACCGATGGCCAGTTGCTGCTCGAGTGTGAAGACCTGCTCGGTGGCAACCCGACCTGCACCAGGGTGCTCGGAGTGGTGCGCTGATGTTTTCGTGCGCTGCAAGCGGGCCCGAGGGTAGTGGACGACACGCTGGCTGCACCCCATGGAGGTGTTTTGGGCCCGGTTGCGTATAGAGAGAATTATTATAACTAACACGCCATTTTGGCCATCCGCCGCCACAGGCTTCCTCGCTTCTGGCTGGCTCTGACCCTCGGCCTGGTGGCCACCGGAGTGGGTGGGGCTTGGTGGTGGGAATCCCAGCTGCCACGACGGCTGGAGCAGGCCGCCAGGGACGGCCGTCTCGATGCCTGCATCCGCTACAGCGATCAGCTGGCTTCCTTGCGCTGGTTGAGCGGACGTTATCCAGAAGATCAGGGCCGCTGCCGCAGGGCCAAGGCCGAACAGCTCTGGCAGCAGCAGAAGCCTGAAGAGGCTCTCAAGCTGCAACTCCTGCTGGCCAATTCAGGGGCAGGCACCGAAGCCGACCGTCAGCAGCTGCTGGCCTGGCAACAGGGCCTCAAGGACCGGGCCCTGACGCGCTTCCAGCAGGGCGACCTGGAGGGAGCCCTCGCCCTGCTCAAACCGATGGGAGAGGACCAGCGGCCCGATGGCTCCGCCCTCGGCGACAACCTGCGCGAATTCTGGGCGCGCAACGAGCTGCAGCAGCAACGGGCCACGAAGCTGGTGGCTGAGAAGCGCTGGTGGGAAGCCCTTGAGGCCCTCAACCGGATCGATCACCCCTGGTGGACCACCGCCACCGCCCCCCTGCGCCAGCAGGTGGATCAGGCGGTTGCCGGGCTCAAGAGCAAGGAACAGGAGCACCACAGCCATGGGGAGCAGCCGATCGACAGCGTGCCCATCGCCAGCCTGAATGCCGCCGTTCAGCGTCAGCTGGCCACGGGCGTCGACGAGTGGACCGCCTTCACCAAGGCCTGCGACGAACTGGGCGGACGGGTGGTGGAATCAGGGCCGGAAACCACCTGCCGCCGCTGAGTTCAACCCGGTTCACCCCCCAGCTCTGACGCCCATGACAGGATTGGCTCTTCCACTGGATCCCCTGCGCATGAAGCCCGGAGAACAGGTCAAGGTCTGCCAGAGTGTGGTCGTCTACACCCATCCGGAACACCGCGGCAAGGCCTTCGATCTTCTCGGGCAGCAGGGTGAAGTGCTGCAGGTGCTCGACGACTGGAAAGGCAAGCCCATCAGTCCCACCCTGCCGGTGATCGTGGTGTTCGGACGCTTCCGCGCCCACTTCCGCCCCGACGAGCTCGAAGCCGTGGGCTGAAGGGCCTAGCCGGCCCGGATCAGGAAGACGCCGTCTTCGCCGTCGGTCTGGCGCAGACAGAGCTGAATGGACTCCTGACGGTTGGTGGGCACTAGGCGGCCGCAGAAATCGGGCTGAATCGGTAATTCCCGGTGGCCACGGTCGACCATCACCAGCAGCCGCACCAGGTCAGGGCGACCCCAGGTGTGCAGGGCATCCAGCGCCGCCCGCACCGTGCGGCCGGTGAAAATCACGTCATCCACCAGCACCAGCTGGCGTCCTTCGATGTCGGAGGGCAGGTGGGTGGCTTCCACCAGGCGGGTGCCGACCCGCTCCAGATCATCACGGTGAAAGGTGGGATCCAGACTTCCCTGGTCGATCGGGTGACCACAGAGCTCCTGCAGCTGCTCGGCCAGCACCCGGGCCAGGGCCACCCCCCGGGTGGGGATGCCCAGCAGCAGCAGCTGACGGCTGTCGATCACCCCCTCGAGCACCTGGGAGGCCAGGCGGCGCACGGTGCGGGCGAGATCGTCGGCGGAGAGGATCTCAAGCCGCCGCTGGTCGGAGGACGCCGCGGGTGGGGTGTTCACAAGGTGGTGAAGTCTGGCCTTCCATCGTATGGACGCAAGAATGTTGCCAAAAGCTGACGACCCCTTTGCGCAGCCTGGTTCACCGGGCTTCAGGTGTAACTTGACCCTGGAAGACGCTTGAATGACCATTCGGGAAGTCAGGGTGAGCGCAATTCCTACCTCCGGATCTCCACCCCTTTCCTCTGGCAGGGAGTCAGCCACGGCCCGTGGTCGAGATGGCGCCGTCCCTCCCGTGGTGTTGGCCATCCTCGATGGCTGGGGATTTCGAGAGGAGGCCCGTCATAACGCTGTTCAAGGTGCCAGCACACCAGTGATGGATGCCCTCTGGGAGGCCTATCCGCACACCCTGATCCAGGCCAGTGGCGGAGACGTGGGCCTGCCCGATGGCCAGATGGGCAATTCCGAAGTGGGCCATCTCACCATCGGCTCCGGCCGGATCATCCGCCAGGAACTGGTGCGGATCGGCAAGGCCGTGCGCGACGGCAAACTGGCCGCCAACCCGTCTCTCAACGAGCTGGCGGATCGGCTGCTCCGCGACGGCGGCACCCTCCACCTGCTCGGGCTCGGCTCCGACGGCGGCGTCCACAGCCACATCAGCCATCTCGGTGGCCTGTTGCAGTGGGCCGCGTCCCGCGGCCTCCGCGACGTCTGCATTCATGTGATCACCGACGGACGCGACACGCCGCCCCAGAACGCGATCCCCTATCTGGAGTGCATCGAAGCCCAGGTGAAGGCCGCCGGGGTGGGGCGGATCAGCACCGTCTGCGGCCGCTACTGGGCCATGGACCGGGACAACCGCTGGGAGCGCACCGAGAAGGCCTACCGCCTGCTGAGTGAAGAGGGAGAGATCAGCCCCCACTCCTTCCAGGAGGCGATCGCGGCGTCCTACGCCGAAGGCATCAACGACGAATTCCTCGAACCCCTGCGCCTGGCCGCCGGCGTCCTCAAACCCGGCGATGGGCTGATCTGCTTCAACTTCAGGCCCGACCGGGTACGCCAGCTGGTCCGCTCCCTGGTGCTCGACGAGTTCGACCAGTTCGAGCGCCAGCGCATCAGCCCACTGCATGTGGTCACCTTCACCCAGTACGAACTGGGCCTGCCCGTGGCGGTGGCGTTTCCGCCGGAATCCCTCGACGGCCTGCTGGGCCAGGTGGTCTCGGCCCACGGCCTGCGCCAGCTGCGCACCGCCGAAACCGAGAAATATCCCCACGTCACCTACTTCCTCAACGGCGGCATCGAACAACCCTTCCCCGGCGAGGATCGTCATCTCGTGCCATCCCCACGGGTCGCCACCTACGACCAGGCGCCGGCCATGTCGGCCGACCAGCTCACCGATCACTGCATCGCTTCCCTCAACAAGGGCGTCTATTCGCTGGTGGTGATCAACTACGCCAACCCCGACATGGTCGGCCACACCGGCCGGATGGATGCCACCGAGGTGGCCATCGCCACGGTGGACCACTGCGTCGGCCGCCTGGTGGAGGCCACCAACCGCATGGGCGGCACCCTGTTGATCACCGCCGATCATGGCAATGCCGAGCTGATGGAAGGGGATGATGGCCGCCCCTGGACGGCCCACACCACCAACCCGGTGCCGGTGATCCTGGTGGAAGGTGAAAAGCGCAAGCTCGGAGGCCACGGGGCCGCTCCCCAGCTGCGTCAGGGTGGCGGCCTGGCCGACATCGCCCCCACCCTGCTGCAGATTCTGGGGCTGCCCCAGCCGTCGAGCATGACGGGCACATCCCTGGTGGAGCCCCTGGAGCTGGTGAGCCCCAAGGCTGCTCTGGCTGGAGCCCTCCAGGCCTGAGCGGTTGGCTAAGTTGGAGGCATGCTTACCACCGTTCTGTCCTGGGTCTGGTCTGCCGTGGGCTTGCTGCTGATCGGCAGCGTGCTGCTGCATAGCCCCAAGGGGGATGGCATGGGTGGCCTGGCCAGCAGCGGCGGCTCGATGTTCAGCAGCGCCCGCAGCGCTGAGGACACCCTCAATCGCATCAGCTGGACCCTGCTGGGGCTGTTTCTCGGTCTGGCGGTCGTGCTCAGTGCCGGCTGGCTGCGCTGAATTGGCCGCTTGATGCTCCCGCTTCAGACCAGGCATCCAGCGCACCTGCTCCCTTCCCCTCCGTCTTGACCTGTGGATCCGATCAAACGCCGCGGCCTGCTGGCCTCCTTCGCCGTGCTGCTGGGCTCGCTCTGGGGAGGGGGCCAGGCCGAGGCAGCCTCGAAGGCCACTGATCCCAACTGGCAATTCAGCGAGAACGAATGGCGCAAGCGCCTGAGCCCCGCCGCCTACAACGTGCTGCGGCGCGAAGGCACCGAACGCCCGTTCAGCAGCCCGCTCAACAATGAGAAGCGTCAGGGAACGTTTCTGTGTGCCGGCTGTCGCCTGCCCCTGTTCAGCTCCTCGACGAAATTCGAGAGTGGCACCGGCTGGCCCAGCTTCTTTCAGCCCCTGCCCGGGGGGATCGCCACCAAAACCGACTTCAAATTGCTGGTGCCCCGCACCGAATACCACTGCAGCCGCTGCGGCGGCCACCAGGGTCACGTCTTCAACGACGGGCCCCGGCCCACAGGCAAGCGCTACTGCAACAACGGCGTGGCCCTGGAGTTCAAGGCCGGCTGAAGCCCCGCCCCCAGCTGGATCAACCCAGAGCCAGCGCCGCAGCAGCGGCGCTGCAACCATCATCCGGCCTGTCCAGCACAAAACCTGATCAACAAAAAAAAGGGAGGCGATGCCTCCCTCCCCTTGAATCGAACCGGATGGCGGAGCGCTTGAAACGCTCCGCCGCTGGCTATCAGTAGTCGAAGTCGCCGCCCATGCCGCCGCCGCCGGCGGGAGCTGCTTCCTTCTTCTCGGGCATGTCAGCCACGATGCACTCGGTGGTGAGCACCATGCCGGCGATCGAGGCGGCATTCTGCAGCCCTGAACGGGTCACCTTGGCGGGATCGACGATGCCGGCGGCCAGCATGTCGACATACTCGCCGGTGGCGGCGTTGTAGCCCTCGTTGAAGGGCATGCCCTTGACGTGCTCAGCCACGACGGCGCCATTGACGCCGGCGTTCTGGGCAATGCGCATCAGGGGAGCGGTGAGGGCGGAGGCCACGATGGTGGCACCGATCAGCTCTTCGCCTGTGAGGTTGGCAGCCGCCCACTCTTCCAGGGCCGGAGCCAGGTGGGCCAGGGTGGTGCCACCACCAGGAACGATGCCTTCCTCAACAGCCGCCTTGGTGGCGTTGATGGCGTCTTCCAGGCGCAGCTTCTTGTCCTTCATCTCGGTTTCGGTGGCGGCACCCACCTTGACCACGGCCACACCGCCACTCAGCTTGGCCAGACGCTCCTGCAGCTTCTCCTTGTCATAGGAGGAGTCGGTTTCGTCCATCTGCTTGCGGATCTGCTCGCAGCGGGCCTTCACCGAAGCCTCGTTGCCTTCGGCGACGATGGTGGTGGTGTCCTTGTTGATGGTGATGCGGCGGGCGGTGCCCAGCATCTCCAGCTTGGTGTTCTCCAGCTTGAGGCCGGCGTCCTCGGTGATCAGCTGACCGTTGGTGAGAACGGCGATGTCCTCGAGCATGGCCTTGCGGCGGTCACCGAAGCCGGGAGCCTTGACGGCGGCCACGTTGAGCACACCGCGCAGACGGTTGACCACCAGGGTGGCGAGGGCTTCCTTCTCGATGTCCTCGGCGATGATCAGCAGGGGCTTGCCGGTGCGGGCGATCTGCTCCAGCACGGGCACCAGGTCCTGCACCAGGCCGATCTTCTTGTCGGTGAGCAGGATATAGGGCTCTTCGAGCACCGCTTCCATCCGCTCGGTGTCGGTGGCGAAGTAGGGCGAGATGTAGCCCTTGTCAAAGCGCATGCCCTCGGTGACCTCCAGCTCGGTGGTCATCGATTTCCCTTCTTCCAGGGAGATCACGCCCTCCTTGCCCACCTTGTCCATCGCATCAGCGATCATGCGGCCGACTTCTTCGTCGTTGCCGGCGGAGATGGTGCCCACCTGGGCGATGGCGTTGGAGTCGGAGATCGGCTTGGCGTGCTCCTCGATCTTCTTGACGAGGAAGTCGGAGGCCTTGTCGATGCCCTTCTTGAGGGTGATGGCGTTGGCGCCGGCGGCCACGTTGCGCAGACCCGCCTTGACCATGGCGTGGGCCAGGACGGTGGCGGTGGTGGTGCCGTCACCGGCGGCGTCGTTGGTCTTGGAGGCGGCCTGACGGATCAGGGCGACACCGGTGTTCTCGATGTGGTCCTCGAGTTCGATCTCCTTGGCGATCGTGACGCCGTCGTTGATGATCTGGGGGGCGCCGAATTTCTTCTCGAGCACCACGTTGCGGCCCTTGGGACCGAGGGTGACGGCGACGGCCTCAGCCAGGATGTCGATGCCTTTTTCGAGGGCCCTGCGGGCGTTCTCGTTGTAAATGATGCGCTTGGCCATGGAGAATTGTTGGTTTTCTAAAGGGGAAAAACACTGTCAAGGGAGAAGCTGAGCCCAGAGCATCGAGCCGGCAACTTCTCCCGATCAACCGTTGCTCAGTTGACGATGGCGAGAATGTCCTTCTCGGAGAGGAGAACGAACTCGTTGCCACCGAGCTTGATGTCGGTGCCGGCGTACTTGCTGTACAGGACCTTGTCACCCACGCTCACTTCGGGAGCCTGGCGGGTTCCGTCATCACTGCGCTTGCCGGGGCCGACCTGCACCACCTCACCCACCTGGGGCTTTTCCTGGGCGGTGTCGGGCAGAAGGATGCCACCAGCGGTTTTTTCGTCCGAATCGGACACCTTGATGAACACGCGGTCTCCAAGGGGTTTGACCGTGGAAACGCTCAGAGAAACAGCAGCCATGAATCCATGCAAAAGCGACAAAGTGACGCCTGCGGCGCCACGACAACGGCGAGTTGGCACTCTGGCCCGTTGACTGCCAACCTAGGCGAAGCGCCTGCGCCTCTGCCATTCGATCCCTGTGCGGGTCACCGAACCTGCCCGGCCAGGTCCCATCGCCAACCGCCGTGGACTCACGGACAGGCGGCGGTCTCAGCTGGCAAGGCATGGGCGAGTGGTAAGGTTGCGCCGCTTAAGGCGGGGGGCACCCGCTGCGCGAAACCTTTTCTTGACCTATGGCTGCTGCACCCGCAACCTCCAGCACCTCCACCGGCGCCAAGGGCGTTGTTCGCCAGGTGATCGGTCCTGTGCTGGACGTTGAATTTCCCGCAGGCAAGCTTCCGAAGATCTTCAACGCCCTGCGCATCGAAGGCCGGAACTCAGCCGGACAGGACGTGGCCCTGACCGCTGAGGTGCAGCAACTGCTGGGTGACCACCGGGTTCGTGCCGTTGCGATGAGCACCACCGACGGCCTGGTGCGGGGCATGGAAGCCCTCGACACCGGTGCACCCATCTCCGTGCCTGTGGGTGAAGCCACCCTCGGCCGCATCTTCAACGTGCTGGGTGAGCCTGTCGACGAGCGTGGTCCGGTCTCCACCACTCTCACCTCGCCGATCCACCGCGAGGCTCCCAAGCTCACCGAGCTGGAAACCAAGCCCAAGGTGTTCGAAACCGGCATCAAGGTGATCGACCTGCTGGCCCCCTATCGCCAGGGCGGCAAGGTTGGCCTTTTTGGTGGAGCCGGCGTCGGCAAGACCGTGCTGATCCAGGAGCTGATCAACAACATCGCCAAGGAGCACGGCGGTGTGTCGGTGTTCGGTGGGGTGGGCGAGCGCACCCGCGAAGGCAACGACCTCTACGAAGAATTCAAGGAATCCGGAGTGATCAACTCCGAGGACCTCAGCAAGTCGAAGGTGGCCCTCTGCTACGGGCAGATGAATGAGCCCCCTGGCGCCCGCATGCGCGTGGGCCTCTCGGCGCTCACCATGGCCGAGCACTTCCGTGATGTGAACAAGCAGGACGTGCTGCTGTTCATCGACAACATCTTCCGCTTCGTCCAGGCCGGCTCCGAAGTGAGCGCTCTGCTGGGCCGCATGCCCTCCGCTGTGGGCTACCAGCCCACCCTCGGCACCGACGTGGGTGAACTGCAGGAGCGCATCACCTCCACCCTGGAGGGCTCGATCACCTCGATTCAGGCCGTCTACGTTCCCGCCGACGACCTCACCGACCCGGCTCCCGCCACCACCTTCGCCCACCTTGATGCCACCACGGTGCTCAGCCGCGGGCTGGCCTCGAAGGGCATCTACCCCGCTGTGGATCCCCTGGATTCCACCAGCACCATGCTGCAGCCAGCTGTGGTGGGCGATGAGCATTACCGCACCGCCCGGGCTGTGCAGAGCACCCTTCAGCGCTACAAGGAACTGCAGGACATCATCGCCATTCTCGGCCTTGATGAACTCTCCGAAGATGACCGCCGTACGGTGGACCGGGCACGCAAGATCGAGAAATTCCTCTCCCAGCCCTTCTTCGTGGCCGAGATCTTCACAGGTCAGACGGGCGAATACGTGAAGCTCGAAGAAACCATCAAGGGGTTCAACATGATCCTTGCCGGCGAACTCGACGACCTCCCCGAGCAGGCGTTCTATCTGGTGGGCACGATCGATCAGGTCAGGGCCAAAGCCCAGAAGATTGCCGCCGAAGCCAAGAAGGGCTGAGTTTCACCATTCCATACCCTTCCTGAGCACCCGTCCCCATGACTCTCAACCTGCGCGTACTGGCCCCTGATCAGAGTGTCTACGACGGCACTGCAGATGAGGTGATCCTGCCCAGCACCTCCGGTCAGGTGGGCATCCTCACCGGCCACGTCTCGATGCTCACCGCCCTTGATGTGGGCGTGATGCGTCTGCGGGCCGGCAAGGACTGGACCAGCATCGCTCTGATGGGTGGCTTCGCTGAGGTGGAGTCCAACGAAGTCACCGTGCTGGTGAACGGCGCCGAGCTGGGCTCGCGCATTGATGTCAGCAAGGCCGAGCAGGAGCTGGAGCTGGCCGAGCAGAAGGCTGCTGGATTTGAAGGCCAGCCCGCCAGCACCGAAAAGGTGAAGGCCCAGCAGAGCCTGGCGCGCTCCCGCGCCAGGCTCCAGGCCACCAAAGCCAACTGAGGCGGCGGGGGGCTCTGCATGAGCCTGCGTTTCTTCCTCGACTCAGCTGATCCTCTCGCCTGGGAGGAGTGGATGCCCAGTGGCTTCTTTCACGGCATCACCACCAATCCCAGCCTGCTGCGCCAGGCCGGACAGATCTGTGGCGTGGCCGATCTGCGCTCCCTCAGCCGGCGAGCCCTGGATTTCGGCTGCCAGGAGCTGCACCTGCAGGCCTGGGGACGGGAGCCCGAGGCGTTGCTGGACTGTGGCCTGGCTCTCTCCGAGCTGGCACCGGGGCGGATCACCATCAAGGTCCCGCTCACCAGGGCCGGTGCCCGCGCGGCAGTGCCGCTGATCGCCCGCGGCATTCCGCTCACCTTCACCGCCTGCTACGAAGCCCCCCAGGTGCTGGTGGCCGCAACCCTGGGCGCTCGCTACATCGCCCCCTACCTCGGCCGCATCCAGGATCTGGGCCGGGACGGCCACCAGGAGCTGATCACGATGCAACAGTGCGTGGATCGCAGCGGCTCGAGCCTGCGGCTGCTGGTGGCCAGCCTGCGGGCCACCAGCGACCTCAGCCGCCTGGCGGCGGCTGGCATGACCACCTTCACCCTCTCCCCGCAACTGGCGACGGCCCTGTTCAGCTGCGAGGCGAGCAACGCCGCCGCGGCCCGCTTCGATGACGATGCCGACGCCACCTTGGTGCAGCGGTGAGCGGCAAGGGGCGGGAACTGGGCCTGCAGCTGAGGGCCTGGCACGAGACCGGCCACCCCGGGCTCAACAACGGCAGAGCCATCGCCAACCGGCTGGTGGATCTGCTCGGAGCCGAGGAGCGTCTCAAGGGGCCCGTCCGCGATCTGGCCGATCAGCCCCTGCTGCTGCTGGCTCTCCAGGAGAGCCGGGCCGGCCGCAGCACCTCCGTGCAGCTGCTGGCCGAGCAACTGGGCGGCACCTATGCCCCGTCGGTGCTGAAGGAACTGCTCGATTTGCTGGAGGCCGCCACAGGGGTGGAGATCGCCCGCCCCCTGGAAGCTGGACTCCGCACAGAGGCCAACCCGGTCGGCGCAGCTCACTCCGCAGTCTCCATCCAGAGGCCTGCTCAGCCGGCCGGGTGGCGGTCGCTTAGCCACTCGCTCAAGGCCATGGGCCCTGGCCTGGCCCTGGCGGCGGGCGCAGCACTGGTCCTGCGCTGGCTCAGCGGTGAACTGGACCGCTGGCTGTTCCAGCCATGGGACTGGCAGGGCTGGCTGGTGCTGGCGCTCACCCTGGCGCTGCTGCAGGCTCTCAGCCTCGGACCGCTGAAACGGGCCCGGCGCCAGTGGCCCCTGGAGCAGGCCGATGCCACAGCGCCCCATCAGGCCTGGCGCTGGATCGCCGCCCCCTGGATCCATCACAACCTGGCCGAAGCGGTGGTGAACGTGGCGCTGCTGCTGCTGATCCTGAGGGCTCCCTCGCCGCTTCCCCTGGCCGATGTGGTGCTGCGCTACCTGCTCACCAGCCTGGCCACCACGGCTCTGGCGCTGCTGGTGGCGGAGCGGTGCACCAGCGAACGGCGCTGGGACGGAGCCGCCGGGGCCGTGAGCGCCCTGATCGGCCTGGCGGCCGCCTCCAGCCTGCTCTACTGGCGTGCCCTCTCCTTCAGCCTGGGTCCGATCAACATCCCCAGCTGGGTGCTGCTGCTGGTGTATGGCGCCCTGCAGCTGGGCTGGCAGCTGCCCAGCCAGAGCGAGGACGACGACAGCCGGCCCCTCGATCGCCTGCTGAGCAGTCAGTGGTGCTGGGGCCTGGCGCTGGGGGTGAGCTGGGCGCTGTTGAACCGCTTGGGAACCCTGCTGCAGCTGGCTCTGAAGGCGGGGGGAGCCGAGGGCTGAGCGGGATCAGATCACTTCATATCTGGGTTGTGATCTGGGTTCAGCTCTGCTTTCCCGCGCTGATCGCCGCCATGTAGCGCCCCCAGAGCTCGGCCACCAGGGCACCGCTGGCCTGCTGGGCTGGTCGATTGTCGTCGTTACCCATCCAGATGGCGGTGAGAATCTCCAGCGCCGGGGAGTAGCCGATGAAGAGCACGTCCACGCCGTTGTCGGTGGTGCCGGTCTTGCCGCGGCCATCGGCCACCACCGCAGCCGCCCGCCCCGTGCCGCTGCGCACCACCTCCGCCAGCAGATCGTCCATCACGGCGGCATCGCTCGCGCGCAGCAGCTGGCGGGGCTGCTCACCGATGGGAATGGTCACCCCCCGCTCCGGGCAGGTGGCAAGGCTGTAGATCGAGCGGCAGATGCCCAGGTCGTAGATCTTGCTCACCCCATGCATCGGCACACTGCGACCCCCATTGGCCACCACGGCATAGGCCCGGGCCAGCTCGTAGAGCAGGGTTTCACGGCCACCGAGCATGGTGTTGAAGTCGGCGTCGAGGGGGGTGCCGATCCCGAGCTGGCGGGCCTTGCGCAGCACCTGCCTGAGGCCGGCTTTCTCCGCCAGACGCAGGGCCACCACGTTCTCGGAATCGGCGAAGCCCCTGGCCACGCTGATGCTGCCGCTGCCCTGGCGGCAACCGGCCACATAGGAGAGGGGGGCACAGGAGATGAGCTGCTCGGGAGTGGTGCCGGCCTCCAGCGCCGCCAGGTAGGGAAAGAGCTTGAAGGTGGAGCCGGGCTGACGCAGGGCCTGGACCCGGTCGAAGCTGGAGCGCGAATAATCGCCGCCGCCCACATAGGCAAGGATCTTGCCGCTGCGGTAGTTGAGCGAGATCAGGGCCCCCTGGGTGAGCCCCACCCGTGCGGCCGGCCCTTCGAGAAAGCGTTGCAACTGCTGCTGGGCGAGCTGCTGCAGCTTCGGATCGATCGTGCTCACCACGTAGTAGTTACCGCCCGAAGCCTTCTGCGCAAGGTTGAGGCCGAAGCGGGTTCCCTCCAGCTCGCCGAGCACGTAGTCGCTGAAGAAGGGATAGCTGGAAAAGCTGGAGTCGCGGCAGGCCGAAGGATCGATGTTGAGGGGCCGCCTCTGGGCATCGACCAGCTGCTGATCGCCCAGATAGCCCTGCTCATGCATCAGCTTGAGCACCAGATCACGGCGCTCACGACCGGCGGTGGGATCCTTGGCATTGCAGGGGCTGTAGCCATTGGGGCTGGGCAGCAGGCCCACCAGGAAGGCCGCCTGACCCACGTCCAGCTCCGTGGCCGACTTGCGGAAATAGAGCCTGGAGGCCTGCTCGAAGCCATCGGTGCCGAGGCCCAGATGGGCCCGGTCGAGGTACATCTTCAGGATCTGATTCTTGCTGTAGCCCACCTCCAGCTGCAGGGCCACCCACAGCTCCCGCAGCTTGCGGTTGAGGCTGTAGTCGGTGCCCACTTCGGGGTAGTAGATGCGGGCCACCTGCTGGGTGAGACCGCTGCCACCGCCACTGCCCAGCAGCACCGAGCGCAGGGTGCCGAACAGATCAACTCCGCTGTTCCAGCCGAAGCGCGCCTCCTCGGAGGCCATCAGCGCCTGGCGCAGGTGCAGGGGATAGGCCTGCAGGGAGGGCAGAGCGGTGGCGGAGCCCTCCTTGGCGTCAATCTGCTGACCTGAGGCCGAGACGATCCTCACGGGGCCTGAGATCAGGCGAATGCGCGAGCCGCCACCAACGGAGGAGACCAGCAGCAGACCGCCCACCAGCAGCCCGGAGCCCAGCAGGCTGCCCAGGCCCAGCAGGTTCAGCGCCTGCTCCAGCGGGCTGCGGGGATGCTGATAACGCAGACGCGGGGCCGAGCCCTTGAGCGGCGAGCCCAGCTGCACCTGATCGCCGTGGCGCAGGCGAATGGCACTGATGCGCCGATCGCGGTGGAAAAGGCCGTTGGCGGAGTTGAAGTCTTCGAGGGCGAAATCGCGCTCGCCGGGGCGCGGCTTCTCCAGGATCGCGTGCACACGGCTGAGGCTCTCCGCCTCAATCGGCAGTTCACAGGCTGGATCGCGGCCGATGCGGTAACGCCCCTCCGAGAGCACAGTGCGGCTGACCCGCCGCTCCCCGAGCCAGAGCTCCGCCACCGCCTGGCGCTCCAGCAGCTGACCCCAGGCCAGGCGAATGGCCGCGGGGCGCCCGTCGGGACCGCCCCGCCTCCAGGCGGCGAGAAAACGACGCCAGGCGCTCCAGGAAGTGGACGGCTCGACCATGCGGTGCGGAACAGGCAGGCCCGGAGATACGCTACGCGCAGCAATCTCCCCGCCCGTGCTGCGCCAGCGCGATCCCTGGGAGCCCTTCAGGCTCTGGCTGGCCATCACGATCGGGCTCTATGCGATCCGGGCCAGTTTTGCCGCCACCTGGGTGGGGGCCATTCCCGGCTGGGTGCTGCTGGTGATGGTGCTGGTGGCCCTGCTGCTGGCCAGCAAGGCCCTGCTCTTCCCCGGCCGCGTGACCCCGCAGCGCACGGGCGATGGCGGCTGGTGGAGTGACCTCCAGGACGACTGGCGCCTGTGGTGGCACCGCCGCCGCGGCAACCCATGACCCCGCCTGAGGCCCAGCTGCGCCTGCGGGATCAGCCAGACAAGAGGGCCCGGCTCGATCCCGCCCGACCCCTGACCATCGGGCGGGAGGGCAACAACCGCCTCTGCATGCCTGAGCAGACCGGGCTCTCACCCCACCACGCCGTGGTGCGCCACTCCAGCAGCCACCAGAGCTGGGTGGTCTGCGACTGGCAGAGCAGCGATGGCACCTTCCTGCGCGGGGAACGGCTGCAGCGGTGCCGGCCCCTGGCCGACGGCGATGAGATCCAGCTCGGGCTGAGTGGTCCGGTGCTGATCTTCGAGCTCACCGCTGCGGCCCCCGCGGTTCAGCCAGCGGCCCGGGCGGCAGCGGCGCCAGCAGCCCAGCTGGCGGCGGCAGCGGCGGTCAGCAGCCTCGACATCGCTGGCCAGCAGATCCCCCTGGATCAGATCCGATCGGCCACGGTGCAGAGCCTGCCCCGTCACCCCCACATCTTCAGCTGGTGGCTGCTGGTCTGCCTGGGCGGTCTGCTGCTGCTGCCGTTCCCCGTTTTGTTCTGGCCCCTGGAGCTGGCGGCCCTGGCCGGCTGGATCCTGCTGGGCTCCCGCAAGGAGCACACCCTCACGGTGGTGCTGCGGGATGGCCGCGCCCAGCGCCGCAGCTTCGCCAACCGGCTCACGGCCCTCTCCCACCGCAACGGGATCCGCAAGGCCATCGGCCAGAGTCTGGAGGTCTGAACCGCCAAGCCAGCCCTCCGTGACCTGGATCCTGCCGGAAGGCGCCAGCCTTGATCTGGAGGGGATCTCCAGCCCCCTGCAGGTGCTGCGCGGGCTCGGTGGCGGCAGCCAGGGCCAGGTGTTCGAGGTGGAGGTGGCCGGCGAGCGCCTGGCCCTGAAGTGGTATCTGCCGGCCTGCATCGCCCGCGATCCCCACCTCAAGCGGCGCCTGGGAGAGAGCATCCGCGCCACCGCCCCCAGCGAGGCCTTCCTCTGGCCGCTGGCCCTGGTGACCCCCGGCCCAGACGCCTTGCCACTGCTGCGGCTCACGGAGCCGGGCTTCGGCTACCTGATGGAACTACGGCCAGCTGGGTTTGTTGGGGCCCATGAACACGTGGGCGGCCACCTGGCCATCGGGCTGCTTCAGGTGCTGCGGGCCGGCTTTTTCCTGGCTGAGGCCTTCCACGCCCTGCACCTCAAGGGCCTCTGTTACAAGGACATCTCCCTGGGCAACCTGTTCCTTGAGCCCTCCAGCGGCCGCATCCTGATCTGCGACAACGACAACGTGGACGTGGATGGGCGGGATCTGGGCAGCGTGCTCGGGACACCGGGATTCATGGCCCCGGAGATCCTGATGGGCCGGGCCCGGCCGGGGGCCAACAGCGACCTCTTCTCCCTGGCGGTGCTGATCTTCCGCCTGCTCACCCGCCACGATCCGCTGCGGGGCCGGAGGGAGCTGGCGATCCGCTGCCTGGATGAGCCCGCCCGGCGCCGTCTCTACGGCGAAGCCCCCCTGTTCATCTTCGATCCGATCGATGCGAGCAACCGCCCCGATCCGATCGAGCACGCCGCGGCCCTGATCACCTGGCCGATCTATCCAGAACCGATCAAGCTGCTGTTTGAGCAGACCTTCTGCGCCGGCCTGCAGGCTCCCCAGCGCCGAGCGCTCACCGGCCAGTGGATGGCGGCCCTGGCGGCGGCCCTCGACCAGCGGCAGCTCTGTGGCTCCTGCGGCCAGGAGACCTTCCCCGCCCCCAGCGATCCGGCCCCCCTGTGCTGGAGCTGCGGTTGCCCCCTGGCACCCCCCACCAGGCTGCGATTGCCCCATGGCCAGGTGACGGCGGCGGCGGGCAACGAGCTGCATCCGCACCACTTCGACCGGCTGCTGAACCTGCGGCTGGACCAGCCCCTGGCCCGGGTGGAGGCTCACCCCAGCGCAGGCGACCTGCTGGGGCTGCGCAACCTCAGCGACCAGGCCTGGCGAGCCGAGCTGCGCAGCGGCCAGCAGCTGGTGCTGAAGCCGGGACAAGCCTGTAATCTCGCGTCACTGGTGCGGTTGATCACACCGGCGGGGGCGGTCGAGCTGCCCTGCTGAGCCCACTCTCGAGTCCGGATCCGATGCCCTTCCCCAACGTCAGGCTCGCCAATCGGCCGCTGCACTTCATCTACATCTGCGATTGCTCCGGCTCCATGGAGGCCCAGGGCAAGATCCAGGCCCTCAACCAGGCCATTCGTCAGTCGCTGCCTGGGATGGCCGAGGTGGCCCGCCAGAACCCGGAGGCCCGGGTGCTGGTGCGGGCCGTGGGCTTCGCTGACCGGGCGGCCTGGCATCTGGAGCAGCCCACAGAGGTGCAGCAGCTGCAGTGGCTCGACCTGCAGGCCGGCGGCATCACGGCCATGGGCGAAGCACTGGAGCTGGTGGCGGCGGCGCTGCAATCGCCGCCGATGGAGGAGCGGGCGCTGCCACCGGTGCTGGTGCTGATCTCCGACGGCCAGCCCACCGACGACTTCGACGCCGGCCTGGCCGCGCTGATGCGCCAGCCCTGGGCCCAGAAGGCGGTGCGCCTGGCGATCGCCATGGGCCACGACGCCGACACCGAAGTGCTGCAGCAGTTCATCGGCAACGATCCGGGCGGCGGGCTGCCCGCCGGCGAAATCCCTGGCGCCAGCGGCCAGAGGCCCCTGCACCGCTCGGGCCGCTCGCCCCGCCGCCCACTGCAGGCCAGCAATGCCACCTCCCTGGCCCAGTACATCCAGTGGGCCTCCACCGCCGTGGTGGGCGCCGCCTCGATGCCGGCCAGCCGCATGGCGGGCTCCGGGCCCCAGGCCAACATCCCCCTGCCGGATCTGCCCCCCACCCTGATGGATCCCACCGACGACGTCGGTCCACTGGTGTGGTGAGCGGCTGGAGACCAGCCCTGCAGGCGCGTCGCATCGGTGCGGCCCACGAGCGCAAGGGCCGCCCCTGCCAAGACGCGGTGGCCGTCGCCCAGTGCCGCAGCCGGGACGGCCGGGCTGTGCAGGTGATGGCCGTGGCCGATGGCCACGGCGGTGAGCACTACCCCCTCAGTGACGTGGGCAGCGCCCTGGCCTGTGAGCAGGCGCTACTGGCGGTGGAGGAGCACCTCAGCGCCACGGACCTCGAAGGCTCCCTGGCCCCTGATCTCCAGGCCTGGAGCCACTGGCTGGGCACCGGACTGCCCGAAAGGATCCACGGCCAATGGCTGGCCCGGGTGGGGGAGCACTGGCGACAGCAGGCCACGGCCCCTGAAGCCGCCAGTCCTGAAGCCATCAGTCCTGAAGCCGAGGTGCCACGGCTCTACGGCACCACGCTGGGGCTGGTGGTGATGACCCCCCGCTGGTGGGGTTACACCGGCCTGGGTGACTGGGACCTGGTGCGCATGGATTCGAACGGGCCAGCGGCGCTGCTGAGCGAGGAGGAGGCCAGCGTGGGGAGCGGCGAAGCCACCGGCAGCCTCTGCCTGGAGCAGGCCGCCCGGATCTTCCGCAGCGGGCTGCAGTTGATCGAGGCCCCAGGAGCCAGCTTCGGGCTGATGCTGAGCACCGATGGCATCCGCAAGTCTTGCGCCACCGATGCCGATTTTCTGGTGCTCGCCGCTCACCTGATCGCCACCCCCACCGCCGGCGCCAGCGAAGCACTGGCCGCGAACCTGGAGCAGATCACCAACGAGGGCAGCGGCGACGATGTGTCGGTGACCATGGCCCTGCACGAGGGGCTCCACATCCCCGGCGAGGAGCCGGCTGCTCTGGCACGGCCCCCTCAGGCCTGGAGCGGGCTGGCCCTGATGCCGGCGCTGCTTGGGGCGCTGCTGCTCACCAGTGCCGGCATCGGAGCGGGCTGGTACTGGCTGCAGCAGCGGACCCTGGTGCTCCAGCGGAACCCGGCGCCCCAGCCGGCGGCAGCCGTGCGCCGCCAGATCCGTCAGCTCTGCGATGGCCCCCCGGCCGCCATTGCCGGCACCCTCAGCAGCCGGCGCAGCCAGTTCACGGATCTGCGCCAGGGACGTCTCAGCCCCGCATCCCTGCTGGCTGCGGCTGAACTGGATCCCCTCGGGGCCCTGATCGCCGGCAGCTTCGATCCCGCCACGGGTGGGATGGTTCAGGGGAAAGCCCTGACGGCCCTCGGCCTCTGCCCGCTTCTGGTGACTGCTCTGCAGCGCCAATGGCCACCCACCTCCAACACCATTCCCGATCCCCCAGCCCGATGAACGACCACCAGCTCGGAGCCGCCCTCAGGCAGCAGGTGCTCAGCGACCTCCAACACGGCCGCGGCGCCGAGGGTCGCCGTCTGCAGGCTCTGGCCGGCGACTTCTGCGGTGAGGAGCAGATCAAGCTGCTGCCGGCCCTGCGCCATCTGCTGCTCTCGGCCGCCTTCGCCAGTGCGGCCAGCCAGAACCCGCCCCTTTCCGGCTCGCGCCAGCTCCCCAGGCTGATGCAGGAACTGGAGGAGGTGTTCAACCCCGCGATCTGCCAGCGCATGGAGAGCGTTGTGGAGGGTCTGCTCGGCCAATCCCCCCAGGGCGCCGGGGCCTCCGCTGCAGCGCCTGCATCAGCTGCAGCGCCTGCACCAGCTGCAGCTCCAGCATCCCTCAAGCCCAGGCCAGCCGTGCCAGCTCAGGCAGCAGAACCAGCCCCAGTGCCAGCACCGGCCAGCCGTGGCGGTGGCACTGGCGCCCTGCTCAGTGTGCTTGCCTTCCTCAGCGGTGGCCTGGCGGTGGCCCTGGTGGGCGCCGTGCTGCTGCTGCGGCAGTCGCCCCCCGACAGCGTTGAGATCCCGCCCACCCCCAGGCCCCGCGCGGCGGCACCAGCCCCTGCGACGCAACCGCCCCTGCCGCCCCAGGAACCGAGCCTGCCGGAGCCGGAGCCCATCGCCCCGCCGAAGCCAACAGCCGCCAGCAGCGATCAGGCGATCGCCAGCGTTGAGAGCCTCTACACCGCCCTGAGCAGCAGGTCATACGACCAGGCCCGTCGCTTCTTCGGGGGAGCGGCGGCCGATCAGTTCGACCCCGCCTTCTTCAACCAGTTCGAGCAGGTGAGCGTGAGCGATCTGCGCACAACCGCTCAGGAGGGATCCAGTGTCACCATCCAGGGGCTGGTGACCTTTGTTTATCCCGATGGCAGCGTCCAGAGCGAAAACCGCCGATTCAGCGTCGACACCTCCAGCACTCCTGCCCTGATCACCGCCAGCGAGTTCGCTGGCGTGGTCAGGGCTCGCTAGGCAGATGCGTCGATCAGGCGGTCCCGCAGAAGGTGACATCAGGGAACTTGGCCTTGGCTTCCTCAAGGGCCTTGCCCTTGCCCTCTTCCTGCCAGTAGTTGATCACCTCGGTGGCCTTGTTGAGGACCTCCACACGCTCGTTGTCGGTGATCCAGGATTTGGCTTCGAGCTCACCTTTGAGGGTTTCCCAGGCGTCTTCCCGGGGCCAGAAGAAATAGGCGGTGAGGGGGCTGGGGCCGCCGCCAACGATCTGATCGACCGCAAGGGCGACGTTGTCGGGCAGCCAGAGGATCTTCAGCAGGAAGCGACCCTCGTCGGCCTTGGGGGTGTGACCGGATGGGACCCCGTCCTCATCAACCGTGGCCGAGGCCAGGGCGGCACTGGCTCCGCGTAACGGAGGACGCCCCTGGGTGGGAGCCTCATCAGCGGTGCTCACCGCCACGGCCGCCTCAGCGGGGGTCTCTGTCGTGGCAGCGCTTTCAGGGGCCGTCGTGGTTTCGGCGCTCAAGGCAAAAAGGCAAACAACTAACGTACCAGTCTCTGAACCACCCACTCCTGCAGCCGCGCGCCGTCCTTCTCTTCGACATCGACGGGGTGATCCGCGATGTCAGTGGCAGCTACCGCCGGGCCATCGCCGAAACCGTGCACCACTTCGGCGGCTGGCGGCCCGAACCGCAGCAGATCGACGACCTCAAGGCCGAGGGCCACTGGAACAACGACTGGCAGGCCTCGCTGGAGCTGCTGCGGCGCGGGGGACTCCAGCCCCTGCCGGCCATGGCTGCGGTGGTGGAGGTGTTCGGCCAGCTCTACTTCGGCGGTGATCCAGACGCCGATCCCGACAGCTGGAGGGGCTTCATCCGCAGCGAGCCACTGCTGGTGCAGCCCAGCTTCTTTGAGGTGCTGGCGCAGGCCGGCATCGCCTGGGGTTTCGTCAGTGGCGCCGAGCCACCCTCCTGCCGCTACGTGCTTCAGCAGCGCCTGGGCCTGGTGGATCCACCTCTGATCGCCATGGGTGAGGCACCGGAGAAGCCCGATCCCAGCGGTTTTCTGCGCCTGGGGCTGACGCTGGCCACCACACCCACGGATGGCGTGCTGCCGCTGGCCTACCTGGGCGACACCGTGGCCGATGTGCACACGGTGGTGGCCGCCCGGCGCCAGCGCCCTGACCTCCAGCTGCTCAGCCTGGCGGTGGCCCCACCGCATCTGCACCCAGCGCAGCAGTCCCGCGCGCGCGCTGGTTATGAGCAGGGGCTGCGCGCGGCTGGGGCGGATCAGATCCTCCCTTCCACCGCCAGCCTGGAGCCAGACCAGCTGCTGACCTGGCTCCAGGCTGCTCCCTTCAGCGCTCCATCGCCGCCGGCAGCTTGAGGGCGGCGGCGGTCAGCACCTCATGGCCGGCCTCGGTCACCGCCACGTCGTCCTCGATGCGGATGCCGATCCCCTTCCAGCGCTCCTCAATCGCAGGCTGTCCTTCCGGCACCGCCAGGCGGTCGCTCACGTAGAGCCCCGGCTCCACCGTCAGCACCATGCCCGGCTCCAGCGGCTGGGGATGCTCGCCGAGGCGGTAGGCGCCCACGTCATGAACGTCTAGGCCCAGCCAGTGGCCGGTGCGGTGCATGTAGAGATGGCGGTAGGCCCCCTGCTCGATCAGCTCGTCCAGCGCTCCCCGGAGCAGACCGAGCTGAACCAGGCCCTCCACCAGCACCCGCAGGGCGGCCCCATGCACCTGCTCGGCATCGGCGCCCGGGCCCACACAGGCGATGGCCGCCAACTGGGCCTCCAGCACCAGCTCGTAGAGGGCCCGCTGCTCGCCGCTGAAGCGGCCGTTGATCGGGAAGGTGCGCGTGATGTCGCCGTTGTAATAATCCGACACACTGCAGCCGGCGTCGATCAGCAACAGATCCCCATCACGGAGGGGCGCATCGTTGCGGATGTAATGCAGCACGCAGGCGTTGTCGCCCCCGGCCACGATCGAGCCGTAGGCCGGTCCGCGGGCACCCTGCTCCAGGAAGTGCTGCTCGATCACCGCCTGGATCTGGCGCTCGCTCAGACCCGGACGGGCCACCTCCCGGGCCAGCTCATGGGCTTCGGCGGAAATTCTCGCCGCCTCCCGCAGTCGCTCCAGTTCGGCCGGGCTCTTGCGCAGGCGCATGTCCTGCAGGATCGGGCAGGGGGCCACCAGCCCCAGGGCGGCATGGCCCGTGCGCGGCGCACGATCGAGCTGCTGGCCCCAGGCCTGCAGCACCAGGGGCTCCACGGCAGCGTCGCGGCCCACCCGGAAGGCGATCCCTTCGGCGCCCTGGAGGTAGTCGGCGAGGCGGGAGGCCAGCTCGGCGCGGGGGTGGGCCAGATCAGCACCGAACTGCTCCACCGCCCCCTCGCAGCCCCAGCGGAAGCCGTTCCAGACCTCCGCGGAGGGGTCCCTGGGCTCAACGAAGAGCACGAAGGGGTTGTCACTCTGGTGGGGCAGGAAGAGGGCGACAGCCCCCGGCTCATCGAAGCCGGTGAGGTACCAGAAATCGCTGTGCTGGCGGAAGGGGTACTCCACATCGGCGTGGTGGCGCACCAGTGGTGCCGCCGGAATCACCGCCGCGGCACCGCCCAGGGCCTCCAGGAAACGCACACGACGCTGGTGGAACTCGGTCTGGGGGATCACCATGGGGTCAGCGCCTCTAGCGAGAAGATGGCATACCCCATTGAATGAACGTGTTCCCATGCCGCGATCGGCCGCGACGACAGCCCGATGAATGAGCTCCTGGGTCTGGCGGCCTTGGTGGTGGTGATCCTGATCGGGTCGGCTGTCTGCTCCGGAGTGGAAGCGGCCATGCTCACGGTCAATCCCCTGCGGGTGCACGAACTGGCCAGCAGGCCGCGGCGGGTGCGGGGGGCCAAGGCTCTCCTGGCCCTGAAGAACCGCATGGGCCGTGCCCTGGCCGTGCTGGTGATCCTCAACAACGGCTTCAACATCTTCGGCAGCCTGATGCTGGGCAGCTATGCCGGCTGGGTGTTCTCCAGGCTCGGCGTCAATCGGATCGCCCTGCCGCTCTTCTCCGTGGGGCTCACCGTGCTGGTGATCATGCTGGGCGAGATCCTGCCCAAGGCCCTGGGCAGCCGCCTGTCGCTGCCGGTGTCTCTGGCCAGCGCCGGGCCGGTGAGCCTGCTGCTGCGGCTGATGCTGCCGCTGGTGCTGCTGCTGGAGCGGATGATGCCGGCGATCACCGCCGAGAGCGAACTCACCACCGACGAGGAGGAGATCCGCCTGCTGGCGCGGCTGGGCTCGCAGAAGGGCCAGATCGAAGCCGACGAGGCAGCGATGATCGCCAAGGTGTTCCAGCTCAACGACCTCACCGCCCGGGATCTGATGGTGCCCCGGGTGGCCGCTCCCACGGTGTCGGGCCATGCGCCGCTGGAGAGCGTGCGCGATCTGCTGCTCACCAACACCGCCGGCTGGTGGGTGGTGCTCGGTGAGGAAGTGGATGAGGTGCTGGGGGTGGCCAGCCGCGAGAGCCTGCTGGTGGCCCTGGTGGAGGGTCGCGGCAGCGACAGCGCCCTCAGCCTCACCGAACCGGTGGAGTTCGTGCCGGAGATGATCCGTGCCGACCGGCTGCTCACCGCCTTCCGCCGCAGCAGCCATTCGGTGCGGGTGGTGGTGGATGAATTCGGTGGGTTCGTGGGGGTGATCGGTGCCGACGCCGTGCTGGCGGTGCTGGCCGGTTGGTGGCGGCGGCCCCAGCCCGTCGGGGAGGCCCGGGGATGAGCCCAGCGACCATGGCCCCGCCACCGGTGCTCGAGCGCTGTGAGCAGCTGCTGTTGCGCTGGCGTGCCCAGCTGGCCCTCAGTGCCCGGGAGCGCTCCAGCCTGGCTCCGGAGCTGGCCGCCTTCGATCGCCAGCTGGCTCGGCTGCGGCGCCGGGAGCTCCGTCTGGCTGTGCTCGGCCGGGTGGGTGTGGGCAAATCCAGCCTGCTCAACGCCCTGCTCGGGGAACCCCGTTTCGCCACGGACCTGGCCCATGGCTCCACCAGGGAGCAGCAGCGCCAGCCCTGGCCCGGGGCGATGGCCGGGCCGCTGCAGGTGCAGCTGGTGGACACTCCCGGCATCGATGAGGTGGCCGCCGCCGCCCGCCATCGCCTCGCCGCCCGGGTGGCCCTGGGGGCCGATCTGGTGCTGATGGTGCTCGATGGCGACCTCAGCCGGGTGGAAGCCGAAGCGGTGCAGCAGCTGCTGAGCTCAGGCAAGCCGCTGCTGCTGGTGGTCAACCGCCTCGACGCCTGGCCCGAAGGGGAGCGGCAGGCCCTGCTGGCCAGCATCCGCCGCCGACTTCCCGCCGGCGCGCGGGAGCTGGAGCTGGTGGCCGTTGCCGCCGCGCCCCGGGCCGGAGTGCTGCGGCCCGACGGGCGGGTGCGCAGCGAGCCGCAGCCGCCGCAGGTGGAGCCCCTGCGCCAGCGGCTCAACGACCTGCTGCGGGCCCATGGGGAGCTGCTGCTGGCTCTCAACGCCCTGGCGGCCGGTGATCGCTTCAACCAGCGCCTTTCGCACTGGCGCCTGCTGCAGCACCGCCGGGAGGCCCAGACCCTGATCGGACGTTTCGCGGCCCTCAAGGCCACCGGTGTGGCTGCCAACCCCCTGATCCTGCTGGATCTGGCCGCTGGGCTGGCCCTGGATACGGCCCTGGTGCTGCAGCTCTGCGAGCTCTATGGCCTGCCGCTGAGTGGCCCCCAGGCCAGGGCACTGCTGGGCCGCCTCTCCGGCCACAGCGCCCTACTGGGCGGCGCCCAGCTGGCCCTGCAACTGCTGCTGGGAGCCGTACGCAATGTGCTGCTGCTGGCGGCACCGGCCACCGCCGGGCTGTCCCTGGCTCCGGCGGCGCCGGTGGCCCTGGCCCAGGCAGCCTTGGCGGTCCGGACCACGCGCCGGACCGGGCGCCTGGCGGCCGCCGCCCTGCTCAAAGGGGCCCAGAGCGGCCGTGCCCGCCCCGGGGCTCTGCTGCGCCGCCTGGGGCGCCATGACCCCCAGGCCCGTCAGTGGCTGGAGCAGTGGCAGCAGGATGGCCGAGAGCCCGTCAGCGTCAGCCTGCTGCCGTGAGTGAAACCGCCAGCCAGCCGGCCTCGGTGGCCCTGTTCGGCACCAGCGCCGATCCACCCACCCTGGGGCACCGCAGTCTGCTGGCGGGGCTCAGCCAGCACTACCCCCTGGTGAGGACCTGGGCCAGCGACAACCCCTTCAAGAACCATGGGGCACCACTGGCCGTGCGGGCGGCCCTGCTGGAGGCCGTCGTGGACGGACTGGAGAGTCCAAATCTGCGCCTCGACCAGAGCCTGAGCAGCCCCAGGGCCCTCGACACCCTCGAGCGGGCAGCGCGGCAGTGGCCACAGGCGGAGTTGGTGTTCGTGGTGGGCAGCGACCTGCTGCCCCAGATCCAGAGCTGGTACGCCGTGGATGAAATCCTGCGCCGCTGCCGCCTGGCGGTGGTGCCGAGGCTGGGCTGGGCGCTGGACCCCCTGGAGATCGAGCGGCTCAACCGGCGCGGTGGCCGGGTGGAGGTGCTGCCCCTGCAGATTCCCGCCACGGCCAGCTCCGCCATCCGCCGGCACCCTGACCCCCAGCTGGTGCCGCCGGAGCTCTGGCCGGTGCTGCTGGAGCAGAATCTCTACGGTCTGCGCTCCCGCCAGACCAGCCGCCCTCCCCAGCGCTGATGCGTCTTGCCCTGGCCCAGATCAATCCCCTTGTGGGGGATCTGCGCGGCAATGCCGCCCAGCTGTTGGAGCAGAGCCAGCGGGCTGCGGCCGCGGGGGCCGATCTGGTGATCAGCCCGGAGCTGTCGCTCTGGGGCTACCCCCCGCGCGACCTGCTGCTGCGCCCCTCGCTGCTGCAGCTGCAGGGGCAGGTGCTCAATGGCCTCGCCGCCGAGCTCCCGCCGGGTCTGGGGCTGCTGCTGGGCCTGGTGGAGCCGATCGCCGGCCGCGAGCTGCCGGCCCTGCACAACGCCGCCGCCCTGGTGCAACGGGGCAGCTGGCGGGTGGTGGCCCGCAAGCGGCTGCTGCCCAGCTACGACGTCTTCGATGAACGGCGCTACTTCCAGCCCGGAGATCAGGCCTGCCTGCTGGAGTGGCCGGGGGCCGATCGGGTCTGGCGCCTGGGGCTCACCATCTGCGAAGACCTCTGGGTGGAGGAGCGGGTACAGGGCCAGCGGCTGGCGGGGGCCGACCCGATCGCGGAGCTGGCCCCCCAACACCCCGATCTGCTGCTGAACCTCTCCGCCTCTCCTTTCGCCCAGGGCAAACCGGAGCTGCGTCTGGAGCTGGCGGCGGCGGCGGCGGCCCGGCTGAGCTGTCCGGTGGTCTACGTGAACCAGGTGGGGGGCAACGACGAGCTGGTCTTTGACGGGGGCAGCTTCGTGATCGATCCCCAGGCCCGGGTGCTGTGCCAGCTGCCCTGCGCTCAGGTGGCCCTTGAGCTCTGGGAGCCCAGCCCCCGGCCCACGACACCAGCACAGGCCCCAGCAGCGCCGCCGGCGCCCCTGGAACAACTGTTCCGGGTGCTGGTGCTGGGGGTGTCCGACTACGCCCGCAAATGCGGTTTCCAGCGGGTGGTGCTGGGGTTGAGCGGCGGCATCGATTCGGCTCTGGTGGCCGTGATCGCCGCGGCGGCCCTGGGGCCTGAGCAGGTGCAGGCCCTGCTGATGCCCTCTCCCTACAGCTCAGCCGGGTCAAGCCTTGATGCGATCGATCTCGCCCACCGGCTGGGGCTGCCCCACCAGACCATGGCGATCGAATCGCTGATGGGGGCCTTCGACCACAGCCTGGATCCAGTTCTGGAGGGGGGTCCCCAGGGGCTGACGGCCGAGAATCTGCAGTCGCGCATCCGCGGCACCCTGCTGATGGCGGTGGCCAACCAGCAGGGTCGTCTGTTGCTCTCCACAGGCAACAAATCGGAACTGGCCGTGGGCTATTGCACCCTCTACGGCGACATGAACGGCGGACTCGCCGTGATCGGCGATCTCTACAAAACCACCGTCTTCCGGCTCTGCCACTGGCTCGATTGCGAGGCCACCGCGGCTTGTCGTCGGTCCCTGGGCCTGCCCGCCAACGGCGAGCTGATCGGCGCAGCGATCCGCACCAAGCCCCCCAGCGCCGAACTGAGGCCCGACCAGCGCGACAGCGATTCCCTGCCCGACTACGACCAGCTCGATCCCCTGCTGAAGGCCTACATCGAGCACTTGCGCTCCCCCGAAGAGCTGATCACAGCTGGAGAGGTGGAGCCCGAGCTGGCGCGGCGGGTGTACCAGCTGCTGCGCCGGGCCGAATTCAAGCGACGCCAGGCGGCCCCGCTGCTGAAAGTGAGCGGCCGGGCCTTCGGTGGCGGCTGGCGCATGCCCATCGCCGCCGGACCACTCAGCTGAGCCATGGAATGAGCCATGGAATGAGCAATCCGTGCCCAATCCGTGGCGAAAGCTGGCGATTGGACAGCCAGCCCGCCAACCTGGATGAAGCTTCTCAGTGGCATGGCCAGCATGGGCCCAGCGGCACCGATCGCGAGCATCGGTGTTCCCCGGGAGATCAAACGGGATGAACAGCGGGTGGCCCTCAGCCCCGACGGGGTGAGGGAGCTGGTGTCCCAGGGCCTGGAGGTGCGGGTCGAAGCCGGAGCCGGCCAGGGGGCCGGCATGGAGGACGCCAGCTACGCCGAGGCGGGCGCCCTCCTGGTGGGGCGCGAGGAGGCGTGGGGGGCCCATCTGGTGGTGAAGGTGAAGGAACCCCAGGCGGAGGAATTTCCCTTCCTGCGCGGCGATCAGGTGTTGTTCACCTATCTGCACCTGGCGGCCTACCCCGAGGTGGGCCGCGCCCTGCTGGAGGCGGGCACCACGGGCGTCGCCTACGAAACCGTCCAGCTCGACAACGGCAACCTGCCGCTGCTGGCGCCGATGAGCGAGATCGCCGGCCGGCTGGCCGCCCAGGTGGGAGCCCACCTGCTTGAGAAACCCCATGGCGGCCGGGGTGTGCTGATGGGCGGCTGTGCCGGGGTGCGGCCGGCACGGGTGATCGTGCTCGGGGCCGGCACCGTGGGCTGGCATGCCGCCCGGGTGGCTGCGGCCATGGACGCGGAGGTGTTCCTGCTGGATCGCAACCCCCAGCGCCTGCGCCTGCTGGAGCCCCAACGGATCGGGCGAATGGTCAGCCTGATCAGCAGCAACAGCCTGATCGAGCGGCTGGTGCCCAGCGCTGATCTGGTGGTGGGTGCCGTGCTCACCCCCGGCGGCCGGGCCCCCACCCTGGTGGGTGAGGAGTTGGTCAAGCGAATGAAGCCCGGCTCGGTGATCGTCGATGTGGCGATCGATCAGGGGGGCTGCATCGCCACCAGCCGTGAGACCACCCACACCGATCCCGTGGTGACCATCCACGGCGTGCAGCACTACGCCGTGGGCAACATGCCCGGGGCCGTCCCCTTCACCTCCACCGAAGCCCTGGTCAGCGTCACCCTGCCCTACATCATGGGCATCGCCGGCCGGGGCCTGGTGGAAGCGGTCACCGAACAGCCCGAGCTGCTCTCCGGCCTCAACACGGTGGATGGGGCGGTCTGTCATCCCGGCGTGGCCAAGGCGCTGGGGATGCCGACCCGCCATCCGATGGCCTGTCTGCGCTGAGCTGCTCCATGGGCGGCAGGGGCCGCCGCAGGGCCGCCGGCTGCAGGCCTTCGCGCAGGGCCAGCACGAGGCCAGCCGCCTCCGCATAGCTGGCTGCGGCAATCGCGCGCAGGCCGAGGTGCTCGGCGCTCACCTGCAGCAGGCAGGGGTTGCCCTCCACGACGATCAGGGGGATGCCCCGCTCCGCGCAGGCCAGAACCGCTTCACCGCCGAGGGCACCGGCCGGGGCCACCACCGCTCCGATCCGGCTGGGATGGATCACGGCCTCGCCAAGGAGCCCAGGGTCAGGCCCGAGCCCCGGCCCGCTGCTCAGGGAGATCAGATCGGGAGCCCGGCTCAGGCCCACCAGCACACAGGGCAGGAAGGTATGACCCAGTTCCTCCGCCGCCGCCAGGGGATTCAGGCCTGGATCCAGGGCCAGAGGGGCCAGGGCCGGGGCATGGGCGCAGGGCAGGCCCAGCTGGCGACTGAGCAGGTGGCTGATCACGGCTTCAGCGCCGGCCAGGGCATCCACGCCGCTGCCCTGGCGGTAGGAGGCCAGGGCCTCACTGCCGGGGTCGTCGGGGAAACGGGCCACCACGGCGATGGCGGTGGCCCCGGCCTGACGCAGGCGCTCCCCCGCCCGGATCAGGGCATCGGGGCGGCCGATACGGCCGCTGCTCACCCCGCTGGGGCCCAGCGAAAGGCTCACCTCCAGGGGCACGTCGGTGCTGATCACTGGGCCGATCGAGAGGCCCAGGCTGGCGCGGCAGGCCTCCGCCGCCTGAAGATGGCGCAGGCGCAGCTCCTCCTCGATGCCGGCATCCAGCAGCAGACCCACCCGCTGCGACGCCACCGGCGCCAAAGCCAGGTCGCCCGCTGCGAAACGGTTCAGAGCCCAGCCCTCCACGTAGTGGATCCGCGGATCACTCCAGTAGAGGGAGGCCGCATTGAGGGCATTGGGATGGGTGATCAGACAGCCGGAGGCCGCCGCCAGCAGCCGGGCCGCCGGCAGGCCATCGCCGGCATAGCCACCGATGGCGCAGCCGATGCCGGTGGGAATCACCAGCAGGGTGGGCAGGGGCCGGCTCAAGGCAGCACCAACAGCACCGCTTCGATCCTCAGCCGCCGCCGCTGCAAAGACCCCCCAGTGGCCGGCAGAACAGCCGTGATGGCCCAGCGCAGGGCCTCTCCATCCCCACGCTCGGCCAGAGCGGTAAGCACCTGGGGCAGCAGCTCCCCAGGGGCTGCCTCCAACCAGAAGTCCACTGTCTCAAGCCGGGGCACAGGTGGGAGCGTCAGCGCTGGAACTGGCCGAACTGGGCTTCGTAGAGCGCATCTTCCTGGCCCGCCAGCAGGTTCAGATCGCTGCGGGGATAGGAGACACAGAGGAGGGCATAGCCCTCGGCCTGCAGATCGGCCTTGACACCCATGGCATCGGGCTGATGCACCTCCCCCTGGCGCAGGCGGGCCGCGCAGGTGGTGCAGACTCCGGAGCAGCAGGAACTGGGCAGGGGAACACCCGCCTGCTCAGCGGCCGCGAGCACGGTCTGATCAGCCCGGCAGGGAAAGATGTGGCTGACGCCGCCGAGCTCGGCGGTCACGGTGAAGCTGTCACTCATGGCGTGATGGGGACGCGGCAGGGAGGCTGTGCAGCCGGTGATTCATGACTCCATCTTCCCGGATGGCGGGTCCTCCTCCGGGGGCAGCTGCAGCCACTGACTGGGGTGCGGGGCCAGGTATTCCGGAGGCTGAGGCTGGCCGGGAGCGCAGGCCGGAGCCGTCAGGCAGAGATCAAAGCTGATCGAGAGGCGCAGGTCATCCTCGTCCTCGCTGGGCAGCACGGCGTGGTCGGTGCTGGAGGGAAAGAGCAGCAGCAGGCCGGCCTGGGGGGCCACGTCGTGCCAGCCGGCATTGAGGGGATGACCCGGGACGATCGGCCCGTCATGACCCACCGCCAGGCCAGGCACCAGCTCATTGCTGAGACGCCCATCGAAGAGGCGCAGGCATCCGTTGCGGCCACTGCCATCGCCGTTGAGGTAATAGACGGCGCTGAGGTGGGCGTTGGGGTGGTGATGGCGCCCCACCACCTGACCGGGCTCCGCCACCACGGGCCAGCAGCGCTGCAGATGCAAGCTGACGCGCTCAAGATCAAAGCCGAGATCCCGCAAGTAGCGCTGGGCTTCACGGCTCACCTGCTCCAGCAGCCAGCGGAACTCAGGCCACTGCTGCAGTTGCCAGACGCCATGAAGATCGCCGGTCCAGGCACAATCCGGATCGGGATTGGACTGCATCTCGCCGCGCAGGCTCAGCACCTGCTGGAGCATCAGGGCCGAATCGAGGGGATCCGGCCTCAGTTGCACCCTGGCGATCGCCAGGGGAAAGAGGCTGAGGATCGCTCGATCAGGCTCAGGCCATGGCTGTTGCACCACCCACCACTTCCAGGATCTCCTGGGTGATGGCCGCCTGGCGGGCCTTGTTGTAATCGAGGGTGAGGCTCTTGGCGAGGGCCTTGGCGTTGTCGCTGGCGTTGTTCATCGCCGTCATCCGGCTGGCCAGTTCGCTGGCCGCCGACTCCTGCAGCGAGCGCAGCAGCTGATTCTCCAGATAGAGCGGCAGCAGGGCATTGAGCAACTGGTCCGGGCTCTGCTCAAAGACAAAGTCGGATTCCAGAGCAGGCTCTGCGTTCGCTGCGGTACCGCGCTCCACCGCCAGCTGACCTTCCCGGGTGGTGAGGCGGAAGATCTCATCATCGGGGCTGGCGATGCCCTGGGGATCCAGCGGCAACAGGGTCTGGGAGACCGGAGCACTGCTCACCAGATTGATGAACTTGGTGTACACCATCTCGACGCGGTCGGTGGAGCCGGAGAGGAATTCGGCCAGAATCTGATCGCCGATGGCGCGGGCCTCTTCAGCGTTGGGCACCTGATCCAGCCCCGTGAAGGTGGCCGTGATCGGATAAGAACGGTTCTGAAAGTAGGTGGTGGCCTTGCGGCCGATCAGCACCATCGAAATTTCATAGCCCTGGCCCTTCAGTTCATTGAAGCGCTGTTCCGTGCGTTTGATGATGTTGGCGTTGTAGCCCCCGCAGAGACCCCGATCGGCGCTGACCGCCAACAGGGTGATGTGGCGCAGGGGCCGCTCCTGCTCCAGCAGGGGCGTGTTGACCACGTCTTCGAAGCGCAGGCGGGACTGGAGGTTCTGCAACACCCGCGCCAGACGGTCGGCGAAGGGCCTGGAGCGCAGCACCTGCTCCTGGGCGCGCCGCACTTTGGCGGCAGCCACCAGGCGCATGGCCTCGGTGATCTTGCGGGTGTTCTTGACCGAACTGATCCGGTCGCGGATTTCCTTGAGGTTGGCCATGGATGGGGGACCTCAGGCGGCGGCCAGAAGGGTGGACTTGACGTCGTCGATGGCGTCCTTGAGCATCGTCTCCGATGCCTCGCTGAGCTGCTTCTCGCTCTGGACGTTGGTGATGAACTCAGGCTTGTTGGACTTGAGGTAATCGCGCAGCTCGCGGCAGAACTCCACCACCTGATCCACGGGTACCTCATCGATCAGACCTTTGACGCCGGCGTAGACCACCGCCACCTGCTCCGCCAGGATCAGCGGGCTGTACTGGGGCTGCTTGAGCAGCTCGCGCAGACGCTTGCCCCGGCCCAGCTGGGCCTGGGTGGCGGCATCGAGATCGGAGGCGAACTGGGAGAAGGCCGCCAGTTCATCAAACTGAGCCAGTTCCAGCTTGAGGGTGCCGGCGATCTTCTTGATGGCCTTGGTCTGGGCTGCGCCGCCCACCCGGCTGACGGAGATACCCACGTTGATGGCGGGCCGCAGACCGGAGTTGAACAGATCGGAGCTGAGGAACACCTGACCGTCGGTGATCGAGATCACGTTGGTGGGGATATAGGCGGAAACGTCGCCGGCCTGGGTTTCGATGATCGGCAGGGCGGTCATGCTGCCCTTGCCCATCTCATCGGAGAGCTTGGCGGCCCGCTCCAGCAGGCGGCTGTGGCAGTAAAAAACGTCGCCGGGATAGGCCTCACGACCGGGGGGACGGCGCAGCAGCAGCGACATCTGGCGGTAGGCCTGCGCCTGCTTGGTGAGGTCGTCGTAGACCACCAGAGTGGCCTTGCCCTCGTACATGAAGGATTCGGCGATGGCGGCACCGGTGTAGGGCGCCAAATACTGCATGGCGGCGGGCTCGGAGGCACTGGCGGCCACCACCACGGTGTAATCGAGGGCGCCGCGCTCGCGCAGCACTTCCACCACGTTGGCCACCGAGGCTGACTTCTGGCCGATGGCCACATAGACGCAGACAACGTCCTCACCTTTCTGGTTGAGGATGGTGTCAATGGCGATGGCGGTCTTGCCGGTCTGGCGGTCGCCGATAATCAGCTCACGCTGGCCGCGGCCGATGGGGATCATGGCGTCGATCGCCGTGATGCCGGTCTGCATCGGCTCATGCACCGACTTGCGCTGAATGATGCCGGGAGCCATCGACTCGATCAGGCGGGTCGAGGTGGTGGCGATCTCGCCCTTGCCGTCGATCGGCACGCCCAGGGGGTTGATCACCCGGCCGAGCATGGCCTCGCCCACCGGCACCTCGGCGATGCGGGTGGTGGCCTTGACGGTGCTGCCTTCCCGAATACCGATGCCATCGGTCAGAAGCACGGCGCCGACGTTGTCGTCCTCGAGGTTGAGGGCAATGCCTTCACTGCCATCGTCGAACTGCACCAATTCACCGGACATGACCTGCTGCAAGCCATAGATCCGGGCGATGCCATCACCCACCGAAAGCACGGTTCCAACATTGCTGACCGAAACGGATTTGTCGTAGTCCTCGATCTGCTGCTTGAGGATGGCGCTGATCTCGTCGGGGCGGATGGAAACCATGGATGGAAATCCCCGGGCGGGGAGGCGATGGAAGGGAGTGGAGGACGGAGGGGGGAGGGGCTAGCCGGCCTTGGCCAGCGCCAGACCGAGACGGCGCACCTGGCCGGCCAGGCTGGCGTCGATCACCTGGGAGCCCACGCTGACGACGAAGCCACCGATGAGGGCGGGGTCGATGTGCAGGTCGAACTCGACCTTGTCGGTGCCGGCAACAGCCTGAACCTTGGTGTGCAGGGCCTGCTGCTGCTGTTCACTCAGCGGCGACGCTGAGGTCACCCTGGCCAGAGCGATGCCCCGCTGTTCGCGATAGAGCACCAGGAAGCGGTCGAGCACCGAATCAAGGAAGGCAATCCGTTTGCGGTCGGCCAGCACCTTGAGCAGGGTCAGGAAGGTCGGAGTGACGTCCTTCTCGAACAGGCTGACCAGGGCTGCTTTTTTGGCCTCAGGCTCCAGCACCGGCGAAGCGAAGGCCGCACGCAGCTCAGGAGAGGCATGCCAGAGCTCGATCAGCTCCTTGGCTTGCTGAGCCACCAGGTCGGTTTCCTGACGCTGGTCGGCCACCTGAAGCAGGGCTTCGGCGTAGGGGGTGGAAATGGAGTTGAGCAATGGCATCAGGCTTGCCCGAGGCTGTTGATGGATTCGTCGATGAAGCGGGCCTGGGCGTCGGCATCGAGCTTGCCGGGCAAAACAGCCAGGGCCCGATCCACAGCCCGGCGGGCAGCTTCGCGGCGCAGCTGTTCGCTCACCCTGGAGGCTTCAGACTGGAGATCGGCGACAGCACCCTGCTTGAGGCGGGCCATCTCATCGACGGTGCGGCGCTCACTCTCCAGGCGCAGGGCGTCGGCGCGGGCCTTGGCATCGCTGCGAATCTTCTCAGCCTTCTTCTGGGCATCGGCCAGATCCTGTTTGGCGACGGCCAGGGCCACGGTGGTCTCCTGGAGGCGCTGCTCGGCATCCTGAAGGTCGGAGAGGATGGCCGCACGCCTGGCCTCGAGGATGCCGCCGAGCACCTTGGGCAGGAACCACACCAACGCGGCGATCACGATCGCCAGGTTGATGATGTTGGTGTCGAAGAGGTTCAGGTTGAGACCGAACCCCCCTCCCTCACTGGCGAAAAAAGGCGGGATCAAAAGGATGGTGCTCATTGGGCAGCCAGCAAACGGGTGACGATCAGATCGCCGAGCCGGTCGGCTTCCCCATTGAGGGTGTCTTCAGCCAGCTTGCGCTGGGTGTCGATCTCGCGCCGGGCGGCCTCGCGGCTGCCGTTGGCTTCGGCTTGGGCCGCGGCGAGGGCACTGCGGTAGAGCCGATCCATCTCCTGTTCGGCCGCCACAATCTGGGCCTGGGCCTGCTGGAGGGCTTCGCGCAGCTGCTGGCGCAGGTCAGCCTCCAGGCGCTCGGTCTGAGCCAGCTGCTGCTTGGCTTCGGCACGGCTGGTGGAGATGTAGCTCTCGCGCTCTTCGACGGTCTTGCCGACAGGGCGGAAAAAGAGGGCGTTGAGAATGAAGGTGAGGAGGACGACCTGAACCGCCATCAGCGGCAGGGTGGCATCGAGGTCGAACAGACCTCCCTCGGGAGCACCTGCTGCGGCAAGCAATAGCCAGCTGGTCATGGGGCGGGGACGCTGGAGGGATCGGGTGGACCGCGCCGACCTGGGGCCGGAGAGGACGGATTGGGGCAGGCAAGCGGGGGATCGGGGACCGTGGCCTCAGCCCCGGTGCCCCGTTCCTGCCGCAGACAATCAGGCGAAGGGGTTCGCGAACAGCAGCACCAGGGCGACGACCAGGCCGTAGATGGTGAGCGCTTCCATGAAGGCCAGGGAAAGCAGCAGGGTGCCGCGGATCTTGCCCTCGGCTTCGGGCTGGCGGGCGATGCCTTCGACAGCTCCGCCTGCTGCGGTGCCCTGGCCGATGCCGGGGCCGATGGCGCCGAGGCCGACGGCAAGACCGGCAGCCACAACAGACGCTGCAGAAGTGATGGAATCCATGGTGGAACGTTGGGGATGTGGGGCGCCGGAAAAGCGCGGGTTGAACCTGGCGCCTGGGACATCTCCGCTGGGGAGATGGGCCCGGTTCAGACCGGACCTGCGCGCAGGAGATTTAGCAGAACGGCTGACCGGCCCACGGGGGGCTGATCAACCTTGGAGGGATCAGTGCTGCTCTTCGTGCACCGCTTCACCGATGTAATAAGCGGCGAGGGTGGCGAAGATCAGAGCCTGAATGGCGCTGGTGAACAGCCCCAGGAACATGGCCGGCAGGGGCACCACCAGGGGCACCAGGAAGGCCAGCACCGCCACCACCAGTTCGTCGGCAAGGATGTTGCCGAACAGACGGAAGGAGAGCGAGAGCGGTTTGGTGAAGTCCTCGACGATCTTGAACGGAAGCATGATCGGCGTGGGCTCCACGTAGTACTCGAAGTACCGGAAACCCTTGCGGCTCAAGCCTGCGTAGAAGTACGCCAGCGACACCAGCAGCGCCAGGGCAATGGTGGTATTGATGTCGGCCGTGGGGGCACCCAACTCACCACTGGGCAGGTGAATCAGCTTCCACGGCACCAGGGCACCGCCCCAGTTGCTGACGAAGATGAACAGGAACAGGGTGCCGATGAAGGGCAGCCAGTCGCGGTAGGCCTTCTCGCCGATCTGCTCCCGGGCCAGATCACGCAGGTAGCCCCAGATGAACTCCAGCAGGTTCTGCACACCCCGCGGATCACGCTCCAGCTTGCGGGTGCCGGCCACCACAAGCGCCAGCAGGGCGCCGATGACGAGCCAGGAGCTCAGGAACACCTGGCCATGGATCTGAAATCCACCGATGTTCCAGTAGAGGTGCTGACCCACCTCCAGTTCGGCGAAAGGAAGAGAAAAAGGCAACGGAACCATCGAGGGGTACAGAGGTGCCGCTGAAGCGACGGATGGGGTGATCAGAAGATCGAGGGATCGCTGATCAGGGGCGGACGAAGGCCTGAAGCAGAAGAGCCGGCTTGTAGAGCAGGAACCCGATCAGGGCCGGAAGGATCTCCAGCTGAGGAACCCTGGAGCAGCCGAGCACGAGCACCACCGGAACCAGCAGCTGACCCTTGCCCACCTGTTTGGAATCGGGACCGATACGGCCAACGCTGCGGGCCAGTAGCCGCAGGTAGAGCATGCCGGAAGCCGCTCCAACCGAGAGGCTCAGAGCTGTGGTGCGATCGAACAGATAGGCGGCCACGGGGACTGCCAACACTGAAACGACCAGGGTGGAGAGCAACAGACGCCGTTGCAGGCGCAGGTACTCGTCCATGCCGTTGTCGGGCTTGTCCACCACGGGGGCGGACTCGGGGGATGGAGCCGGCGGCACCAGGGTGGGGACCGCCAGTTCTCTCCCCGCCAGGCCACGCAGAAGGACAACCCGCAGATCAGAAGCCTCCTGGGGGGAATCCTCAGGGGAATCAGGCCCGGCCGAAGGGCCGGATGCGGGAGTGGCCTGCAAGCGCGTCAGCACATCGTAAAAGGCGCGCGGAATCTATCACGAAGCTGTTACATCCCAGTGCCGGCCAAGCCGCCACCAGGGGCCAGCAGCAGCAGGCGGCGGCTCCAGAGGCGGCGCGCCACCGCCGCCTGTCGATCGGGCGTCCAACCCAGGGACAACTGGCCGATCGGGCTGAACTCCGGGGCCGCCTCCAGGGCCTTCAGCAGCGCCAGCTCCTGATCGTCGAGCTCGATCGGCCTGAGGTCAGGGTCCAGCAGCGTCGCCCCCGGCCAGCCCCACAGGCAGGGGTTGCGGCTGCCGCCGGCTGCCAGCAGATCCCCGTCGCTGTCCCAGGAGCTCAGACGCAGGGGGCCCCGGCTGAGGAAGAACTCGAAGTGGCTGATGTCGGGATCGAGGCTTTCCACCAGCGCCCAGCGGTCACGGTCGGGCAAGGCCCTGGCCCGCTCCAGCAGCTCCCCCTGCAGCAGCCGTGCCGGATCCCAGGTTTCGGGATTGGAGAAGCCGGCGAACTCCAGCCCTGCACTGGCCACGAAGCGGAACAGGCCATCCAGCTGATAGCTGGTTTCCTGGGGGTGGAGGTACATGTCGGCGAAATTGGCGTCCGCCGCGGTGTCGAGAGCCCAGCGCTGCTCGTGATGGCGGCGCAGACGATTGCCCTGCGGCAACTGCTCGAACAGGGCACGGCCCAGGCGCAGGCCCTCGCCATCGCCCACCACCTGCAGGGCCGTCAGGGCCCGCTGGACCCGATGGATCTCCCAGCGACCACCATCGGCGTAGAGAAACAGGTGCAGCAGGCCACCGGGCTTCAGCAGCTTCGCCAGGGCCTGAAGACCCGCCTCGGGCTGGCGCAGGTGGTGCAGGACCCCCACCGAATTGATCAGATCGAATGGGCCTTCGCCATCGAGCTCCAGCAGGCTGCGCTGCTCGAGCCGCAGGGAGGAGCAGTGGCGGGCGCCACCGGAGCGGCGCAGCCGCTCGCGGGCCACTTCAAGGGCACCGGCGCTGATGTCGACCGCCAGGATCTCCGAGCCTGGGTTGAGGTGAGCCAGGTAGTCGGTGCTGACGCCGGTGCCGCAGCCGGCGTCCAGCAGGTGTGGAGGCGGGCCTGTGTCCGGCAGGCGGCCCGTACAGGCACTGCTGACGCAGGGGTAGCTCCAGCGCCAGTTGTACCCAGGTGGCGGGCCGTCCTGGAGTGGATCCCCCGGGTAGGGGAAACGGTCGTAGAAGGCACTCACCGCCGGCGTGGCGGCATCGGCGGGGCCAGAGCTCATCGGGGCAGCACAGCAATCCTTGGGGAGCTTTTCATGGGCCGCCCCCCGACCATCGCCAGCAGCCGCGGGGGATGGTCCAGCGACGGTCCGCTGCAAACATTTGTTCATGGCAGCCGGGAGGACAGGAGCCCAGCCGTAACGTGATCAGGCCCGGTACACGCCCGTTCATGACCGTGACCGCCAGCAGCGGCAGCACCAGGGTCAGCCCTCAGCTCTACGACACCCTGCCGCTCTCCAGCGTCCGTCAGGCGGAGCAACAGGATCGCTTCCCCGAGAAGGTGGAGCTCGAGACTTTGCTCACCTTTTACCGAAGCGGCTCGGCCCGCGTTGAAGCGGCTCGGCTGATCTCCGCCAATGCCGATGCGATCGTGGCCAAGGCCGCCAACCGCATTTTTGCCGGCGGTACGCCGCTCTCCTATCTCGACGCTCCCCTGACCCCCTTCAACGTGGGTGCGCTGGAAACCACGGTGTTGGCCAGCGACCAGGTGGCCGCCGCCACATCCGTGCGTACCTTTGCCCAGGGCAGTGGTGGCACCGGTCTGCTGGGACGGATCCTCGAAGGAGTCCAGGCCGATGCCGACGTGCGGGTGGTACTCCCCGCCGGCTTCAGCCCCATCAGCGTGGCCCGCTACGGCACCGAGCGCATGCGCAAGTCGCTGCGCGACATGGGCTGGTTCCTGCGCTACGTGGGCTATGCCCTGGTGGCCGGCGACCCCAGCATCCTCGCGGTGAACACCCGCGGCCTGCGCGACGTGCTCGAGAAGGCCTGCTCCCTGGCCGCCACCAACGTGGCCCTGCAGGAGATGCGGGCCGCCGCCGCCAACCTGTTCAGCAAGGACTCGCAAGCCAGGCAACTGGTGATCGACTGCTTCAACGTGCTGCTCAAGGAGCTGGCAGTTCCCACCCCCTCGGCGCGCCAGCGCCTGGGCAGTCCCGAGAATCAGGGATTGCAGCTGCCCGCCATCTATGCGCTGGCCGCCGAATCCCGTCAGCGCTTCGTGATGAAGCAGGGCCTCTCCGGCCGCGAGAAGGCCGAGGTGATCCGTGCCGCCTACCGGCAGGTGTTCCAGCGGGACATCGTCAAGGGCTACTCCCAGGTGGTGGCCCCCGTGGAAGCCACCCAGGTGTCGCAGGGACAGCTCTCGATGCGGGAGTTCATCCGTGCCCTGGGCCGCAGCAAGGAATACCGCCGCCAGTTTTACGGCCGCTTCTCCAACAGCCGGGTGGTGGAACTGGCCTTCCGTCATTTCCTCGGCCGTGGCGTCAGCACGATCGAGGAATTCCGCCGCTACTTCGCCATCGTCAGCCAGCAGGGACTGGCCGGCCTGGTGGACTCCCTGATCAACACCCAGGAATACGCCCAGACCTTCGGGGAGGAAACCGTTCCTTACCTGCGCGGTCTTGGTGAAGAGGCCCAGGAGAGTGCCGGCTGGGGCTCGAACCGCAAGCTCTTCCGCTTCAGTGCACCCTTCGAAGGCGCCCCGCAGTACATCACGCTCTACGCGTCGTACCGCCAGCCCCTGCCCGATCAGCACCCCTACGGCGGCGGCAACGACCCCCTGGGCCTGAATTACGGTGCCATCTTCCCCTCGGGGACGGCCTCAGTGGCCACTCGCTCGGCCCCCTTCAACGACGACACCCGTCGCATCCTGGTGGGCAACGGCATGGCCGAACCCGGCCAGATGAACAGCCCCCAGTTCCGGAGCTCCACCCCCCGACGCGTCGGTCCGAAGGTGGTGAGGTTGCAGCAGATCGCCACCGGTGGCGGCTCGGTGCCCCGCCGCGGGGGCCAACCCAGCATCCGCGGCACCGAAGCCAGCACCCAGGCAGTGATCAGGGCCGTCTATGTGCAGGTGCTCGGCACCAGCGGCTACGACGGTGAGCAGCTCAAGGTGGAGGAGATCAAGCTCGAGAACGGCGACATCAGCCTGCGCGAATTCATTCGCCAGGTGGCGCGCTCCACAGCGTTCCGGCGCCGGTATTGGGCCAACCTCTACATCACCAAAGCGATTGAGGTGATGCACCGTCGCCTGATCGGGCGGCCCACCTTCGGGCGACGTGAGCTCAACAGCTACTTCGACACGGCCGCACGCCAAGGCTTCTATGGCGTCGTCGACGCCATGGTCAACAGCCCGGAATATCTGGCGGCCTTCGGTGAGGACACCGTCCCCTACGAGCGCTTCATCACCCCCACGGATCTCAACGCCCGCAGGGTTCCCGCCCTGCGCCGTGCCATCGATCCCTCGACCATTGCCGACCTCACCCCAGTGAGTCGGCCCCAGACGGGCCCGGTCAGCAGCTTCCGCAGCAGTGGTGATCTGACGCCGCGCAATTTGCCTGACCGCCGCCTGCGCCAGGTGGTGGGCGGCTGGACAGCCCGTTTCGCCGATGGCGAAGCGGCTCCGGCCACCCCTGTTGGCAGCAGGTCCCAAAGCCTGCGTCAACCCCCCGAGCCCAGCCGCCGCTGGCGGGTGGCCCCCTCAAGGCCAGGCACTGCCTCCAGTGGCTGGAGCTCGAAAGTCGGCAGCGCTGCGCGGGTGGCCACCCCAGCTCGCGGCCAGGTCACCGGTGGCTGGAGCGCTCAGGTCAGCGCCAATGGCATCAGTGCCGCGATGGCTCCCCAGGCCGGTGCAGCCATGGCCAAGGCCCTCGGTGGGGCACGACCCCAGGGCTTCAGTCGCCGCCGCAGCCTCGGCCAGCCAGTGATGCTGCTGCCCGAGGCCGATGAGGCCATGCTCCAGCAGGTGGTGGAAGCCACCTACAGGCAACTGCTGAACCGGATCCCTCTGGCGGCTGAGCGTTTGGGAGATGCTGAATCGCAACTGCGTGACGGACGCCTGTCGGTGTCGGAGTTCGTGGCGGTGATCGCCGGATCCGATCTCTTCCAGCAGCGGCTCAACCGCATGGCACCGCTGCGGGCGGCCTCAGCGGCCTATCTCGCCCTGCTGGGCCGGGCCGCCCAGCCCAAGGAGGTGAGCCGTTATCTGGCCACCCGCGGCAAGCAGGGCCAGCTGGCCGCCCTCGACGACCTGCTCTCCGGCAAAGAATTCGCCAGCAGCTTCGGCCGTGACACGGTTCCCTACATCAAGGGTATGGCCAGCGCCGATGGGATCCCCTTGGCCACGGTGAATCGCACAGCTCTGCTCTATGCCGGCAACGCCGGGCTGACGCCGCCTCCCCGCGGAGCGATCTGAGCCAGTAGGAGCTGAATTGTCACCCCCGAACGGAAGTTCGGGGGTTTTTTTGATGAAAAGATGATGTCTTTGGCTTCATCTTTGTTGAGGAATTAAGCCTCGACAACTGGGCAGGCCTGCAAAGTGTGAACAAACTCAGCGGTTTTCCCTTAGGCGCAGAATAGGCCAGAGCCGTTGCCTGCCAAGGGATCTGATCTGATCACGCCGCCGTGAAGAACTGTTACCGGCCCAGGGAAGGGTGGCCTCCTCTGCCGCAGAATGACTCGGCGGACGGCAAGCCTGTTCGCCAGCCCACTCTCCCGATCAAACCGTTGGCGTTCACGTCAGCCAAGTGAAGGAGCGAGGGGCATCCCTTACCCACCGGATATCGGTCTCCATTACGGCGACCGCTTGTTTCGAGGCAGAACTGCATGAGCATCGTCTCCAACTCGATCATCAACGCGGACGCCGAAGCCCGCTACCTCAGCCCTGGCGAACTCGACCAGATCAAGTCCTTCGTCGCCGGCGGTCAACGCCGTCTGCGGGTGGCTCAGGTCTTGGGCGAGAATCGCGAGCGGATTGTGAAGCAGGCTGGCGGCGCCCTCTTTCAGAAGCGTCCCGACCTGATCTCACCTGGCGGCAACGCCTACGGCGAGGAAATGACGGCCACCTGTCTGCGTGATGTCGACTACTACCTGCGCCTGGTGACCTACGGCGTTGTAGCGGGTGACGTCACCCCGATCGAAGAAATCGGCATCATCGGCGCACGCGAGATGTATCGCGCGCTTGGCACTCCCCTGGAGGCCATGGCCGAGGTCGTCCGTGAGCTCAAGAACGCCTCCCTGGGGCTGCTCACGGGAGCCGACGCCGAAGAGGCAGGCTTCTACTTCGACTACGTCATCGGCGCCCTCTCCTGAGGCTTCGCCTCTCCTTGCCCACCGCCTCTTCCCAGGACACATGCAAGACGCGATCACCAACGTCATCAACCAGTCCGACGTTCAGGGTCTTTACCTGGACGACTCCTCGATCGGACGGCTGGAGCAGTATTTCTCCAGCGGCGAGCTCCGTGTCCGCGCCGCGGCCACTGTCGGTGCCAACTCGGCAGCGATCATCAAAGAAGCCGTCGCCAAGACCCTGCTCTACTCGGACATCACCCGTCCGGGCGGCAACATGTACACCACCCGTCGCTATGCAGCCTGCATCCGCGACCTGGATTACTACTTGCGCTACGCCACCTACGCCATGCTGGCGGGTGACACTTCAATCCTCGACGAGCGTGTCTTGAACGGGCTCAAGGAGACCTACAACTCCCTGGGGGTGCCCATCGGCGCCACTGTCCAGTCGATCCAGGCCATCAAGGAAGCTGCCGCTTCGCTGGTGGGCCCCGAGGCTGGCCGTGAACTCGGCACCTACCTCGACTACATCAGCTCCGGCCTGGGCAACTGATCCCCACCCCACGCCCAACCCGCGAGGATCACCACATGCGCCTGTTCAAGATCACAGCCTGCATTCCCTGCCCTGAAAAGGTCAGGAGCCAGCGGGAACTGCAGAACACCTTCTTCACCAAGTGGGTGCCCTACGAGAGCTGGTTCGCTGAACAGCAGCGGATCATGAAGCAGGGGGGCAAGATCCTCAAGGTTGAGCTCGTCACGGGTCGCCGTCAGGTCAACGTCGGCAACTGAGCGCTCCACCGGGCTCTCGTTTCAGATTGGCTCATTCTGTAAAGCCCGGCTCAAGCCGGGCTTTTTTTTGTCCCAACCCCCTTTCGCCGAAGCCCCAGCCACGGCTGAATAGGGGACTTCAGTCCTTGCGCCAGTCCTAGCCGGCCCCCATGACCCGACGCCCCAGGAGCCCAGCCAAACCACGCTCGAGACCTCAGCTGAGCGTGGCTGAACCCACAACGGCTCCGCCACCACTGAGCTGGGCCCAGTGGCCCGCCGAAGCCAGGCTGCTACTGGTGATGGTGGCCATCTGGTGCCTGGCCGGGCTGCTGATCCTGGGCTCGGCCAGCTGGTGGGTGGCCGCGCGGGAGAACGGGGATGGTGCCTTCTACATCAAGCGCCAGGCCATCTGGATGGTGGCCAGCTGGGGGTTGCTCGTTCTGGCGATGCGCACCTCACTGCGACGCTGGCTGCGGCTGGCCGGCCCGGCCGTGCTGATCGGCGGTGTCCTGATCGCCGCCACCCTGGTGGCAGGCAGCACAGTCAATGGCGCCAGCCGCTGGCTGGTCGTTGGACCGATCCAGATCCAGCCGTCCGAGCTGGTGAAGCCCTTCGTGGTGCTGCAGGGGGCCTCGCTGTTCGCCCACTGGAAGCGCATCGGCCTGGATCAGAAAGCGCTCTGGCTGGGCACGTTTGGAACCCTGCTGCTGCTGATTCTCAAACAGCCCAACCTCAGCACCGCCGCCCTTACAGGTCTGCTGCTCTGGTTCATGGCCCTGGCGGCCGGCCTGCCGCTGTTCTCACTGCTGGGCACCGCAGCTGCCGGAGGGGCCCTGGGGGCTGGCAGCATCATGATCAATGAGTACCAGCGGCTGCGGGTGGTCTCCTTCCTCAATCCCTGGAGCGACGCTCAGGGCGACGGCTATCAGCTGGTGCAGAGCCTGCTGGCGATCGGCTCCGGAGGGGTGCTGGGGGAAGGGTTCGGCCTCTCGACCCAGAAGTTGCAGTACCTGCCGATCCAGTCGACCGACTTCATCTTTGCGGTCTTCGCCGAGGAGTTCGGCTTCGTCGGTTCGCTGGTGTTGCTGCTGTTCCTGGTGCTGTTCGCCTTTGTGGGTCTGCGGGTGGCCCTGGGCTGCCGCAGCAATCAGCAGCGCCTGGTGGCCATCGGCGCCACCACCCTGCTGGTGGGCCAGTCGATCCTCAACATTGCCGTGGCCAGCGGCTCGATGCCCACCACGGGCCTGCCCCTGCCGATGATCAGCTACGGCGGCAACTCCCTGCTCGCCAGCCTGCTCAGTGCCGGCCTGCTGATCCGCTGTTCGCTGGAATCCCGGGGCTGGGAGAGTCGACCGCTGGGCCGCCGCCGTGGCGACGACGACGGGGTCAGAGCCAACCCTGCCCCGATAGGCTGAACATCGTTCTGGAGCAAGAGATCTGGCCCTCTCGGATCTTGCCCTCTGGAGTGAGCAGCTGCTGCAGCACGCTCTCTCCGCGCCCGGGCCACTGACGTTCACGGTGGTGTTCGCAGCTGGCCTGCTCACCAGCCTGGGACCCTGCTCGCTCTCACTGCTGCCGATCACGGTGGCCTACATGGCCGGCTTCTCCAGCCCTGAGGCGCCGGGGCAACCGTGGCAGCGCAGCCTCAGTTTCGCCCTGGGAATCGTGGCGGCCCTGGTGATCCTGGGGGGCACCACCTCCCTGCTCGGGCGGCTCTACGGCCAGGTGCCAGGAATGGTTCCCACCGTGGTGGCCCTGCTGGCGGTGCTGATGGGCCTGAACCTGCTGGGGCTGGTGCGTCTGCCCCTGCCGGCCGGCCCCGATCCCGAGCAGTGGCGCCAGCGGGTGCCGGCCCGCCTGGCCCCCCTGGCGGCAGGTGCCGCCTTCGGACTGGCGGCCAGCCCCTGCACCACTCCGGTGCTGGCGGTCTTGCTGGCCTGGATCGGCCAGCAGGGACGGCCTCTGGTGGGCATGGTGCTGCTCACCTGCTTCGGAGCGGGCCAGGTGATTCCCCTGCTGCTGGCGGGCACGGCGGCGGCGGCGATGCCCCGGCTGCTGGCCCTGCGGGAGCGCAGCCGCTGGATCCCGCCGATCAGCGGCGCGGTGCTGCTCGCCAGCGGTGGGCTCACCCTGCTGGCCCAGCTGCCATGAGGGCCCTCAGCCGCTTGGGCGCCTGGATCTCGGATCTGCGCCTGGCCATTGGCCTGCTGCTGGTGATCGCTCTGGCCAGTGGCCTGGGCACGATCATTCCCCAGCAGGAGAGCGCCGAGGCCTACCACCAGGCCTACGACACCAAGCCCTGGCTGGGGCTGCTCGATGGCGACTGGATCCTGAAGCTGGAGCTGGACCACGTCTATGCCAGCACCTGGTTCCTGGCGCTGCTGGCCTGGCTGGGGCTTTCGCTGGTGCTCTGCAGCTGGCGGCGCCAGTGGCCCGCCCTGCAGGCGGCCCTGCGCTGGATCGACTACCGCTCCCCACGCCAGCTCAGCAAGTTGAGCCTGGCCGAATCGCTGGCCACAGCCCAGCCCAGGGCCGACCTCGACGCCTTGGCCCGGTTGCTGGCGGGCCAGCGCTGGCAACTCAGGACCCAGGGCGATCGGCTGGCGGCCCGGCGCGGGATCCTGGGCCGGGTGGGCCCCCTGCTGGTCCATGCCGGCCTGGTGGTGCTGATGGTGGGGGCCTCCTGGGGGGCCCTGGCCGGTCAGCGGCTGGAGCGCTTTCTGGCCCCGGGCCACGACCTGCAGCTGCTCAACCAGCGCGGTGAGAACCAGATGACCCTGGCGATCGATTCCTTTCGAATCGAGCGCGATCCCGCCGGGCGTCCCGAGCAGTTCCGCTCCCAGCTGCGCCTGCTCGATCCCGATGGGGAGCCACTGCAGAACAGCGAGATCAGCGTCAACCATCCCCTGCGCTTCCGCGGGATGACTGTGTACCAGGCCGACTGGTCGCTGGCTGCAATCACCGTGCAACTGGGGCGCAGTCCGCTGCTGCAGCTGCCGCTGCGCAGCCTGCCGGAGCTGGGGGAGCAGGTGTGGGGCCTGGCCCTGCCCACCAGGCCGGACGGCACGGAACCGGTGCTGCTGGCCCTGGGCAGCGAGCTGGGTCCGATTGATGTGTACTCAGCCCAGGCCCAGCTGATCGGTCAGATGACCCCTGGAGGAGAGCCCCTGGAGATTGGCGGCCTGCCCCTGAAGGTGGTGGAGGTGATGCCCGCCAGTGGCCTGCTGCTGAAGCGGGACCCGGGGGTGCCGCTGGTGTACGGCGGCTTTGCCATCGCCCTGCTGGGCAGCGGCCTCAGCCTGATTGCCACCCGCCAGCTCTGGGCCATCGCCGATGACGATCAGGGCCAGTTGCACGTGGGCGGGCTCTGCAACCGCAACCTCACGGCCCTGGCCAACGAACTGCCGCTGCTGCTAGAGCAGCTCAGAGCCGGCTCTGAACTCAGCAAGCCTGCCGCTGGCCGTGGCTGACCCGGATCACCGTGTGCACATTGCCGCGGGGATTGAAGTCGGCCTCCAGCTGCATCCAGACCGGTTCGGCGCTGGCCACCAGATCATCCAGGATGCGGTTGGCCACCTCCTCATGGGAGATGCTGCGGTCGCGCCAGCTGTTCACGTAGAGCTTGAGGGCCTTGAGTTCGAGCACGCCGGGGCCTGGCTGATAGATCAGACGCAGCACGGCGAAATCGGGATAGCCGGAGAAGGGGCACTTGCAGGTGAACTCCGGCAGCTCGATCGCCACCTCATAGGCGCGGCCCCGGCGGGGGTTCTCGAAGCAGATCAGCGGCGTCTCCTCGCTGATGATCCGCTCGCCGTAGAGCGGGCTGACGGTGCCCGCCCCAGTGCTGCTGGCTGCTGAGGGGGTTGCGGAAGCTGGGGAGGAGGCGCTGAAGGGGGATGGCATCGGTGATCGCAGGACGGAACGACAGAGGAGCCCGATCGTAGGAACGGCCAATCAATGAAGATTACTGAAGTAACGCGGCTTTTTGTTCAATTTGAACAGCTTTTTTCGCTAGAAATGAACTGAAGGACAAAACGTTGGACACGTTTCGGAGAGCCCCTCAGCCCTCCTGTCGGAAGTAGCCCCCCGCAAGGCGAAGCAACGCTCCTTCCCACGAAGCGGCACCGGCCCAGGCGGGACGGTGATCTCCATCCCTTCGAGGCTCCAGTCATGACCACAGACCAGCTTGTCTATCGGGGCGTTCCCTATGGCAGCCAGCAGCACCAACCAGTCCCCAGCGTCGAACCGGTGGAGCACGTCTACCGAGGCGTTCGCTACCGCCTGCCGCTGAAGCATGAGCCCCACCCGGTGGATGAAAGCGTCGATCTTCACTACCGGGGCCACATCTACCACCATCGCCAGCAACAGGCGCAATTGGAGCTGCAGCAGGACTGAGGTCCGCCAGCCTGACGCCCCGTAACAACAGCTACGCCGAAGCCCTGCGCACTCAGGCCTAATGGCCCCAGTGCGCAGGGTCTTCCTTATGGACCTCCTCCTCGCCAGCAGTCACGGCGGCTTTCGCCTCAAGCCCCAGTCGGCCTTGGGGATGGTCTGGCTTCAGACCCATTTCGACGATGCCGTGTGGTCCCATCTGGCCACCGGCAGAGTTCAAGTGAGTTCCAGCTCCGCCGATCGGCTTTGTCAGGATGCCCTGTCCGCAGGGCTCCGGGTCAACCGCATCCCCAACCTTTCCCTCCCTCTCAGCGATCCCTCCTGAGAGACTTGATCCGAACCATTGGAGACTCCATGAAAAAAGTTGAGGCCATCATTCGTCCCTTCAAGTTGGAAGATGTCAAAGTGGCCTTGGTGAATGCCGGCATCGTTGGCATGACAGTGAGCGAAGTGCGCGGCTTCGGCAGGCAAAAGGGGCAGGTGGAGCGCTATCGGGGCTCTGAATTCACTGTGGAATTCCTGCAGAAACTCAAGCTCGAAGTGGTGGTCGACGATGACCGCGTGGACACTGTGGTGAGCGCCATCCAGGACGCAGCCCGCACGGGTGAGATCGGCGACGGCAAGATCTTCATCAGCTCCGTGGCCACCGTGATCCGCATCCGCACCGGCGACCGCGACAGCACCGCCATCTGAGCGCCACGGATCGCCACTGGCTTGCGAGCCGCGGCCAACCAGCGCTGCAACAGCCTCAGCCGGAGGCCCCATCGGGTCTCCGGTTTTTTTGTGCTCACCCCAAACGCTTGCGCTCAGCCAGCCGCGTTGTGGTCGTCAGAGAGGGTCTGGTGCACCAGGGCACGGATCAACTCGGCCGTGACTGGAGTGACGGCCCCATCAGCTGGCGCAGGCGCGGAGCGCAGCCAGAGCAGGTATTCGTGGTTGCCGGCAGGACCGGTGAGCGGTGAGGCGATCAGGCCCCAGGGCCAGAGACCAAGCGCTGCGGCAGCCGCGCTCACCGCCGTGATCGCATCGGCATGGGCGAGGGGATCACGCACCACGCCGCCCTTGCCCACCCGCTCGCGGCCCACCTCGAACTGGGGTTTCACCAGCAGCACGGCTTCGGCGGCCGTGGGCTGCAGCAGAGCCCGCAGGGCCGGCAGCACCAGGGCCAGGGAGATGAAGGAGACATCGGCCACCGCCAGATCGGGCCAGGGGTCAGCGGGGCCATAGAGATCTTCGGGACTGAGGCGGCGCAGGTTGGTGCGCTCGCGCAGCACCACTCGCGGGTCAGTGCGCAGGCTCCAGGCGGTCTGGCCGTAGCCCACATCGATGCCGTACACCCGCTCGGCGCCGTGCTGGAGCAGGCAGTCGCTGAAGCCGCCGGTGGAGATGCCGCCGTCGAGGCAGACGCGCCCCGCCACCTGCAGCGGAAAGCTCTCCAGGGCCGCCACCAGCTTCTCGCCGCCGCGGGAGACGAAGCGGGGCGGATGGCTCACCTCGGGCCTGAGATCTGGGGGCACCACCTGGCCGGGCTTGTCCAGCACCCGGTCGCCGCTGCGCACCCGCCCGGCACGGATCAACTGCTGCGCCTGCTGACGGCTGGCGGCCAGGCCCAGCGTCACCAGATGTTGATCGAGCCGCTGCTTGCCTGCCATCGGGATCCCGTGGGGGTCGACCCATAGATTGACCAGGACGTTGCCACGCGCTGGCCTTGATCGAGCGTTACACCCTGCCCGAAATGGGCAACCTCTGGAGCGAAGAGGCCAAGTTCCAGAGCTGGCTGGATGTGGAGATCGCCGCCACCGACGCCAACTGCCAGCTGGGCCGCGTGCCCCAGGAGGCCATGGTCGCGATCCGCGAGCGGGCCCGCTTTGAGGTGCCGCGCATCCTGGAGATCGAGGCGGAGGTGCGCCACGACGTGATCGCGTTCCTCACCAACGTCAATGAGCACGTGGGCGATGCCGGCCGCTACATCCACGTGGGCATGACCAGCTCGGATGTGCTCGACACGGGCCTGGCCCTGCAGCTGAAGGCCTCGGTGGCGGCGCTGCGGCTGGAGCTCGATCAGCTGGCCGCCGCCCTGCGGACCCTGGCCAGGGAGCACAAGGACACGGTGATGATCGGCCGCTCCCATGCGATCCATGGCGAACCGATCACCTTCGGCTTCAAGGTGGCGGGCTGGCTGGCGGAAACCGAGCGCAACCGGGAGCGGCTGGAGCGGCTGGCCCTGGTGGTGGCGGTGGGTCAGGTGAGCGGCGCCATGGGCACCTACGCCAACACCGATCCCCAGGTGGAGGCCCTCACCTGCGCCAGCCTGGGCCTGGAGCCCGACACCGCCAGCACCCAGGTGATCGGCCGCGACCGCCACGCCGAATACATCCAGACCCTGGCGCTGGTGGGCACTTCGCTGGAGCGTTTCACGACGGAGATCCGCAACCTGCAGCGCACGGATGTGCTGGAGGTGGAGGAGAACTTCGCCAAGGGGCAGAAGGGCAGCTCGGCGATGCCCCACAAGCGCAATCCCATCCGCAGCGAGCGGATCAGTGGCCTGGCGCGGGTGTTGCGCAGCTACACGATCGCGGCCCTGGAGAATGTGGCCCTCTGGCACGAGCGCGACATCAGCCACAGCTCGGTGGAGCGGATGATGCTGCCTGATTGCTCCTGCACGCTGCACTTCATGCTGCGGGAAACAACCGAGGTGGTGAAGGGTCTGGGGGTCTATCCGGAGAACATGACCCGCAACCTCAATCTCTACGGCGGCGTGGTCTTCAGCCAGCGGGTGCTGCTGGCCCTGGTGGAGAGCGGCCTCAGCCGCGAGGACGCCTACCGCATCGTGCAGCGCCACGCCCACGACGCCTGGAACCGCGAGGGGGGCGACTTCCGCGCCAACCTGGCCGCCGACCCTGAGCTGAGCGCACGGCTCAACCCAGCCGAGCTGGAGGCCTGCTTCTCCACCGATCTGCACCGCTCCCAGCTGGATGTGATCTGGGAGCGGCTGGGGATCTGAGGCTGTCGGCTTGGGGTTTCAGCTCCGCTTCGGGTTCCCCGATCAAGCCGTCTGTGGGGCCGCGGCTGGACGCTCCATCGCTGGAGTGGCCGGGGTGGCTGAAGCGGGCGGCTGGGACGGGGAAGCCTCCACGCGCAGATCCACGAATTCCGACACCGGGAAACGGTTGATTGCCTGCAGCGCCTTGCGGGCGGTGGTGCGCAGCTGCTCGCTGATCGCTTCGGCGTAGGGCACCTGGGCGAGCAGGTCAACGGTGCGGCGCAGGATGCGCACGATGTCGCCCTCATCGAGAGAGGTGTTGGCGATCACGTCGTTCCAGCTGCTGCCGCGGGCCCAGGCATGCACCAGCCCCATCAGCTCGGGCTCCCACCAGGCCGGCACCACCACATGGGCCCGCTCCTGATGGCGCAGCAGTTCCCGGCGCAGGCCGCTCACGTCGTGCAGGGCCTCCTCCGATCGCGGCGGCGGCGGAAAACCGCTCCAGAGGTCGGGGCGGTTCACTTCCGTGCTGATCGCTTCGAACACCGCCGCCAGCTCCGCCGGGTTGAGCTCATCGAGGTGGCCGCTCATCAGGGCCAGGCCGAGCCAGAGCTCGTTATCGCCGCGCAGGGCAGCCACGGTGCGCCCCACCTCGGTGGGCTCCAGGCCATCGGGCCCGGCCAGGGCACCGAAGGCGCGCAGGATCTCGATCAGGGCCAGGAAGGTGTCCCAGTGGCGGTTGGCGCGGTGGTGCAGCAAGCGCTGCCGCACCTCGATCTCCTCGCCCAGCTCCTCCATCCGCCGCCGTTGCTTCTTGAGCTGGCGCCGGTCGCCCCAGCGGTGGGCGGGATGCTGCTCCAGCTCCTCCTCCAGCTGCTGCACCAGCTCCGCCTGGCTGCGCACCTCCCCGGCCAGGTCGTACTGGGGGGTGTGCATGTCGTGGCGGCGGGCGATGGAGGCCACAGCCAGGGCCAGGCCACCGCTGGCGTTGTCGCCGTGGCGAATCTCGCCGGCATGCCCCAGTCGCGGGGCCGCGATCGAGTCCACCTGCAGGCAGCTCAGCTCGGCGTAGAGGCTCACCACCCCATGGCAGGGCACCAGGATCCAGACGTTCTCATCGGTGAGGCAGAGCAGCAGCGGGAACTGGCCGGAGCCCTGCTGCTTGGCCACGATCACCGCCGGTGTCACCCGGGCCCGCAGCGGCGGCGCCTTGAGGCTCACCAGGGTGCCCTCACTGGCGAACTGCAACGCCAGGGTGAGTTCGTGGGCAAGGGTTTCCTCGGCCTGCTGCTGAAGGATGCGCTGGATGCGACGCTCCTCGCGCAGGCGCTCCCGCTGCTTCTCGTAGGTCTCGAAGTCCTCCCAGGGGATGTCGGCGGTGGGGCCCGCCAGCTGGGCCAGCTGGGCGCGCAAAGAGGCGATGTTGGATTCGTCCTCCACCAGATCAAGGGTGGCCAGGTAACGACCGAAGCTGCGCTCCACCAGCTGCTGGGCCTTGGCCAGGTCGTAGCGCTGCAGCAGGTTCAGCACCATGCCGTAGCTGGGGGTGAACTGACTCACCAGCGGATCGGCGGGGCTGGTGGCCAGCTGCCCCGCCTCGCGCACCCCCTCGAAGCGGCTCTGCACCGTGACCACATAGCCCTGCACATCGAGTCCGCGCCGACCGGCCCGGCCCGCCATCTGCAGGAACTCGCTGCCCATCAGCGGCCGGTGACCGCGCTCGGTGCGCTTGGAGAGGGCGGAGATCACCGTGGTGCGCGCCGGCATGTTGATGCCCGCCGCCAGGGTTTCGGTGGCGAACACCACCTTGATCAGCCCCTGCTGGAACAGCTCCTCAATCAGCTCTTTCCAGGCCGGCAACACCCCGGCGTGGTGGGCGGCGATGCCGCGGGTGAGGGCCTCGGCGTGGCCGCCCTCACGCACCGCCTCGGGGGTGGCGGCCACGAAGGCGTCGAGCCGGGCCACGATCCGGGCCTGCTCCTGCTCATTCACCAGGCAGAGGCGGCCCAGGTCGCGCACCGCCTTGTCGCAGGCACGGCGGCTGAAGATGAAATAGATGGCGGGCAGCATGTCGCGCTCAGCCATCTGGGCCACCACGAAAGGCAGCGGCGCCGCCTCCGGCTGGGGCGGCTTCGGGCTCCTACCCTTGCGCCGCTCCCCCTTGGGCGCCCGCCACACCTTGCAGTTGGGGTGCAGGCCGGTGCCTTCCTCGTTGAGCAGGGGATGGAGCCCCTTGGCGCTGCAGAAGCTGAAGGCCAGCGGCACCGGCCGGTGGTCGCTCACCACCAGGGTGGTGGGCCCATGCACCCGCTCGATCCAGTCGGTGAGCTGACCGGCATTGGCCACCGTGGCCGAGAGGGCCACCAGCTGCACCGGCGGCGGGCAGTGAATGATCGATTCCTCCCAGACCGTGCCGCGCTGGGAGTCGTTCATGTAATGGCACTCATCGAGCACCACCGCCTCCACATCGGCCAGGGGATCGTCACCCCGATCCACCTCCGCGTAGAGCATGTTGCGGAAAATCTCGGTGGTCATCACCACGATCGGCGCCTCCCGGTTCACGCTCAGGTCACCGGTCATCAGCCCCACCCGCTCGGCTCCGAACTGCTCGCGGAAATCGCGCAGTTTCTGGTTGGAGAGCGCCTTCAGCGGCGTGGTGTAGAACACTTTCTGGCCATGGGCCAGGGCCCGGTGGATGGCGTACTCGCCCACCAGCGTTTTGCCCGAGCCCGTGGGGGCGCTGACCACCACTGAATGGCCCTGGTTGAGGGCATCGATCGCTTCGAGCTGGAAGGGATCGAGCGCAAAAGGAAACAGCTGATCGAGGGGCGGCACCTCGGTGGGATCCACGGTCCGCTGCATCACCGCTTCTGAGCGATTGCTTTCGGCTGAAGAATCTGAGGACGCTGCCGGATCCTGTACCGCCGCCGGATCAGGTGGAGCGTCGGAACCGGCGGTTTGCATGGGTCAATCCTATGGGCTGCCCAGCAAGCAGAGTGGGCGGAGTGCAACTGCTTGGCGGTGTCTTCCGCGTGGCCCCTGATCCGCTCGAGTCCATTCAGCAGGCCCTCGCCCTGGTGGGCGAGCAGCGGCGCCGGCAGCTGCGCCCGTTCCTCCCCGGCCCAGGCGCCACCCTGCTCACAGGCGAGGCCGGCCGGCCCCAGGGGACCCTGCTGGATCTGGCCAGCAACGACTACCTCGGCCTCAGCGCCCACCCCGCCCTGAAGGCGGCGGCCAGGGCTGCGATCCAGAGCGAGGGGGTGGGTTCGGGCGGATCACGGCTGGTGAGCGGCACGCGCCCCAGCCACATCAGCCTTGAGGCGGGCCTGGCCCAGTGGCTGGGGCGCGAGCGGGTGCTGCTCTTCCCCAGCGGCTTCCAGGCCAACCTGGCCGGGGTGCTGGCCCTGGCCGATCGCCACAGCGAGGTGATCGCTGACCGGCTGATTCACCACTCCCTGCTGGTGGGGGTCCAAGCCAGCGGCGCCCGCCTGCGGCGCTTTCGCCACAACGACCTCACTGACCTGCGTCGTCTGCTGGAGAGCAGGGCCCGGAACGAGCCGCAGCGGCGGCGGCTGGTGGTGAGCGAGAGCCTGTTCAGCATGGAAGGCACCAGTCCCGATCTGGCCGGCATCGCCTCCGCCTGCCAGGAGTTCGGCGCCCTGCTGCTGCTGGATGAAGCCCATGCCCTCGGCCTGCTCGGCCACGGCGGCCGCGGCCTGGCCTGGGGTGTGGCGGGGGTGAGCCTGGTGAGCGGCACCTTCGGCAAGGCCTTCGGCGCCGGTGGGGCCTTCCTCGCCGCCGATGGTCCCGTGGGCGAGTGGCTGCTGCAGAGCTCCGGGGCCTTTCGCTACACCACCGCGCTGGCCCCGCCGCTGGCGGCCGCGGCCGCAGCGGCCCTGGAACTGCTCCAGGCCGATCCCGGGCAGGCTGCCACCCTGCTGCTGCGGGCCCGGCGCTGGCGGGAGGGCCTCGTCGCCGCCGGCTGGCGGCGGCCCCCTGGCGAGGGTCCGGTCCTGCCGCTGCACGTGGGTGAGGACGCTCTCGCCCTCAACCTGCAGCGCCACCTGGAGCAGGCCGGCCTGCTGGCGGTGGCGATCCGTCCGCCCACGGTGCCGCCGGGCACGGCCCGCCTGCGGCTGGTGCTGCGCCGTGACCTGCCCCACGGCAGCCTTGAGCGCCTGCTCCAGGCCCTGGCTGCCTGGCCCCACGCCCCCATCCCATGAAGCACACATCGCTGCAACTGATCGCCATGCACGGCTGGGCCGGCGACAGTCGAGCCTGGGACCCCTGGCAGGAGGCGGCGGGCCGCCGCGGCTGGAGCTGGCAAAGCGGCGAGCGCGGCTACGGCCAGCTGGCCCCTAGCCGCCCCCAGTGGCCGCAGCACAACGGCCCCAGGGTCGTGATCGTGCATTCGCTCGGGCTGCACCTGCTGCCAGAGGCGGTGCTGGCGCAGGCCGAGGCGGTGGTGCTGCTGGCCAGCTTCGGGCGCTTCGTGCCCACGGGGCCCGGCGGCCGGCGCTGGCGGCAGGCCCTGCGCGGCATGGGCCAGCGCCTGGAGGCCGGCGACACCACCGCCATGCTCAACGACTTCCTGCGCGAAGCCGCCGCTCCCGCCGCGGTGGAGCGGCTGCCGGCAGGGCCCTCTTCGGCCTCCATGCCGGCCGAAGGGGTTGAGCGGTTGCGTCAGGATCTGCTGCTGCTGGAGCAGTGCAGCGCCGTACCCACCGTCTACCCCAGCGGCGCCCGCAGCCTGATCGTGGAGGCCGGAGCCGATCGCATCGTGGCCCCCGAGAGCCGATCGGCCCTGGCCCTGGCCCTGCCGGCCGCCGAGCTCTGGACCATGGTCGGCACTGGCCACAGCCTGCTGGATTGCGATCTGCTGGAGCCGGTACTGGACTGGCTGGAGGCCAGACGCTGATGGTGCTGCTGCGCTCAGCCCCCCCCTTGGCGGATCGGGTGCGGCAGGCCTTCAGCCGTCGGGCCCGTCACTACAACGCCGCCGCCAGCCTGCAGCGGACGGTGGCCTGGCGGCTGGCCCACCACTGCCGGAACCTGCCCCTCCCTACCGGCCCGATGGCGGATCTGGGGGCAGGTTCCGGTCTGCTCAGCAACGCCCTGGAGCAGCAGCAGCCCGGCCTGGAGCTGCTGCGCCTCGATGCCTGCGCGGCCCTGCTGGAGGAGGGAGCCCGCCGACGGACCGAGGCATCGGCTGCGGCCACCCCTGCTGCTGCTCCCCAACTGCTCTGGGACCTGAACGACGGCCTGCCCGACGGCCTGGACAGTGCGGCGTTGCTGGTGTCGAGCTTCGCGCTGCACTGGCTGGAGGATCCCTGCGCCAGTCTGGATCAGTGGTGCGCCGCCCTGGCGCCGGGGGGCTGGCTGGGACTGGCCGTGCCCACCGCCGGCAGCTTCCCCCAGTGGCGCCAGGCGGCCGCTGCCGCCGGCGTGCCCTGCACCGCCCTGTCCCTGCCCGAGGGAGACCGCCTGCAGGCAGTGGCCGCCCAGCGCCTGGAGCTGCACCTGGCCACGACCCTGCGCTTCAGCCAGCGCGGCCACAGCGGCCGGGCCCTGCTGCGGCCCATGGGCGCCATCGGTGCGGGCAGCACCGCTGCAGCACCCCTCGGGGTGGGAGCCTGGCGGCGGCTGGAGGCCCACTGGCCCCACGACTCCGACGGTCACAGGCGCCTGAGCTGGGACGTGCTGCTGCTGCTCGGCCATCAACCTCAACGGAGCTGAAGCGATGACACGGCTGGTGGTCTGCGGCACCGACACCGATGTGGGCAAGACCGTGGTGAGCGCCCTGCTGGTGCAGGGCCTTGGAGCGCAGTACTGGAAGCCGGTGCAGTGCGGCCTGGAGGAGGGGGGCGACACGGCCCGCGTGGCGGCCCTGCTGGGTCTCACCCCCAGCGAGGCCGCAGGGCGGCTGCTGCCGGAGGCCTACCGCTACAGCCATCCGGTCTCACCCCACTGGGCCGCGGAGCTGGAGCAGCGGCCGATCGAGCTGGAGCGCCTGGCACTGCCCCTGGTGAGGGGTCCGCTGGTGGTGGAAACCGCCGGCGGCCTGCTGGTGCCCCTGCGCCTCGACAGCCTCCAGATCGATCAGGTCGGCCGCTGGGGCCTGCCGGTCGTGCTGGTGGCCCGCAGCGGCCTCGGCACCCTCAACCACACGCTGCTGTCGGTGGAAGCCCTGCGCAGCAGAGGCATCCCTCTGTTGGGCCTGGTGCTCAACGGCCCCCCCCACCCCGACAACCCCCGCACCCTGGAGGCCATGACCGGGGCACCGGTGCTGGCCTGCCTGCCCCCCCTGACACAGCTGGATCGCCAGGCCCTCGCCGAGCAATGGCAGGCCAGTGGCCTGGCCCGTAATCTGGCCCGATGACACGTGGAAATCTGTTTGTGAGCGCGTCAGTGGCCCTGCTCTGCAGCGGCATCCTGGTGCTCTTCACCGATGTGGAAGTGGGGATGGTGCGCTGGTTCAACTGCGGACCCTGGGCCTCCGAAGCAGCCCGCCTGGAGAAGCGGTGCCGCTGATGCAGCCCCAGCCAATGCAGATCCAGCTGATGCAACCCCCGCCGAACCCTTGAGCTGGCATCCCCATCTCTGGCACCCCACCACCCAGGTGGCCCGGGCCGATCCGCCCCTGCGGGCGGTGGCCGGCCGCGGTGCTCTGCTCGAACTCGACGACGGCCGTGAGCTGATCGATGCCATCAGCAGCTGGTGGGTGACCCTGCACGGCCATGGCGAGCCCAGCATCGCCGCGGCGGTGGCGGAGCAGGCCCTACAGCTGGAGCAGGTGATCTTCGCCAACTTCCGCCATCCCCCCGCCGAGCGGCTGGCCGAGCGGCTGAGCGCCGCCTCGGGGCTGCAGCGACTGTTCTTCTCCGACGACGGCTCCACCGCCGTGGAGGTGGCCCTGAAGATGGCCTGGCAGTGGTGGCGCAACCAGGGCTCACAGCGGCGGCAGCTGATCGCCTTCGAGGGGGCTTATCACGGCGACACCTTCGGGGCCATGGCCCTGGGGGAGCGCTCCCTTTTCTCCGCCCCGTTCGAGCCCCTGCTCTCGCCGGTGACCCGCGCCCCGTGGCCCGCCACCTGGTGGGACGATCCGGAGGTGGAGCGCAAGGAAGCCGAAGCCCTCTCGGCGCTGGAGCGACTGCTGGAGGTGCCCACCGCCGCGGTGATCCTTGAGCCGCTGGTGCAGGGTGCCAGCGGCATGGCCATGGTGCGCGAGGGTTTCCTGCGCCAACTGGAGCAACGGGTGCGGCGGGCCGGCGCCCTGCTGATCGCCGATGAAGTGATGACGGGTTTCGGCCGCACCGGCGCCCTCTTCGCCTGCGGCCGGGCCGGCATCAGCCCTGATCTCGTCGCCCTCTCCAAGGGCCTCACCGGCGGCTTTCTGCCGATGGGCGTCACCCTGGCGAGCGAACGGATCTACCAGGGCTTCATCAGCGACGACCCCAGTCACACCCTGTACCACGGCCACAGCTTCACGGCCAATCCGCTCGGCTGCGCCGCCGCCAACGCCAGTCTGGATCTGCTCCAGCAGCAGCCCGCCCTCCACGAGGGCTTCGAGGCCCGCCATCAGCCCCATCTGCAGGCCCTGTCGGCCCACCCCCTGGTGCAGCGGCCTCGGCTGTGCGGCACCATCGCCGCCTTCGATCTGGCGGTGGAGCAGCCCGGCTATCTCCATCCCGCCGGCCGCCAGCTGCAGCGGCACGCCCTCGAGGCCGGAGTGTTCCTGAGGCCCCTGGGCCATGTGGTGTACCTTCTGCCGCCGCTCTGTCTCAGCGAGCAGCAGCTGGAGCACTGCTATGCCGTGATCCGCTCAGGCCTCGATCAGCTCAGCTGAGACCCGCAGCCCGGCAGAGCGCTCCGCTGGAAGTGGGCCTCAGGGTCCCGCCAGGATCGCTGATTCCACATCAGCTCGGCTGAGGCCGTAGGGAAACAGGCGCACCGTGACGCTGCCGTCCTGCTCCCAGCTCACCTTGAGTTCCTCCACCTCCAGCTCGATGCGGGCACTCCATGAGGGCTGCATGAGGTCCCAGATGGCGGGCTCAGCGCGGTCCCGGCAGGCGCCCAGATCACTCAGCCACTGCTCCAGCGCCGGCAGAGGGTGGTTGTAGAGGGGCGTCTGTAGGGGCGGTAAGGAGCTCATCCCCGGGCAGGTTTGCGATGGAGCCTTCAGTGTGCCGCTCGGCGGGCCGCTCGATCGGATCAGCAAACGGTGGCTGGGTGACCAGTTCCACCCCCCGCCACCAGGCCAGACCCAGCCCCAGCACCAGGCTGAAGAGCAAAGCCATCGCCAGCAGCAGCAGGGCGAACCATTCGCCCCCCGAGAAGGCCCGGCGCACCGAGAGGGGACGGCGCTCCGCCGCCGGTCCGGGCTTCACGGGACCAGGAGCTTTGGCGGCTGGTGGGCTGAGGGCCTCGACCCGCTGCAGCAGGGCCAGACGCAGCTGGCTGTCGTAGGCGGAACGACGCTGGGGGTCCCCCAGCACCAGATAGGCCTCCTGCAGGCGCCGGAACTGGTCCTCGGCCTCGGCCAGCGGCAGGGTGGTGGTATCGGGGTGATAGAGCTTGCTCAGGGAGCGGAAGGCCTGCCGCAGATCCTGGGGTGTGGCCGTGCTCGACAGACCGAGCAGGGCATAGAGAGATGGGCCCGTGACCGGGTGCTCGCCGCCTGCCACCAACCACGCGCCATGGTTGGGTGATCCTAGAGAGCTCCCCCATCAGTGCTGCAGTGATCACGGTCCCCGCCGATCCGGTTCCCTCTGGCCTCTGGGACAGCCTGGCCTGGGAGCCCACCCCGGAGCAGTTGCACCTGTTGATGGCCCTGCAGCAGCAGCTGCGCCAGTGGAATGCCCGCCTCAACCTCACCCGCCTGGTGGATGGCGACGATTACTGGATCGCCCAGGTGTACGACAGCCTCTGGCCCTGGCGTCAGCTGCTCAACGCCCCCACTCCCCCCGCCCATCCCCTGCGCTGCCTCGATGTGGGCACCGGTGGGGGCTTCCCCGGCCTGGCCCTGGCGATCGCCCTGCCACACGCCCGGCTCACCCTGGTGGATTCCGTCGGGCGCAAGGCGGAGGCTGTGAAAGCCATGGCTGAGAGTCTGGGCCTGGGCCAGCGGGTTCAGGTGCGCTGGGAGCGGGCGGAGGCCACCGGCCACGCCGCCAGTTGCCGCGGCCGCCAGGACTGGGCCATGGCGCGGGCGGTGGCTTCCGCCCCCGTGGTGGCGGAGTACCTGGTGCCCCTGCTCAGCGCCAGTGGCCGGGCCCTGCTCTACCGCGGCCAGTGGAGCCCCGAGGATCTGGCCTGCCTGGAGCAGGCCGCCACCAGCCTGCACGCCGAGGTGGAGCGGGTGGAGCGGATCGACCTACCGGGCGGGCGGGGCGTGCGCCATGCGGTGGTGCTCAGGCCCAGCTCCCCTTGCCCCGCCAGCTATCCGAGGGCCGTGGGTCTACCGGCCAAGCAGCCGCTGGCCTGATCACGCATCGGCCATCAACCGCCGCACACTGCTGCCCCCGAGCCGCTCCCGCAGGCCGCGCAGCAGCGCTGGAATCCGCTGGGCCCAGGGGCTGCCCCCCAGTACCGCCATCAATTCGGCTTCGCTCACCTCCCGGTCGAGGGCCTCGGCGTTAGCGCCGGGAAACCAATGGCTCCCCTGGCCCAGCAGCCCGTAGCGGGCGCGGGCGTACGCCTCCAGATCCCAGGCCTCCAGCAGATTGTGCAGCCAGAGCAGCACCGGCAGATTCAGGCCTCCAGGGGTGGCCTCCCAGGGGGGAAGACCCTCACTCCAGCTCTCCAGCCAGGGGGCGCCGAGGGCCTCCTGCCTGGCGTGCTCCAGCCGCTCCTGCACAGGGAGCAACCAGCGCTCGGCCTCGGGCAGCCGGGTCACCGCCTGCAGGTGCAGGTCGAGATCAGCCGGGCCGGCAGCGCCGACGCTGATGGTGTGGATCGTCGCCTCATGCAGGCAGAACAGGTCGTTGAATTCGATCGGGTGCAGCGGCGCACACAGCTCGCTGATCCGCTCGGATGGACTGTGCAGGTGGCCGCCCTTGTCGGTGGGGCTGATCACGAACACGCCCATGTCGTGGCGGAGGGCAGCCTCCAGGGCCGGGCGATTGTCCTGGCGGATGTAGTACCAGTGCAGATTGATGTAATCGAAGGCATCGCTGGCGATCGCTTCGAGAATCAGGGGCAGGGGCGCGTGGGTGGAGAAGCCCACATGGCCGATGCGCCCCTGCTGCTGCCAGCGCCGCACCACATCGAGGCAGCCTCCCGGCCGCAGGGTCTGCTCAAGATGCTCCGGCAGGTTGAGGCCATGGATGCCGAGCAGATCGAGCCGCTCGATGCGCAACCGCTCGAAGCTCAGCTCCAGCTCCGCCTCGAACTGGACGGGATCGTCGTGGGGCGGCACCTTGGTCTGGAGGATGCGGCGGGGATCGGGCACCTGCCGCAGCAGGTCTCCCAGTTGCCGCTCGGAGGTTCCGTAGTGGCGGGCGGTTTCAATGTGATGAAACCCAGCCGCCACCGCCTTCTCCAGGGTGGCGAGCAGATTGGCCTGGCTCTGGGCCGTGATCTCAGCGGCCGGCAGGTCGCTCCAGCTCTGCTGGTAGCGCATGCCCCCCAGGGACAGCACCGGCATGGGCAATTCCGTGCGCCCGAAGCGACGGCAGGGCAACGCCGCAATCAAGGCCGAGGCAACGTGCGCTGAACGCGGGATTGGCTCGGATAACCCAGGGGCAACAGCTCCTGGGAGCGCAGGCGATGGTCGAGCTGGGACACGTCCTCGTAGGGCACCCAGTGGATGCAATCCACTGGGCAGGTGTCGATCGCTTCCTGGATGGTCTCGGTGCTGTCGCCGTCCTGACGGATCGCCCGGGAGCGACCCCAGACCGGTTCCACCAGAAACGTGTTGCCCGCCACATGGGCGCAGTAGCGGCAGCCGATACACACGGCCTCATCCACCCAGACGGCTTGCTGACGCAGGCTTCCGCCCAGCAGCGGTTCCTGGCCGCTGGGTTGCTCACGGCTGCGGGCAGGGGCGGCGAAAGCCACCGAAGGATCCACTTCAGCCATCCCAGCGGGTCACCACCAGTTCAATCGATCCGTCCAGGCTGGAGGTCTGCTCGCTCACCTGAAAGCCCTCCTGGGCCGAGGCCGCCAGCACCTGGCGCAGGGCATAGCGCTGGGTGATCTGGGAGAGGAAACGCTCCACCGGAATCGGCTGCTTCCACAGCTCCAGGTCGGTGACCAGCTCATAGCTGGCGGAGTCGGCATTCCAGCGGAAGCCGATATCACAACCGTCGTCGCGGGTGAGGGCCACTTCGGCCAGGACGGTCTGACCGCGGTAGCCGCGCACCGGCCGCTCCCCCAGCTCAGGCTCGTGGCCCAGGTCCCGCAGGGCGCCCAGCAGGGCCCCGCGGTCGCGCAGTTCGGTTTTGACGGTGCTGAAGTGGGACATGGGAGCGGCCGAAAAGGACGGTTTTAACTCAGGCGGAGCGCTGGTGCACGCCCACGGAGGGGGTGACCTCCTGAGCTGCGGCCACAAAGGCCTCGGAGGTGGAGCGGCGCTGCTGCAGAGAACCGAGTTGGTTCTCGATCCGTTCGGTGAGCTGCTCGCAGGCAGCACCCTGGACGCCTTCCACAAGCTCCTCGACACGCCCATCGGGACGGATACGGAAGCGGATGGTGGTCTGGGCCATCCAGGCTCACTCAGGTGCGCAAATGTTAACCAGGTTCCCCTGACGCTGCCGGGGCCGCGTCAGCGGATGAGACCGTCTTCCACCAGGGTCTGCAGCCGCTCCAGCACCGCCGGACTCTCCAGCTGCTCCAGGGCCACCCGCGCCTCGTCCCGCACCGTCGAATCGCCATCGTGGAGCATGACCGCCACCAGCGCTTCCACCAGTTCCCCCTGGCGCGGAACCACCAGATGGTCGTAGAGGCGCCCGAGCGACCAGGCGCTGTTGCTGCGCACCACGGGCTCGGAGTCAATGCGCAGGCTCACCAGCAACTGGGCGGCGGCCTGGTCGGCCTTGGCGGCTCCCGTCCCGCCCACATCCGCCAGCGACCCAGCCGCCCACAGCCTCACCGCGGCGATGTCGTTCTGAAGGGCCCGGATCAGGGGGTTGAGCACCGGAGACTCGGGGTAGTTGCCCAGGCTCCAGGCCACCGCCTTGCGCACGTAGCCGTTGCTGTCGTCCTGCAGCAGCGCCAACAGTGGCGCCACCGCACGCGGATCGGGATTGCGGCCGAGGGCATAGACCGCGCTCATGCGCAGAATCGGACAGGTGGCCTCCAGCAGCGGCAACAGCAGCGGGATTGCCCGGGGGTCGCGGTGCTCGCAGAAAATGCGCAGCCCCTGCATGCGCTGATCGTGAACGCCCCTGAGCCACTCCAGCCCCAGGTCACATTCAGCGGCGATGTCGGCCTCGGCGGGCTCGAGCGCATCGAGATCTTCGAGCGGATCCCCCAGCAGCTCATGGGCCAGCTCACCCGCCAGCAGTTCCGGGTCGAAGGCCAGCTCGGCCGGACCGTAGGGGTAAGCAGGCGGGGATTCGCCGAATTCGGGCTTCGATTGGTCGGTCATGGCCCTCAGCCGATCGGAGCGGGGGCGGCCATGTCACCCGGCAACCAGATCCTGGCGCTGACTGCAAACAGCGCCAGGGCGAACAGGGCCACGATCACCAGCGGCAGCAGGACGGTGCGCAGGAAGGAGGTCATCGATGGGACGCCGCAGGTGTCGTTGATGTGCCCCATCATCCCTACCGGCGCCACTCAGCGCAGCCTGGCGATCAGGGCGGGCCGTCGCCACAGCCCCAGGCAGCCCAGCACCGCCGCCACCAGACCACCCCAGCCCCAGAGCTGCAGGTGCAGCAGGAAGCCACCGATGCCCATCAAGCCACCGAAGAGAACGGCGCAGCTGAGCACCAGCTTGCTGAGCAGATCCAACAGCGTTTCTGACGGCTCCACCCCTGTGCGCTGGCGCCAGTGGCGCCAGCCAGGCCCCGCCGGCTGCACCTGCCGCACGAAGCGCTCCAGCACCTCGGCGGATTCCGGCGGGGTGGAGAACAGCACCACCAGCCAGAGCACGGCCGTGAGCAGGGTGGTGACCATCAGCCTCAGGCCGTAGTCGTCGATGCGCAGCACCGGCACCACCGAGGTGGCCATGCCCACCAGGAAGCCCCCGAGCATCGCCGACAGTTCCGCTGCCGCATTGATCCGCCACCAGAACCAGCGCAGCACCAGCACCACCCCCGGGCCGGTGCCGATGGCGATCACCAGCCGGAACACCGCGCCGATGCTGGTGCTCATCAGGGCCGTGATCACCCCCAGCACCACCAGCAGCACCGAGGCCAGCTGGCCCATGATCAGCAGCTCCCGCTGGCTGGCGGCGGGGCGGATGAAACGTTGATAGAGGTCGTGGGTGAGGTAACTGGCCCCCCAGTTCACCGCCGTGCTCACCGTGCTCATGAAGGCCGCCACCAGGGACACCACCACAAGCCCGAGGGCCACCGGCGGCAGCAGCTTCACCGCCAGCAGCGGGTAGCTCTGCTCCCAGTCGGTCTGGTCGGGCAGCAGCACCACCGCCGCCAGGGCCACCACGATCCAGGGCCAGCTGCGCAGCAGGTAGTTCACCCCCAGGAACACCCAGCTGGCCTTGCGGGCCTCCGCCTCGTTGCGGGTGGCCAGCAGCCTCTGGATGAACTCGCCGCCGCCGTCACTGCGGCGAAAGCTCCACCACTGCAGGGCGATGTAGGCACTGAAAGTACCCATGCTGATGCCGGCACTGTCGATCCAGCGCAGACCACCGTCCTGCACCTGCCAGGGCACCATCGCCAACAGCTCGGGACGGTCCAGGGCCCGCAGGCTGCTGAGCATCGCGTCCATGCCGCCGGCGGCATGCACAGCCGCCACCGCCACTGCCACCGCGCCGGCGAGGGCCAGCACCAGCTGCAGCATGTCGGTGACCACCACGGCCCAGAGCCCGCCCGCCGCGGTGTAAACCAGCACCAGCAGGCCGATGCCCCCCAGCAACCACAGCCGCTGCTCCGGGGTGGAGGCCAGGCCCAGGGCCTCGCTCACCTTGGCCATGGCCAGGAAGGCGTAGCCGATGCCGATGCAGTTGATCGGCAGAGCGAAGAGGAACGCCTTCAGTCCCCGCAACCAGGCGGCGGTGGCCCCGCCGTAGCGCAGCTCCGTGAAGGCGGCGTCGGTGAGCACACCGCTCCGGCGCCAGAGCGGAGCGAAGACCACGGCCATGGCCACATGGGCCACGCCGAAACTCCACCATTCCCAGTTACCGGCCAGGCCGCGCACCCCCACCAGGCCCGCCACGTAGAGCGGGGTGTCGACCGAGAAGGTGGTGGCCGCCATCGAGGCCCCGGCCAGCCAGCCATTGAGGCGGCGACCGGCCACGAAATAATCGTCTTCGGATTTGTTGCGGCGGGACAGCCACAGGCCCACCACCAGGCTGCCCACCAGATAGGTGATCAGGATCAGCCAGTCGATCGGTTGCACAGGCAGCTCAGAACAACGGGGAGGCAGCTCAGCCGGTATGGCGCCGCCTGAGCTGACCGCAGGCGGCATCTTCGTCGAGGCCGCGGCTGGCGCGCACACTCACGGCCACATGCCGTTCCTGCAGGGCCCGCTGGAAGGCCTCCACCCGCTCGGGGCTGGGACGCTGGAAGTCTTCTTCCTCGATCGGGTTGTAGGGGATCAGGTTCACGTGGCTCTGGAAGCCCCGCAGCAGCCCCGCCAGGGCCGCCGCCTGGCGCGGGTGGTCGTTGAGGCCTCCCAGCAGGATGTACTCGAAACTCACCCGCCGGCCGGTGATCTCCACGTAGCGGCGGCAGTCATCGAGCAGCGCCTCCAGCGGGTAGGCGTGGGCCGTGGGGATGAGCTGTTCGCGCAGGGCCTGATCGGGGGCATGCAGGCTCACCGCCAGGGTGAACTGGGCGCGTCCGAGGCGCTCCAAGGCGAGTTCGGCCAGGGTGGGCAAGGTGGCAGGCACCCCAACGGTGCTCACCGTGATCTGGCGCTGGGCCATGCCCAGGTCGGTGCAGAGGCAGTGGATCGCCGCCAAGACGGAGTCGATGGTGAGCAGCGGTTCACCCATGCCCATGAACACCACATGGCTGGGACGGCGCTCCATCACCTCGCGCACGCAGAGCACCTGATCAACGATTTCGTGCACCGCCAGGGAGCGCTGCAGGCCACCCTTGCCGGTGGCGCAGAAACGGCAGGCCATCGGGCAGCCCACCTGACTGGACACGCAGACCGTCAGGCGGTCGCGGGAGGGGATGCCCACGGTTTCAAGGCTGAGGCCGTCGGCCGTGCCCAGCAGCAGCTTGGTGGTGCCGTCTCTGGCCACGCTGCGCAGCAGTTCCCTGGAGCGACCGAGCACATCGGCACCGGCGGGACCCACCTGAGCGGCGAGGCTCTCGCGCCAGGCCTTGGGCAGCACGCTGATGTCGGCCAGGCGGCGAGCCCCTTTGGCGTAGATCCAATCGTGCAGCTGACGGCCACGGAAAGCAGGTTGCCCCTGGCTGACGGCCCAGGCCTCCAGCTCGCCCAGGCCAAGACCCAGCAGGGGCGCGGCGGCCTGAGGCGAAGGGGCCGTTGTGATCACGACCAGATCAGCAGCCCATGGCCCAGCCAGCGCTCCACCGCCACCAGAGCGATGAAACCAAGCATGGCCCAACGGCCATTGAGCCGTTCGGTGTGGGTGTGGAAGCCGAAGCGGGGCAGGCGCCGCTTCGGAACGAGCGTGGGTTCGAGCAAGGGAATCAATCCTCCGTGAGTAGACCCTCTTCCTGCAGGCCCTCAACGGCCGCGGGATCGGGGATGAGCTCTTCCTCCAGGCCTTCCTCCTGGGCAGGCCGGGCAAAGGCCGCGAAGGAGCTGGCGGCAGCCTCAATGCCCCGCTTGCTGCGGACCGCATCGAGTTCATCCTCGGAGGGATCCTCCAGCACCGCCTTGGTGACAGGAGCAGCGGCGGGCATCTCCACGGTGTAATCCGGGCGGAGATTGGCGACGCGCCGGTAGCCACCGGCCTCCTCGTCGAGGATGTCAGGATGGGGACCGGCTTCGGCGCGCAGTTCCTCCTCGAAGCCACCGAAACCGGTGCCGGCGGGGATCAGGCGGCCGATGATCACGTTCTCCTTGAGACCGCGCAGCCAGTCGCTCTTGCCTTCGATCGCCGCTTCGGTGAGCACCCGGGTGGTCTCCTGGAAGCTGGCGGCGGAGATGAAGCTGTCGGTGTTGAGCGAGGCCTTGGTGATGCCCAGCAGCACCGGGGTGAACTCGGCGGGGGCACCGGCGGTGATCGCCATGGCCTGGTTCACCTGCTCCACCTGACGCAGCTCGATCAGCTCACCGGGCAGCAGGGTGGTGTCCCCGGCATCCTCGATGCGCACCTTGCTGGTCATCTGGCGCACAATCACCTCGATGTGCTTGTCATCGATGGTGACCCCCTGGGATTTGTAGACATTCTGCACTTCCTGCACCATGCGGAACTGCAGCTTGGAGATGGCTTCCTGCGCCGCCTCCATTGAGGGCTTGCGATCCCTGAGATCCTCGAAATAGCACTCCAGCAGTTCGTGGGGGTTGATCGGGCCATCGGTGAGCATCTCACCGGCGCTGACCTGCTGACCGTCATTCACCATCACGTTGCGCCCGAGCAGGATCGGGTAGTCGGTGCTGATGTCGTCGTGCTCGATCACCGAGACGGTGACGGAATCGTCGTCTTCGCCCAGCTTGATGGTGACGGTGCCGGACTTGCGGCAGAGCACCGCGGATTCGCGCGGACGACGGGCCTCCAGCAGTTCCTCGATCCGGGGGAGACCCTGAACGATGTCTCCGGTCTTCTGGCGCTCGAACACCAACAGCGCCAAAGCATCCCCGCGCTGCACCAGTTCGCCGTCGCGCACGTGCAGGACCGAATCCGGTGACACCATGTAGGGACGGCCCAGACGCATGGTGATCAGGCTGCCGTCGATGGCTTCCACCTGACCGCAGCAGGGGGCTTCGATGCCGCTGGCGAGGGGCTCGCCATCCACCAGGCGCTGGCCCACGCTCACCGCCAGTTCGGCGCTGCCGATGTCCAGACCACGGGTGTCGCCATCCCGCTCGACGATCAGGCGTCGCACCGGCTCCCCTTCCACGGGGTCGGGCAGCTGCACCACACCATCTTCCTTGCAGAGGATCTGGGTGGTGGCGACCACATCACCGCTCTTGACACTGGTGCCGTCGTCCACCTGCAGCTCGGTGTGGGTGGAGCCGTGGCTGGCATCGGAGAGGGTGTCGCGACGCACCAGCAGGGTTTCGAGGATCACCAGCTGCAGGCGCTCGATCGTCTTGGCCCGCTTGTCGGGCACGGCCTCCACATCCACCGTCATCTGGGGGGTGGTGTCGAAGGTGTCGAGGATCAGCTGGGTGCGCAGCAACTCAACCCCCTCCACCGACTTGATCAGTTCGCCGTCCTTGAAGGTGAGGCGCTGGGTGGCCTTGAGCCCGAGCGAGGGGCCACCGTTCTGCTTGACGCTGCCCAATTCGGGCAGGTGGGCGACATCGGGAATCGGGTATTCCTCCACCGGCCGCAGCAACAGGGCAGCACCCTCCTTGGTATCGACCGCCTCGATGTAGACCATCGCCTCGGGCACCAATCCGGGGGCGATCTCTTCGCCGGGATTGTGCAGGCGACCATCGTCGCTGTAGCGGGCGTGGATCTTGGCGTCGCTGATCAGGTGCAGCGTGCCGGAGCGCACGATGATTTCGCGCAGAATGTCGTTCTTCTGGGTGACGGTCACGATCCCAGCCGTCTGGCTGAAGATGTCCTTGACCACCTCGGTGCCGGCCTCGATCCACTGGCCGTCTTCGATCATCAACAGGGAGATGTCCTTGTTGATCTCGTGGGTTTCCTGGGGGATCCAGAGCACGGTGCCCCCCTTCGACACCTCATAGCCGTTCTTGGCGGAACGGGCTTTCTTGATCGAGAGGCCCGGGGCGTACTTGATCAGACCGCCGGTCTGGGTGCGGAAGCGGTCATCGGCCAGCTCGGCGATCACCTCACCGCTGCCGATCTTGCTGCCTGGCTGGGTCTTGAGCAGGTAGCGGATGTTGTCCTTGCCCTCCAGGTGCCAGATCTCACCGGAGTGGGTGGATTCACCCACCAGCTTGCAGTCCTTGAGGGTGAGGCTGGCGGTGACGATCTGCACCTCGCGGGAATCACCGGTGGAGTCGCGCAGGCGCACCGAACCGCCGTGCTCACTCACCAGGCGGCTCTCGGCCAGCACTTCACCGGTGGTGACGGCGGTGTTGCCCTTGACCACGGGCTGGGCGTTGGGGGGCAGGTTGTAAACATCACCCGCCAGCACCCAGAGGCGCCCGAGACGCTGGGCCTTGAGGGTGATGTTGCCCTGGCGGTCGGTTGACTCGCGGGGCTGAATCACATCTTCGTAGCGCACCTGGCCGGCCAGGTCGCAGATCACATCCTTGGTGGCCTTCTCCACGCTCTTCTTGACCGCCGCGCCAGCGGAGATCTGGGCCAGCACCATGTCGGAGGGCACTTCATCGCCATTGGCGACGAACAGCACCGAACCGGAGGTGACGTCGAGGCGTTGGATCTTGCCCTTGCCACTGGGTTTCACCGCCAGGGTGAAATCAGTTTCCGAGAGCTGGGCCTCCACACCGTGGGAGGTGCGGTGGGAACGCACGCGAGCCTTGGGGCCGAATTCAACGGTTCCCGCCACCGAGGAGCGCACCACACCGGTTTCGGCCGTGGACACGCCACCGGTGTGGAAGGTGCGCATCGTCAGCTGAGTGCCGGGCTCACCGATCGACTGGGCAGCGATGATGCCCACGGCTTCACCCAGATCCACCAGCTCGTTGTGGGCCAGGGCCCAGCCGTAGCACTTGCGGCAGACCGAGCGGGCAGCCTCACAGGTGAGGGGGGAGCGCACCACCACGGTCTTGACGCCGGCGGCCTCGATCTGCCGGGAGAGCTCAGGATCGATCTGGCCGTCGCGATCCACCAGCAGGGTGCCGTCGGGGGCATGCACGGGCTCGCCGGCGAGGCGGCCCACGAGCTTGGCGAAGAATCGACCCTTTTCATCGGAGTGGATCGGAATGCCGCGGGTGGTGCCGCAGTCGTCCTCACGCACAATCACGTCCTGGGCCACGTCCACCAGACGGCGGGTGAGATAGCCCGAGTCGGCGGTGCGCAGGGCAGTATCCACCAGACCCTTGCGGGCGCCGTAGGAGGAGATCACATATTCGGTGACCGTGAGACCCTCACGGAAGTTGGTGCGGATCGGCAGGTCGATGATCTCCCCTTGGGGGTTGGCCATCAGGCCGCGCATGCCCACCAGCTGACGCACCTGGGACATGTTGCCCCGGGCGCCGGAGTTGGCCATCATCCAGACCGAGTTGAGGGGGTCATTCTCGTTGAAGTTCTTCTTGACCTCCTCAACCAGCCGTTCATTGGTTTCGGTCCAGGTGTCGATCACCTTGGTGTGCCGCTCCACCTCGGTGATTTCCCCCAGCCGATAGCGCTCTTCGGTGTCGGTGATCTGCTGCTCGGCTTCCGCCAGCAGACGGGTTTTCTCGAAGGGGATGCGCAGATCTTCCACAGAGATCGAGACCGCGGCCTGAGTGGCGTAGTGGAAGCCCAGATCCTTGAGGTCATCGGCCATCGAGGCCGTGGCCGCCGTGCCGTGGTGCTTGTACGCCCAGGCCACGAGATTGCGCAGCGCCTTCTTGTCGATCTCTCGATTACGGAAACGCGGCGCTTCCTTGCTCAGGGGAGCGCGGCGATCCTGGGCGTTGGGCTTGGAGGGGGTGGTGGTCATGGCGGCGAGCGAAAAGAAAGACCGGAGAAGAAAACCTGGAACACCAGGGGAAGGAAACGACGGCTGCAGCAGGTCAGATCAGGTGGCGGCCACCGCGTCGATGATCGTTCTGTTCATCACCACACGACCCACGGTGGTGAGCAGGTAGCGGGTGATCAGAGCGCCGTCTTCGTCGAAGCGGTCGCGGCGGTATTTCCACTGCTCGATCCGGGTGCCATCGCTGAGGGTCTCCTCATGCACGGGGGCCTCGCCCTCGTCCTCATCGTCGACCTCACCGCTGAAACGTACCCAGACCCACTGGTGCAGATCAAGGTGACGCTCATCAAAGGCATTGATCACATCGTTGAGCCCGGCATAGGTGCGGCTGCGGTCACCGAAACTGGGCTTGATCTCCTTACGATCGACTGCGGTGAGGTAATAAATACCCAGCACCATGTCCTGGGACGGAGTGATGATCGGCTCACCGGTGGCTGGTGAGAGAATGTTGTTGCTGGCCAGCATCAACATGCGCGCCTCGGTCTGGGCCTCGATGGCCAACGGCACGTGAACGGCCATCTGGTCACCGTCAAAGTCGGCGTTGAAGGCGGGGCAGACCAGGGGATGAAGCTGGATGGCACGGCCGTCGACGAGGATGGGCTCAAAGGCCTGAATGCCGAGGCGGTGCAGGGTGGGAGCCCGGTTGAGCATGATCGGGTGCCCCTCGATCACTTCCTGCAACACCTGCATCACCTCATCATCGGCACGCTGAATCAGCTTTTTGGCGGCCTTGATGTTGTTGACGATGTTCTGACGAATCAGCCTGTGGATCACGAAGGGCTGAAACAGCTCGATAGCCATTTCCTTGGGCAGACCGCACTGATGCATCTTGAGCTTGGGGCCCACCACGATCACGGAACGACCGGAGTAGTCAACCCGCTTGCCGAGCAGGTTCTGACGAAAACGGCCCTGCTTGCCTTCGATGATGTCGCTGAGCGATTTCAACGGCCTGTTGTTGGCACCCACGACGGTGCGGCCGCGGCGGCCGTTGTCGATCAGGGCATCGACAGCCTCCTGCAACATCCGCTTTTCGTTGCGAACAATGATTTCAGGAGCCAGGATTTCCTGCAGCCGCCCCAGACGGTTGTTGCGGTTGATCACCCGGCGGTAGAGATCGTTGAGATCACTGGTGGCGAAGCGGCCGCCATCGAGCTGCACCATCGGGCGTAGATCCGGGGGAATGACCGGGATGGCATCGAGCACCATCCAGTCAGGGCGGGCATCTGTGGCGATGAAGTTGTCGATCACACGCAGGCGCTTGATCAGCTTCGCCCGCTTCTGGCCCTTGCTGCCGGCAATATCCTCACGCAGTTGCTCAGCGATTTCGGTGAGGTTGAGGTCTTCGAGCAGGCGCTTGAGCGCCTCGGCGCCAATGCCCACCTCGGGCTCATTCTCGATTTCCGAATCTTCGGCATAGATCTGGTCTTCGATCTCCAGCCACTCATCTTCGGTGAGGAGTTGCTTGTAGGTGAGATCCTTGTGGTCACCCGGCTCGAGCACCACGTAGCAGTTGAAGTAAACGATCTGCTCGACATCCCGCAGCGGCATGTCGAGCAGGATCGCCACGTAGCTGGGGATTCCCTTGAGATACCAGACGTGGGAGACCGGAGCCGCCAGCTTGATGAAGCCCATGCGGTGTCGCCGCACCCGACTCTCGGTCACCTCAACGCCGCAGCGTTCGCAGACGATGCCGCGGTGACGCACCCGCTTGTATTTGCCGCAATGGCATTCCCAGTCTTTGGAAGGGCCGAAGATCTTCTCGCAGAAGAGCCCATCCATCTCGGGCTTGAGGGTGCGGTAGTTGATCGTTTCCGGCTTGGTCACCTCTCCGACCACCTGACCATTGGGCAGGGTGCGCTGACCCCACTGCATGATCCGCTCCGGCGAAGCCAGAGTGATCTTGACGTAGTCGAAGTGGTTCTCGATGCGGGAGTTGCTGTTGGTCATGGCCGAAGGGCGCGCGGACGTCGAATGAAACGGTGAAGCTCAGGGCGTGGATTCAATCGTCGTCATAATCCGCGACGCCGAGGGACTCATAGGTGGGCCGGTTGGGGGTGCTGCGGCGGGGGTTGACGTCCTGCATCAGATCCACCTCAGTGCCGTCATCGGTGTAGACGGCGATATCCAGACCCAGCGACTGCAATTCGCGCATCAGCACCTTGAAGGATTCCGGGGTGCCGGGGCGGGGAATCGGCTTGCCCTTGACGATGGCGTTGAGGGCTTCATTACGGCCCTGCATGTCATCGGACTTGACGGTGAGCAACTCCTGCAGGGTGTAGGCGGCGCCATAGGCCTCAAGGGCCCACACTTCCATCTCACCAAGCCGCTGACCACCCTGCTGAGCCTTGCCGCCCAGGGGCTGCTGGGTGACGAGGGAGTAGGGACCAGTGGAGCGGGCGTGGATCTTGTCATCCACCAGGTGAACCAGCTTGAGGATGTGGGCGTAGCCAACGGTGACAGGCTGATCAAAGGGCTCGCCGGTGCGGCCGTCAATCAGTTGGATCTTGCCGGGGTTCTCCGGGTCATAGACCCATTCCTTGCCTGGGAGGCTGGCGGCTTCCTCCAGGTACTTCTGCACGGTGTTCTTGGACGTTTCGTTGCCGTGCATCTCATCAAACGGCACCACCTTGACCCGGCAGTCGAGGTGGGACGCCGCCCAGCCCATCAGGCATTCGAACACCTGGCCCACGTTCATCCGCGAAGGAACGCCAAGAGGATTGAGGACGATGTCGATCGGAGAGCCATCGGGCAGATAGGGCATGTCCTCGCGGGGGAGGATGCGGCTGATGATGCCCTTGTTGCCGTGGCGGCCGGCCATCTTGTCGCCCACCTGGATCTTGCGCCGCTGGGCCACATAGACCCGCACCACCATGTTCGCCCCCGGCGGCAGCTCATCACCCTGCTCGCGGGTGTAGATGCGCACATCCACCACCCGGCCGCGCTCGGTGCTGGGAACCCTCAGGGAATTGTCGCGAACATCACGGGCCTTCTCACCAAAGATCGCCCGCAAAAGCTTCTCTTCCGGGGGCTGATCCGACTCACCCTTGGGTGTGACCTTGCCGACGAGGATGTCACCGGATTCGACATAGGCGCCGATACGAATGATTCCCATCTCATCGAGATGCCCCAGGCTCTCTTCGGCAACATTGGGGATCTCCCTGGTGATCTCCTCAGGGCCGAGCTTGGTCTGACGGGCCTCGATCTCATACTTCTCGATGTGCACCGAGGTGTAGAGGTCGTCCTGTACGAGACGCTCACTCACGAGGATCGCGTCTTCGTAGTTGTAGCCCTCCCAGGGCATGTAGGCGAGCAACACATTCTGCCCAAGGGCGATCTCACCGCCTTCACAGGCCGAACCATTGGCCAGCACCTGACCGGCAATGACCTGGTCACCCTGGCTGACAATGGGCTGCTGATTCAGGCAGGTGTCCTGATTGGAACGCTGGTATTTCTGAAGGTGGTGAATGTGATCAGTGCCCTGTTCATCGCGGATCACAATCGCCGTGGCATCCACGAAGGTGACAGTGCCATTCACCCGGGTGATCGGCACCATGCCCGAGTCACGGGCCACCTGGGTTTCCAGGCCTGTGCCCACCAGGGGCCGCTCGGGCCGCAGCAGGGGCACCGCCTGACGCTGCATGTTCGAGCCCATCAGAGCCCGGTTGGCGTCGTCATGCTCGAGGAAAGGGATCAGTGAGGTGGCGACCGAGATCACCTGAACCGGCGAGAGCTGGACGTAATCCACCTGCTCGGGTGGCACTTTCTCAAAATCCTGGCGGTAGCGGACGGGGATCAGCTCAGCCAGGATGCGGCCGTCAGCATCGGTGGCCACGTCACCAGGAGCCACCCGGCATTCGTCTTCAAGGTCGGCGGAGAGATAGATCGGATCGCCCTGCTTGTGGACGAAGCCGTTCTCCACTTTCCAGAAGGGGGTTTCGATGAAACCGTATTCATTGACGCGGGCGTGGGTGGCCAGCGAACCGATCAGACCGGCATTGGGACCCTCAGGGGTCTCGATCGGGCAGATACGTCCGTAGTGGGACGGGTGAATGTCGCGCACGGCGAAGCCGGCTCGCTCGCGGGTGAGACCGCCTGGGCCGAGGGCGCTGATGCGCCGTTTGTGGGTCAGCTCCGCCAGGGGGTTGGTCTGGTCCATGAACTGGCTGAGCTGGCTGGAGCCGAAGAACTCCTTGATTGCCGCCACCAGAGGCTTGGGGTTCACCAACTGGGCAGGGGTGAGCGATTCGGTCTCCCCGACGGTCATGCGCTCCTTGATGATCCGCTCAAGGCGGTTGAGGCCGACGCGCACCTGGTTCTGCAGCAGTTCGCCAACAGAACGCACGCGGCGGTTGCCGAGGTGGTCGATGTCATCGAGGGAGGCCCCGCCCACATCGAGCTCGAGATTGATCAGATAATCGATCGTGGAGAGCACATCCTCAGCCGTGAGGGTGCGCACGGCATCGGGGATGGTGAGCCGCAGCTTCTTGTTGATCTTGTAGCGGCCCACCCGGCCCAGGTCGTAGCGCTTGGGATCAAAGAAGCGGCTGTGCAGCAGCTGCTGACCACCGCTGACCGAAGGGGGCTCGCCGGGCCGTAGCTTCTTGTAGAGCTCCAGCAGCGCCTGATCCTCTGAGGAGATGCCCTCGTCGTTAGCCGCTTCAATCGACTTCTTGTAGTACTCCGGATGACGGAGCTTGTCGAGCACATCGTTATCGGAGAGCCCGATTGCCCGCATCAACACATGAGCATTGATCTTGCGGGTTTTATCGACACGAACGTGCAGTAGATCGTTCTTGTCAGTTTCGAACTTCAGCCAGGCACCACGGTTGGGGATGAGACTGGCGTTGAAGGTCTTGCGGCCGTTCTTATCTTGCTCATCTTTGAAGTAAACGCCGGGGCTGCGCACGATCTGGTTGACGATCACCCGCTCAGCGCCATTGATGATGAAGGTGCCGCGCTCGGTCATCAGCGGCAGTTCGCCGATGAAGACTTCCTGCTCCTTGATCTCACCGGTTTCCTTGTTGACCAGCCGGCAGGTGACATACATCTGCGAGGCGAAGGTGGCATCGCGTCGCTTCGCCTCTTCGACATCGTGGCGGGGCCGCTTCAGGCGGTACTCCGTGCCGACAAAGTGGAGCTCAAGCTTTCCGGTGTAGTCGGTGATCGGAGAGAAGCTGTCGAGCTCCTCAATCAGACCCTTCTCCAGGAACCACTTGAAACTTGCCCGCTGCACCTCGACCAGATCGGGCAGGTAGGTGACGGTCTTGGCGACCTGAATCGCGCTGCTCATGCGGGAACCTGCAGGAACGGGTGAACAATTGGATAAGCTGCGTCAGCGGGAACATGCCTGACGCGGATGGCAAGCCCAGAGGCGGCCCAAGGCATGAAATGGATCTCCCCACAGGAGGAGAAGAACCTTGCCGTATTCACGCTGATGACTCTCGAATCGGAGCTGCCGACCTAGACAATGGTGCGCTCACGCTACCAAACCAATAAAACATCATACACTATTGGAAGCAGTTGGCATGGGCAGGCAAAACAGGCGTACCGCATTGGCTGTGGAATCGGCAGCCACCTGCCCTAAGGGCTCGCCCCTGAGCTCCGCCACCCGGCTGGCCACGGAGGCCACGAAGGCAGGCTCATTGCGTTTGCCGCGGCGGGGAACCGGTGCCAGGAAGGGGCAGTCGGTTTCCACCAGGTAGCGATCGGCCGGAACCTGCTGGGCGCAGGCATGGGTCTCGAAGGCCTTGGGGAAGGTGACCGTTCCACTGAAGCTGATGTACAGCCCCAACTCCAGAAACGAGGCCATCTCCTGGGGAGTGCCGCCCCAGCAGTGCATCACCCCCCGGGGACAGCGGCCCTCGGCCTGGCGCTGGCGCAGCTCCTGAACCATCGGCTCAGCAGCGTCGCGGCAGTGAATGATCACCGGCAGATCCAGCTCCACAGCCAGATCGAGCTGGGGCCGCAGGACCGCCAACTGTCCTTCCAGGTTGGAGTCGCGGAAGAGATCCAGGCCCAGTTCCCCGATGGCCACCACCCGCTCGTCGTCGAGGGCGGCCTGGCGCAGCACCGCCTGGGTGGTGGGATCCCAGTGTTCGGTGTCGAGGGGATGAACTCCCACCGAATACCGCAACTCTGGAAAGCGATCGGCCAAGGCCCGGATCGGAGCGATCTGGGAAGGCTCGACACAGGCGTGAAGAAGGGACACAACGCCCGCTGCGCGCCAGCGCTCAGCCACCGCATCGAGGTCGGCCTCGAAGGTGCTGAAGACCACGTGACAGTGGGAGTCAACCAGCGCCGGAAGGGCGCTGGCCCCAGCGGACTTGGTGGGGACGGTCATGGGGACGGCCAGCCGCTCAGGCGTTGCCGGCAACGGGCTCGATGGCCTGCTTGACGGCGGTGCTGAGCCGCGATTTCTGATTGGCAGCGGTGTTGCGGTGGATCACTCCACACTTGACAGCCTTGTCGATCTTGCTGAAAGCCGCATTGAGGCTGGCCTGCACAGCAGTCTTGTTGTCCTCGCCGGGCTGCTGGCTGTAGGCGGTCGCAGCGGTGAAGCAGCGCTTCATCAGCGTGCGCACCGCCGATTTGTAGGTGCGGTTCTGCAACCAGTTGCGCTCGGCAATCAGGATGCGCTTCTTCGAAGACTTGTTATTGGCCACAGGCGGGTTCAGCGCTGATTCAGCAGTTGTCGATCTTAGCCTCACGGGCTCGCCAGCCCCAGGGCAGCTCTAGCCTGATCAATTGACTGAGCGGCACCGCAGGCCGCCAGCGCCTCCCCCCGTGCCGAACACCCTGAGCGACCCTGAACCTGCCCTGACCCTTGAGCGCCTGGAGGATCTCGATGCGGCCTCAGCCAGGCTGGCCCGCATCGCCGCCCGCACCAGCGGCAGTGGCAGCCAGGAGGCCGCCACCAGGGTGAACGCCATCATCGAGCAGGTGAAGCAGGAGGGTGACCAGGCCCTGCTGGAGCTGAGCGAACGCTTCGACGGCTTTCGTCCGGACCCCCTGCGTATTCCCCGCGAGGAACTCGCAGGCGCCTGGCAGGACTGCCCCTCCGACCTGCGCGGGGCCCTGGAGCTGGCCCAGCGGCGCATCCTCGATTTCCACCAGCGTCAGAAGCCCCGCGACCTGGAGGTGACGGGCGTCCACGGCGAGCGCCTCGGGCGACGCTGGCGGCCGGTGGCCACAGCCGGGCTCTACGTGCCCGGAGGTCGGGCTTCCTACCCCAGCACGGTGCTGATGAATGCCATTCCCGCCCGGGTGGCCGGGGTGAAGCGGGTGGTGATGGTGACGCCGCCGGGGCCCCAGGGCCAACCGGATCCAACGGTGCTGGCCGCCGCCCACCTGGCCGGGGTCGAGGAGGTCTACCGAGTCGGTGGGGCCCAGGCCATCGCCGCCCTGGCCTACGGCACCGAATCGATTCCGCGGGTGGATGTGATCAGCGGTCCGGGCAATCTCTATGTGACCCTGGCCAAAAAAGCCGTGTATGGCCAGGTGGCGATCGACTCCCTGGCCGGCCCCAGCGAGGTGCTGGTGATCGCCGACCAGAGCGCCGATCCCGATCATGTGGCCGCCGATCTGCTCGCCCAGGCCGAGCACGACCCGATGGCGGCGGCGATCCTGCTCACCACCAGCCCGGCTCTGGCGGCGGCAGTGCCCAAAGCCCTGGAACAGCAGCTGCGCCACCATCCCCGGGCGGATCTCTGCCGCGCGGCCCTGGAGAACTGGGGGCTGATCGTGCTCTGCCCGTCGTTGGAGGATGCTGCCCGGCTGAGTGATCAGTTCGCCCCCGAGCACCTGGAGCTGCTGGTGGAGCGGCCCGAGCCCCTGGCGGGACGGATTGAGAACGCCGGGGCCATCTTCATCGGCGCCTGGAGCCCAGAGGCGGTGGGCGACTACCTGGCGGGCCCCAACCACACCCTGCCCACCTCAGGCACAGCCCGCTTCTCCGGCGCCCTGAGCGTGGAGACGTTCATGCGTCACACCAGCCTGATCGCCTTCAACCGCAAGGCCCTCGAGGCCACCGGACCGGCGGTGATCACCCTGGCCCAGAGCGAAGGGCTGCACAGCCACGCCGATTCGGTACGCCGTCGGCTCGAGTGAGGCGACCTGGCCTGATGCTCAGGCGCGCGTCAGGTCCCGGACCCGGGGTTCACCGTCGATGATCTCACCCACCAGCACCTGGTCGGTGAGATCCACGAACAGCCCGTTCTCCAGCACCCCCGGCAGGTTGTTGATCGCCTGCTCCAGGGCCGCGGGATCGGCGATGCCGCCGGCGAAACGAAGATCGAGCACCAGATTCCCCTGGTCGGTCACCACCGGGCCTGCTTTTTTGACGGCCATGCGCAGCTCACCGCTGGCGCCCATCGCCTCTAGTTCCGCCTTCACCTGACGCCAGGCTCCTGGCAGCACCTCCACCGGCAGAAGGAACCCCAGGTTGAGCCGCTCCACCAGCTTGCTGGAATCCACCACCACCACGAAACGCTCGGCCCGGCGGGCCACCAGCTTCTCCTGCACATGGCAGGCCCCTCCCCCCTTGATCAGCTGGAACGCGGGGTCCACCTCATCGGCACCATCGATGGCCAGATCGATGCGGGAGACAGCATTGAGGCTCTGCAGGGGAATGCCGAGCTCAGCGGCAAGCACCTCCCCCTGAAAGGACGTGGTCACCCCGGTGATGCCGGAGAGTTCACCCCGCTGCAGGCGGGCACCGAGCTCCTGGATCATCAGGGCGGCAGTGGAGCCGGAGCCGAGGCCGAGCACCATGCCATCGCGGATCTGATCGACGGCGGCCGTGGCCACCGCCTGCTTCATCCGGTCCTGCAGCTCGGCCATGGGGGGTGGAACCAGGGGCCTGCGACCGTAGCAAGCTGATGGCCGAATTCCTGGAGAACCCAGCTGGCGCAGCGCGCCTCAAGACGCCCTGGGCAGTGCGGCTGGCCGGATCGAGAGCTGCAGTTCGCGGTTGCCCCGCACCACCTTCAGCGGCAGGTCCTCGCCGACCCTGGAAGCCTCGACCCGCTGCAGCAGGGCGGATGGATTGGTCACCGGCTGGTCGGCCGCCGACACCACCAGATCACCGCGCCTGAGCCCGGCTGATTCAGCCGGGCTGCCCTGGAGCACCCGCTGCACCAGCGCACCATCGCGCTCGGGCAGCTGCAGCACCGCCTCCGGGTCACGGTTGTTGTCGCGGGCACGGCGGGCCGTGAGCGGCACCAGTTGCAGGCCCAGATAGGGGTGAACCACATCGGCACCGGTGCGCAGCTGATCGGCCACCCCCCGCGCCAGGTTGATGGGAATGGCGAAGCCCAGGCCAGCGCCGGGACCGGAGCGCACCAGGGTGTTGATGCCGATCACTTCACCAGCCGCGTTGATCAGCGGACCGCCGGAATTGCCCGGGTTGATGGCGGCGTCGGTCTGGATGAGATCGAGGCGCTTGTCGGCGAAGCCGAGGCTGTTGATGTTGCGGTGCAGGCTGCTGACGATGCCAAGGGTGACCGTGCGCTCCAGGCCATAGGGGCTGCCCAGGGCAATGGCCCAGTCGCCCACTTCCAGAGCTTCGGAATTTCCCATGGGCGCGGCCTTGAGGTCCTTCGGAGCCTCGATGCGGACCACCGCCAGGTCGGTGACGGGATCGGCTCCCACAACGGTGCCATCCAGCTGGCGGCCATCGGCGAGGGTGACTTCCACCAGATCGACCCGCTCCACCACGTGGGCGTTGGTGAGGACCAGGCCGGAAGCATCAATCACCACGCCGGAGCCCTGACCCCGCTCCCGGCTGCTACCGGCCGGATCCCCGAAGAGATCGCGCAGCAGTGGATCGAGCAGGGCCGGGTCAAAGGCCTGACGCGGCACTTCCCGCTCGGTGTCGATGCGCACCACCGACGGGCTGGCGCGGCGTGCCGCCTCGGCGACAAAATTGTGAACAGGAGCAGCTGCTGGCGGCGACGAGCTGGCAGCAGCTGCAGCGGCCGTGGCAGTAGCCGACAGCTCGGGGCTAAGCGCCAGAGCGCGGGCAGGCCAGCCCAGGCTCAGGCCGACCACCAGCAGCAGTGCCAGCCAGCGGTGGCTGCCGGCCCAGAACCTGCGGGACGCCTGCTGCATCGAGCCGACAGAAGGGCGGATATGGGCGGAACTGAGCATGGAGCCGAGGCTAGGTCGCTGGATCGGCGGCCGCTGGCTCCAAAGACCGTCTGCTGGAGCCGCGCTCTTGAAGGGCTCGCAACAGAAGGGGCCACGGATTGGGGTCTTCGCCCTAGGTTGCCGCAACAGCGCAGCCAGCCCATGGCCTCCATCCCCCCAGGCACCCGTGTGCGATGTGCCCTCTGCCAGGTGGAGATCCAGGGCATGGTGGGCGGACAGGATCAGGTGATCTTCAGCCAGGGAGCCCCTGGAACCCGCGCCAAGCTCTGGGCCAGGGTCTGCCAGTACGTCAGAGAGCCCCAACGCTGCCTCAACCAGGATCAGGCGACCCGGGGCGAAATCGGCACCGACGACTTTTACGGTGAGGCTCCCAGCCTGGGGCTGTTCGACGCCCCGGGTGGAGCCACGCCACCAGCCTGAGGGGCCTCAGGGCCCTGATCTGCCGTGCTGGCTTGTACGCTCAGCTCCATGCCCGGCGGGCATCACCTTGAGGATCGAGCGCAGCCCCCCGGGCAGCCTTGATCTCGGGGGCAGTTCTCTGCAGAGGCCGGTCGGGCGTCCGACCCGCTCTTAAGCCCTGCCGGTGCCCCACCCCCTCATCCCCGATCTGGAGCGACTGGTGATCCCTATCGCCGAGGCTTCAGGCCTGGCGCTTCAGGGAGTGGAGATCCAGGCCCAGCGCATGCCGCTGACGCTGGTGATCAAGATCCGCCATGCCGATGGGCAGGACGTCAATCTCGATGACTGCGCCGCCTTCAGCGGCGTGCTCGCTGAGGTGGTGGAGGCCAGCGAACTGATGCCCCAGGCCTACGTCCTTGAGGTCAGCAGCCCCGGGATCGGCGAGGAGCTGCTCCACGACCGCGATTTTCACACTTTTCGCGGGTTCCCCGTGGCGGTGCTCTACCGCGACGGCCAAGGCCTGGAGACCACACGCGAAGGTCTGCTGCTGGAACGGGACGAGGAGCACCTCCAGCTCAATCTGCGCGGCCGCATCAGTCGGATTCCCCGGCCCGATGTGATCTCTGTCCGCCTGGTCACTCCCGCCACGGGCTGACCACCGACCTACCGCTCCCAACCCCTTCAACCCCCTTTTTGATCCGATGGCACTCGTTCTCCTCCCCGGTCTTCAGAACCTGATCGAGGACATCAGTGAGGAGAAAAAACTTCCCACTCAGGTGGTGGAGGCAGCCCTGCGCGAGGCTCTGCTCAAGGGCTACGAGCGCTACCGCCGCACCCTCTACCTGGGCATCAGTGAAGACCCTTTCGAGGAGGACTACTTCAGCAATTTTGATGTGGCCCTCGATCTCGATGAAGAGGGCTACCGGGTGCTGGCCAGCAAGATCATTGTCGATGAGGTGGAGAGCGAGGATCACCAGATCGCCCTTGCCGAAGTGCAGCAGGTGGCAGAAGACGCTCAGATCGGCGACACCGTGGTGCTGGATGTCACCCCCGAAAAAGACGACTTCGGCCGGATGGCCGCCGCCACCACCAAGCAGGTGCTGGCCCAGAAACTTCGGGACCAGCAGCGGCGGATGATCCAGGAGGAATTCGCCGATCTCGAGGATCCGGTGCTCACCGCCCGGGTGATTCGTTTTGAGCGCCAGTCGGTGATCATGGCGGTCAGCTCAGGCCTGGGCCGGCCTGAGGTGGAAGCGGAACTGCCACGGCGCGATCAACTGCCCAATGACAACTACCGAGCCAACGCAACCTTCAAGGTCTTCCTCAAGGAAGTGAGTGAGGTGCCCCGTCGCGGACCTCAGCTGTTCGTCTCCCGGGCGAATGCTGGTCTGGTGGTGTATCTGTTCGAGAATGAAGTTCCGGAAATCCAGGAAGGTTCCGTGCGGATCGTGGCCGTGGCCCGCGAAGCCAACCCTCCCTCACGGGCCGTCGGTCCGCGCACCAAGGTGGCCGTCGACAGCGTCGAGCGCGAAGTGGACCCGGTGGGCGCCTGCATCGGCGCCCGGGGCTCCCGTATCCAGCAGGTGGTCAACGAGCTGCGCGGCGAAAAGATCGACGTGATCCGCTGGTCGCCTGATCCTGGGCAGTATCTGGCCAATTCCCTCAGCCCAGCCCGCGTCGAGATGGTGCGACTGGTGGACCCCGTCGGCCAGCACGCCCATGTGCTCGTTCCCCCCGACCAGCTCAGCCTGGCGATCGGCCGTGAGGGTCAGAACGTTCGCTTGGCGGCACGGCTCACCGGCTGGAAGATCGATATCAAAAATGCCTCCGACTACGACCAGATCAGCGAGGACGCCCGGGCTGCTGAACTGATCGCCCTGCGCGAGGACGATGAGCGCCAGCAGGCCGAGGCCGAAGCCCGGCTGGCGGTCGAGCAGGCCAACCGCGCCGAGGAGGATGCTCGCCTGCGCGAGCTCTATCCCCTGCCCGAAGACGAGAATGGCTACGTCGGCTATGGCGAGCCCAGCCAAGCTGGCGAAGGTGGCGAAGCCGAAGCGCAGGATGCAGCGGAGGGCCCTGCGGCGGAAATCGGGTCGGAAACCGAAACCGGCATCGAGAGCAAGGCTGAACTTGTAGCCGAAGCGGACACCGAGGCCGCTCCAGTGGATCCAGCAGATGAAGCCGCCGTCGAACTGCGGTGAGCGTGGGTGTTGTGCTGCGGCGTTGCGTGTCCTGCCGGGAGCGGCAGGATCGCCGTCTGCTCTGGCGGATCATCCGCCCATTCGACGGGAAAGGGGTGGTGCTTGAGGGGCCGGCCACCGGGGCCATGGGCCGCTCGGCCTACCTCTGTCCTTCCAGCAGCTGCATCGACGACGCCCGGCGCCGCAAACGCCTGCAGCGCTCCCTGCGCTGTCAGGTGTCGGATTCCATCTACATGGCGCTGGAGGAACGGCTGAACCAGACACGTGCTGCAGCCTCTGAGGCAAGATGAACAGTGGCCGCACCGCGCGTGGGGCTCGGAGGCACACGGTGCCCCGACCGATCGGAGACCTGAATGACCAGCAGCGGCAAAGTCAGAATTTATGAGCTGTCCCGGGACCTTGGCCTGGAGAACAAGGACGTGCTCGACGCTGCCGAGAAGCTGTCCATTGCGGTCAAGAGCCACAGCAGCTCCATCAGCGATGGGGAGGCCGAGCGCATCCGCAGCCTGATCAGCACCCCCGGCAACGGTGGCTCGGGCCCGGCGGCCCAGCCCGTCCGACCGAGCCAACCTGCCGCCGAAGCGGCCAAGGCCATCCTGTCCCTGAAAAAGGCCGCCCCAGCAGCACCGGCGGCGCCCACCAGCCCCGCAGGTGCGGCCAAGCCGGCTGTCCGGCCGGCGGGCAGCCCCCAGAAGCCTGCTGCTGCTGCTGCCCCAGCCAAGCCTGTCATCGTCAAGCCGGCCGCCAGGCCTGAAATCGTGGCGCAGGTGCCCGCGGCGTCCGCGCCGAAGCCTGCTGCTCCCACCACCCAGCCGCCGGTGGTCAGGAAAGTGGTGCCCCAGGCCAGCCGTCAGGCCCCCACCTCAGCAGCGCCAGCGCCGGCCAGGCCTGCAGCACCGCTCAAACCCACGCCGGTCTCCGCTGCACCGGCCAAGCCAGCCGCCGCCCCCAGCCGCCCACCGGCGCCCCCGGTGAGCAAACCCGAGGCACCCCAGGTGCGCAAGCCGGAATCGGCCGCAGCGCCCAGCCCCAGTCCTCGCCCCGCCACCAGTCCCCGGCCCGTGCCCAGGAGCACCACTGCCCCTGCTCCCTCCCGTCCGGCCTCGAGCGCACCCCCAAGGCCTGGAGCTCCAGCACCCGTGCGGGCAGCAGGCGGCTCCGGCCCCGGCCGGCCGCAACTGGTGGGTCGACCCCAGTCGGCACAGCCTGGCACCAGCAACCGTCCAGCACCTCCTTCGGGCCGCCCGGCCCTGAGCCAGCGGCCAGCCGGAGCACCCCAGCGCCCCACCCCACAGGTGGGCCGGCCCACCCAGGCCCGCAGCCCCCTCGAGCTGGTGGGCAAACCGATCCGCCGCGACGCCGCCGCCCCCGGTGGCGGCACCCGGCCCGGAGCTCCCGTGCGCCCCGGCATGCCCCAGGGCATGCGCAAGCCGGTGGCACCGGGCGAGCTGATGCAGCTGCAGAAGCCCGGCACGCGCCCGATCGCCGCACCACCACGGCGGCCCGAGCGCAGCGAAGGCAGCACCGATCCCACCCGGCCCACCGCCACGCCGCCATCGGCCCCGCGCAAACCGGCCTTCCGCACACCCCAGGCCGCGGGGCCTGGTCGGGCACGGCGCCCGGAATGGGACGACAGCGCCAAGCTGGAGGCCCTGCGCAGCAAGTCGCCTCAGAAGCAGCGCCAGAAGGTGCACATCATCGGCGACAACGATGATGCGCTCACCGCCGAAACCGGCGGCTTCGCCGGCGAGCACGAGGCGATGGTGCTCCAGGCCAGCCTGGCCCGGCCGTCGCGGCCCCGCACCCGTCCCACCACTCCCGGCGTCAAGCCCGTGGTGGCGATGCGCAAGCGCAAGAAGGAAACCACCCGCCAGAGGCAGCGCCGTCGCGCCATGGAACTGCGCGCCGCCCGGGAAGCCAAGGCCACCCGGCCCGAGATGCTGATCGTGCCGGAGGGCAACCTCACGGTGCAGGAACTGGCCGACCGCCTCGGAGTGGAGAGCTCCGAGATCATCAAATCCCTCTTTTTCAAGGGGATCATCGCCACGGTCACCCAGACCCTCGATCTCTCCACGATCGAAACGGTCTCTGATGAATTCGGCGTGCCTGTTCTCCAGGACGACGTGGAGGAGGCCGCCAAGAAGACGGTCGAGATGATCGAGGCCAGCGATTTCGATTACCTGATCCGCAGGCCACCGGTGGTCACGGTGATGGGCCACGTCGACCACGGCAAAACCAGCCTGCTGGATGCCATCCGCAAGACCCGTGTGGCCGCCGGAGAAGCCGGTGGCATCACCCAGCACATCGGTGCCTATCAGGTCACGATTCCCCACTCCGGCGAAGACCGCCGCATCACCTTCCTCGACACCCCGGGCCACGAGGCCTTCACCGCCATGCGGGCTCGGGGCACCAAGGTCACCGACGTGGCTGTGCTGGTGGTGGCCGCCGATGACGGCGTGCGCCCCCAGACCCTCGAGGCCATCAGCCACGCCAGGGCAGCAGAAGTGCCGATCATCGTGGCGATCAACAAGGTCGACAAAGAGGGCGCCCAGCCCGAGCGGGTCAAGCAGGAACTCTCCGCCCTGGAACTTGTGGCCGAAGACTGGGGAGGCACCACGGTGATGGTGCCGGTGAGCGCCACCAAGGGCGTCAACATCGACAAATTGCTGGAGATGATCCTGCTGGTGACGGAGGTAGAAGACCTCCAGGCCAACCCGGACCGGATGGCCAAGGGCACCGTGATCGAGGCTCACCTCGACAAGGCCAAGGGCCCCGTGGCCACCCTGCTGATCCAGAACGGCACCCTCAAAGCCGGCGATGTGTTGGCGGCCGGGCCGGTGCTCGGCAAGGTGCGCGCCATGGTCGACGACTCGGGCAAACGGGTCAAGAGCGCGGGTCCTTCCTCGGCCGTTGAGGCCCTCGGTTTCAGCGAGGTGCCCACCGCCGGTGATGAATTCGAGGTCTACACCGACGAGAAGACCGCCCGCTCAGTGGTGGGAGACCGGGCCAACGAAGCCCGTGCCACCCGCCTGGCCCAGCAGATGGCCTCCCGCCGGGTTTCGCTGGCCTCGATGTCCGGTCAGGCCAGCGAAGGGCAGCTCAAGGAGCTCAACCTCATCCTCAAGGCCGACGTCCAGGGCAGTGTCGAGGCGATCCTTGGATCGCTCGAGCAGCTGCCCCAGGGCGAAGTGCAGGTGCGGGTGCTGCTCTCCGCCCCGGGTGAGGTGACCGAAACCGACGTGGATCTGGCCGCCGCCTCCGGTGCCGTGATCGTGGGCTTCAACACCTCAATGGCCTCCGGTGCCAAGCGGGCCGCCGATGCCAATGGCGTCGACGTGCGTGACTACGACGTGATCTACAAGCTGCTGGAGGACATCCAGCTGGCCATGGAGGGTCTGCTGGAGCCGGAGCTGGTGGAGGAGTCCCTCGGCGAAGCGGAGGTGCGCCTGGTGTTCACCATCGGCAAGAGCGCCGTGGCTGGGTGTTACGTCACCAGCGGCAAGCTGCAGCGCAACTGCAAGGTGCGCATTCAGCGCAACAAGCAGGTGGTGTTCGAGGGCGATCTCGACTCCCTGCGCCGCAACAAGGACGACGTCAAGGAGGTGGCCACGGGCTTCGAATGCGGCATCGGCTGTGATCGCTTTGCCAACTGGCAGGAGGGCGATCGGGTGATGGCCTACAAGCTGGTCACCCAACGCCGCACCCTCAGCACCTGATGTGACTCCCCGCAGCGAACCCCTGCTCTGGCTGCAACTGCTCGGACTGGCCGCCATCCCAGCCGAGCTGCTGGCCGTGGCTCTGATTCTGGCGGGGGCTGATCCCGGCCTGGTTCCTGGGATCGAGCGGCTGTTGCTCTGGGCGCTGGGCGCCCTGCTGCCAACCCTGCTGCTCTGGCAGCGGCCAGCCGATTGCTGGTCGCTGCTGCTGCTGCAGACCCCGGCCCTGGGCCGCCGCGAGGATCAGAGGCGGCTGAGCGCCCTGCAGTCACCACGGCCCGTGCGCCTGCTGGCGGCCGCGGTGGCTGTCCTGTTGCTGCCGGCGATCTGGCGCCTCGACGCCCTCTCCGCCCAGCTGGCGGCGATCGCACCGCTGCCGGAGGCCTCGCGGCTGGTCACGATCCTGCTGACTGTGCCGCTGCTGGCCGTTCTGGTCTGGCAGGGACAGCAACTGATCCAGGCCATCTGGCTGCTCAGCCGCAGCCCTGAGCAGGTGGCTCGCACCCCCGCCATGGCGCCTGAGCTGGTGGCCCGGGAGAGGCTGAGCCTTGGACTTCCCCTGCTGCTGCCAGCTCCCCTGAGCCTGCTTCAGGACGGCCAGCAACCCCAGCCCAGACCCCAACCGGAGGCTGAGATCAACGCCGGCTCCTCAGCGGTCGCGCCAGAGGAGCAGGCCAAAGCCGAGGAAGGCACTCACCTGGATCAGCAGATCCCCTGAGGTCACCTCCGAGCCAGAGGACAAGCGCATGGCCATGGTCGCCAGACCAATGCCCCCCGAGGCGGTGAGGGCAAACCAGAGAGCGCGCCGCAGCCCTTTCCAGGGGGCCTTGGCTTCCGCCAGCAGCCGTTCTCGCAGCTCGGGATCCAGGCTGGTGGATTGAGGCTTGGACCTGGACTGGGGTTTGGGCTTGGGCCGGGTCGATGGCATGGGCCGGGGGCCAACGGAACCCCTCAATGCTAATTTCATCAGGACGCCGGTGTAGCTCAGTGGTAGAGCAACTGATTCGTAATCAGTAGGTCGTCGGTTCAAGTCCGACCATCGGCTTTTGCCTCTAACTTTTGCATCCAGCAGGAAGCAGCTGGAGTCCAGCGATCCCCCATCTGCTGAGTACTTTGTTGTGCTGATTTTTTGCTGCGAACACTTCATGGTCGATTCGAGCAGATCCGTGGGCCCATGGGCCCACGGTGCGAGCGCCGAGGCGCTCAGCAGCCACCTGAGAAGCCAATGCAGTGGTTGTTCACTCCAGCAAAGACATTCATCCTGCGAGCGCAGCGTGAGTAGAGCAGCCAATCCTTGGCCTGGGGCGATCGGAAACCGCCGGCTGATGTTCACGCCTTGACTCGACTCGGGCCTGAGCCCTCAGCACCTGCACGGCCATGAAGCCCGGCACCAGCCTGATTCACATCCCCTGAATCGCCAACAAAAAAGCCCCTGCCGTGGCAGGGGCTTTCAGTCTCTTGATGAAACTCACTGGTGATGCAGTGGTGGGCCCGTGGACCCACCGGTGGCAT
>NZ_JAHLYS010000015.1 GCF_025128055.1 Synechococcus sp. CS-1329 | reverse complement strand
TCACGATGCAGTCGGGTCTGGGGATCCACGGGGGATTGGATTGGTTTCGCAGCCCCAAGCTCCCATGGCTCCCCGCCCACCCAATGAGCTGAGACCCATGCTGTTGCAAGGGCTCTCAGAGATGTGTCGGTCAGTCAGCTCACCACCTGATCCGGATTCCCCTGTCTTGGCTTCCCAGCCCGTTGCCCTCGCGCCGATCGAGGAGTGGTTCCGCCAGAAGGGCTGGCGGCCCTTGCCCTTTCAGCGCCAGTGCTGGCGGGCCTACCTGCGCGGGCAGAGCGGTCTGATCCAGGTGCCCACCGGCGCCGGCAAAACCTATGCGGCGGTGATGGGACCGATCGCTTCGATGCTGGCAAACCCCGCGCCCGGCCTGCGCCTGCTTTATCTCACGCCCCTGCGCGCCCTCAGCCGCGATCTGGGCCTGGCGATCCGCGAGCCGATCGAGGCCATGGGCTGGCCCCTGAGCCTGGGCATCCGCAACGGTGACACCGCCAGTGCTGAACGCAGCCGTCAGCTCAGACAGCCGCCCCAGATCCTGATCACCACGCCGGAATCACTCTCGGTGCTGCTGGCCAACCGGGCGGCGCAGCAGCTGTTCTCGGGCCTCGAAGCGGTGGTGCTGGATGAATGGCACGAGCTGATGGGCAGCAAGCGCGGCAGCCAGAGCGAGCTGGCCCTGAGCTGGCTGCGGGGCCAGCGCCCCGGCCTGCGCACCTGGGCGATCAGCGCCACCATCGGCAACCTGGAGGAGGCCGCCCGCGCGGCGGTGGGGGTTGGCGCCAGCGAGAAGCCCCTGCTGGTGCGAGCAAGGATGAAACGGGGCACGGAGATCCGCAGCCTGCTGCCGGAGTCGATCGATGGCTTCCCCTGGGGCGGCCACCTGGGCCTGCGCATGCACGAGGAGCTGGTGGCGGCCCTGGATCCAGCCATCTCCACGCTGCTGTTCACCAACACGCGCAATCAATCGGAGCGCTGGCACCAATGCCTCCGCTACGCCTGCCCCGAGATGGAGGGGGCGCTGGCGCTGCACCACGGCTCGATCGACCGCAGCGAGCGCGAAGCGATCGAGGCGGGGGTGAAGGCGGGCGACGTGCGCTGGGTGGTCTGCACCAGTTCCCTCGATCTGGGGGTCGACTTTCAGCCGGTGGAGCGGGTGGTGCAGATCGGCAGTGCCAAGAACCTGGCGCGGCTGCTGCAGCGCGCCGGCCGCTCGGCCCACAGCCCAGGCGGCACCTCGCAGGTGCTGTTCATGCCCACCAATGCGCTGGAGCTGCTGGAGGTGTCGGCGATGCGGCGGGGGCTGGCCGAAGGGCTGGTGGAAACCCGCCGGCCGCCGCTGGCGCCACTGGACGTGCTGCTGCAGCACCTCACCAGCCTGGCCTGCGGGCCGGGCTTCGAGCCGGAGCAGGAGCTGCAGCGGGTGCGCAGCAGCTGGAGCTACCGCCAGCTCGATGACGCCAGCTGGCACTGGTGCCTGCGCTTCCTGGAGCACGGCGGCGACTGCCTCGGCGCCTACCCCCGCTTCCGCAAGCTGGAGCGCGAGCCCTGCTTGGCAGCGACCACCAGGCCAGAGGCTTCATTCCTCTACAAGGTCAACGTTCCCGCCATCGCCCGCCTGCACCGGCTGGGAATCGGCACGATCACCTCCAGCCGCTCGATCACCGTCAAGGTGGTGCGCGGCGCCAGCCTCGGCCAGGTGGAGGAGGGGTTTGTCTCACGCCTGAAGCCCGGAGATGTGTTCTTCTTTGCCGGGCGGCAGCTGGAGTTCGTGCGCCTGCGCGACATGACCGCCCTGGTGAAGGCCAGCAGCCGCAAGAGCCGCACGGTGCCCGCCTGGGCCGGGGGCCAGATGGCCCTCTCCGATCTGCTCAGCGGTCATCTGCGCCGGGAGGTGCACCGTTGTGCCGGCGCGCTCCAGGCCAGCGACCCCGCTGCAGCGGCAGCCAGCGGCAACGATCAGCGCCTCGACACGCCTGAACTGCGGGCACTGGAGCCGTTGCTGCGCCGCCAGGCCGACCTCTCGCGACTGCCGCGGGAGGATCAGTTCCTGGTGGAGGTGACCCGCAGCCGCGAGGGCAGCCATCTGTTCGCTTACCCCTTCGAGGGGCGCTTCGTGCATGAGGGGCTGGGCTTTCTCTGGGCCGGTCGGCTCACGCGCCTCCAGTCGGCCACGATCACGGTGTCGGTGAACGACTACGGCTTCGAGCTGCTGGCACCCCGCGGCTATCCCTTCGAAGCGCTCTACGAGGAATGGGGCGAAGCCCTGCTCGATCAGAGCGAACTCGAAGCCGATCTGGAGGCTTCGATCAACCTCTCTGAACTCTGCCGCCGTCGCTTCCGCGCGATCGCCCAGATCGCCGGGCTGGTGGTGAACGGCTTCCCGGGCCAGACCAAAAGCGGCGGCCAGCTGCAGATCAGCGCCTCTCTGCTCTTTGATGTCTTCAGTCGCCATGAACCCGGCAACCGCCTGCTGCTGCAGGCCCGCCGCGAAGTGATGGACGACCAGCTGGAACTGGGCCGCCTGCGCCAGGCCCTCGATCGCCTCAGCCGCTCCCAGCGCCTGCTGGAGCGCACAGCCCGGCCAGGGCCCTTCGCCTTCCCCCTGCTGGTGGAACGCCTCAACAACCGCATGAGCAACGAGTCGGTGCTGGAGCGGGTGCAGCGGCTGGTGGCCGAGGCCAGGACAGCGGAAGATCAAGACTGAAGCGGAGCAGCCCAGCCTGAGCAGCGAGAGTGGGCGCCCCTGGGGCAGCACCGATGACCATGGAACTGGTGCTGCAGCTGCTGCTGCTGGCGGGTTGGCTGGCGGCCTTCGGGCTGCTGGTGCTGCTGCTGGTGCTCGAACTCACCATGGGCCGCGCCCCGCGCCTGGGGGCCACCCCAGCAGGCGCGTCGAAGGGGGAGGGAGAAGCCAACGGTCGCGACATCCTCAGCGTGATCGTGCCTGCCTACAACGAGGCCACAAGGATCAAGGGCTGCGTGGGTGCCCTGCTCGCCAGTGAGCTGGGGGGAATGAACTGGCGGCTGATCGTGGCTGACGATGACTCCAGCGACGGCACCGTCGAGGGGCTGGAGGCGCTGATCAAGACCGGAGCCTTCCCGTCACCGCCCCTGGAGGTGCTGCGCTGCGGGCCACGCCCCGCCGGCGAGACCTGGAGCGGCAAGAACTGGCCCTGCAGTGAAGCGGTGCGGCAGCTGAGCCAGCGCCCCACTCCCGATCCAGACCCCAGTGCGACGGAGTGGCTGCTGTTCATCGATGCCGATGTGACCGTGGCGCCGGCGGCCCTGGCCAGTGCCGTGGCCGAGGCCCGCCGCAGCGGCGCTGATCTGCTCACCCTCGCCCCACGCATCCGCTGCGGCTGCCTGGCGGAATGGGTGGTGCAACCGATCGTGGTGGCGCTGCTGGGCCTGGGTTTCCCGATCGCCCGCGCCAATGATCCCAACGACGACACGGCCTTCGCGGCTGGTCCGTTCATGCTCTTTCGCCGCTCCAGCTACGAGGCCATCGGGGGCCACCGGGCCCTGGCCGGCGAGGTGGTGGAGGATCTGGCCCTGGCGCGGGCAATCAAGCAGCAGGGCTTACGCCTGCGCTACTTGCTCGGCATCGAGCTTCTCGATCTCGAGATGTATCCCAACTTCAGCGCCCTCTGGGAGGGCTGGACCAAGAACTGGCATCTGGGCCTGAACCGCAACCCCCTGCTCACCCTCTCCAGTGGCGCCCTGGTGCTGGGTCTGTTCAGTGGCCCCTGGCTGCTGCTGCTGCTGGCGGGACTGCAGGCCCTGCAGCCGCCGCTGGCCTGGCCATCCCTGCTGCCGCCAGCCCTGGTGGGGGTGACCCTGCAGCTGGCGGTGCGGATCTGGAGCCGCTGGCGCTTCGGCCTCGGCCTGCGCCATTGGTGGCTGGCCTGGCTGGGTGGTCTGGTGATCGGCGCGATCGCACCGGCATCGATCTGGAAAACCAGCACCGGCCGCGGCTGGACCTGGCGGGGCCGGTCGCTCAGGCCTTACTGAGCTTCTTGACGATCCAGTTCATCAGCACCAGGGAGCCCACAAGGGCAATCAGCAGGGCGATGGTCATGGGGGGAAGCCTTCTGGCCTGATTATGTCGGGTCGCTGAGCAGGGAATCCATCAGCGCGGTTCCATCGCGCAGCAGCCGCGCCACGGTGAGGTTGTTAACCGGTTGATCGTGGCTGTCCTCCAGCAGCCACTCGGCCATTTCCATGCGCAGGGCGTAGGCCTCTTCGAACTGTTCAAGGCTTTCGAGGGCGTGCAGGCGGCACTCAAGCCAGTGGCGGGTTTCGCCGGGGAGCTGGCGCTGGAGGCGTCGTCGAGTCACTGGGGGCTCTCCTTCCGTGGCTGAATCCTGGCGGAGCGCCCCGTCTTTGGTGTAGCAAGAGGAACACATCCGCTTGGACCTTGGACACCGCTCGATGTCGTCGCCTTGGCCACCGCTGCCTTGGGCCCGCCCTATGGATCACCGCCCTGCTGGCGGCCACCGCCGCGGCCAGGGCCGGCGCTGGGGGCCAGAACAGCCGCCACGACTGCCGTCTCTGGCGCAGTAGCCACGGCCTGGAGCGGGTGGAGATCGCCAACCGCCTTGGTGCCGCCAACCTGCTCACAAAGGAGCACAACCTCGCGGTGGCCAGCCCCGGTGCCACGCACAGCCTCTACAACAGCTCCGATATCCGGCGTCTTTGCGCATTTCAGTGAAAGCGCGGCGGTGGCCAGCCACCACGCCACCTACCCCGCCACCAGCCAGCGCCCACCAGCCCCCAGCACCACGGCCACGGCGCTGCCCCACCACAGGGCCGCCCGGCTGTTCAGCAGCAGGCGGCGCAGCAGCACCAGCGAGCCGCCCACCCCCACCAGCAGCACCAGGCTCTGGCAGAAGGCGATCACGTGCTGATCGGCGCTCCAGCTGGGCAGGGGCTGCCTGAAGCTGACCAGCAGCAACCGGCCCGCCTCCGCCATCCCCACCGGCAGGTGCCGCGCCAGCAGCAGGGCCCAGAGCAGGGGCAGCAGGCCATAGAGCCCCAGGCGCAGGCGCCGGGCGGCCCGGGCCGGTGGCGTCAGCCAACTGCCCAGCCGGAGTGCCACCAGGGCCAGGGCCGAGGGCAGCGCCAGGGCCAGCAGCGCAAAGGCCAGGCGCGGCAGCAGGGGGCCCTCCTGCAGGCTCTCAGGGGCCAGGGGCAGACCGCCCAGCAGGCGATCCCAGAACTTGAGGCAGACCCCCCCGGCCAGCACCAGGATCAGACCCGCCTCACCGTCGGGTGGGGCCATCTCCCGCTGCAGATCGGCGGCAGGGGGCCGCAGGCTCAGCTGCACGGAGCGGTGCGGGCAGGCCTGGACACAGGTGAGGCAGAGCACGCAGTTGCGGTTGTCTTCCAGGTGGGCGGGGTGGGTGCCCAGCGGACAGCCCGCCGTGGCCAGACCCTCGCCATCGGCAGGACCACCCTTGAAGCAGGCATAGGTGCTGCAGCTGCCGCTGCAGGTGCCCACCTGGGCGCGCAGCTCCAGCACCGAGAGCTTGGCGAACAGGCCATTCATCCCCCCCACCGGGCAGAGATAGCGGCACCAGAAGCGCTTCTCGAAGCGCAACGAACCGATCACGGCCCCGGCGGTGATCAGCAGCAGCAGGGCACTGCTCAGGCGGGCGCTGTTCTCCAGATCCGCCAGCTCCTCCCAGAGAAGGATCGCGGCGAAACCGGCGGCCAGGGCCGGCGCTGCCCAGCGGTCGGTCTCACCCCTGGGCCAGCGGGAGGGCTGCCAACCCATGGCTGCCGCCAGCCGCTGGCTGATCTCACCCCAGACCATGAACGGGCAGAAGGAACACCAGAGGCGGCCCACCAGGGGATAGCCCAGCAGGATCAGGGGCCACCACCAGGCCCAGAAGAGGTTGAGCGCCCCGTTGTGGGCGCGGTCCTGGGGACCCAGCCACAGCCAGAGGTTCACCAGCACGAACACCCAGCTCACCAGAGCGAAGAGCAGGGTGTTCCAGAGGCGCGGTGAGCGCATCCAGCGGCGCAGCGATGGTTTCCAGCGCCAGAGATCGAAGCGGGGGCGGCTCTGACGGGAAGAGAGCCAGAAGACGTCTTCGGGCAGCTCCAGCGGCGGCTCGGCCGCGGCCGGCACCGGCAGCTGGCGCAGGGCCCGCTCCACCAGATCCTCGAGCTCGCGCACGTTGCCGGGGAAATCGCGGGTCTGCAGCCGGCGGACCAGCTCCGCCCCCGCCACCGGCGCTGTGGGCCAGCCCAGGGCCCGGCTCTTGAGGCGCAGGTCGTAGCGCAACCAGTCGCCCAGGTCCTGGCGCCGCACCCGCAGCGGCGGCACCCGGATCAACGTGCAGGCCCGCTCAAAACCAGGCACCACCGCCTCGGTGGTGAAGAACACCCGGCCGGGGAAATGGCGGGGGGCTGTGGCGGGGCCCGGCGCCTGCCAGCGGCCTGTGCTGGCCAGCTCCATCAGGGCCGGCAACAGCTGGGGATCGACCCGATCGAGCTTGTCGATCAGCACCCCGCCCACCTCGGGGTTCTCCAGCAGCGAGCCCTCACCGCTGCGGCCGGCGGCAGCGAACAGCTCGGCGCCATCGCCCCGCAGCAGCGCCCCATCCAGCCGCAGCAACAGCTGGCGGCGGGCGGGGGAGCCGAAGTGGATCAGGGCGGCGATGTTGTCCTTCTCCAGCCCCGGCTCGCCGGTGATCAGCAGCGGACCAGCCTGCGGGTCGTTCGAGGCGGTGCGCACCGCCTCGCGCAGGGTGTGGGCATAGCGGCTGGAGCCGACGATGCCGCGGCGGGCGCGCCCCACCAACAGGGGCGCCAGACGGAGCAGGCTGTCAGCCACTGGCGCTTCCTGCCCATGAGGTCCCATTCTGCGGGGAGGATTTCCAGCGCACCCAGCCATGGCCTTGACTCTTTACGGCGGCCCCCGCTCCAGGGCCTCCATGCCCCGCTGGTACCTGGCCGAAAAGGGGATCGCCTACAGCTGGCGCCTGCTTGACATGCAGGCCGATGAGCACCGGCAGCCGGCCTTCCTGGCGATCAACCCCTTCGGCAAGGTGCCGGCCCTGGAGGACTCCAGCGCCGTGGCCCCCCAGGGAGGACCGCTGCGCCTGTTCGAGAGCGGCGCGATCCTGCTCTACCTGGCGGATCGCTACGGCCAGGAATTCAGCAGCCCCGAGCAGCGGGCGCTGGCCGAGCAGTGGGTGCTGTTCGCCAACGCCACCCTGGCCACCGCCCTGTTCGTGGAATCGGCACGGGAGCGGGAGTTTCCGCGGCTGATGGCCGCCCTCGATCAACGCCTGGCTGAAGCGACCCCCCTGATCGGCGCCTCCTGGGGTGTGGCCGACTGCGCCGTGAACGCCCATCTGGCCTACCTGCCGATCTTTTTTCCCCAGCTGGACCTGAGCCCCTACCCGGCGGTTCAGGCCACGATCGAGGCCACCCGCGCCCGGCCCGCCTACCAGACGGCGATGGCCACGGCCTGAGCCCAGCTGGCGATGGCGGATCCCCCCCTCGATCGAGCCCCCTTCCACTGGCGGGGGCAACGGCTGGAGTTGCTGGCCGCCAAGGCCCTCTGGGATCCCCAGCAGCAGCTGCTGTTGCTGGCCGACCTGCACCTGGGCAAGGCCGAAACCTTCCAGAGCCACGGCATCGCCCTGCCCAGTGACGGGGATGCGGGCACCCTCAACGCCCTGCTGGCCCTGGCCCACCGCTGGCGGCCCCGGGAGGTGGTGGTGCTGGGCGATCTGATCCACAGCCGGATCGGCCTCACCGCCGAGCTGCGTCAGAAACTCAGGGCCCTGCCCCAGCTGCTGGGCTGCCCGCTGAGGCTGATCGGCGGCAACCACGAACGGGGCAGCTGGATCGAGGGACTGCCCCAGGAGCCGGCCACGGCCCGAGGGCCGCTCTGGCTCAGCCATGGCCCCGAAGACCAGCCACCACCAGAGACCACCGAACTGCTGCACATCTGCGGCCACCTGCACCCGGTGGCGCTGATCGGCGATCGCAGCGACCGCCTGCGCCTGCCCTGCTTCAGCTACGCCGCCGCCAGCTCACGCCTGCTGCTGCCCTCCTTCGGGCAGCTCACCGGCGGACATCCCTGTGATCCGGGCGAGCAGCTCTGGCTGGTGGCGGATGGGGCGATCGTGCCCTGGCGGCAGCTCAGCCCTGGGCCGCCAGGGCGCGCACCACGTCGCCGCGGGTGAGCACCCCCACCACGCTCTCGCCCTGGCGCACGAACAGCCGCTGGGTGGAGCGGTCGTGCAGCAGCCTGGCCGCCGCCGAGAGCGACACGTCGGCGCCGCAGCTGTGGGGATGGCGGCTCATCACATCGGCCACCGTGTTGCCCAGCACCTGATGCACCTGCTTGTCCCAGTCGAGCGGGTTGCGCAGATAGATGACCGCATCGAGCAGCATCACGTAGGGACCGGCATCAAAACCGCTCTCGCGCACCATCAGATCCTGCTCGCTCAGTTCAGCCACCAGGGCCCCCTGCTCATCCAGCACCGGCAGGCCGCTGATGTGGTGATCACTCATCAGCTTCACCGCCTCCTGCAGCGGCGTGCTCGGTGTCACCGACAGCACGGGTGTGGACATCGCGTCGGCCACCCGTACGGTTCCTGGGGTGTCGGGGGTCATCGGTGCAGAGCGTCTTCAACGGTTCTAGGCCAGCGTGGGGGTACGCCCCGGAGCCGCTGCGATGACTCCTCCGGCTCGCCGTCTGGCCGATGCCCTCACCGTCTCGCGGGCCTTCCTGGGGCTGCCCCTGCTGCTGGCCCTCGGCGCCGGCCAGGCGGGCTGGGGCTGGGGCCTGCTGCTGCTGGGCGGCTTCAGCGACTGGGCCGATGGCTGGCTGGCCCGGCGCGCGGGCGGCGGCTCGGTCTGGGGTGCACGGCTCGACCCGCTCACCGACAAGATCCTGGTCTGCGCCCCCCTGCTCTGGCTGGCCCGGGAGGGGAGCCTGCCCCTCTGGGCGGTGTGGCTGCTGCTGGCGCGGGAGCTGCTGATCTCCGGCTGGCGGGCCGGCCAGGCCAGCGGCGCTCCGGCCTCCGCCGCCGGCAAGGCCAAGACCGTGCTTCAGTTCGCGGCGCTGCTGCTGCTGCTCTGGCCGCCGGGCTGGCCGCTGGCCAGCGGCCTGCGCAGCCTGGGCTGGTGGCTGTTCTGGCCCTCGCTGCTGCTGGCGCTCAGCTCAGCCGCCGGCTACCTGCGCGGGCCTCAGCCAGCCAGCAGCGCCTGATCGGAGCTGAAGTCGGGGCTGGTGACCCCGCGCAGGGCGTAGTCGTTGCTGTAGCTGTCGGCCAGGCCGGCGTCGAGATCAAAGGCGGGAGTCCAGGCCAGTTCCCGCTGCACCCGGTGGATGTCGGTGAGGAAATGGGCCAGGCGCAGGGGGAAGGCCTTGCGCGCTTTCTTGTCGAGGCCGGATGGATCGAAACTGCGGATCTCCACCGCCTCGGGCTCCACGCCGCAGGCCCTCGCCGCCGCAGCCACCAGGCCCCGGAAGCTGATGCCCTTGGCGCCGCTGCAGTTGTAGATGCGGTTGGCCGCCGCCTCCACATCCAGGCAGCGGGCCATCGCCGTGGCCAGATCACTGACATGACCCAGCTGGGTGATCGTGGTGCCATCGCCGGGCAGGGGCACCGGCTGGCCGTGCACGATCCGATCGAAGAACCAGCTCTCCACCGGGTTGTAGTTGCCGGGTCCGTAGATGTAGGTGGGGCGGAAGCTGGTGAAGGGAATGGCCTGCTGGCGCAGCCAGGCTTCGGTGTCGAGCTTGCCGGCATGGCGGCTGGCGGGATCGGTGGGGGAGTCTTCGTCCAGGGGCCAGAGCTCGCTGTCGGCATAGACACCGGCGGAACTGACGTAGACGAAGCGGTGGCTCGGCGCTCCGGTGCGCTCCAGCACCGCCTGGCTGTCGGCGCCGCTGCGGCCGCTGGAATCGATGATCACATCGAAGCCACGGCCCCGCAGGGGCTCAAGGCCGGCCGGGTCGCTGCGGTCGCCCGAGAGATGCTCCACCCCCTCGGGCAGGGGCTGACGGCCGCGGGTGAACAGGGTCAGCTGATGCCCGGCAGCGAGCAGCTGCGCCACCAGGGGCTTGCCGATGAAACGGGTTCCACCCATCACCAGAATCTGCACGGCCATTCAGCGGGGAGGGCGCCATTCAAGCGGCCAGCGCCGCTGCCGCTGCAATGCTGCGGAGAAACGCTTCGCCCTCAGACCCATGGCCCGCTGGACCGAGCTACTGCGTTCTCTGAACAACCTCAAGCTGCTGGCGGCCATTGGCCGCAGCGGCGGCGATCTGCACTCGGTGGCCGATCTGGTCGACAACATGCTCGAGAGCGCCCAGATGGAGGCCTGCGTCCGCCGCTTCCGCGCCGTGCCCGGCGGCGCGGAGATGATGGACCAGCGCTACCCGCCCCTGCAGCCGGACATCGAGCGGATGATCCAGATGCCGGACGGCAGCCTCGGCCGCCGATACGCCCAGCTGATCCGCGGGCTCAACTACGACCCCGCATTCTTCCGGCCCCGCCCGATTGACACCGAGGCGCGCTGGCTGACCCAGCGGATCGCCACCACCCACGACATTCACCACGTGGTGACGGGTTTCGGCACAGGGCCCGTGGGGGAGAACGGCGTGCTGATGATCACCGCCAACCAGATCGGCTTCCCGGCCTACGTGCTGCTCAACACCGCCGCCCAGCTGAACAGCTTCCGTCAGCAAGGTCAGCCACAGGCCGCTCAGCTCGACTTCGAGCAGCTCAGCGCCGCCCTGGCCCAGGCGATGGCCATCGCGCGCACCGCCTCCTGCCTGGCGGCGGTGCGCTGGGAGGAGGGCTGGGAGCGGCCGATCCAGAGCTGGCGTGAGCAACTGGGACTGCGTGAGTCGGCCGATGACGCCCCCTATGGGCTGACGCTCTCGTCGGCACAGTGAGCGGAAACGAGCCGCGGCTGCCGCCCCACTGGACCGCCCAGGCGGCGGCCCTGGGCGAGAGCGGCGGCCATCGCCATTTCCGCCTGCTCGGGCAGCGGGGGCGAGGCCAGGAGCGGGCCTTCGAGCTCGCGGCCCTGCTGGATCCAGGCTTCCGGCTGGTGGTGCCCCAGCGGCAGCTGCGCGACCGCCGCCACTGGCGTCCGGGCTGGCAGCAGCTGCCCCAGGCCGGGCCTGAGCTGGACAGCGATCCAGGCGGCGGCCAGGGAGGATGGGAGCTGCCCCAGCACCAGCCCGCCGCCGCCATGCAGATCATCCCCGCCATCGACCTGCTCGACGGGCAGTGCGTGCGCCTGCACCAGGGCGACTACGACCAGGTCACGCGCTTCAGTGACGATCCGGTGGCCCAGGCCCTCGCCTGGCAGGAGCAGGGGGCCGAGCGGCTGCACCTCGTCGACCTCGACGGCGCCCGCAGTGGCCTGCCCGTCAACGATGCCGTGGTGCGTGCCATCACCGCCGCCCTGACGATCCCGGTGCAGCTGGGGGGAGGCGTGCGCACGGCCCAGCGGGCCGATGACCTGCTGGCCTGCGGTCTCGATCGCGTCATCCTCGGCACCGTGGCGATCGAGCAGCCGCAGCTGGTGCGGCAGCTGGCGGCCCGCCACCCCGGCCGCATCGTCGTGGGCATCGACGCCCGCAACGGCCTGGTGGCCACCCGGGGCTGGATCGAGGAGAGCCGCACCGTGGCCACCGAACTGGCCGCCAGCTTCGAGGGCAGCGGCGTGGCGGCGATCATCAGCACCGACATCGCCACCGACGGCACCCTGGCCGGCCCCAACCTGGAGGCCCTGCGGGCCATGGCCGGCGCCAGTTCCCTGCCGCTGATCGCCTCCGGCGGTGTGGGCTCGATCACCGACCTGCTGGCCCTGCTCAGCCTGGCCCCCCTGGGGGTGGAGGGGGTGATCGTGGGCCGCGCCCTCTACGACGGCAGCGTCGATCTGGGCGAAGCGCTGCAGGCCGTGGGGCCCGCGCGGCTGCAGGACCCCTCCGGTTCCTCGCTCTGCTGATCGACGCGGGAGCACAGCCGAGAGACTGCCGGCAGCAGACTCAGCCCGCCGTGGGGCCAGCCCATCGATGGAGCCCATTAACATAGAAATAAGCCCTGCAGTGCTGTCCTCTCTGTGTCTGTCTCCCTCACCACCACAGCCGTGCCGGTGAGCTCCGGAGCGACACCCGCAGCCGAAGGGGCCGTGGCCCAGGCCTTCCGGCGCTGCCGGGATCTGGGCATGCGCCTGAGCCGTCAGCGGCGGATGGTGCTGGAACTGCTCTGGAGCGATCGGCGTCATCTCAGCGCCCGCGACATCTTTGAGCGCCTCAACGCCCAGGGCCGCAACATCGGCCACACCTCCGTTTATCAGAACCTTGAAGCCCTGCAATCCGCCGGTGTGATCGAGTGCCTCGATCGTGCCAGCGGCCGGCTCTACGGCTACCGCAGCGATCCCCACAGCCACCTCACCTGCCTGCAGAGCGGCGAGATCGAAGATCTCGATGTGGTGCTGCCCGAGGAGCTGGTGCAGCAGATCGAAGACATCACCGGCTACAGCATCGAGTCGTACACCCTCCAGCTCTACGGCCGCCGCCGCGCCTGATCGGCTCAGCCCCTGGAGTTTCGCGCTAGCGGTCGGTAGCCTGAGCCGATGAACCTGACCGGCGCGTGACTGAGCCTGCGGCCGACCCTGGGGCTGCTGAGACCGCAAGTGTCCAGGTGCTGCTGCTGGCCCAGCCGCTGCTGTGTCAGGGCCTGCGCCGCTTGCTGGCGGAAGCGAGCCCCCCCTGCCGCGTGGCGGCCGACCCTTCCGAGCTCGAAGGCGCTCCGCAACTGTTGATCTGGAGCCTGGAGGCCCCGATCCATCCCGGCAACCTGCTGCTGGAGCTGGAGCGGTTGGAACAGCGCTGGCTGCCGGCGCCGCTGCTGCTGCTGCTCCCCGCCGAGAGCGGCTGCAGCAACGACTGGCTGCTGCAGTTGCCGGTCGCCGGGCTGCTGCAGCAGCCGGAGCCGGAAGTGCTGCTGCAGGCCGTGGGCACCCTGCTGCAGGGTGGAAGAGTGGTGGCCCTCGATGGGGACAGCCTCTCCAGCGCCGCTGCCCAGCCGGGCGGCAGCTGGGCAGCGGAAACGATGGGCCTCGGCCAGTGGCTGCTGATCAGCGGGCTGCAGCAGATCGATCTGGAACTGGAGCTCGGCCGTCGCCTGCTGGACCCTCCCCCCGCCAACCTGCTGCTGCAACTGATCCTGGAGGGACGGCAGCGGGAACTGGGCACGGCCCGTGCCCTGCTGATCTGGCTGTGGGGACCGCTGTCCATGGCCTGGGGCGCCGCAGCACGGCCCCCGGAGCCCAAGACCCCTGCCCATGAACCCCGTCCCCCCAGCGGCGGCAGCACCGCCATCACCCTGCGGCAGCGCACCGCCGTGGCGGTGTGGGAGGCGATCCACCAACGCCTGAGCCAGGCCAGCCAGGGGCCGCTGCTGCGCCAGGACAGCGCCGAGCTGTTCGCCCTTGAGGGCCTCAGCCAGGAGCGGCGGCGCGATCTGTTTCTGGCCCTGCTCAGTCAGCTGGATCAGCTGCTGCGGCAGCTGCGCCAGGAGCGCCTGCGCGGCGACGACCTCCAGGGCCGCTGGCAGGGCCTGCAGCCGGAACTGCGCCGCCAGGCCCTGCGTCAGATGGCCGGGCCCTACGTGCAATTGCCCCAGCAGGGGGCGCTGCTGCCTGTGGCCGACACCCTCACCAGCCAGGGCAGCTTCGATCTCGACGATCCGGAGATGCCCTCCAGCCAGCCGATGCTGGCGGCCCTGCTCACGGCCCAGCCGCTGCTGGTGGACGGTCGCCTGCTGGCCCCCGACGAACCCCAGGCTCTGCTCTACCTCGAGGCCCTGGTGAGCAACTGGGTGATCCGCAGCGCCGAGAGCATCAGCGCCGATGTGCTCGCCAGCTGCGGCGACTGGCCGGAGCTGCGCCGCTACCTGCTGGTGAAGGAGTTGATCGCCACCCGCAGCCTGGAGCGCCTGCGCAACCAGCTCAATGCTCAGCAGCGCTGGAGCGAGTGGTTCGAGAAGCCGATCCGGCTCTACGAGAGCCAGCGGCGGCTCTACCGGCTTGAGGAGGGAGGAATGATCTGCCCGCTGCTGCTCACCGAACCCCGCGATCAGGAACTGCGCCAGCTGGGCTGGCTGCAGCAGGGCGTCACCCTGGCGCTGGAGGCCCGCGACGCGCTGGCACCGCAGCTGCGGGCCCTGCTGCAGCGGGCCGGTGATCTGATCGTGGTGGTGCTCACCCAGGTGATCGGTCGTGCCATCGGCCTGGTGGGTCGCGGGATCCTCCAGGGGCTCGGACGAGGCATCAGCAGACCCTGAGGGTCACAATGGCCCCAGCCCATCTGGTGTTCGGTTGCGCCTCCCTGCCCGCCTCGGCTTCCAAGCTGCCCGCTTCGGCTTCCAAGCCGCTCCCCTCTCGGCCCTCAGAGCCGGTCTGCTCAGTCTGATCCTGGGCGCCTGGCTGCTGCTGGCCCCGGCGTCTCCAGCGGCGGCGGCCCTCACCACCAACAGCTACGACGGCAACATCTACTCGCTCTACGCCGGCAACGGCTCGCTGGTGCCGCCCCGCAGCAGCCTGGCCCAGGCCCTGGCTGACCACCGGCCCGTGGTGCTGATCTTCTATCTCGATGACAGCGCCGACAGCAAACAGTTCGCCCCCGTGGTTTCGGAGCTGCAGCGGCTGTGGGGATCGAGGGTCGAGATCATTCCGCTCACCACCGATCAGCTCCAGAACCGGCCCGATGAGGGCAGCAGCGACCCTGCCCACTACTGGAAGGGCCTGATCCCCCAGGTGGTGGTGCTCGATCCCGCCGGCCGGGTGGTGTTCGACGGCAAGGGGCAGGTGAGCACTGAATCCATCAGCGCCACCCTGAGCAAGGCCACCGGCCTCACTCCCGCCGGCAGCGCCAACACCAGCGCCACCCGCAGCTTCAATGAGCTGAACAGCGAAGTGGTGCCCGCAGGCTGATGAGCAACCAGCCGGGAGGAGCCACGCGCCGCGAAACGGACAGCCTCGGTGCCGTCGAGGTGCCGGCGGCTCACTACTGGGGCGCCCAGACTCAGCGCTCGATCAGCAACTTCTCCTTCGGCGCGGCGATGCCGCTGGCGGTTGTGCATGCCTTCGGCCAGCTCAAGGCCGCCTGCGCCGAGGTGAACCAGGCCGAAGCGAGGCTCGCGCCGGAGCTGACAGCTTTGATCGTGGCCGCCGCCGAGGAGGTGGCGAGCGGGGCGCTGGATGAGGAGTTTCCCCTCAAGGTCTGGCAGACGGGGTCTGGCACCCAGACGAACATGAATGTGAACGAGGTGATCGCCAACCGGGCGATCGAGGCGGCGGGCGGTGTGCTGGGCAGCAAGCGGCCGATCCACCCGAACGACCATGTGAACCTGAGCCAGTCGAGCAACGACACCTTCCCGGCAGCGCTGCATGTGGCGGTGGCGATCGAGCTGAAGCAACGGCTGGTTCCAGCTGTGGAGGCGCTGATCGAAGCCCTGCGCTCCAAGGCGGAGGCCTTCGCGGGGATCATCAAGATCGGCCGCACCCATCTGCAGGATGCTGTGCCGTTGAGCCTGGGGCAGGAATTCAGTGGCTACGTGGCCCAGCTGGAGCTGGGGCTCGAGAGCCTGCGCCACGCCCAGCCCCAGGTCCACCAGTTGGCGATCGGCGGTACCGCGGTGGGGACCGGCCTGAATGCGCCCTCGGGCTTCGGCGAGAAGGTGGCGAAGCGGCTGTGCGAACGGACCGGCCTGCCGTTCACCTCTGCGCCGAATAAGTTCCAGGCCCTGGCAGGCCATGAACCCCTGGCCGCCGCCCATGGCGCGCTCACGGTGCTGGCCGGCAGCCTGCTGAAGATCGCCAACGACATCCGCTGGCTCGGCAGCGGCCCCCGCTGCGGACTGGGGGAGCTGATCCTGCCGGAGAACGAACCGGGCTCCTCGATCATGCCGGGCAAGGTGAATCCCACCCAGTGCGAGAGCCTGACAATGGTGGCGGTCCAGGTGATGGGCAACAACACGGCCGTGCAGATGGCGGCCAGCCAGGGCAATTTCGAGCTCAACGTGTTCAAGCCCTTGATCGCTGACAATGTGCTCGAGAGCATCGATTTGCTCGCGGGCGCCTGCACCGGCTTCCGCGAGCTCTGCATCGATGGATTGCTGGCCAACGAAAGCCGCATCAGTGAACTGCTGAATCAGAGCCTGATGCTGGTCACCGCCCTCACACCGGCGATCGGCTACGACCGTGCCTGCGCCATCGCCAAACATGCCCACGAGCAGCGGCTGAGTCTCAGGGAAGCAGCCCTCTGGCTCGGGGAGATCAGCGCCGAGGAGTTCGATCGGTGGGTGAAACCGGACGCCATGGTGTGAGCGATCCGGCAGTTTGATTGCAAAAGCGTTAGCGGTGGGAATCCTCAAAGAGCGGCGAACTCCCCCGACCCATGACCAGCTCTTCGCGCCCCCCGGGCCTGATCCAGCGGTACAGGGAGGAGTTACAGGTGCGCCACTACGCCCGCCGTACCGTGAACACCTACGAGCAGTGGCTGCGGCGTTTCCTGCGCTTCCACGCGATGCGCCACCCGCGGGAGATGGGAAGCACGGAGGTGAAGGCTTTCCTGACCCACCTGGCGGTGGAGCTGCAGGTGAGCGCCTCAACCCAGAACCAGGCACTGGCGGCGCTGTTGTTTCTCTACCGGGAGCTGCTGGAAAGGGATCTGGAGCTGGAGGGTGTGGTGCGGGCGCGGACGCGGCGGCGGTTGCCGGTGGTGCTCAGTGAGGCAGAGGTGCGAGCGGTGCGGGCAAAGCTTGCTGGGGAGCCGGCTCTGGTGGTGGGGCTGCTCTACGGCAGTGGGTTGCGGCTGATGGAAGCGCTGCGCCTGCGGGTCAAGGAGTTGGACTTCGAGCGGCGGGAGCTGACGGTGCGCGATGGCAAGGGCGGCAAGGATCGGCGGACACTGCTGCCCCAGAGCCTGGCAGCTGAGCTGCAGGAGCATCTGCTGAAGGTGCGCCGGCTGCATCAAGCTGACCTGGCGGCAGGCTGGGGTCGAGTGCTGATGCCCTATGCGTTGGCGAGGAAGTACCCGAATGCAGAGCGGGAATGGGCCTGGCAATGGGTGTTTCCCCAGCAGAACCGTTGGCACGACCGAGCATCTGGAGCACAGGGCCGCCACCACATCGATCCGAGCGTGGTGCAGAAGGCGGTGAAGAGGGCGGTTACCGAGTCTGGGGTGACCAAAGCAGCCAGCTGCCATACGTTTCGGCACTCCTTTGCTACCCACCTGCTGGAGCGTGGCCAGGACATCCGCACGATCCAGGAACTGATGGGTCATCAGGATGTAAGCACCACCATGATCTATACCCATGTGCTCAACCGAGGGCCTCTCGGGGTACTCAGCCCAGCAGACCTTGTGTAGCCATTCGAACAAGTGGTTCACGGGTCCGTGAACCACTCCCGAGCTTACGGGACAGCAGTGCAGACCCGAAGCTGGCGTAGGCTTTTGAAGCTCAAGCGGTGGAGTGACCGCCGTAGTTCGCAGAACGGAGACGCTTCGGGGTGTGGTTCACGGAAACCATCCAATAACAAGTTAGATTGGCCAAGGGAATTGCCATGATAGGCCAGAGTTCTATCATTACTGAATCTAATTTCTCATCCAGCAATCTCTATGAGCCACACAAAACCCGAGCGAGGCATACAGTGCTTAACCTACTGGTCGGCAGGAATCATTGTATTTATACTATACTCAGCTACTGGTGCCGCTATGGCAGCGACTAGAGACTGCAAGGCGGCACTCAGCAGCATCCTTACAGATATAGACAGCAATAAAGGCGCACTTATTGCGTTTGTGGACGAGAATGTAATTGAGGGCTATGATGACAATCCTTTTCCTAGGTCAAAGAGGATTCGAATAGGCTTGGATGGAAATGCCGAATCGGCTAGAGACCCCAAAAGAGCGCAAGCAATTGCATCAAACATCCTCTCGAGCCCAAAGCTCACAGACTCCTATGCAAAGTCTCTTATGAAAAGCTGTGACGATGTGTCAATAGTGGGTATTGGCATTGCGAAGACTGGTTATTGGATTGAGTGGTTCCGCTTTTCAGATGGAAGTATTCGTCGCAAGGTATGCATGAGCAACCCGTCCTCAAATGGATGGGGGTACGGATTCTGTGACTAAGCTCCAGTGTTCATCTGTGGCAATCTAACATTGCCATACACCAGAGCCGCATCCAATAATCTCACTTCATCCGCCAAAGCTGTTTGCGGCCTGGTGATGGCAAGCGTTAGACAGGCCAAGTAGGCGGTTGCCTACGCGTATCTCCTGGGATACAGTAGAAGCATGCTCGAAATCCGGGAGACGCTTGCCTATGCCGCGTGGTTTTCTACCGTGCGTGACCGGGCAGCCAAAGCTCGTATCGACATTCGGATCAGGCGTCTCTCCTTGGGAAACCCGGGCGATGTTCGGCCTATAGGAGAGGGCGTATCAGAGCTGCGAATCCATTACGGTCCCGGCTATCGGATCTACCTGACAAAGCAAGGTGAGGCCATCGTCATCCTTCTTGCAGGCGGGGACAAGAGCTCTCAAGATCAGGATATTTGTCTCGCCAAGCATCTTGCTCGCAACCTCTAGGAGATTTCAATGACCAAAACAACCACGACTATCTGGGACCCGGCCACACACTTAACCACTTCCGATGATGTCGTAGCTTATTTGGAAGCTGCGCTTCAAGATGGAGATCCTCAGCTTATAGCCGCTGCGCTTGGTGATATTGCCAAGGCCAAGGGGATGAGCCAAATTGCACGTGAAGCGGGGTTAGGCAGGGAAAGTCTGTACAAGTCCCTGTCCTCTTCAGGAAATCCAGAACTGGCCACCGTACTGAAGGTTATCTCGGCACTGGGCTTGCAACTACATGTCAGCGCTACTGACAACGCAAAAATGGCTGTCTAACCAGCCTCTCGAGTGGACAGGCCACCAAAAGGAATCAGCTTCATCTTCATTCTTCTTGCCTGTCACTCAGGGGCAGCGTTAGCCGAATCTCTGGGAAGGGCACCGCAAGGGGCGGAAGGAATGGAAGCGCTCTAGTCTGGGATTCAGCTACAGTGATATCAGCTAAGAGGTAAGCATGAATTTCACGTTGGAGTGCGAACAAGAAGTCGACGGTCGTTGGATCGCTGAGGTGCCGGAGCTACCTGGAGTCCTTGCCTATGGGAGTACCTCTTCTGGTGCAATGTCAAAAGCTGAAGTCTTAGCCCTTCGTGTTATCGCTGATCGGCTTGAGAATGGCGAATCCGAGCCAGTCAGCATCCGGTTTTCCCTTCCACTCTCTGCATGAGTAATTGGCCTTCAGCCAAAGCCAAGAAAGTATTGGCTGCCTTGGAGTCCATTGGGTGGAGAGTTAAGCGTCAGTCAGGATCTCACAAGACGCTCGAGCATGCAGACCATCCGGACGATGACTTTGCATTCCATGAAGGCGAAGAGATTGGCCCCAGGATGTTGTCTCGAATCGCCAAGCACACTGCCCTTGAACCAGGTGATCTGTGAAGCAGGCGGGAAATCGGCTAAAAATGCCATTCACCTGGGCCGCCCCCTGAAGATCTTTGTTGAACTCCCTGGCTCCCTGCCTGCCACTCAAGGGCAGCGTTCGCTGTCCTCCGGATCCATCCCCATGAATTTTTTTGTTTGCAGTGCCATGCCATTGTTGATTGGTGGCCGCTAAGCGTCTGCTCCACCCTGCAGGGCGTCAGAGAATTCCATCTCCCCCTATTATTAATACCAAGTTCGGATGATCTGCATCGCCCAACTAAGAAGTATGCCCTCGAAGAGGCTACTCCCGTTACCACTCAAAGCGGAAGATCAGATCACCACGCTCCATTCCCATGAATGACACCACCCCAGACCCACTGCCCGTCGGATTCCGTGATGTCGATGCTACCGCTCCCGACAAGATCATCCGCTGTCTCGACTCTCTTCAGTCGATGCCAGCGGGGCAGGCGTACAAGGCGCGCGCACTCGACCTTCTGGGGCTCGAACCGGGAGCCTCCGCCCTCGACGTGGCCTGCGGAATGGGCGACGATGTGGTGAGGATGAAGGCGCGAGGCGTGCGGGCCGTGGGCGTCGACCGCAGCCGGACTCTCATCGCTGCGGCGCAGTCGCGCCATGCTGGGAGAGGCTGCGAGTTCGGCGTGGCCGACGCCGCAGACCTCCCCTTCGCTGACGGCAGCTTCGAGGCGGTGCGGATCGACCGCTCCCTCCAGCACATCGCCGACCCGGGCCGGATCGTCTTGGAGATGGCCCGCGTCGCCCGCCGGGGCTCGGTGGTGCTCTGCGCCGAGCCAGACTGGGGCACGTTCCTGATTGGCGGGCGCCACTCCGTGGTAAGCGAGCGGATCCAGCACGACTGGATTCGGACATTCCAGAATCCGTGGATCGGGCGGGAGTTGTCGAGCCTCCTCGTTGAAGCTGGGGTGGGCGACATCCACCGGGAAGCATTCTGGCTGCCCACCCACGGGTTCGCCGAGTCGGATCTCCTGTTCGAAATCGACGCCAACGCCAGGGATCTCTCCGCCGAACTCCCCGAGGCCCTCACCTGGCTCGAGGCCTACCGCCAGGGTGAGGCCTATGCAGGCGTTCTGATGCTGATCTGCTGGGGCCGCAAGCACTGACCGGATACGACTGAGAGGGCGAGGACCGGCTGGTGCGCTTCGCCCTGCAGGGCAACTCCACAGTTGCCTCGGCCGCCATGTGCTGTTTTTCGCTTCGGGGGCGTTCAGCAAGGGGTCGCTGCGGGTAGCAGTGAATGAAATCCACGCAATACCGAGCTCAGGACTTGCGACGGTACAAGATGGAGTGGGGGGAGGTGAAGCTCAAGGTCAATCGCAGGGTTGCTCAGGTGCAGGAGATGGCCAGAAAGTAGAGCTCCTGTTCACCGGTGGGAATATGACCCTTGCCACGGACTTATTGGATCAGGATGAGCACTTTCAGCACTACATCCTCGTTCATGAGCTGCTTCATCGCCGTCCTGATTGATGCCGACAACGCCCAGGTGCCCATGATCACTCAGCTCTGGCTGGATGTAGCCCAGGACGCCATCGATTCGGCTGGGCACTGATGACGCCCATTCCTGCGGAGCGGCGATCGCGCCCGGACAATGGTTGCAGCACTCAGAGCAGATTCGCCGCCAGCTCCGCCAGGGGGGAGCGCTCACCCTTGAGCAGGGTGACGTGGCCCGCCAGCCGCTGCCCCTTGAAGCGCTCCACCAGCCAGGTGAGGCCGTTGCTGTCGGCATCCACATAGGGATTATCGATCTGATAGGGATCACCGGTGAAGACGATCTTGGTGCCCTCTCCCACCCGGGTCACGATCGTTTTCACCTCATGGGGCGTGAGGTTCTGGGCCTCATCCACCACCATGTACTGGCGGGGGATCGAGCGGCCGCGGATGTAGGTGATCGCCTCCACCTCCAGCAGGCCCATGCCCTTGAGATCCGACCAGTTGCTGCGCGGACCGCGGCTGGAGCGCAGGCTGCCCGTCGACCCCTCCTCAGCGGCAAGCAGATAGTCGAGGTTGTCGATGATCGGCTGCATCCAGGGGCCCATCTTCTCGCCCAGATCACCGGGCAGAAAGCCGATGTCCTTGCCCAGGGGGATCACCGGTCGGGTCACCAGCAGGCGGTCGTAGAGGTGATCGTCGGCCACCTGATGCAGCCCCGCGGCCAGGGCCAGCAGGGTCTTGCCGGTGCCGGCCTTGCCCACCAAAGTCACCAGGCTGATGGCCGGATCCAGCAGCAGATCCAGGGCGAAGGTCTGCTCACGGTTGCGGGGGCTGACGCGGCCCAGCTTGATCCGGCTCGCCTTCTGCAGAGGCCGCAGCCCCCTGGCGGCCCCATCCGTCCGCGCCAGCAGGGTGTGCTGGGGGTGGCTGGAATCCACCAGGGTCACCCCTTCATTGGGCAGCAGCAACGGCTGGGGCGGCAGCCGCGGCGGCAGCTCATCGAGGTCGAGGGTTCCCTCGTGGTGCAGCTGATCGATCTGCGCCGTCGGCACCATCCACTCGCTGAAACCCGGATAGAGGTCGGCGATCGCCACCTTGTCGGTGCTGTAGTCCTGGGCGATCAGACCCACCGCATCGGCCTTGATGCGCAGGTTCGTGTCCTTGGTGACCAGCACCACGGGGGGCTGGTTGCCCATCACGTCGTGGAGGCGCTGCTCCAGTGCCACCGCCAGGATGTTGTTGTCGCCATTGCCGGATTTCAGTTCCGGCGGCAGCTGGGCGAGGGTTTCGCTGCGGCAGAACACCACCTTGAGCAGGCCGTGGTGCTCGGCGTTGATCTCTACTCCCTCCGAGAGGTTGCCCCTGACCCGCAGCTCATCGAGCAGGCGTGAAGCCTGGCGGGCATTGCGGCCCTTCTCGGAGGAATCACGCTTGAAGCGGTCGATCTCCTCAACCACTTCGATCGGGATCACCACCGTGTTGTCTTCAAAACGGGTGATCGCCTGGGGATCGTGCAGCAGCACGTTCGTATCGAGAACGAAGGTCTTCTTCATCACCCGCGCCGCAATGGCCACAGCCTGAACCTAAGGCTGTTGTGGTGTCCACCCCGCCAGCACGGGGCAGCAGACACGATCTACGCTCCCGGCTGATCCGGCTCCCTGCCCCTTGCCGTCCTTGCCTCCATTGCTCTGCGCGCTGCTGCTGCTGGCGCTGCTCTTCGGCCTCACCCTGCTCTGGCTGGAGTCGCGCCATCGCCTGCGGCCGGCCTCGCCCCTGCGCCTGAGCTCCGGGCCCTGGAGCACCCGTTGGAACAACAGAGGCGCCGTCGCGCTCGAGGGTTGCTTTCGCATCGCCAACCCCCACGGCCGCATGGAGGTGATGGTGCCCGAGCTGCAGCTGCGCCCCACCGTGCTCGGCCGCCAGGATCTCTCGCGCCTGCGGGTGAGCACCACGCTGGTGGCCGACCATCCCGACGAACCCACCAGGCCCGACGGCTACTGGGCGGCCTACATCGTCAAAGGTCACAAGAGCACCCAGTTCAAGGTCACGGTGCGCATCAACCTGCCGGGCGGAGCCAATGGTCCGAGCCCTGAGGAGCGTCACAGCCAGCTGCAGAACCTGCTCGACACCCTCTGGCTGGAGGTGATCTGGGTCAACTACGGACCCTTCGGACGGCTGGAGCGCCGCGAGGGGTTCCTGGTGCCGGTGCGTCATCCCGCACCGCTGGATCCAGCCACCGCAGCCTGGCGCGACGGCGAGGGCTGCCAGGTGCTGCCGGTGCCCACCCACCTGCTGGGGGTGCTGGATGATCCCGCCGAGGTGCTCAGGCGCTATGCCGGGCCGGTGCTGCGTCCCGGCGACATCCTCACCATCGGTGAAACGCCCCTGGCGGTGATCCAGGGCCGCTACCAGCACCCCTCGATGGTGCAGCCCTCCTGCCTGGCCCGGCTGCTCTGCCGCGTGTTTCATCCCACCAGCAGCCTGGCCACGGCCTGCGGCCTCCAGACCCTGATCGACAACGTGGGGCCGGCGCGCGTGCTCTGCGCCTGGCTGGCCGGCAGCCTGATGAAACTGGTGGGCAGCAAGGGCGGCTTCTACCGCCTCGCCGGGGCCCAGGCCCGCCTGATCGACGACATCACCGGCACCACACCTCCCTACGACCAGACGATCGTGCTCGGCCCGGACCAGCCCGAACGCACCTGCCAGGAGCTGGCCCAGGCCCTGGGGGTGCCGGTGGCGGTGGTGGATGTCAACGATCTCGGGCGGGTCAAGGTGCTGGCCTCCAGCGCCGGCTGCGACGAAGACCTGCTGAAGCGCGCCCTGCGGCCCAATCCGGCCGGCAACGCCAATGAACGCACCCCCCTGGTGCTGGTGCGCCCCGCCTGAGGCCCCGGAACCACTGTCTCGCCCCGATACAGTTCATCATCAGCGGTTCTTCCGTGCGTCACCCCACTCCAACCCGTTCCCCGGGAGGTGATTCACTCACCGGTCCTGGGGACGTGCAGGTTGATCCCCTGCAGGGCTGGATGCTGCCGCACCTGCAGGACGCCGCTGTCCTCGATCTGCAGCCCCTGCTGCAGAAAGCTCTGTTGCTGCAGACCCCGGAGCGGCTGCTGAGCACGCTGGTGCGGCGTCCGCCCCTGGCGCCTGAAGTGCTGGTGGCCCACCGCGGCAGCGACCGACTGCTGGGTCTGAGCGTGGTGCGGCGGCTCAACCGCAGCGGCAGTTGCTGGGCAGTGGAGGAGCTCAGGCTCTGCCGCGGTGCCCTGAGCGAGCCTGGATCCCCCAGCGCCAGGCAGGTGGAAGGGGCCCTGATGCGCGAGGCCCTGCACCGCTGTCCGGGGGCCTCCAGCTGGATCACCAGGGTGGCCACAGGCCACCAGGACCGCCTGGCCCTGCTGCGGGAACAGGGGTTCCAGCCCCTGCTCCAGGAAACCCTCTGGTACTGGGAACCGGATCCGGCCGGCGCCGGCCTGCCGGCGGCCGTGCCTCCCGGCGACGACCTGCAGTTGCGGCCGCTCAACCACCGCAGTGCCTCCCTCCTCTGGCATCTGGAGCAGGCCACCTGTCCGGCCCAGCTGCGCCAGTTGCTGGATCGCCGCATCGAGGATGTGCTTGATCAGAGTGAAGGCCGAGGCCTGCTCTGGGTGGACACCAGCCGCCAGCAGGCCGTGGCGGCGGTGCGGCGGCTGCGAAACCATCGCCTCGGTCCAGCGGAGCTGGAGGTGAGCCTGCACCCCGGTTGGTCCCACCTGCATGGCCCCGCGCTGACGCGCCTGGTGCGCCAGCAGGCGGGCGGACTCTCACCCCTGCGGCTGCGCAGTGACAGCGGCGACCACGAACGCGAGCAGTGGCTGAGTGATCTCGGTGCGGTGGCGGAGGGGGAGGAGCTGCTGATGGCCCGCAGTGTCTGGCGGCGCCAGGATTCGCGTCAGCTCAGCCGCCAGTCCTGGAGACTGGACACCGTGCTGGACCCCTTCAAGCCCCGCCGCCGACCCGTGCCCACCCCACTGCAGCGCGGTGTGGGCAGCCACCACGGCTCCCAGCCCCTCGGCTGTCCCCATGCCCTGGGCAGCGGCCGTTGAAGCGCCAGCCGCCGCCGCCCCGCTCGGTGCTGGCCCTCGATGTGGGGCGCCGCAGGATCGGGCTGGCGGGCTGTGATCCGCTCGGTCTGACCGTCACCCCCCTCGCCCCCCTGGCCCGCGGCGCCTTTCCCGCCGATCTCGATCGGCTGCGGCCCCTGGTGGCCCAGCGGCGCGTGCAGGCCCTGGTGGTGGGGTTGCCCCTCGATGCCAGCCAGCAGCCCACGGCCCAGGCCAGGCACTGCCGCCGCTATGGCCAGCGCCTGGCCCTGGCCCTGGCGCTGCCCCTGGCCTGGGTGGATGAACACGGCAGCAGCTGGGAAGCGGGCGAGCGCCGCGGGCTGCACGGGGATCGCAGCGGCCAGCTCGACAGCGCCGCCGCGGCCCTGCTGCTGGAGCAGTGGCTGCGCGAAGGCCCCGAAGCTCTTCCGGTCAGCCCAGCGACACCGAAGCTCGACCAGCCGGCAGGTGCTGAGACATTCTGATGGGACCTGCTGATTCCCCATGAGTGCCGAAGGACCGTCGATCAGTGGATCCGGTGACGTGCCCACGGTGCTCGTTCGTGATGGCCAGAACAGACAGCTGCTCTGCTTTCTCGAACAACTGATTCCGCTGGATGGCCACGACTACGCCCTGCTCACCCCGGTGGACACCCCGGTGTGCTTGGTGCGCATCGCCGAGGGCGACGACGAGGAGGACGAGGTGGTCGAGGAGGTGGATGCCGCCGAATCAATCCTGACCGTGGCCGATGTGGTGCTGCAGGAGCACGACCTCACCCTGGTGCGCTCGGCGGTGACCCTGACCGTGAGCGGGGAACTGGAGGAACCGGACCCCGACGACCTCGACGACGACCTCCAGGGCGACGGTGATGGCGACGATGAGACCGACCTCTACGAGATGTTGATCCAGTTCCGCGCCGAAGACCAGGAATACGGCCTCTACATCCCCCTCGATCCCTTCTTCGTGGTGGCCCGCATGGAGAACAGCGAAGCGGTGCTGGTGGAAGGGGAGGAATTCGAGCGGGTTCAGCCGCGCATCGAGGCGGAGCTCGAGGACCGGGAGAGCGCTGGGTGAACGTCCAGCAGTTGTTGCGCCCTGACTGGGTCCTGAGCACCACCCTGGCCCAGATGCCCCTGGAGCCGCTCCTGGATCGCGGCATCTGTGCCCTGGTGCTGGATGTGGACCGCACCCTGCTGCCGCTGCGCCAGAGCGAGATGCCCCCGCTGATGGAGGCCTGGCTGCGCCAGGCCAAAGAACGGCTGCGGCTGCATCTGTTCAGCAACAATCCCTCCAGGCGGCGCATCGGCGCGGTGGCCCAGCGCCTGGATCTGCCCTTCACCACCTCGGCGGCCAAGCCCCGCCGCAGCGCCCTGCGCCGGGTGCTGGCCGACCTCGATCTCCCTCCGGAGCAGGTGGCCTTGGCCGGTGATCGGCTGTTCACCGATGTGCTGGTGGGCAACCGCCTCGGCCTGTTCACCGTGCTGGTGAAACCCCTGGGCCCGGAGGGTCGGCCCTGCCCGCAGGATCGCCTGCAGCGTCTGGAGGTGCGCCTGGCCCGGCTGGTGGGCACCGAGTGGAGCCGATGACCACAGCGGCCGCTCCGAAACGCCGCGTGGTCAAGGTGGGCACCAGCCTGCTGCGTGGCACGGGTCAGCGCGACACCGAAACGGTGATCGCCGGCCTGGCCGCCAGCCTCAGCCGGCGACGGCAGCTGGGGGAAACCATCGCCCTGGTCACCAGCGGTGCGGTGGGTCTGGGCTGCCATGCCCTTGGCTTCCAGCAGCGGCCCGAGGAGGTGGTGGCCCTCCAGGCCGCCGCCGCCGTGGGCCAGGGCCGGCTGATGCGCCTCTATGAAACCGCCTTCGCCCAGCACAACACCCCCGTGGCCCAGGTGCTGCTCACCCGCGGCGACCTGGCCTCCCGCCGCCGCTACCAGAACGCCTGCCGCACGCTCGAGCAGCTGCTGAGCTGGGGTGTGGTGCCCGTGGTCAATGAGAACGACACCCTCGCCACCGATGAGCTGCGCTTCGGCGACAACGACACCCTCTCAGCCCTGGTGGCGGTGGCGATCGGCGCCGATGAGCTGGTGCTGCTCACCGATGTGGATCGGCTCTACTCGGGCGATCCCCGCAGCGATGCCAGTGCCCGGCCGATCGAGGTGGTGCGCGATCTGCTGGAGCTGGAGAGCCTCAGCGGTGTGGCCGAAGGCGGCGGCCGCTGGGGCACCGGCGGCATGACCACCAAGCTGGCCGCCGCCCGCATCGCCACCTCCAGTGGCATTGCCGTGCGCCTGGCCGATGGCCGCGATCCAGCGGTGCTCGAAGCCCTGCTGGCCGGCGAAAGCCTTGGCACCCTCTTCCGTCCCAGCCCCAGCCCCCTGCCCGATCGCAAGGGCTGGCTGGCCCATGCCCTGCTGCCCAAGGGCGAGCTGCTGATCGACTCCGGCGCCGAGCGGGCCCTGATCGAGCGGGGCGCCTCCCTGCTGGCGGTGGGCATCCTCGCGGTCAACGGCGCCTTCGAGCGGCGGGATGCCGTGCGGCTGCTCTCGCTGGAGGGGCGGGAGATCGGCCGCGGCCTCTGCGCCCTCAGCAGCGCCGAGGTGGCCCAGGTGCTGGGGCTCAGCAGCCAGGCGGCCGAAACCACCCTGGAGCACGGCGCCGGCGATGCGGTGGTCCACCGCGACCACCTGGTGCTCACCGCCGCGGTGGCCCAGGGCTGAGGGGCCGGCCTACGATCCGGCCGCCAGCTGCCACCCCTGGAATGCGCTTCAGCACCTTGCTCACCCACCTGAGCGAGCTGAGCGAGGCCAGCCCCAGGGACCTGGCCACGGACCCAGAGCTGAGCACAGCGGCGGCCGTCGACCAGGCCGGAGCGGCGGAGCTGGCCTTTCTCGAGCCCGGTCACAGCCTCGCGGCGGCCCTGAGCACCTGTTCGGCCGGCGCGCTGCTGCTGCCCGCCGATGCCGCCCTGCAGGAGATCGCCAGCAGCCGGGGCATCGCCTGGGTGGCCCTCAAGAACCCACGGCTGGCCTTCGCCGAAGCCCTCGAAGCCCTCCATCCCCCCCGCCGTCTGCCACCGGGCCTTCACCCCAGCGCCGTGATCGATCCGGGCGTCAGCCTGGGCGAAGACGTGCACATCGGCCCCCATGTGGTGGTGGGGGAAGGTTGTGTGATCGGCGCGGGCTGCACCCTCCACGCCGGTGCCGTCCTCTACAGCGATGTGCAGCTGGCCGAGGGCTGCGAGATCCATGCCAATGCGGTGCTGCACCCCGGCAGCCGCCTGGCCCGCGGCTGCGTGGTCCACTCCACGGCGGTGGTGGGCTCGGAGGGCTTCGGCTTCGTGCCCACCGCCAGCGGCTGGAGAAAAATGCCCCAGACCGGCCTGGTGGTGCTGGAGGAGGGGGTGGAAGTGGGCTGCGGCACCACCATCGATCGCCCCTCGGTGGGGGAAACCCGCATCGGCGCCGGCACCAAGATCGACAACCTGGTTCAGATCGGCCATGGGGTGGTCACCGGCCGCGGCTGCGCCCTGGCCTCCCAGGTGGGCATCGCCGGCGGCGCCACCCTCGGCGATGGCGTCATCCTGGCGGGGCAGGTGGGCGTGGCCAACCGGGCCAGGATCGGCGATCGCGCCATCGCCTCCTCCAAGTCGGGGATCCACGGCGAGGTGGCCGCCGGCGAGGTGGTGAGCGGCTACCCGGCCATCCCCAACCGCCTGTGGCTGCGCTGCTCCGCCGCGTTCAACAAGCTGCCGGAGATGGCCAAGGCCCTGCGCCAGCTGCAGAAGTAGCCTCGCGCCCAGCGCTTTCTCCACCTCCGCGGGCCTGCACCCATGACCAGCTACCGCATCACCCTGCTCCCCGGCGACGGCATCGGACCGGAGATCACGGCCGTGGCGCGGCACCTGCTCGATGCGGTGAGCGCGCGCCACAGCTTCAGCCTCATCTACGACGAGCAGCCCATCGGTGGCGCCGCCATCGACCGCAGCGGCGAGCCCCTGCCGGAGAGCACCCTGGCGGCCTGCCGCAGCGCCGACGCCGTGCTGCTGGCGGCGATCGGCAGCCCCCGCTTCGATGCCCTGCCGCGGGAGCAGCGGCCCGAAACCGGCCTGCTGGGCCTGCGCTCGGGCCTGGGCCTGTTCGCCAACCTGCGGCCGGTGAAGATCATTCCGGCGCTGATCGGGGCCAGCACCCTGCGGCCCGAGGTGATCACCGGCGTGGATCTGCTGGTGGTGCGTGAACTCACCGGCGGCATCTACTTCGGCACCCCCAAGGGGCGGGTGGAGGCGGAAGGCCGCGTGCGGGCCTTCAACACGATGGTCTACGCCGACGACGAGATCGACCGCATCGCCCGGGTGGCCTTCCAGCTGGCCAGCGAGCGGGGCGGCAGGCTCTGCAGTGTCGACAAGGCCAACGTGCTCGATGTCAGCCAGCTCTGGCGCGACCGGGTGGAGCTGATCGCCGGGGACTTCCCCCAGGTGGAGCTCAGCCACCTCTACGTCGACAACGCGGCGATGCAGCTGGTGCGCGCCCCCCGCCAGTTCGATGTGCTGCTCACCGGCAACCTCTTCGGGGACATCCTCAGCGACGAGGCGGCGATGCTCACCGGCTCGATCGGCATGCTGCCCTCCGCTTCGCTGGGCTCCGCTGGCCCTGGGCTGTTCGAGCCGGTGCACGGCTCCGCCCCCGACATCGCCGGGGCCGACCTGGCCAATCCGATGGCGATGGTGCTCTCGGCCGCCATGATGCTGCGGGTGGGGCTGAAGCAGGAGGCCGCCGCCAGCGATCTGGAGGCGGCCGTGGACCGGGTGCTCACGGCGGGCTACCGCACAGGCGATCTGATGGCGGAGGGCTGCAGCCTGCTGGGCTGCGCGGCCATGGGCGAGAAACTGCTGGCGGAACTCTGAGCGGAGCGGCTGCAACCCTGGGGGGCGAGGCCCCTGGACCGGTGACCTGCCAAACTCGATTTCGCCTTTTCTCCCCCTGCGCTGATGTCCAAGCGTCACCCGGTTGTAGCGGTCACCGGTTCCTCTGGCGCAGGGACCAGCACCGTCAAACGTGCCTTCGAGCACATCTTCCAGCGGGAGGGAATCATGCCGGCGGTGGTCGAAGGAGACAGCTTCCACCGCTTCGAGCGCGGTCCGATGAAGGAGCAGATGGCCCAGGCCCAGTCGGCCGGGATCAACTTCTCCCACTTCGGCCCCGAGGCCAACCTGTTCGACAAGCTGGCCGAGCAGTTCCGCTCCTACGGCGAAACCGGCGGTGGCCAGAAGCGCTACTACCTCCATTCGGTGGAGGAGGCCGCTGAGCACAATGCCCGCCTCGGCACCCAGCTGGACCCCGGTCAGTTCACCCCCTGGGAGCCGATTCCCTCCGAGACCGACCTGCTCTTCTACGAAGGCCTGCACGGCGGTGTGGTGGGCGACGGCTACGACGTGGCCTCCATGGTGGATCTGCTGATCGGTGTGGTGCCGATCGCCAACCTGGAGTGGATCCAGAAGATCAGCCGCGACAATGCCGAGCGGGGCTATTCGGCCGAGACGATCGTGGACACGATCTTGCGCCGCATGCCCGACTACATCAACCACATCTGCCCGCAGTTCAGCCGCACCGACATCAACTTCCAGCGGGTGCCCACGGTAGACACCTCCAACCCGTTCATCTGCCGCAACATCCCCAGCCCGGACGAAAGCTTCGTGATCATCCACTTCCGCAAGGGAGCCCGGGAGAAATGGGGCATCGATTTCTCCTATCTGCTGCGGATGATCAACGGCTCCTTCATGTCGAGCCCCACCAGCATCGTCGTCAACGGCGGCAAGATGGGCTTCGCCATGGAGCTGATCCTCACCCCGATCATTCACCGCATGATCGAGGACAAGAAGACCCTGTCCTGAACGATTAGGCTGCAGGGGCCGATCGAAAAGGGTGAGGCCGATTTCCTTCGCCACACCTCCATCATTCGACCCCACACCGCCGGCGGCCTCCACCGGTTCTGGAAGGGCGCCCATGCCCTCGTTCGAGATCCGCGGCGCCTCCAGCCCGGGCAACCCGCCGGTGCGCTGGGATCAGATCAACAGTGGCGTGGTCATCAAGCAGGCGCGCCGCGTTTATTTCCACTACGTGGAGCAATGCCCCGGGGGGGCAGAGCCGATCGGGATCGTGCTCGAAAGTGGTGGCGGCGGCCAGGGGCGGGTGGTGTTCGAGGCGCCGGTGCTCCTGCCCGATGAGCAGTTCGTGCCCCTGGAGCTGATCCGTGGCCGCGGCGGCGGCAGGCCCCGATCGGTCCGCGGTCCCCAGCGCGGCTGAATCCCCCCTGGCCGTCCCCTGACGCCATCCCTGTGGAGCTGACTGTGGAGCCCGGCACCGCCACCATGCTTCTGATGCCTCTGCTGGCAGCCCTGCTGGGGGCCTGCGCCGGCAGCTTCATCAACGTGGTGGCCTGGCGGCTGCCGCGGCGGGAATCGCTGCTGTTTCCCGCCAGCCACTGCCCCCGCTGCGGAGTGCCCCTGGCCTTTCAGCAGAATCTGCCGGTGCTGGGCTGGCTGCTGCTGCGGGGTCGTTGCGGCAACTGTCGCGGCCCGATCTCCCCCCGCTATCCCCTGGTGGAGCTGCTCTGCGCCGGGCTGTGGGTGGCCGTGCTTCAGGCCAGCCCCAGCGCCATGGCCGGCGCGCCCACCTGGCTGCAGATCGGCGCCGGCTGGCTGCTGGTGAGCTGGCTGATTCCACTGGTGCTGATCGACTGCGACCACCTCTGGCTGCCCGAGCCGCTCTGCCGCTGGGGTCTGCTGCTGGGCCTGGCGGTGTGCCTGGCCGCAGGCCTCAGCCAGTCGGGGCAGGTGGCCCGGTCCCTGGTCTTCAACCATCTGCTCGCCGCCTGCCTGGGGCTGCTGGCCTTCGAAGGGCTCAGTGCCCTGGCCGAGCGGCTGCTGGGCCGGCCGGCCCTGGGATTGGGCGACGCCAAACTCACCGCCCTGCTGGGGGCCTGGCTGGGGCTGACGGGCCTGGGGGTGGCGGTGGCCCTGGCGGTGTTCAGCGGAGCGGCTGTGGGCAGTGCGGGGCGGCTGAGCGGACGGCTGGGGCCATCCCAGCCCTTTCCCTTCGGCCCCTTTCTCGCCCTTGGTGGCGTGGCGGTCTGGCTGGCGGGGGAGGGCTGGTGGCTGCAGCCGTGGAGTTGGTGGGGCGTCAGCCTTTAATGGACGCACCGCCCTGTTGCCAGGTCCCATCCCGTGTCCCTGTTCGACTGGTTCGCCGATCGCCGCAAGGCCAGTCCGGTTGTGCGCGCCACCCAGGAGATCGAAGACGGGGACGGGCTCTGGAGCAAATGCCCCGAATGCGGGCTGGTGGTGTATCGCAAGGATCTGATTGCCAACGCCAGCGTCTGCAGCGGCTGCTCCTACCACCACCGCATCGACAGTGACACCCGCATCCGGGTGATCGCCGATGAGGGCAGCTTCAGCGCCATCGACACCGAGCTGGCCCCCACCGATCCCCTGGCCTTCAAGGACCGCCGCAGCTACGCCGACCGCCTGCGTGACACCCAGCAGGCCACCGGCCTGCGCGATGCGGTGGTCACCGGCCACTGCCGCCTCGAGGGTCTGCCCCTCTCCCTGGGGGTGATGGATTTCCGCTTCATGGGCGGCTCGATGGGCTCGGTGGTGGGCGAGAAGCTCACCCGCCTGATCGAGCAGGCCACGGAGCGGCGCCAGCCGCTGCTGATCGTCTGCGCCTCCGGCGGCGCCCGCATGCAGGAGGGGATGCTCAGCCTGATGCAGATGGCCAAGATCTCCGGGGCCCTGCAGCGCCACCGCCGGCAGGAACTCCTCTACATGCCGCTGCTCACCCATCCCACCACCGGTGGAGTGACGGCCAGTTTCGCCATGCTGGGCGATCTGATCCTGGCCGAACCCAAGGCCCTGATCGGCTTTGCCGGCCGGCGGGTGATCGAGCAGACCCTGCGCGAGAAGCTGCCCGAAGGCTTCCAGACCGCCGAATACCTGCAGGAGCATGGCTTTGTGGACCTGATCGTGCCGCGCACCCGCCTGCGCGGCACCCTCGCCAGCCTGCTGCGGCTGCATGGCGTCAGCGCCGCCACGACCCAGGTGGCGGCATGAGTTCCCTGCAGCGGATTCTGCAGACCGCCGTGCTGGCAGCCGCGCTGCTGCTGATCGCCCTGGCCGCCGGACCCGGTCCAGCCAACGCCGGCCCGGTGAACTGGCAGGAAGTGCCCGAGAACCCGGCCGGCCGCCAGTGGTGGGACACGGGCAGCCTGCGCCTCAGCCGGGGCGGTGATCTCTCGGTGCTCACCCGCTTCCAGCCGGCCTCAGAGGAGGATCGCAGCCAGCTCTATGTGATGGAGATCGACTGCGGCCAGGGGCTCTTCCGCGACACCTCCGTCAACGGTCTGCCCCGCTTCAAGCCCGAGTGGCAACCCAGCGGCGGAGATGACCTGATCAGCGCTGTGCTGGAGGAGGCCTGCGCGGCCGGCTCCGAACTGCTGGCGTCCCGCTGATCCCCTGAACTCCCAACGGCCATGACTCAACCCCTCCAGGTCGCCGTGGCGGGCCTCGGTTTCGGTGAAAAGGTGCACCTCAACGCCCTGCGGGCCTGCCCGGGCACCGAGCCGGTGGCCCTCTGGCACCCCAGAGCCGAGCGCCTGGAGGCGGCCTGCCGCGCCGCACAGTTGCCGGGCCACAGTGATTTCACGGCGCTGCTGGCGGATCCGGCGGTGGAGGCGGTGGTGATCGCCACCCCGCCAGCCCCCCGCTTCGAGCTGGCGCGCGCGGCCCTCGAGGCCGGCAAACATCTGTTGCTGGAGAAGCCCGTGGCCCTGGAGGTGGCCCAGGTGCAGGAGCTGAGGCGACTGGCGATCGAGCGGGGCCTGAGCGTGGCGGTGGATTTCGAGTACCGGGCGGTGCCGGTGTTCCAGCAGCTCAAGCAGCTGCTCAGCCGGGGAGTGCTGGGGGAGACCTGGCTGGTGCGCTTTGACTGGTTGATGAGCAGCCGTGCCGATCCCAGCAGGCCGTTCAGCTGGGCGTCGCAGCGCTCCCAGGGGGGCGGCGTGCTCGGCTCCCTCGGCACCCATGCCTTCGACAGCCTGGAGTGGCTGCTGGGTCCGGTGCGCCAGCTGAGCGCCAGCCTCTCCACCGCCATTCCCCAGCGCCCCCTGGCCGGCAGCCCCGATCGCTGGGCGGCTGTCGATGCCGACGATGTGGCCCTGCTGCAGCTGCAACTGGAGGCCCCCTCAGGGGCGGCGGTGCCGGCCCAGCTCAGCCTCTCTTCGGTGACCCGCGCCGGCCGCGGCTGCTGGCTGGAGTTCCACGGCAGCGAGGCCAGCCTGATCCTGGGCAGCGACAACCAGACCGACTACGTGCACGGCTTTCACCTCTGGCTGGCCCAGCCGGGGGAGCCGCCCCAACTGCTGCCGCCCGATCCCGCCCTGGCCTTCGGCCGCACCTGGGCCGACGGCCGCATCGCCCCGGTGGCGCGGCTGCAGGGCTGGTGGAGCGACAGCGTGCGCGAGGGGCGGCCCATGCTGCCGGGCCTGGCCGAGGGGGAACGCAGTCAGCTCTGCTGCGACCTGGCGCTCGAATCATCGGCCAGCGGCCTGCGCCAGAGCCTCAGCCGCTGAGAGCAGGGCTCTGGCGCTGGGCGCTGGGGCCCGAATCCCGGGAGATGAACTAAACTCGCAGCCAGCCTGCGTCAAGGTCCCGACGCCGGTGATCCGGCCCCCCGGGGCCGACCCTGACGCATCACCCACTCAACCTTCAGAGGTTTTTCCCATGGCCCTCGTTCCGCTTCGGCTGCTCCTCGACCACGCCGCTGAGAACGGCTATGGCATCCCGGCCTTCAACGTCAACAACCTGGAGCAGGTCCAGTCGATCATGGAGGCGGCGCACGAAACCGACAGCCCCGTGATCCTGCAGGCCTCCCGCGGCGCCCGTCAGTACGCCGGTGAGATCTTCCTGCGTCACCTGATCATCGCCGCCACCGAAACCTATCCGAACATCCCGGTGGTGATGCACCAGGACCACGGCAACAGCCCCGCCACCTGCTTCGGCGCCGCTGCCAACGGCTTCACCTCGGTGATGATGGACGGCTCCCTGGAAGCGGACGCCAAGACCCCCGCCAGCTACGACTACAACGTGGCCGTCACCAAGGAAGTGGTGGATGTGGCCCACGCCATCGGCGTCAGCGTGGAAGGTGAGCTGGGTTGCCTGGGCTCCCTGGAAACCGGCAAGGGTGAAGCCGAGGACGGCCACGGCTTCGAGGGTGCTCTCTCCCGCGACCAGCTGCTGACCGATCCCGCCGAAGCCGCTGATTTCGTGGCCAAAACCAAGGTGGATGCCCTGGCGATCGCCATCGGCACCAGCCACGGTGCCTACAAGTTCACCCGCAAGCCCACCGGTGAGGTGCTGGCCATCTCGCGCATCGCTGAGATCCACAAGGCCATCCCCAACACCCACCTGGTGATGCATGGCTCCAGCTCGGTGCCCCAGGAGTGGCTCGACATGATCAACAAGTTCGGTGGCTCCATCCCCGAAACCTATGGCGTGCCTGTGGAAGAGATCCAGAACGGCATCAAGAACGGCGTGCGCAAGATCAACATCGACACCGACAACCGCCTGGCCTTCACCGCCGCCGTGCGCGAAGCCGCCTTCAAGGATCCCGCCAACTTCGACCCCCGCCACTTCAACAAGCCGGCCCGGGCCTACATGAAGAAGGTGTGCCTCGATCGCTACCAGCAGTTCTGGTGCGCCGGCCAGGCCAGCAAGATCAAGCAGCAGAACATCAACTACTACGCCGCCCTCTACGCCAAGGGCGCGCTCGACCCGAAAACCGCCGTCGCCGTCTGAGCTGGCTGGTCTTCTTCACGCCATCTTGGCTTCCGGGGGCCCTTGGGCCCCCTTTTTTGTGCGCTGCCGCCAGTTGCTGCCAGGTGCCGCCAAGCAGTGGCCGTCCCCTCAAGGGTCAGGGGAGGGCGGCGGGGCCTGGAGGGCTCAGGGCGTTCGGCTCCTGGCCGGGAGCCACCAGGGCTTCGGTGGCAGGGCTGGAGCGCCGAGGATCGAGCAGGGCCTCGATCGCCTCCGCCAAGGTGGGCTCCATGGCGATGCGCGTGCCGTCGCTCACCACCACCCGGGTCAGGGTGGGCAAGCCACCCTGGCGGGCCTTGAGATACACCGGCTCCACATAGAGCAGGGCCTCGCCCACTGGCATCACCAGCAGATTGCCCTGCACCACTTCGGCCCCTGACCGGCTCCAGAGCCCGAACTGCTGGCTGATCTGCGGGTTCTGGTTGATCAGCGCCGTGATCTGCTCGGGCCCCAGGATCGGCGTCTGGCTGGGGAAGCGCAGCAGTTCCACCTTGCCGTAGTTGGGGGCGTCGCTCCGGGCCGCCAGCCAGGCCGTCAGGTTGGGCCTGGCCAGGGGGGTGAGCGGTTGCAGCAGCAGGAATTCCGGCGGAAGTTCGGGCGACAGCTGGCCACTGATGTGATAAGGGTCCATCGGAATCAGCTCCGAGCCGTAGATCTCCTTGGGGATCTGCCAGACGTCGTCACCGCTGTAGAACACGGCCGGATCCTTCACGTGGTACCGAAGCAGCTGGGTGGTCTGCAGCTCGAACTGGGGAATCGGGTAGCGGATGTGGGCCTGCAGCACCTTCGGCATCGCCTCCAGGGGCTGGAACAGCTCGGGGAACAGCCGCTTCCAGCCTGAGATCAGGGGATCGTCGGGTTCCGACACATAAAGCGCCACGCGACCCTCGTAGGCATCCACCACCGCCTTCACTGAATTCCGCACGTAGCGCACATCCCGGCGGTCCGGCACAGGAGCGCTGTAGGGGTAGGTGCGGCTGAGGGTGAATCCGTCAACGATCCAGAACTGGTTCTGCTCCGGCTGGAAGGGAGCGGCATCGTCTCCCAGGCGCACCGTGGCCAGGTAGGGCTCGGCTTCGAAGGTCACGAAGGGCACCAGTCGCCGCACCCGCTCCCTCACCTCGCGCCGCAGCAACAGCCGGGTCTCGGGAGTGATCGCGCCTTTCACCATCAGGCGGGGCTCGCCGAGATACAAGGCTGCGGCCAGCCGCGCCGCCATGCTGCGCAGGGGCACACCCGCCCTGCCGCTGTAATGGGTATAGAAGTTCTCGTCCCCCTCGGGGAAGTTGAATTCCCTCACCTCAGTGGGGGCCAGGGCGTAGGGCCCCGGCAGGGTGCCGAAGTAGAGGTTGGGATCGGTCACGGGGATCGCCGCCTTCACCTGCTCGCGGCTGATGCCGAGATCGGCGGCGCCGCTGATGCGGAGGTTGGGGCCCAGATCGCTGATGAAGAACTCCGGCAGCCCGTCGGGGGTGCTGGTGTTCACCGGTGTGACCGTGAATCCCTGGCCGTGGGTGAACACCAGATGGCGGTTCAGCCAGGTGCGCGCGGCGCTCTGCAGCCCGGAGCTATCCATCTCCCGGGCGGTGATCGCCACCTGCTGCTGCTGGGGCGGCTCGTTGCCGGAGGCGATGGCATAGCGATCGACCGTGGGCTCAGAGAAGCGGTAGAACACGCGCAGCTGCTGGAGCTGTCGGTTGGTGGCCAGCAGCGGTTGGCTGTCCCAGAGGCGGATGTTGCGGATGGTCGCCTGGCTCTGGTCGAGGTCGGCTCGGGTGAGGCGCTCCTTGGGGTTGACATTGCGGGTGTCAATGCGATCAAGCTGAAAGGCGGCTCGGGTAGCGGCGATGGAGCGAGCCAGGTAGGGGGTTTCCCGCTCCAGCTCCCTCGGGTTGACCACCAGCAGCTGCAGCACCGGCAGCAGCAGCGCCTCGAGCAGCAGCACCAACAGCAAGGCGACCCCACTGAGCAGAAAGGTGCGGCTGCGCCAGCCTCGACGCGGCAGGGGCAACACCAGCAGCAGGCCCGTGAGCAGAGCCAGCACCGCCGCCGCTGTGCGCAGAGGGAGCGACACGTGCACATCCACCCAGCCCGCCCCTGGCACGCTGCCCTCGGTGCTGAGCAGCAGCTGATGACGGCCCAGCCAGAAGCCCGCCGCCACCACCAGGCAGAACAGACCCCAAGGCAGGCGCAGAGCCTGCAGCTGGGCGCCACTGAAGCCCGCGAAGCGGCCATCGCTGAGCTGGGGGGGCCGCGCCAGCAATCCCCAGAGGGCCGCCGCCATGTGGACGCAGCCCAGACTCAGCGCCAGGGTCAGACCCAGGGCCAGGGCGGGAAATCGCACCAGAGCGAAGCTCACGTCCGCCCCGAGCATCGGGTCGCTCACACCGGCGTCGGGCGCCAGCAGGGCCAGGATCCAGAACCCCCAGCCCCGGGCCAGGGCCACGGCGGCCAAGGCACTGGCCAGGGCGGAGAACAGCCGCGGCGCCAGCAGGGGCGCCCGCAGCAGGGCCAGCAGCACCGGAGCGGCCAGCAGGGCCACCGCCGGCCAGGGAAGATCCGCCAGGGCCACCAGACCATGGAGCCGCTGCGGGTCGAAGGGATTGAGCAGCAGGCGCTGGGCCAGCCGCAGCAGCAGCAGCAAGGGCAGCATCTGGGCGGCCAGCAGGGCGATCAGCGCCAGCAGATAGGGGAAGGGGGCCAGGCCGAAACGGGGCCTCTCGGCCGGTCCAACCACGGGCCTGCCCCACAGCCATCCCAACCAGCCCTGCAGCCCGACGCCCAGGCTCAGCCCCAGCACACATCCGGCGCCCTGCAGCAACCAGCGGCGCACGATCACGGCGCCCCAGCCGAACTGTGCGAACCACTGCCACTCCACCCAGGTCCGGGCCGTGAGCAGAAGGGTGGCGGCGAGGCTGAGCACCACCACGGACACCAGCAACGGCCAGGGAACTCGCCGCAGTTGCCGCAGCATCGATCAGAGCATCTCCCGCGGACCATAGGCAGGAAGGCTCCGGCAGGCGATCTCCCTGCAAAGCCCGACTCCAGAGATCGGGATTATCCAGAGCCCTGGAACGGCGCTGTTAGCCTCCGTGTCACTCGCAGGGTTCCATCGTGACGGCCGCCCTTTCCCGCTCAGCCCTTTCCCGCTCCACCTTCACGGGCCTGCGCTGCAAGGAATGCGGCCACCCCTATGAGGCGAGTGCGCGCCACGTCTGTGAAGACGTCTGCTTCGGACCACTGGAGGTTGTCTACGACTACGACGCCATCCGCGCCCGGGTCAGCCGGGCCTCGATCGAAGCCGGCCCCACCTCCATCTGGCGCTACCGCGAGTTCCTGCCGATCGAAGGCGATCCGATCGATGTGGGCACCGGCTTCACACCCCTGCTCAAGGCCAACCGCCTGGCCCGCCGCCTGGGGCTGAAGAACCTCTACATCAAGAACGACGGCGTCAACATGCCGACGCTCTCCTTCAAGGACCGGGTGGTGTCGGTGGCGCTCACCAGGGCCCGCGAACTGGGCTTCACCACCGTGAGCTGCGCCTCCACCGGCAACCTGGCCAACTCCACCGCCGCCATCGCCGCCCACGCCGGCATGGAGTGCTGCGTGTTCATCCCCAGCGATCTGGAGATGGGCAAGGTGCTGGGCACCTTGATCTACAACCCCACCCTGATGGCGGTGAAGGGCAACTACGACCAGGTGAACCGCCTCTGCTCCGAAGTGGCCAACACCTACGGCTGGGGCTTCGTCAACATCAACCTGCGCCCCTACTACTCCGAGGGCTCCAAAACCCTCGGCTACGAGGTGATCGAGCAGCTGGGCTGGCAACTGCCGGATCACATCGTGGCGCCCCTGGCCTCCGGCTCGCTGTTCACCAAGATCCGCAAGGGCTTCGACGAGTTCATCAAGGTGGGCCTCGTCGATGAGAAGCCGGTGCGCTTCAGTGGCGCCCAGGCCGAGGGCTGCTCCCCCATCGCCCAGGCCTTCGCCGAAGGCCGCGACTTCATCACCCCGGTGAAGCCCAACACCATCGCCAAATCGATCGCCATCGGCAACCCCGCCGACGGCCCCTACGCCATCGACCTGGCCCGGCGCACCAACGGCACGATTGCCGCCGTCAGCGACCAGGAGATCATCGACGGCATCAAGCTGCTGGCTGAAACCGAGGGCGTGTTCACCGAAACCGCCGGCGGCACCACCATCGCCGTGCTCAAGAAGCTGGTGGAGGAGGGCAAGATCGATCCGGGCGAAACCACCGTGGCCTACATCACCGGCAACGGCCTGAAAACCACTGAGGCCGTGGCCTCCTCCGTGGGTGAACCGCACACGATCGAGCCCCAGCTCGCCAGCTTCAATGCCGCCTGGGAGCGGGCCCAGTCGCTGCACCGCGCCAGCTGGGAGCCGATCGGCGTCTGAGGCCGTGCCCATGGGGCTCCCTGGGGCTCCTCGTTGCGCTGCCCAGGGCCCAGGCCCACAACTCCCAAGCTCCAGCTCAGTTCTTCCACCATCCTTTGCCGGCGGCTGCGCCGCTCTCCACTTCCGCCATGGCGATTCAGGTTCTGATCCCCACCCCCCTGCAGAAATTCACCTCAGATCAATCCAGCGTGGAGCTGGAGGCCACCAACGTCGATGGGCTGCTGCAGGCCATGGAGGGGCGCTTCCCCGGCATCCTCGCCAGGCTCACCGATGAGAACGGCAAGCTGCGGCGCTTCCTCAACGTGTACGTCAACAGCGAAGACATCCGTTTTCTCGACAACCAGGCCACGGCCCTCGCCGACGGCGATGAGGTGAGCATCGTGCCGGCCGTGGCCGGCGGCTGATCAGCAGGCGCGGCCGATCGCTTTCCCCGCCCAGGTGTGCCTGCCAGCACCCAATGGGGCAGAGATCGTCCATAGGCTCAGCACACGTTGCGCGCGGCTGGATCCATGACCCAAACTCCTGAAGCCCCCGTGGCCCTGCGGCCGGATCAGAGCGCTGTCCTGTCGATGGCCGCGGCGGGAAAGGCCCAGCTCTTTGATTACCGCCAGGCCGCCAATCCGGTGCGGCGCGGCCTCACCGAGCCGATCCCGGAAGGACGCTGGGGACCTGAGCTGCACGCCAGCGGTCCCAGCGCCATCCTTCCCCTCGATCTCAGCGACGAGCTGGGCTGCCGGGGCCCGGCCACCAGCCCGGCCCTGAGCGCCAACTTCATCCGCATCCTGGCGGGTGAAACAATCAGCGCCGGGGCCAACGCCACCAGCTTCCTGTTCTACGTCTGGCGTGGGGCCGGCCGTTGCCGCCGGCCGGCCGGCGCCCTTGGTGGAGCGCTGGATCAGCCCTGGAGCCAGGGGGATCTCTTCGTGCTGCCCTGCGGAGAGGCGGCCCAGCTGGAAGCCCAGGAGGAGAGCGTCCTCTACTGGGTCCACGACGAGCCCCTGCTCAACCACCTGGGGGTGAGCGCCGATCAGCCCCGCTTCGAGGCCACCCACTACCCGGGGGAATGGCTGCGGCGGGAGCTGGCGGCCCTGGCGGCCGACCCCAGCAGCGCCCGCAGCAACCGTCTCAGCCTGCTGCTGGCCAACAGCGATCTGCCCAGGAGCCGCACCGTCACCCACACCCTCTGGGCCATGTACGGGCTGGTGCCGGCCGGAGCCATCCAGGCCCCCCACCGCCACCAGTCGGTGGCCCTCGACCTGGTGATCGCCTGTACCCCAGGCTGCGCCACCCTCTCGGGGCCGGAGCTCAATGCCGATGGCACGATCCGCAACCCCCTGCGCATGGAGTGGGAGCCGGGGGCGGCCTTCGTCACCCCGCCGGGCCACTGGCACGGTCACGTCAACGAGAGCGGCGAAGACGCGCTGCTGCTGCCGATTCAGGACGCCGCCCTGCACACCTACCTGCGCAGCCTCGACATCCGCTTCAGCTGATTCGCTGAGCCTGATCCGGCTCAGCGAATCAGGCTCAGGCGTGGCCGGCCACCGGCAGTGCCGCCGGGGGCCCGGAGCCGGCGGGCTGGGTGCCACTGGCTTCGAAGCGATCAACGATGACCCGGAACTCCTCGCCACCGAGGGTTTCCTGCTCAATCAGCCGCTCCACCAGTTCATCCATCAGGGCGCGTCGGGGGCGCAGCAGGGTGAGGGCCTGCTCCAGGGCCTGCTGGGAGAGATGACGCACCTGAAGATCGATCTGACGGCCGGTGGATTCGGCGTAGCTGGGGCGGGTGTGCAGCAGATCACGGCCGAGGAACACCTCATGGCCGTCGCCCTCCAGCGCCACCTGGCCCAGCGGCGAGAAGCCGTAGCGGGTAACCATCTCGCGGCTGATGCGCGTGGCCATCTGCAGGTCACCGGAGGCGCCCTGGGTGATCTCGCTCGGACCGAAGACCACCTGCTCGGCGGCCCGGCCGCCCATCACCACCACCAGCCGGGCCTGCAGGTAGGCCTTGCTGATCAGCCCTGAATCGAGGATTTCCTCATCGGGCATGGTGCGGGCAAAACCGCCGACACCGCCGGAGCGGGGCAGCAGGGTCACCTTGTCGAGCTTGTCGGCATGGGGCACCAGCGAGCTGAGCAGGGCGTGGCCGATCTCGTGGTAGGCGATCAGGCGTTTCTTGGCGCTGTCCTGCAGGGGGGCCACCGCCAGGCCCATGGTGATGCGCTCCAGGGCATCGCTGAGGGCCTGGTCGTCGATGCTGCTGCGCTGGCGACGGGCGGTGAGGATCGCCGCCTCGTTGAGCAGGTTGGCCAGATCAGCGCCGGAGAAGCCCGGAGTGCGCGCCGCCCAGGTGGCCAGCGACACGGAGGGATCCAGGGGCCGACTGCGGGAGTGCACCGACAGGATCGCCTCACGGCCACGGCGGTCGGGCAGGTCCACCTGGATCTGGCGGTCGAAGCGCCCCGGCCGGGTGAGGGCCACATCGAGCACATCGGGGCGGTTGGTGGCCGCGATCAGGATCACGCCCGAGTTCTGCTCGAAGCCATCCATCTCCGTGAGCAGCTGGTTGAGGGTCTGCTCGCGCTCGTCGTTGCCACCGCCGATGCCGGCGCCACGCTGGCGCCCCACCGCATCCACCTCATCGATGAAAATGATGCAGGGAGCCTTTTCTTTGGCCCGCTTGAACAGGTCGCGCACCCGGCTGGCGCCCACACCCACGAACATCTCGACAAAGCCCGAGGCCGCCATCGAGAAGAAGGGCACTCCGGCCTCGCCGGCGATGGCCTTGGCCAGCAGCGTCTTGCCGGTGCCGGGAGGGCCCACCAGCAGCACGCCCCGGGGAATCTTGGCGCCAAGGGCGGTGAAGCGCTCCGGTTGACCCAGGAAGCTCACCACTTCCTGCAGTTCGGCCTTGGCCTCATTGATGCCGGCCACATCTTCGAAGCGGACGGTGACCGCGCCCTCCGGTTGCAGGCGGGGCTGACTGCGGCCGAAGCCCATCGCCTTGTTGGCCACCTGGGAGGAGCGACGCAGCAACAGGGTGAGCCCACCCAGCAGCAGCACCACCAGCAGCACATTCACCAGCAGCCCGGCGGCAGCGTCATCCTCGCGGTCGTCGCGCACCGTGAGTGGCACACGGCTCTGTTCGGCCGTGCGCAACAGCACCGAATCGTTGGCGAAGACCGGCACCCGGGTGCTGCTGCCGTCCTTGAACTGCACCTGCACCTCCCGCTGGCGTGGCGACAGCTCCAGCTCCTTGATCGTGCCGCCCTCGATCAGCTTGAGCAGCTCGCTGTAGGAGGGCGGTGGCTCGGAGGGACGCACCAGGCGACCCATCAGGCCGCCCTCCCGCGTTGGGGTGGGGGATGGAGCTGGTGAGGGGCTGACCTCCGGCTGGGCCGGTGCCGCCGCCAGAAGATCAGGGGCAACCTCCGGCCAGAGAGGGAGCACCGGACGCGGGCTGCTCACAGGGTTCTGCTTCTGCGCTGAGCTTAGCGATTTGACGAAAGGCCTCACGACAGCGGAAGATCGTTGTTTGGCTGGTCGGGCGGGATGGCTGTTCCCAAGAAGAAAACCTCCAAGGGCAAGCGCAATCAGCGCCATGCCCACTGGAAGGCAAAGGCAACCGTGGCGGCCCGCAAGGCGATGTCACTGGGCAAAGCCGTGCTGAGTGGCCGGGCCCAGGGCTTCGTCTATCCGATTGACGAATCCGCCGACGAAAGCGAGAGCTGATTCAGCAGCTGATTGCTGATCACACTGCCTCTTCGGCTGGGCCGCTCCAGATGCAGCGGCGCTGGCCATCGAGCCTGATCAGAGCCTGGGCGTCTGAGCATCCAGGCATCGATTTCGCCAGGGGTTCCTGGTAAATCTCCGGCGGCAGCGAGGCCAGGGTGGCCTGTGCCATGGCCGCCACCTCCACGGCCTGGAGTGCCTGGCCTGAGCAGCGACGCTGGCGGGCTTCGGCCTGGAGGCGCCAGCGCAGGGGCAGGTTCCAGCACTTCGGTCTGAGCAGCCACAGCCCATCGAGCTGATCCCAGAGCGGCTGATAGGCCTGCAGCTCCCGGTCCCAGCGCGGTAACCAGGCCAGTTCTGCGGCGCTGAGCGGCCGGCTCCACGGCTGCAGCGGCTGGGCCATGGCCCTGGAGAGGGCGCTCTCCCCCAGGGCCCGGCAGCCCACCAGCCAGCCCTCCAGCACCAGCACATCCACGGCCTCGAAACGGCGCCAGCCGGCCCGATCGCCCAGGCCGGCGCGCAGACGCTTGTCGAAGCGGGGCAGCTGCAACGGCTCCCCCGAGCGCCAGCGGCGCAGGCACTCCAACAGCAGGGGCAGGTCGTGGCTGCCGGGCGGAACGCGGCTGACGCCGAAGGGGTTACCCGCCAGCCGCTGCAGTCGCTGCTCGTAGGGCAGGTAGGCGTCATCGATCGAGACCACCGCCAGGCGCAGACCGAAGCTGGGCGCCAGCCGCTCCAGCGTTTGGCCCAGGGTGGTCTTGCCGGCCCCCACCGGCCCGTTCAGCCCGATCAACAGCGGGGAGCCTTCGCCGCTGAGCCTGGAATGGCAGCCGCTGAGCAGCGGCAACACCAGACCCCAGAGCAGGCTGGGATGGGGTGGGCCCTCCCAGGCCCCGACGCGCTGAGACCACAGCTGGGCCCAGGCGAGCGGATCGCTGACGCCACAGCGGGCCAGCAGCCGCCGGTGCGGCTCCGGTGGGAAGGACCAGGGCCAGGCAGAGGAGGAGGGGACAGCGCTCACGAGCCGAGCTTGAACCCTTCCAGCACCACGGCATAGACCACTCCAAGGCGCAGGTTGTCGCAGAGCACCCAGCCCAGGGAGGGCTCCCCCCGCACCCAGTGGCTGCGCAGCCGAGCCAGAAACTCCACCACCACCACCAGCAGCAGCACCACCAGCGGGCGCGGCCCCAGTTGGTAGAGCACGAACGAGGTGGCGTTGTTGCCGGCGAACAGGCCGACCAGCAGCGCCAGCAGCGCCAGGCTGCGGTGGCGCCAACTGCCGCGCCATCCGGAGAGAGCCGTGCGGCCGCCGCTCTCCAGGGCCTGCTCCAGGCGGGTGGATTGCACGGGCAACGGACTCATGGCATCGCTGGCAACTGCTCCAGGTAGGAGAGCGTGATCAGGCCGCCGGCACAAGCCGGTCCCCGCAGCACCCTGGTGGGCTCCAGGCCGTCGGTGAGGCTGGAGGCGGCCTTGAACTGTGCGGCTGGATGCTGGCCAGTGGCGGCACTGAGGGTCACCAGGCAGCGCAGACCGGCCGCCGTGGCCGCCGCCAGGCCCGCCGGGGAATCCTCAATGGCCACCGCTTCACTCGGCTCCAGCCCCAGGCGCTGCAGGGCCAGGAGGTAGGCCTCGGGATCGGGCTTCTTGGCGGTCACGTCGTCGGCACAGATCCGCAGCGGCAGCAGCTCGCTCAACTCCCTGAGCTGGTTCTCCAGCAGGGCGGCCACCGCCTCGCGGCCGCTGGTGGTCACGATCGCCTGCTGCAGGCCGGCCGCCGCCGCCGCCTGGATCAATCGCCGCACACCGGCTCGCAGCTGAACCTCACCGGCCTCCAGCAGCTGGCGGTAGTGCCGCTGCTTGGCCCGGTGTAAGGCCTCCAGCAGCTCTTCCTCGGGCTGCCCGCCCTGCTGATGCTGAAGGAACCAGTGCAGCCGCTCCCGGCCGCCGCTGATCGCCAGCAGCTCGATGTAGGTGGCTGGGTCCCACCGCCAGGGCAGGCCGAGCTGGGCAAAGGCCCGGTTGAAGGCCACCCGGTGACCATCCAGTTCGGTTTCGGCCAGCGTGCCGTCCACGTCCCAGAGCAGGGCGCGCAGGGAACCCTGGACGGCACGGGCTTGCATCCATAGAGGCTAGGAGCTGGAGGTGAGCCGGTCAAAATGGCCCCACTGCCCTGAGGTTCCCCTGCCCTTCACACCGCCTGAGCAGCGCTGGCAACTGCCCGCACCCCTGCCCCCCAGCCGCGACGGGGCCCAGGCCAGCGCCATGGAAGCCCTGGGTCTGCCGCCGGAGTTGCTGGCGGTGCTGCGCCGACGGGGCTTCGACAGCCCCGAGGCAATCCAGGAACTGCTGGAGCCCACCGCCGCTCCCGACCCGCGCGAGCACTTCGCCGATCTGGCGCTGGCGGTGGAGCGGCTGGTGCGGGCCTGCGCCGCGGCGGAGGCGGTGGCGATCTGCGGCGATTACGACGCCGACGGCATGACCAGCACCGCCCTGCTGGTGGGGGTGCTGCAGCGGCTGGGGGCCCGTCCCCAGGCCGCCATCCCCAGCCGTCAGGAGGAGGGCTACGGCCTCAATGCCGGCATGGTGGAGCGGCTCCGGGGCGAGGGGGTGCGCCTGCTGGTCACCGTCGACAACGGCATCTCCGCCCGGGAGGCCCTGGAGCGGGCCCGGGATCTGGGGGTGGAGGTGATCCTCACCGACCACCACACGCTCCCCGCCGAGCACCCGCCCTATCTGGCCCTGCTCCATCCGGCCTGCACCCCCGAGGGTTCGCCCTACCGGGGTCTGGCGGGGGTGGGGCTGGCCTATCTGCTGGCGATGGTGCTCGCCAGCCAGCTGGGCCGAGCCGATGCCACCGCCATGGCCCTGGATCTGTTCTGCATCGGCACCGTGGCCGACATGGCTCCCCTGCTGGGGGTGAACCGGCGCTGGTTGCGCGATGGCCTCAAGCGGCTGCACGCCTCACCCCTGCCGGGCCTGCAGGCCCTGCAGCGGCTGGCGGGGCTGGGGGAGGAGCCCCTCGATGCCACGGCGGTGGCCTTCAAGCTGGCACCGCGCATCAACGCCGTGGGGCGGCTGGGCGATCCGGCCCTGGTGGTGGATCTGCTCACCACCGACGACCGCGAGCGCGCCATGGCCCTGGCCCAGGACTGCGAGGCCCTCAACCGGCAGCGGCGGGAGCTCTGTGAGGCGATCGAGGCGGAGGCGGTGGCCCTGGTGGAGGCCGATGGCCCCGAGCCCAGCCCCTTTGTGCTGCTCGCCCAGACCCACTGGCATCACGGTGTGATCGGCATCGTGGCCGCCAGGCTGGTGGAGCGCTATGGCCTGCCCGTGGCCCTGCTGGCCGGAGAGGGGGGCGGCCGGCTGCGGGCGTCGGTGCGGGCCCCGAAGGGATTTGCGGTGGATCAGGCCCTCAACCACTGCGGCGCCCTGCTGGAGCGCTACGGCGGCCATCCCGCCGCCGGCGGCTTCAGCGTGAGGGCGGAGCGGCTGGCGGAGCTGCATCAGCAGCTCAACGAGCTGGCCGCCAGCTGGCTGGGCGATCGCGGCAGCGGCTCACCGGTGGAGCCGGAGGCCTGCCTGGAGCTGGAGCGCATCGGCCGGGGCTTCTGGCGCGAGCTGCAGCGGCTTGAACCCCTGGGGGCAGGACTGCCGGCGCCGGTGTTCTGGAGCAAGGCCTGCCGGGTGATCAGCCAGCGGCTGCTGCGCGGCGGCCACCTGCAGCTGGAGCTGGAGCAGGGGGACTGCCGGCTGCGGGCGATCGCCTGGCGCTGGCAGGGGGAGGGCACGGTGCCGGAACTGGTGGATGTGGCCTACCGCCTGCGCAGCGACAACTGGCAGGGGGAGGAGCGCCTGCAACTGGAGCTGTTGGGCCTGCGCGGCAGTGGCGGCGGCACGGTGCTGCTCAAGCAGCGCCAGCGCTCCTACTGGTGCCGGCGCCAGGGGGATGGAGTGCTGATCCGCAACGAAGAAGGCCGGGAACTCCATGTGGAGCTCCCGGCGCTTGATCAGCCGGCTTACCTGCTCGGCCTGATCGACCAGGCGGCCCTGGCCCTGGGCCTTCAGGCCTGAGGCCGGTTCAGAGGGCGCCGCGCCTGTAGAAGAGGATGAAGATCACGGCTGGGCCCGCCAGGGTGATCAGGGCCAGCGCCATGAAGTTGGCGATCAGATGGAAATCGATTCCCATGGATGCGGCGCTCAGATAAAGACTGTCCAGCGCTCAGCGTAGGCCTCACCTGGCTCGCAGGCGCCGGTGCTCCCATGCCACTGTGACGCCTTGTCACAGCCGTTGGAGGCGATCGGATGGGCGCCGGACCCCACTGGAGCTGCATCAGCGGCTGCGGCGCCTGCTGCCGCCTGGACCCGGAGCAGCGCAGTGAAGCCCTCGAGGCCCTCAGCGAGGAGCAGCGCCAGCTCTACCTCTCGATGGTGGGAGCCGACGGCTGGTGCCGTCACTTCAACACGGGCTCCAGAAGCTGCCGCATCTATGCCGATCGCCCCGAGTTCTGCCGGGTCGGTGCCCTTGCCCAGCTGTTCGCCGTCCCGGACGATCAGGGGGAAGCCTTTGCGATCGGCTGCTGCCGCCAGCAGATCCGCGAGGAATATGGGGGGCGCTCGGTGGTGATGCGCCGCTTCGAGCGGGCCACCCGTCAGCCTGGTGGCCACCCTCAGTCCCCTGGCCCCAACAAGCACCAGACCCAGCCATGAGCGAGCCCGTCGATTCCGATCTCAGCGCCAGCCCTGAGGCCTGCGCTGACCCTGACGCCAGCACCGGCAGCGCCGACCCATCGGATTTTGTATCGGTGGCCGCCACCACCTTCACCACGGTGTTTCTCGCTGAGCTGGGCGACAAGACCCAGCTGGCGGCGCTGCTGCTCTCCGCTGAATCCGGACGGCCCGGAGTGGTCTTCGCCGGCGCCGCCCTGGCCCTGATCTGCTCCAGCCTGGTGGGCGTGCTGCTGGGGCGCTGGCTGGCGGCGGTGCTGCCGGCCCAGCGCCTGGAGCGCATCTCCGGCGTCCTGATGGTGTCCCTGGGCCTCTTTCTGGGAGGTCAGGCCAGCCTCGGCCTGCTCCGGCCCGTCATCGATCTCCCCAACCCCTGAGCCCCCGGCGCCGCGATGCAGCTCCCCCTCCTGGCCTCCACCTTCCTGACCGTGTTCGTGGCCGAGCTGGGCGACAAGACCCAGCTCACGATCGTGACCATCAGCGGCACCTCCAGCAACACCCTGGCGGTGTTCCTCGGCAGCGCCGGCGCCCTGGTGCTCGCCAGCCTGCTGGGGGCCCTGGCGGGCGGCTCACTCTCGAGCGTCATCCCCGCCGATGCCCTGCAGCTGGCGGCCTCCCTGGGCTTCCTGGTGATCGGCCTGCGGCTGATCCTGCGTTCGGGAACCGACGCTCCGTAAAGTTGTGCCCGGAGACATCGATGCCCCGGGGCTTCGCTGCACGCCCCTGCCGGCATCATGCCGCGCGCCTCACCTCCAACTCCGCCCTGTCGTTTTGATGAAGTTCACGGTCGCCCACCTGCTCGAGCAGCTCCCCGCCGCCGACGCCCTGCCGGTGGCCAAGCTGGAGAAAGCGCTGGGCCTGAGCCTCAAGCCGGATCAATCTCAGCTGCGCATCGCCCTGGAGGGCCTGAGCCGGCTGGGGGTGCTGGTGGAAACAGAAGACGGCATCCAGCGCCGCCAGGACGACACCCTGATCGAGGCACGCCTGCGCTGCTCCAGCAAGGGCTTCTGCTTCGCCCTGCGCGAGGACGGCGGTGAGGACATCTACATCCGCGACCACCAGCTCAACCACGCCTGGAACGGCGATCGGGTGCTGGTGCGCATCACCCGTGAGGGCGGCCGCCGCCGCTCACCGGAGGGGGGGGTTCAGTGCATCCTCGAGCGGGCCACCACCCACCTGCTGGCCCAGGTGGAACAACAGGACGACCGGCTGCTGGCGGTGCCCCTCGACGACCGGCTGCTGACCTCGGTGGAGCTGCCGGGCTCCGACGCCAGCTACCTCGACGCCGAGAAGCAGTCGGTGGTGGAAGTGCTGCTGGACCGCTATCCGGTGGCGCAGTTCCCGCCCCTGGGCCACGTGGAGCGGCGTCTGCCGATCAACGGCGGCGAGGAGGCCGATCTGGATCTGCTGCTCACCAAGCACGGCCTGCGCCAGCGGCCAGCGGCGCCACGCTCCAGCCTCAAGGCCCCCAGCGACAAAGAGCGCGCTGACCTGACGGCCCTGCCCACCCTGGTGCTCAATGGCTGGAGTGGCAGCGACGCCCCGATCCTGCCCGCCATCTCCCTGGAGGAGGGCGATGGCGGCCTGCGCCTGTGGATCCACGTGCCGGCACTGGCGGAACGCTTCAGCCCCGGCGGCAGCCTCGATCTCTGGCTGCGGGAGCAGGGGGAATCGATCTGCCTGGGTCGTCGCTGGCTGCCGCTGCTCAGCCCGGCCCTGAGCAAGGCCGCTGCGTTCAAGCCCGGTGAAACCAATGCCGCCGTTTCGGTGGCTCTGAGCTGCAACGAGCAGGGGGAACTGAGCGACTACCGCTTTGCCCTCATCACCATCCAGGTGGACGCGGTGGTGGAGGCTACCGCCCTGCAGGCCCTGGCGGAGCGCAAGCCCAAGGCCCGCACGATCCCGGCGGCGCTCAAGCCGATCAAGGAGCAGCTGCCGCAGCTCGAGCGGCTGCTGGAGATCACCGCCCTGCTGCGTCAGCGGCGGCTGGAGAGCGGCTCCCTGGAGCTGGGTCTGCCCCGCCCCAGCCTCGAATCCCTCGGCGATCTCTGCGTTCCCTCGCCTGAGGAGCGCCGTTCGGGCTGGATGGTGCAGCTGCCCGAGCACCAGCCCACCGCCCTGCTGCGGGAACTGCTGATCCTGGCCAGCCGCGCCCTCGGCAGCCACCTCTGTGCCCTGGGGCTGCCGGCCCTCTATGCGGTCAACCCGCCAGCCGACGGCAGTGAGATCAACGAGGTGGCCAAGGCGGCCCTCGGCCTCGACATCCCCGTGGAACTCAGCGAAGACGGCAATGCCCCCGCCCCGCGGGACCTGGCGGCCACCTTCGCGGCCACCGATCGCAGCCGGGTGCTGCAGCGTCAGCTCAGTGAGGTGATCCCACCGATTCAGCTCAGCGCCAGCCCAGGCGCCCATGGCCTCGCCGCTGAACCGGCGGCCTACGCCCCCTGGTGCCTGCCCGCACTGCACTACGCCGATCTCTGGAACCAGCAGCTGCTGGTGCTGTTGCTCACCGAGGGCAAGGACCGCCCCAGCGTCCGCCACAAGACCCGGGTGGATCTGGCCAGCGCCAGCTGCCACGGCACGATCGACTGGCCCCTGCTCACCCCCACCCAGCTGAGCGAGCTGCAGCAGGGGCGCAGCGAGTCGATGCTGCAGCGGTTGAACGGCCGGGGGCGCTTCACCGCCGACGTGGAGGCCGATCTGCTGGCCATGGCCCAGGCCCGGGCGGCGGAACCCCTGGTGGGTCAGACCCTCACCGGTGTGATCAGCGGCGTGCAGAGCTACGGCTTTTTCGTCGAAATCCCCCCCTCCCAGGTGGAGGGGCTGGTGCACGTCAGTTCCCTCAAGGACGACTGGTACGAATACCGCTCCCGCCAGAACCGTCTGGTGGGCCGCAAGAACCGCCGCACTTACATGCTCGGCGATCAGGTGGAGGTGCAGATCCAGAACGTGGATGCCCTGCGCCATCAGATCGATCTGGCCGTGCTGCTGCCGGAGGGCGACGACGAGAGCGGCGCAGAGGCTGATCCAACCAGCGACGACGGGGAGGACTGAGCCATGGATCCGGTGGTGCTGGCGGTCACGGGTGCCTCCGCCATGCCGTTGGCGGAGCGGGGTCTGCAGTTGCTGCTGGAGGCCGGTGAAACGGTGGAACTGGTGGCCAGCCGCGGGGCCATCGGGGTCTGGCTGGCGGAGCAGGGGGTGCGCATTCCCTCCGAACCCGACCTGCAGACCCGCTTCTGGCGGGAGCGCACGGGCATCTCCACGGGCCAGTTGCGCTGTCACCGCTGGAACGATCAGGCGGCGGCGATCGCCAGTGGCAGTTTCCGCACGCGCGGCATGGTGATCCTGCCGGCGAGCATGGGCACGGTGGGGCGGATCGCCAGCGGCGTGGCCCTCGACCTGGTGGAGCGGGTGGCCGATGTGCACCTCAAGGAGGGGCGGCCCCTGGTGATCGCCCCCCGCGAAATGCCCTGGAGCCTGGTGCATCTGCGCAACCTCACGACCCTGGCGGAGGCGGGTGCGCGCATCGCCCCACCGATTCCCGCCTGGTATCACCGTCCCACCAGCCTGGAGGAGATGGTCGATTTTCTGGTGATCCGGGTGTTCGATGGCCTGGGCTACGACCTCGGCTCCCTGCGCCGCTGGGATGGTCCGGTGACCGCCGCCGCCAGTCTCTGAGTCCTGCCCGCCGGTCTGATCTCCGGACTGTTCCCTCCGTGCTCTACCGCCTCCTGCTCCTGCCTCTGCTGGCCCCACTGCTGGCGGTGCTGCTGGTGGCGGCCCTGAATCCCAGTCCCTCCAACCGCCTGCGCCTGCTGATCTGGACCTCCCCGGCCCTGCCGATCGGGGTCTGGATGGCCCTGGCAGCCAGCGGCGGCGCCGCCCTCAGCGCCGGCCTCACGGCCCTGGCCCTGCAGCAACCGGTCGAGCGGCGCCAGCAGCCGGAGCCCTGGGATGAGCAGCCGGAACCACGGGTCAGGCCAGGGCGACAGGAGCGGCAGGAGCGGCAAGACCCGCCCGCCGCCTACGCCGGCCCCGAGCGAGGCCCGCAGGATCCGCCCCCCACCCTCTCGGTGCCGTTCCGCATCCTGCGCAAGGGCAGCGGCCCAGGCGTCAGCGCCCAACCGGCAGCAGCGCCAGCCGCAGCCACCACCACCACAGCCGGCGCCGGCCATGGCGACGCCGAGGGCTGGGACACGCCCCCCAGCGACGACTGGTGAAGCGGAGCTGCCCAGGGGAGCCGGCGTCCAGCAACAAATCGGACCGCCAGGGATGACTAAAGTTGTGGGAGTGTTTTGAGCTGAGGCTCCAGCCCGTGAGCGATTCCGCCAGCCCCGCACCGACACCCGCCAAGGTCAAGCCACCGGCTCCGGAAGACAAGCCCTTCGCGGAATTCATTCCCGAGCTGTTCCTGCCGGCCCTGCTCAAGGAAATCGAGGCCTTCGGCGGAGCGGCCCCGCAGCTGAGCTTCGAGCAGGGGGCGATGCCGGTGGTGGGCAGCCCCTGCTGGCAGGTGATGGGCAGCTTTCCCGGCGAGAGGCGCTTCTGGCTCTGCTTCACCGAGGCCAGCATCAGCTGCTCCAAGACCATCGCCCTGGCGGAGACGGGCAGCGAACCCAGCCTGCTGGAGCCGTTCCTGAGCGACGAGAAGAAAACCACCTTGGCCCTGCTGATTTCACGGGTGGTGTCCCGGCTCAACAGCCAGAAGTGGCTGGGCCCCAACTGAGCGCTTCACATCCGGGCCAGCTGAGCGGAAAGCCCGCCTACGATGGGCGGCACACTCCACTGTTCTGCCCGCATGGTGCCCCCCGTCGCTGCGCCCTCCGCCACCCGTGGCACCAACGCCGCTGAGTCCACGGCCTTCAAGCAGCCGGTGAAGGACACGATCCTCACCCCGCGCTTTTACACCACGGATTTCGAGGCGATGGCCGCCATGGATCTGCGGCCCAACGAGCAGGAGCTCGAAGCGATCTGCGAGGAGTTCCGCAAGGACTACAACCGTCATCACTTCGTGCGCAACGAGGAATTCGAAGGTGCTGCCGACAAGCTCGATCCCGAAACCCGCAAGGTGTTCGTGGAATTCCTCGAGCAGAGCTGCACCTCCGAGTTCTCCGGCTTCCTGCTCTACAAGGAACTCAGCCGCCGGATCAAGGACAAGAACCCGCTGCTGGCCGAGTGCTTTGCCCACATGGCCCGCGATGAGGCCCGCCATGCCGGCTTCCTGAACAAGTCGATGGGTGATTTCGGCCTGCAGCTGGATCTGGGCTTCCTGACGGCCAATAAGTCGTACACGTTCTTCAAGCCGAAGTTCATCTTCTACGCCACCTACCTCTCCGAGAAGATTGGCTACTGGCGCTATATCGCCATCTACCGTCACCTGCAGAAGCATCCCGAGAGCAAGATCTTCCCGATCTTCAACTTCTTCGAGAACTGGTGCCAAGACGAGAACCGCCACGGCGACTTCTTCGATGCCCTGATGAAGGCCCAGCCCGACACCGTTCGCGGTCTGCAGTCGAGGCTGTGGTGCCGCTTCTTCCTGCTGGCGGTGTTCGCCACCATGTATGTGCGCGATGTGGCCCGCAAGGAGTTCTACGAAGCACTGGGCCTCGATGCTCGCGAGTACGACAAGATGGTGATCGCCAAAACCAACGAAACGTCGGCTCGGGTGTTCCCCGTGGTGCTCAATGTGGAGCATCCCAAGTTCTACACGCGCCTGGAGCGGATCGTCACCAACAACGCCGCCCTCAGCGAGGCTGACGCCAAGGGTGGCCCGGCTCCGATCAGGGCTCTGCGCAAGCTGCCCCATTGGATGGCCAATGGTCTGGAGATGGCCAAGCTGTTCCTGATGGCACCGATCCGCAGCGAGGAGTTCCAGCCCGCCGTGCGTTGAGGTCTGGTCTGGTTAGCCTGGCGGCCCTCTCTGAACCGTCTTGCTAGCCACTCCCTCTCCTTCACTCACGGGTGCCCTCGCGGGCGACAGCCTTGATCTGCGCTGGCGTGAGCGGCTTGAAACCGTCCTGGCTGCGGGTGCCGCAGCCGGTGCCGGCCTGGTGGAGGTGTTCCTTGAGAGCACCGATCACATCGGGCTGCTGGCCGAGCAGGAGAGGATCACCAATGTCAGCCCGGCCTTCGGGCGAGGGGCGGGCCTGCGGGTGTTCCTCGGCGACCGCGACGGCTTTGTCTCCACCAACGACCTGAGTGAAGCGGGCCTGCTGCAGGCCCTGGATCAGGCCCTGGGGATGCTGGGCCTCAGCCGCAGCAGCCTCGGCAGCCACGCCTTCGCCGGCCTGGCCCCGCTGCGCGACCACGGGACCAGCAAGGAGAGCTGGCTGCAGCACTGCCCTGGCCTGGATGAATCCACGGCTCGGCTGCTGGAGGCCACCGCCCTGCTGAACCGCCACGGAGATCATCTCCAGGCCCGCCGCGGCAGCTACGCCCGCGACTGGCAGGAGGTGCTGGTGGCCGCCAGCGATGGCACCTTCGCCCGCGACATCCGCCTGCACCAGTCGGTGGGGATCAACGCCCTGGCGGCCGACGGCGACCACCGCGCCAGCCTTGGGCGCCGCTACGGCAGCTCCGGCCGCCCCGATGACCTGCGCCAGTGGGATGCGGAGGCCTCGGCGATCGATCTCTGCGCCAGTGCCCGCTCGATGCTCTACGCCGAGTATGTGGAGGCCGGCAATTACCCGGTGGTGCTGGCCAATCGCTTCGGGGGCGTGATCTTCCATGAAGCCTGCGGCCACCTGCTGGAAACCACCCAGGTGGAGCGCGGCACCACCCCCTTCGCCGATCAGGTGGGCAAGACCATCGCCCATGAGGCGGTCACCGCCGTGGATGAAGGGCTCAGTGACGGGGCCTTCGGCAGCCTCTCGATGGATGACGAGGGCATGGAGCCCCAGCGCACGGTGCTGATCGAGAACGGCGTGCTGCAGCGCTTCCTCTCCGACCGCGCCGGCGAACTGCGCACCGGCCATGCCCGCACCGGCAGCGGCCGCCGCCAGAGCCACAACTTCGCCGCCGCCAGCCGCATGCGCAACACCTTCATCGCCGCCGGTCCCCACAGCCCCGAGCAGCTGATCGGCTCGGTGGATCGGGGCCTCTACTGCAAGTCGATGGGGGGAGGCAGTGTGGGACCCACCGGTCAGTTCAACTTCGCTGTGGAGGAGGGGTATCTGATCGAAGACGGCCAGCTGGGCAAACCCGTGAAGGGGGCCACGCTGATCGGTGAGGCCAAAGAAGTGATGCCACGCATCTCGATGTGCGCCAACGATCTGGAGCTGGCCGCCGGCTTCTGCGGCTCGGTGAGCGGCAGCATCTTCGTAACCGTGGGCCAGCCCCACATCAAGGTCGACAGCATCACCGTGGGAGGCCGCTGATCATGGGAACCGACACCATCACCGCCAGCACCAGCAGCGTCAGCCCCAGCGCCCTGCACGCCAGTGAGCTGGCCGATCAGCTGCAAGCACTGGCCACGCAACTGGGCGTCAGCCGCTGGGACCTGGGCGCCTCCTGCAGCACCGACACCTCCGTGCAGGTGGACCGGGGTGAGGCCAAGCAGCTCAAGGGCGCCCAGCGCAGCTCGATCACCGTGCGGGCCTGGAACAGCGACGGCCTGGTGGGCATCACCAGCACCTCCGATCTCTCCCCTGCGGGCCTGGCCCGCGCTCTGGCCGGCGCCAGTGAGGCCAGCCGCTACGGCAATCCCGATGACACCCCCGGCTTCTCGCCCCTGGCCACGGCGCCGCTGGCCCAGCTGGAGCAACCGATCAGTGAACCCAGGGGCATCCTCGAGCTGCTGGACACCCTCAAGCTGGCTGAGGCCGAGCTGCTGGGCCGCCACCCGGCCATCAGCACCGTTCCTTACAACGGTCTGGCGCAGCGCAACAGCCAGCGCCTCTACCTCAACAGCGAGGGGGCCTGCCGCGAGCAGCAGCTGAGCACCGCCAGCCTTTACCTCTACGCCCGCGCCGAGGAGGCTGGCCGCAAGCCCCGCAGCAGCGGTGCCGTGCGCCTGGCCTACGGCGCCGAACAGCTGGATGTGGCCGGCTGCATCGAGGAGGCGGCGGAGCGCACGATCCAGCACCTCGACTACGCACCGATCAGCACCGGTCGCTACACCTGCGTGTTCAGCCCCGAGGCGTTCCTCGATCTGATCGGCGCCTTCAGCGGCCTGTTCAATGCCCGGGCGGTGCTCGATGGCGTCAGCCTCAGCCAGCGCGAGTCGCTGGGCAGCCAGCTGGCGGTGCCTTTCCTCTCGATCCACGACAACGGCCTGCACCCCGGCAACATCGGTGCCGCCAGCTTTGATGGCGAGGGCACACCGGTGGCGCGGCTGCCGCTGCTGGAGGGCGGCATTCTGCGCCACTTCCTGCATTCGGAGGCCACGGCCCGCGCCTTCGGCGTGGCGCCCACCGGCCATGCCGGCCTGGGGGCGAAGGTGTCGGTGGGACCGCACTGGTTCGAGATCGGCCCCGCCGGCCCCAGCGGCGAGCAGGCCGGTGCCCAGGGTCTCGATCGCTTCAGCCAGGAGGGGATCGTCTGGATCGATTCCCTCTCGGCGCTCCATGCCGGCGTGAAGGCCAGCCAGGGATCCTTCTCCCTTCCCTTCGATGGCTGGTTGATCCAGGGCGGTGAAGCCCGCTCGATCGAAGCCGCCACCGTGGCCGGCGACATCCGCGCCGTGCTCAAGGGTCTGCTGGGCTTCGAGGGCGAGGCCAAGGTCACCCCCGATGGCGTCTGCCCGCTGGTGTGGGTGGATGGGCTCTCGATCACCGGCGACGCCTGAGGCCCGCCAGACGAGGAGCCGGCGATGAAGATCCTGTTCTGGGGCACCCCGGCCTACGCGGTGCCCAGCCTTGAGGCGCTGGTGGCGGCGGGCCATGAGCTGGTGGGGGTGGTGAGCCAACCCGATCGCCGCCGCGGACGGGGTTCGGCCCTGGTGCCCTCAGCGGTGAAAGCCAAGGCGCTGGAGCTGGAGCTGCCGGTGTTCACCCCCAGCCGCATCCGCCGTGAACCGGAACTGCAGGCGCAGCTGGCGGCGTTGGGGGCGGAGGCCTCGGTGGTGGTGGCCTTCGGGCAGCTGCTGCCGCCGGAGGTGCTGGCCCAGCCGCCGCTGGGCTGCTGGAACGGCCACGGTTCGCTGCTGCCCCGCTGGCGTGGTGCCGCCCCGATCCAGTGGTGCCTGATCGAAGGCGACGCAGAAACCGGCGTGGGGATCATGGCCATGGAGGAGGGCCTCGACACGGGGCCGGTGCTGCTGGAGCGGCGCCTCGCGATCGGCCTGCTGGAGAACGCCAGCCAGCTGGGGGCGCGTCTGAGCCAGCTCAGCGCCGAGCTGCTGGTGGAGGCGATGCCACGGATTGCCGCCGCAGGGCCGGGCCCCGAGGCCGAGCGCTGGCGGCGGCTGGGCCTCACACCCCAGGCCGAAGACGGCCTCTGCCACGCCCGGCTGCTGCAGAAGCAGGATGCCCAGATCGACTGGAGCGCTTCGGCGCTGGCGATTCACCGCCGCGTGATGGGTCTGCATCCCGGAGCCCAGAGCACCTGGGGCCAACGGCGGCTGAAGCTGCTGGCCAGCGAACCCCTGGTGCAACGCCTGAGCGATCAGCTCACGCCCGCCGCCGCCCAGCTGGCGCAGCGCCGGGGCGAGCCTGAGTCGGCAGATCTGGCGGCAGCCCACGCGGCTGAGCCCGGCGAGGTGCTGGAGCTGGTGCGCGGCGTGGGCCTGGTGGTGGCCACGGGCGGCTGCCCCGTGCTGATCAGCGCGGCCCAGCTGGAGGGCAAGCGTGCCGCGGCGGGCGAGGCCCTGATCCAGCAGCTGGGGGTGGCGGTGGGGGAGCGGCTGGGGTGATCATGGGCCCTGGCGACACCAGCGATCCCAGCGATGGCCATCCACAGCCATCGGACCTCAGCGGCGGCCGGAGCGCATCAGCGACACCACCAGCCACACCCCCAGCACGTTGGCGGCCACGAACAGGCCCTGGCTCACCTGGCGCAGCAGCTGCAATTCCGACTGGGTGGCCATCACCGTGGCACTGAGCAGGAGGGCCGCCACCAGGATCGAGAGGGCGATGCGGCGCGAGAGCACATCGAGGTTGGCCAGCAGCCGCTCCAGACCCTGCAGCTGAAAGGAGAACACCAGCTCATCACCACTGAAGCGCTGCAGCAGCCCACTGAGCTGGCGCGGGGAGTCGAGCAGCAGAGCGCGCAGATCGAGGCCGAACTGCATCACCCGCTGCTGGGGCAGCAGCAGGGCGCGGGCCATCAGCCAACCCACCAGGGGCTTCATCGCCTCCGTGAAGCTGAACTCCGGCGCCAGGGCCCGGCCCACCCCCTCCAGGTTGGTGATCGCCTTGACGAACAGGCCGAGATTGCCGGGCACCTGCAGGCCGGTGCGGCTGGCGATCTGGAGCAGATCCCCCAGGAAAAGGGCGAAGTTGAGCTGCTGCAGTGGCTTGGCGAAGTTGGCGCGGATCAGCTGATCGAGCTGCCGGCGCAGCCCACGGCGATCGACGCTGCTGGCCTGCGGCGGCGCCAGCTGCACCAGCAGATCCGTCGCGCGGGCGGGATCTTCATTGATGAGGGCCAGCACCAGATCCAGCACCAGGGTGCGGGTGCGGGGATCAAAGCTGCCCACCATGCCCAGATCCAGCAGCGTGATCGTGCCGTCGGCCGCCACCATCAGGTTGCCGGGATGGGGATCGGCATCGAAGAAGCCCTCCACGAAGAACTGCTCCACGAAGGCACCGAGCAGGGCATCGGTGGCGGCCTCCACCCCACCGGAGCGCTGCTCCAGGGCCACCCTGGCCCCATCACTGAGGATCGGATCACCCTCCAGCCACTCCAGCACCAGCACCGCCGGCCCGCTGAGCTCCTGGTACAGCTGCGGCACCCGCAGGCGGCCATCGCCCACGAAGCTGGAGCGCTTGAGCACCTGCGCCAGCCGCTCGGTGTTGCCGGCCTCGCGGCGGAAGTCAATCTCACCCTCAAGGGACGTCACCATCTGCTCAGCCAGACCGGGCAGGTCGTAGCTGGATCCCAGCGGCGTCTGGGCGGCGAGGGCCGCGATCTGGCGCAGCAGCTGGCCGTCCTCCTCCACCTGGCGCTCGATGCCCGGGCGCAGCACCTTCACGGCCACGGCACGGCCACCGGCGTGGTGTCAAATCGGGCGAACACCTGATCAGCCGGCCGCTGCCACTGCTCCAGCAGACGGGTCTCCACCTCGCTCCACGGGGCTGGTGGCACGGCGCTCTGAAGCGTGCCCAGGGCGCGGATGTAGCGATCAGGAAGGAGATCGGGGCGGGTGCTGAGCAGCTGGCCCACCTTCACGAACACCGGCCCCAGCTCAGTGAGCATGCGGCAGAGCACCTCCGGTGCCGGCAGGCTGGGCTGAGCGGCGGGCACGGAACCAAGCTGGGCGCTCAGCAGACCCAGCAGATAGTCCCACTGGTGCTGCGACACCACCCGCACAATCTCAAGCGCCCTGGAGGAACTGCTGAGCATTCGAGGCCTCAACCAACGCTTGGGGCCATGCTGACAGCGGCGAAAGCGGCTGGTCGCTGGCCAGAGGGTGTGGAACTGGCCGTTCAGCTTGATCCCGCCCCAGCCATTCCCCAGTGATTCCCGTGCTGAAACAGCCGATCGCGCTGAGTGGCGTCACCCGTGATCAACAAAAGCCTGTCTGCCAGCGGAAGTGAGAGGCGCGCCGGACGACGGACGGTTTCCTCAAGCAGTCTGCGCATACAGCTCCGCCACTTCTTCGGCCCGCTGCCGGTGATCCCGGCGCAGGATCTCAGGGCCGTCGATGATCACGCCGTGGCCGAAGCCGAACAGCCAGCGGCGCAGGTCGATGTCGCCGGCGAGGGTCCAGGGGGGCAGGTCGATCTCGATCGGATAGGGATGGCTGCCGTCGCCGGGCTCCAGCTCATGGGGGGCGTCGCGGTGGCGCCACCACTGCTCACCGGGCCGGGGCTTCGAGAGGCGGATGCACTCCAGCGGGAAGCGCTGCAGGCCTTCGCGCAGAAACGAGAACACATAGGGGGTGCAGCGAAAGCGCAGGGTCTGCAGGGTTCGCTGGCGGGCCAGCGGGTCGGTGCCGCCGATCGCCAGCTGGGCGTCGAGGTCGTCGCCGCAGTAGATGCCACTGGTGTGGCGCAGCAGCCGATCAAGGCGCTGCAGGCTGCGCTGGCGTTGGGCCGGCGCCTGGCGGAAGCCGCTGTGAACCTCGCGGAGCTCCAGCCGATCAACCCGTTCGGTGCGGATCAGGCCCTCGGGCCGGCCGGCGCTTTCGAGTTCATAGGCCAGATACCAGCCGATGTTGTGGAACACCAGCTGCAGCGGCCACATCCGTTCTCCCTTGCTGACGTCGCTGTCGTTGAAGCGGGCGGCGGAGGCCAGGCGCCCGAGCACCACACGGTTGCCCTTGAGGATCGCCTCCTCCAAGCGCCGGGCCTGGTCGGCGCAGGCCAGGGACGTGCTGCGCACCAGGGCCGGATCGACGATCGAACGGTTGGCGATGCGGCGCACGCTGGCGGAACCCTCCAGCTCCAGCCCCCCCTGTTGCAGCCGGCGCTCGAGATCCCCGAGCAACTGCTGCTGCACCGGATCACCCAGCTGCGCTGCCGTGCTGCGCAGCAGGGCCACGGCATCCCGCAACTGCGACGCCGAGAGCAGGGCCGTGCCGAGCGCATAGCCCTGGCGCACGGTTTCACCCGGGGGCCGGAAGCCGTAGGGGGTCAGCACCTTCTGGATGTCACGCCGCAGGGTGGCGCCGCTCTGGGGGGTGTAGGTGGAGGCGTCGAGCTCGTGCAGCTGCTCCATCAGGTGCTGTTGCACCGGCTTGCCGTCCGCCCGATCAAAGGGGTGCTGAAGGATGTGGCGGATCAGCGTGAGCACACGCACGAACACCTTGGCGTCGCCCTCCTGGGGCCAGCCGCCGCCGTTGGCCTCCACCCGGCCAGCGGCCAGCGGCGGGCTGATCGGCGCCTGGGCGGGCAGCACCGAAAAGAAGCCCTCCCGCTCCAGCCAGTCCAGATCGGCGGCCAGGGCTGTGGGATCGGCGTAGCAATCGCCATGCAGGGCAGCGAGGTATGCGGCCGCCCGCTCGGCCAGCTCACCCTGGGGGAGGGGATTGCAGATCTGCTCGAGGGCGGAGCGGGTGGCGCCATCACGGGCCTCGAGATCGGGGAAGCGCATCAGCAGCTGCAGCAGATGCAGCAGCCGCTCGTAATCGAGCAGGCGCGAATAGCCATGCAACTGGTGACCCAGTTCGCGGTTGCGCGACGCGGCGATGCGCCGATCGAGGCGGCTTAGCTCCTGCTCCACGGCGGCAGCCACGTCGGTGTGGGCGGAAGGGTCGAGGTCCACGAGCACGGCCAGGCCCTCGGCTCGGGCGGGCTGGAAAATCGCATCAGCCAGGGAGGCGGCGAAGGAATGGATCACCGCATCGGGCACCCGCCGCTCCCGCCGGCGATTCCACTGCTTGCAGGTTTCCAGCGGAGTGGTGAGCTGCCAGCCGATCCACTGCACCGGCCGGGGCAGCGGGAGCCGCTGGGTGATCGCCAGGCGCCAGGGACGCCTGGCGTGGGTGGCATCCACGATCACGCCAACGCCGCGCTCGATGCACGCAACGATCCGCCCATGCAGGCGCGCTTCGATCGCCGACCAGAAGCCCTGGATCGTGGCATCGCCGTAGAGCTCCTCGCGGATCCGGTCAGTGGAGAACACCTCCACGACCTCCCCACGGGCGGCCAAGCGCTCGGCCATCACGGCGGCGAGGGTGGTCTTGCCGCTGGCGGGCGGGCCGATCAGCAGATGGCAGCGGAGCGGTTCAGGCATGGTGAGGTGTGCAGGGGTTCAGCGTCCCGCGGGGCTGGGCCCACGGCAATTGTCGTGCTGCGAAGGACGAAAGGGGGGGGGGTCAGTGTGCGGTCCGCAGTTCCTCGGGCTGACCCAAGGGCTGGCACCGATCCCAGCCATCGAGCGGTGGACTGAGCAGATGGGGGCGATTCATCGCAGCGTGAGCTTGTAACAGCCCGAACGCCCGGGCGGATCGAGCCTGGCTGAGCTGCAGGCGCAACCCTTCAATCTCCTCCTCCAGGGCCTTCAACCGTTGCGGGCGGCTCGATGGGATCAGCCCTCGGCGGCTAACCACCACATCGCGAACCCTGTTGCCGAGGCCAATCACCTGGCGGCGTCCACGGGGATCATTGGCACTGGGCTCGCCGTACTGATCCAGTCCCTTGGTGCAGCGCTGAACCTTGGCAGTGAAGATCACCTCATCACCAGTCTGGATTCCCGCCATGGTCCAGCCCTCCCTCAGCCGGAACCACCAATGGGCAGGTAGCACAGGACGATTGCTGCGAGCATGGTGAAGCTGACGGATGCAGAGAGTCTGAATTGATTCTTCGTCACAGCGGAAACTGCCGAAGCGATCCACCACCCCACGGAATCGGTGCACTTCGCGATGCAGAACATGGAGAGGAAGAATGAAGGTCATCAGCCAGGGGTTCAACTGACGTCATGCTGGGGTCAGTGGGCTGTTTCAGCCCGAAGGGCGCTGCGAAGGACCGACAACGGCCAAATCCAGCCCTAGAACAGGGATGAAGCGTTGAACAGAGGACACCATCAAGCTTTGATCCGTCCTTCGCACGGAAAATTGGGAGGAGCGAAAAATCCCGCCCACACTGAGCCCAGAACCGAGTCGATTCGATGGCCCACACCCCCAATTGGCAGCACCATTCCCGTAAGTCCCTCAAGGGACGTGGCTGCTGCAAAGGTGCCCTGCGAGCCCGCCGCCAGGCACTGCAGGCCCTGCTCCACAAGCTCAAGGCGGCCAAGCTTCAGAGCTGATAAGATCAAGCAATAAACAGCTATTGTCTTTATATTGACGAATTCTGTACAGTCACATCCTCATGTTAATGCCGAAAATTCCAGATTTTATTCGCTCCTCAGCAATTCTTCAAAGACTCAAGAGCCGGGGCAATGCTTCTGATCACATTCACCGGCAAACAAAGCTCAGAAATCAATTGCTTATTGCTTCTCTAGGGCTAGGGGTAAGCGTGCTACTCAACTACTTCAATTATCGTTCATACTGGAAGTCTACTATTTACAATACGCAAACAATTGATTTTAATCTTCTTGCTAATGTCCTCCCAGATGCTATCAAGGAACCTTTGCAATCTGATAACCAGGCACAGCTTTCACAATTACTCAATTCCCATTATAATGTCTTTGGAATTTTAGTTTCACGATGTATTGACAGTACAGGCTGCAATGCAGAGCGCTTCGTTGCAGTAAGCGGCTTCCAAATTAATGACAATGGGAAAACTATTCAATTAATCAAGAATGAACCCGTTAACTTTCCAATTTCAAGAGAATGGACAAAACAACTTATAAATCAAGCTAAAACGAGATCATCACTAGTTTCTTATCTCAAATCCCAAGGAATTTACAATCAAGGTGTTTACGCTAAATCCAATTTACCATATTTTAGCTTTAAACATCCTGGCCGTCGAGATCCAGAAGTCAATACCCCAAGCAGTACCAACCAATCCACAAAAATTGGTAATATCTATTTAATTAGAAATCCTGGTCCTCCATTTCTTGATGACACGATTGATATTTTTCCGCGCTTAAATAGTGCATGGCTTAATTTGCCAAGCTTCTTTTCATCACGCCAAGGCATAGTTTTTCTCACCTATATTGGACTTCCGGTCTTATTGCTTCTGATTTTTGAGCTTGTTGAGCTGAGATCATCACAGTCGAAACTTGCGCAACAGCGCAAGCTTGATGATGACAAGATTTCATTTTTTAAGACCATGTATGCTTCGGATTTACTTAGTACTGATATAGCTAACTTTTCTCATGATCTTTCAACTGCAAATCAAAAAGTTCTAGATGCTATGAATGAGCTGACTATAAGTACGCGTGCTGAAATTTGCACGATATTTCACGACATTGTGAAAGCCCCTCTGATTCAGCCCGGCAGCATCACCAATAATTTAATTAATCACAATCCTTTGCCGCAGAACTCCAAAACACAAGAATTTGAGAACATTATCAATGAACTGAAAGACACTCATGAGCAAATCGGATTTGTAGTCAGAGATATGCGTCTGGCAAGCACGGTTGCGGAAACTTCAGTCTTAAGTGTGAATTCAATTCTACAATCACTAACAGAGCGTCTTCCGGCTACTACGTCAAATCGGACAACTAAATTAGAAATTAAAATCCCCAATACAAGCGCATATATCAAAGGCAATGAATGGCAACTATTTGGCATTCTGCGCAATATCTTATATAATTCATTAAGTGCATTAAAAATGAAAAAAACAAGCTTGCCTAGGTCAAAGCGCAATTTATTTAATCCAGAAATTTTAATCTATTCGACAATATCTGATGAATATGTAAATCTTATTATTGAAGACAACGGCCCTGGAATACCTGCGAACAGAATAAATACTTTATACAAGTGGACCCCTAGCGCTTCCGCCAATCTTAAAGTCAATAAATTGAGTGGATACGGAAGCGATATAGTTGGCACTTATCTTATGCTTAACGAAGCAAAGCCTTTTGTCGCGAACCTTTCAGGTCCTTCTGAACCGGTCTCAGGAACTAGAATCGTACTTCAATTTAAAAGAGTTTACCCTTCTTCATCATGCTAAGAATTCTGATTGCCGAAGACCAGCGATCAACTTCAGACAACTGGAAGCACTTGTTAACTCTTTTTTTTACAGTGGAAGAAAAAATGTCTCCGGAAGCTATTGAAATTACTCAAACCTATGACTATACCACAACAATTGATAGCCTTGAAGACAACGAATATGATCTAGGGAGACTCTGGAAAACCCAGGGCAGCCACGCGAAAATATCCGTGTAATCGCAGTTGCGGACTGGGGTCATGGGCAGCAAGCAGCTCGGTTTTGGTGATTACGAGCAGTCGACGGCCAAAAAGCGCACCAAGCGAGAGCGAT
>NZ_JAHLYS010000014.1 GCF_025128055.1 Synechococcus sp. CS-1329 | reverse complement strand
GTATTGCCATGTAAGACCCCACAGTGCACTGGGAGGCAGAACTCCCCAAGAGGTCTACACTGAGAGAGAACCCTGTTCCTCCCGTCCTGGGCTAACGATGTCAGGGGCCGAAGCTGTCCAATAAAAGGCACCCACCTCAGAGTGGCGTTTTGTGCTAGCGTTGCAACCAGCACAAAAAGAGCCACGTAACAAACTGTCCGACTGGCACGACTTGTTATAAGCCGAATTGGCCAGAATACTCTTCAACAAGCTCCCCAGCCTGAAACAGCTGGACTATATAAGAGTGATTTTTATGATCTAACTCTACAAAGTAACCGAGTTCATAGCCACAAACGTGTTCTGGGTGAGTTTCTCCATCATAGGACCAAACACCATCAAAGCTGGATTTGGTTAAAGTCCTAAGCCTAGCTCTATCGTTATTTTTTTCTTCTTCTGGCCGCTCTGATTTTTTCATTTCAATTGTAATAAGATTATCTCTTGCCATGATCTCACCACGGCTATGCAATATCAGATCACAAGTAATATTCACGATTTGCATCTCGTCATCTAGGATGGTTTTTACCCTGCCATTTTGCTTGCGGTTATATTCTGGGTCTGCATAGTACCCAGAAAAGCCATTGTCGTTGGCTAATATCTGCAAAAACATTGCCATCCTGGCACAAAGATTACGTTCACTCACGCCGCTTAGTATGTTTTGTGCTTCTTTCTCTAAAAATTGCTCTAGCGTCTTCTCAAATACTTTTGAAAGCACGAACTCTCCTTGGCTCATAACGACTGCCGTAACCGGGCACGCGCCAGTACGCCTTCCATTTCAAAAACGCCGGATCGCGTGCTCCGGTTCACGGCTTTGTTACATGGCTTTCGAGCTAATCTTGGCCCCTTGAGACTTTGAGAAGAAATAACGCTAAAGACTCCATGCGATAGACAACTGCCTGCAACTGGGAGTGCGTCAGTTTGGATTGAACAACGTGGGTTCCCGCATTCAGGGAATCGACGAGCGATAGAGCCGCGCGAACATCATCTTCAATGAACTTGGTTAAGGGGTCGCAGGAAAATGTACGACAAATGTAAAGCAGTCTCGCCCGACGCGTTGGTCGATTGTCGTGGTAATGAGTTTCGTTTGTTGACCATTTTTTAATGTCATCGTCAGGAGCCAATCCATGAATTATATGAGTAAACAACTCGCGCACCGATGTCGTCACGTGTCGAGTCTTGTCTGGATTGCTGGAATTCAGCGAGTCGCGAGCCCCATTTAGCAGAATAAGCAATCGATCATCAAAAGTCGCAAGTTCTTCATCAAGCGACGGTAGAGCATCGTAATTGGGCTCATCCTCAGACTCAATCGTGACTCGCTCGATGACATCAAGTTCAAGCGAATACTCAATCGGTGCATATGTTGCGATAAGCGGGCCGATATTCTGCGGTACGACCGTAATAGCATCGACAACATCCCGATAAGAACTCGTGAACTTGCCAAAGGTCGCAGCCAAATCATTGGCCCAAACATTTGAAGCACCAATCATGCTCCCGAACTTCTGCGACTCGAGGTCAAGTAGCCGATATTGACTGCTTAGCGATGTGTGCAGCAGGCGAGTCGTATCAAGCGATGAGAGCAAATCCCGAGTTGTAGAAAGAGAGGTAATTGATTCAAGCGACTTGCGTAGACTGTTGTGCTCGGCGAACACCTTTGACAGTGTAGATTCCGCAATCGATGCTTGCGATACGTATTGCGACAAAACCTTGTTGGCAGACAGTAATTCTCCGTAATTACTTGTTAAGTCTGGTAAACGAAAAGTGGCAAGCGTGGATGCTGCCGAAGCGATCAGGCTACGGTCCATGGTACGCTGTGCCGCAAGCGATTCTTGCAGTGCTCTACTCATCGAGGCCGACTTGAGGATCTGAGACGTCATGCTCTCATAGACCGAAAACGACCGGTTCAGGTCGTCAGTGATGCTCCGAAGATGTCGGAATGGGTCTGTCATGAATGGACTCGATCTCCGGAGTGCCATGTAACGCTCGCCATCACCTGGCCGCAAGGTGTGCTCAGCGAAGAAGACATCCTTGCGGTGGCGGCTCAGGTGTATGGCGATGTCAGAGAGTGGCAGGAGTGTCAGGTTCCAGAAGCGGTAACACCCTTGCAGTCACCATCGCCAATACATCCGAGGAAGCCCGCTCGATAAACCTCACCTTCCTCGATCGCCAGTCAAGGCTCTTCAGTTGATCGGATAGAACAACTCCACTTACCGCAGATCCATCAGGAAGTTGCACCTCAAAAGGGTATCCCTTGATCTTGGACGTCACGGGGCAGAATAAGGCCAAGCCAACTCTCCCATTGTAGATTCTTGGAGATAGCACAAGCGCCGGTCTTCTTCCACGCTGTTCACTTCCGGCTTGTGGTGTGAATTCCAGCCATACTAGATCACCACGATCAGGCACGTACGACGACATCAGAATGCTTCGGCCCCTACGGCATCACCTGTATCAACGGACGCGTGAATGTTCTCTGACGTGACGCCCGCAAGGAGATCCACAAGCCTGATCCGGCTTGGCACAGAGGGCCTCAAGACCAGCTCCCCATCCTTCGCGGTGAGGCTGACCTCGGTGCCAGCCCCCAAGCCCACTTCTTCAGCCAAGCCGCGTGGAATCCTCACACCAAGGCTGTTTCCCCATTTCTGAACCTTCGTCTGCATACCCAACGAGCGGCTATACGCAGACTATACCACTCCTTGACTCGGAACCCACTGCCCCATCTCTCTAACTTGTTATTGGATGGTTTCTGTGAACCATCCCCTGCCGGGCTTGTCCTTCCGTGAACCACTCGGTGGCGTTCTGGATGATGAGCCCAGAATCGCTCTGGGGCAAAGGTTCTAGGCACTGACTCTTCTTCTGTAGCCGTGGTTGACGGGTCCGTGAACCACCACCAACCCCAAGCAGATGGTCACTCAATACAACGAGGAGCAGGTGCTGGTGGGCGTGAGCTTCATCAGCGACCACAGGGCGCCGTATTGATCCTGGCTGAGCGACAACTCGTTCTGCATGCGCTTGCCCATCGGTGAGCCCGGAGCTGCCGTGGCCCCCAGCTCGGTGTTGATCACCGCCAGGCCCTGGCACATCTTCTCGATGTCCGGGTTGAGATCGCTGCTGGCCTGAGCGGGCAGGCTCAGGCACAGCAGGCTGATAACCAGACCCGCAGGCCAGAATCGGGTGCTCATGGGGCTGGTTTGGCTAGGGGCAGCAGGCACTTGTCGGAATCGCAACCGGCAGGACCAGCTTCCACCAGTTCACCCTGGTCGTAACGCTGCAGCGCTTCGAAGAAATCAGCGGTGCGGCGGCGGCCGGCCACCTCCTGCTGCAGGCGGGTGTAGGTGGCCAGATCGATCGGCTCGAACGGCAGCCGCGGGAAGGTGGCATTGGCATCGAAGCGGGCCAGCAGCGCCGCTGAGATGTAACCCTCACCGCCATCGATCGCCCGGTGGATCGCTTCGGCCAGCCCTTCGATCTCGTTTTCGCGGAATTCCACCGTGGCGGAGGTGTTGTGGGCCGTGTAGTGCTTCTGCACCTGCATGTAGAAGTCGAACTGGGCCAGGGCTGAGAAGTTGTTGATCTCCACCGCATCGGCGCCCGGGATGTTCGCCCAGCTCACCTCGGTGGGGATCTCCACCAGCCACTCGCCGCAACGGGGATCAAAGGGATCATCCAGCAGGCGGCCGTTCGCGTCCTTGTCGGATTGGCTCGGCACGATCGTGTAGCCGTAGTCGAGGCAGGCCAGGGCCACCGGATCGTTCTTGCGGAAGGTGATGCGGCGGATGAAGCGCTGCGCCTTGGGCGGATGCCAGCCGGGGCTGGCGCCGGTGAGCAGGCTCTTGGTGCCGGCGGGTTGCACCGTGGTGCAGCGGTTGGGGCGGCGCAGGCCATGGCGATCGCAGTAGTCCCACACCGCTTCGTTCACGATCTGCTTCCAGCGGCCCAGATACTCCGCTTCCTGGGCCTTGAAGGCCAGGCCTTCCTCCGTTTCAGGGCGGCCCTGCTCCCACCAGCGCAGCCAGGGCGTGCCGAAGGCGTGCACAAAGAAGTCGAACAGGCCGGTGAAGCTCACCCCCACAATCGGATCCCAGGCGCGGCTCTGGCGGTAGCGCTCCACTTCGAAGTCGTGGTTGAGCAGGCAGGCCACCGCCAGGCCACCGGCCTTGAAGGCATCGGCTTGGGCCTGGTGATCGGCGGGATCAATCCGGTTCAGGTGGATTTCAGCCAGGTTGCAGTGGAAATCAGCGCCGAGGATTTCACCGCAGGGGTTGAGCCCATAGCGCCCCAGGCGGTGCTCCAGCTCAGCGGCCGTGATCTCGGGGTGGTGCAGCTGCAACCAGCGGCCGGCTTCGCCCCTGCCCTGGTCCACGTAGATGTCGATGAATTCACTGCGCAGTTCAGCGGTGGGCAACAGATCGGCATTGGAGCGGGCGATGGCTTCGGGGGCGAACTGGATCGCGCCCTCGCCGCTCTGGAACTGCTTGACCACCGCCTCCAGCACCACCTCTTTGCTGGGGCGGCTGTGGAACACCCGGGTGTGGTTGGCCATCCGCAGCGCATCGCGCTCGGGGTCGATGCTCCAGTTGCCGCTGGCGTCCTGCTGCCAGAGGTTTTCCTTGGCGCCAGCGGCGGAGAGATCCTCGGCGGCGAACTGGCGCATGCCGGCGGAGCGCCGGATGTTGCCGGCCACGATCGTGACCGCCGCCTCATCGATCAGCAGGCAGCATTCCACCGAGGTGAGCCGGCGGCCGATCGCCTTGTTGAGGATCTGGGCCACGCGGCCGTAGAGGTCCCCCAGCTTCACAGGATTGGCCATGCCGCCGAAGCCCTTGAGCGTTTCGCCCACCGGCCGCACATCGGAGAGGTCCACGCTCACCGTGATCGGCGTGGCGGCATCAAAGCGCTCATCACTGCAGAGCTCCAGCAGCAGCTGATAGCTGTCGACCCAGCCGCGGCGGGTGTCGCCCACCTTGATCGCGACCCGCTGGCCCTCGATGCTGTGGCTGGTGGCCTCCTGGCGCGCTCCGGCGGGGGTGCGGCCGATCGGCGTGACGGCCTCGATGCGCAGCTGGTTGCGCACCAGCGGCAGGCGCTCGATCAGGTGCGGCTCGATGATGGCGCCGGTGCCGCAACCCATCATCGCCAGGTCCATCATCAGACCGAAGGCTTCCCAGTCGATCAGGTTGGTGGAGGTGCAGTTGTAGGCGCCGGAGAAGTTGTGGCGCTGCTGAATCCAGGGGGTGCCGCCGATCCAGAGCCAGCGCCCCGAGGGCAGGGCCTGCTGGTGCTTCTGCATGCGCCGGATCAGCTCCACCTCCGCCCCATCGAGGTGGCCCAGCTGGCGCAGACCCTCCAGGTTGCGCTCGGACACCTGGTGCCAGCTCTCACGGCCGGCCTCGGTGCGGCGGGAGTAGGTGCGGTAAAAGACGGGGTTCGCCGCCGGGGCGGTGGGCGGGAAATCGGGCTCCAGCAGGCCGTTGGCACCGATCTGGCCGCCCTGCAGGCGCCCAGCGGGATCGATCAGATCAGGGCGCGCTGGGGTGAGGGTCACGGCGGAGGTGGTGGTCAGGTTGTTGAACCATACCGCCACTGGTGGGGGGTGCAAGCGCGCTCGGCCACCAGTGGCAGTGCCCTGGGGTGGCCTGTCAGGCTGATCCCATGACCAGCAGCAGCAGCACCGGGGCCGCGCAGAACGCCGCCGCAGACTCCGAACAGCAGGCCCTGGCTGAGGCCGTGGCCCGGCGGCGCAATTTCGCGATCATTTCCCACCCCGACGCCGGCAAGACCACCCTCACCGAAAAACTGCTGCTTTACGGCGGCGCCATCCAGCAGGCCGGGGCGGTGAAGGCCAAGGGGGAGCAGCGCAAGGTCACCTCCGACTGGATGGAGCTGGAGAAGCAGCGCGGCATCTCGATCACCTCCACCGTGCTCCAGTTCGACTACGACGGCAGCACGATCAACCTGCTCGACACCCCCGGCCACCAGGACTTCTCGGAAGACACCTACCGCACATTGGCGGCCGCCGACAACGCGGTGATGCTCGAAGACGCCGCCAAGGGCCTCGAACCCCAGACCCGCAAGCTGTTCGAGGTCTGCCGCCTGCGGCGGATTCCGATCTTCACCTTCATCAACAAGATGGACCGGCCGGGGCGGGACCCCCTGGAGCTGATCGATGAGATCGAGAGCGAGCTGGGCCTGGTTTGCTGGCCGGTGAACTGGCCGATCGGCAGCGGCGACCGCTTCCGCGGGGTGATCGACCGCCGCAGCCGCGACGTGCTCCTGTTCACCCGGGCTGAGCGGGGTCGCCAGGCCAGCGAGCAGCGCCTGGCCGCCGGCAGCCCCGAACTGGCCGCGCTGGTGGAGCCGGAACTCCTGGCTCAGGCGCTGGAGGAACTGGAGTTGCTCGATGGCGCCGGTGCCGACCTCGACCTTGAGCTGGTGCATGCCGGCGAGCTCAGCCCGGTGTTCTTTGGCTCGGCGATGACCAACTTCGGCGTGCATCCCTTCCTCGATGCCTTCCTGGAGCTGGCCCAGCGCCCCGTGGCCCGCACCAGCCAGGGCGGCCCCATCGATCCGCTGCGGCCCGAGTTCAGCGGCTTCGTGTTCAAGCTGCAGGCCAACATGGATCCCCGCCACCGCGACCGCATCGCCTTCGTGCGGGTCTGCTCCGGCCGCTTCGACAAGGACATGAGCGTGCGCCATGCCCGCAGCGGCCGCACCATCCGCCTCTCGCGCCCGCAGAAGCTGTTCGGCCAGGACCGCGAGGTGGTAGATAACGCCTACCCCGGCGATGTGATCGGCCTCAACAACCCCGGCATGTTCGCCATCGGCGACACCCTCTATGTGGGCGCCAAGGTGGAATACGAGGGCATCCCCTGCTTCAGCCCGGAGATCTTCGCCTGGTTGCGCAACCCCAACCCCTCGGCCTTCAAGAGCTTCCGCAAGGGGGTCAATGAGCTGCGCGAGGAAGGTGCCGTGCAGATCCTCTACGACACCGACGCCAGCAAGCGCGATCCGATCCTCGCCGCGGTGGGACAGCTGCAGATGGAGGTGGTGCAGTACCGGCTGGAGAACGAATACGGGGTGGAAACACGGCTGGAGCCCCTCGGCTTCAGCGTGGCGCGCTGGGTGGTGGGTGGCTGGTCGGCGCTGGAGAGCGTCGGGCGCATCTTCAACTGCAAGACCGTGCGCGATGCCTGGGACCGCCCGGTGCTGCTGTTCAAGAACGAGTGGAACCTCAACCAGCTCAAAGAGGATCACCCCGAGCTGGAGCTCAGTGCCGTGGCGCCGGTGGTGAGCGGCGTCGAACCGATCGCGATCTGAGCCACGGCCCGCCGCCGGCCTCGCCAGAATCAATTGCAACGAAAGGTCAAGGTAACGGCCATGCCTCAGCCGATCTGGCTGGTTCGCCCACGCCGGGATGGAGGTTCTGACTACGTGCGTTTCCTGCCCAGCCAGGAAACCGTTGAAATCCGCGAAGGCAGCCACCTGCCCCCGCAGATGCCCCTGCTCAAGAGCCGCCACTGGCTGGCAATCGAGGAGGCGGAAGCCCGGCGGCTCGAATTGCAGCAGGATGCCGGCTACCACTGCAGTGAGCCCCTGTTCTGAGCTCCGTCGCCTGCCCCGGCAGGTCTCATTCACCACTTCAGGCACAGCCGCAGGCCCCTCGCCTCGATACGCTCGGCCCACGACCCAGACCCACGCACCGGAGGCCATGACCAACGGTTCTGAACCCGCCCCCAGCGCCAGCCCCTATGAACGGCTCGGCATCACCCCCGACGCCAGCTTCGATGAGGTGCAGGCCGCGCGCCAGCACCAGCTCGCGGCTGTGGCCGCTGATCCCCAAGCCTGCGCCAAGGTGGAGGCCGCCTACGACGCCGTGCTGATGGAGCGCCTGCGCGAGCGACAGCAGGGCAAGGTGAGCAGCGCCGCCGTCACCGCCTCGAAGCGCGAGGAGATCAAACCGGCGGCGGCGAGGGTTCCCTCCCGGCCGTCCCTGCCCCAGCTGCCCTCCCTGCCCCAGTTCAGCGGCGGCAACAAGCTGCAGGCCCCCAACCTCTCGATGCCCACCATCGCCCTGGCCGAAGGCCGTGAGCGCTGGTTTCCCTTGGTGGCCAATGGCCTGCTGCTGCTGCTGGTGCTGGTCACCCCGCCCGGCTCAGCGGAGGTGCTGCTGGCCCTCGCCACCGGCGTCACGGTGGTCAACCTCAGGCGCCGCAACGGCCGCTTCCTGGCCGCCGTGGGCTGGAGCTTCGCCCTGCTGAGCGTGGGCCTGCTGCTGGGCGGTCTGCTCACCATGGGGCTGGATCCAGCCCTGCCCCTCGGCCTGCCGCTGGCCCTCAATCAGGTGCAGAGCCTGCCGGCCCTGATCCTGCTGCTGCTGGGCGCCCTGCTGATCGCCTAGGCCCAGCTGATCTGCCCCCCTAGGCCACGGAGAGCTCAGCGATCAGTTCGCGCAGCTCTCCTTCCTCCACGCCATACACCTCGTTGCAGAAGTGGCAGGTGAGCTCGGCGCGGCCGTCTTCCTGGAGGATTGAGGCCAGTTCCTGCTGGCCCAGCAGCCGCAGGGCATTGACGCTGCGGCGGCGGGTGCAGGGGCAGTGGAAAGTCACGTCCTGGCGGGCCTCGGCGTCCTCCAGCAGCTGGGGATCAAGGTCGGGGAAGATGTCCTCCAGCAGCAGCTTGAGGTCGTCCTTGCAGGCCGCCAGCCGCGAACTGAAGCCACTGATCTCCCGGCAGCGCTCCTCCAGCAGCGCCACCAGGGCCGGCTCCTGCGCCGCCTTCGGCAGCACTTGCACCAGCACCCCACCGGCGCAGCGCACGCCGCTGCTGTCGATCTGCTCCCCCACGAACAGTGCCGAGGGGGTCTGCTCGGAGTGGAGCAGGTAGGAGGCCACGTCATCGCCGATGCCGCCACTCACCAGCTCCACCGTGCTGCTGAACGGCTCCCCCTTGCCCTGGTCACGCACCACATGCAGGTAGCCGGTGCCGGTGGCCTGACGGAAATCGAACTGGTGCTGGCCGTCGACCTCCTCCAGCAGATCGAGCTCCAGGCCCGGATAGCCCACGTAGCCGCGCACGCTGCCATCACGGCCGGCATCCACCATCAGCCCGCGCAGGGGCCCATCCGACTGGATGCGCAGGTTCACCCGCCCATGGGCCACCTTCATCGAGCTGGCCAGCAGCAGCCCGGCCGTCATCGCCCGCCCCAGCAGCGCCGTGGTGAGGTACGAGAGCCCGTGGCGGCGGCGGGCGTAGCGGCTGGTCACCGTGGTGAGCGCCGCCACCAGTCGGATTCCCCCATCGGCCGCCGTGGCCCGCACCAACTGATCGGGCATCGCTGCGCCCTCCGCCAACTCAGGGCATCGTACGAAGTGCCGGCAGGGGCTGAAGGGCCCCCTCGCTGAGGCGCCAGGCCTGGCCCACCACGCTGCGGAACACCTCCGGCTCATGGGTGACCACCAGCAGCGCCCGCTGGCGGCCCAGCTGGGCGATCAGCTGCAGCACCTCATGGCGCACCGACCAATCCAGACCGGCGGTGGGTTCATCCAGCAGCAGCACCTTGGGGTCCCGCAGCAGCTGCACCGCCAGGGCCAGGCGCCGCTGCTGGCCGCCGCTGAGCCGCTCCGGCGCCTGCTGCAGCGACACCCCCTGCAGGCCCACCTGAGCCAGCACCGCCTGCAGCCGCTCGCTCTCCAGCCGGCGCTGACCCAGCTTCAGCTCCTGGCCCACGCTCAGGCCAAGGAAATGGCGTTCGGGGAACTGGAACACCAGGCCGCTCAGCCAGCGCCGCTCCCGGCCCGTCACCGGCTGGCCCTGCCAGAGGATCGTGCCGGCGCAGGGGTCGGCCAGGCCGCTGATCAGCTCCAGCAGGGTGCTCTTGCCGCTGCCGCTGCGGCCCGCCACCAGCACCGGCTCGCCCACAGGCAGCGTCAGGCTGAGGTCACAGATCACCGGCTCAGGGGTGGTGGCCGGGTGATAACGGACCGATCGGAGCTCCAGCATGGGCAACCACGGACCGCACCAGCTTGCAGCAGCCGCCACCGAGTTTGATGGGGGTCACCAGTCGATGCTGGAAGGAGCAACGCCCATGGACATTCGCTTCCGCGAGGTGGATCCGTTCAACTGCTGGATCTGGCTGCGCTTCCCCGACCACCCCGGTCAGGGGGAGCGGGGCTACGTCGACACCGTCTTCGACAGCTGGTTCTTCCTCGGCAAGCTGGGGGGCTTCAACGCCGAAAGCCTGCAGGTGCATGAGGAGGGCATCGACCTCAGCGCCATGCACTACGACATCGAGACCGCCGAGGCGACCCTCCCCGCCCTGATGCACAGCATGGGCGAGCCGGAATACCGCGATGCCTGGTGCCGCTGCTGGGTTGACCTGGGCACCAGCGATGGGGTGGCCCTCGATGTGCTGATCAATGCCCTGCGTCAGCTCAACAACGACGTGGTGGAGATCGAGGAGGTGCTGATCGGCGGCGTCAATGACGACTGGCCGGTGGAGGAGGCGCCCGAGGCCCTCTTCCCCCACGGCGCCAACTGAGGCCGGTGGTGCGCGAGCTGCGCCGCCTGCTGATCGCCCCCGAGCGCCTGGCGGACGGGACCAGCCTGGCCCTGGCCGCCGAGGAGAGCCGCTACCTCAGCCGTGTGCTGCGCTACGGCCCCGGAGATCGCTTCGCCGTCGTCGACGGGCAGGGGCGTCTCTGGAGCGCGCAGCTGCTCGATGGAGCCCAGGCCCGCCTGGAGCAACCGCTGGATCAGCCCCTGCAGCTCCAGCCAGCCGCCAGCCCCTGGCTGGAGCTGGCCGTGGCCATCCCCCGCCTCGACTTCGACGTGGTGGTGCGCATGGCCTGCGAGCTGGGGGTGGACCGGCTTCAGCCCCTGGTGGCCGAGCACGGCGCGCTGCGTGGCAGCTGGAAGGCAGCCCGCTGGCAGACGATCCTGCGCGAGGCCTGCGAGCAGTGCGAACGCCTCTGGTTGCCCCAGCTGCTGCAGCCGCTGACAGCGGTCAGCTATCTCGCCGAAGCCCGCTCCGGCCTGCCTCTGCTGGCCAGCACCCGGGAGCGGCAGCTGCCGGCGCTGAGCGCCGCCTTGGCGCAGGTGCCAGCGGCTGACCTGGCCGGAGCGAGCCCTGGAGTGGCCCTGGCGATCGGCGCGGAGGGGGGCTGGAGTCCAGCGGAAGCAGCCGCCGCGCAGTCGGCCGGCTGGCAGGGCGTCAGCCTCGGCCCCCACATCCTGCGCACCTCCACAGCGGCCGTGGCCGGGCTGGCCACGCTGGCGCAGTGGCGGGAGGCGCTCAGCGGCCGAGCATGCCGCTGGCCATCTGCTTGAACATGCCCAGGTTGGCGCCGGCCCGGCGGCGGGCCCGGGGCAGCGCACCGGAGGGGATCAGCCGCTCGGGCGAGAAGGTGACCACACTCGGGGCCGGGCGATTCTCCTGGTCGCGGCGCAGTTCGGCGGCAATCGCCTCGGCGGTGGTGAGCGCCGGTACGGCCGGGGCTGCAGCGGCGCCGGCGGCGGCGGCGGGAGCCGCTGCAGCAGGCTCAGCCTTGGCCTTGGCCCCCTTGTCCTTGGCAGGCGCTGCCGCCACGGGAGCCACCGTTGCTGGCTTGGCGTCCGCGTCCTTGTCGAGGTTGAGGAAGAACCCCTTGGGCTTGAAAATCATGACGCCGGCCAGCCAGGACGTGTGGGCTGATTATCCGCCGCGACGGCTCCATCCCCACCGGCCCGTTGGGGAGTGCAACAGAGACCTGGGGCGCCGCCGCAGACGGTGAGGCCGCAGACGGTGGGACCGCAGGCGGTGGGACCCCGGGCGCCGGGGAAACTGGTGAGCGCCACCCCCTGAGCCGTGCTGATCACCCTGCCCCTTGCCCCGCCACCTGCGGCCCAGTGGCTGCTGGCCTTTCTGATCAACGCCGTGCTGATCGCCCTGGCCCAGCGCCTGCCGCTGCTCACCAGGGCCGGCTGGGTGCACGCCGGCATCCTCGGCACCCTGCTCTGGGGCTGCCTGGGCTGGCGTGGCTGGCTGGCGGTGGTGATCTACCTGGCCCTGGGTTCGGCCGTGACCCGGCTCGGGATCCGGCGCAAGCGGGAACAGGGGCTGGCGGAGGGTCGCGGCGGCCGGCGTGGACCCGAAAACGTCTGGGGTTCGGCCGCCACCGGCGCCGTGCTGGCCGCGCTCACCACCCTGCCCGGCGCCCCCGTTCCCCTGCTGATGCTGGGCTTCGCGGCCAGCTTCGCCGCCAAGCTGGCCGACACCTGCGGCAGCGAGATCGGCAAACGCTGGGGGCGCACCACCGTGCTGATCACCAGCCTGCGGCCGGTGCCCCCCGGCAGCGAGGGGGCCATCAGCCTGGAGGGCACCGCCGCCAGCCTCGGCGGCAGTGCCGTGATGGCCGCGGCTCTGCTGGCCCTCGGTCTGCTGCCTTCCGCCGCCGCGGCCCTGCTGGTGACGGCGGTGGGGCTGGTGGCCACCCTGATCGAGAGCCTGATCGGCGCCACCCTGCAGGGGCGTCTGGTCTGGCTCAGCAATGAACTGGTGAACGGCCTGCAGACCTTGATCGCCGCGCTGCTGGCGATGGGGCTGGCCCCGTTGCTGAAGCTCTGAGCGCCGACACCGCCACGGGCCGCCGCACCGGCCAGACCGGCGGGGCCTGGCGATCCAGCAACAGCTGCTGGACCTCCTCGCGCAGCAGCAGCACCAGCGCCTCGAAGCGCCGCTGGGTGGCCCGGGCCGGCAGTCCCTGACCCGCCGCCAGCCGCCGCCAGGAGGCACCCTTCAGCACCCGCTCCAGCATCAGCTGACGCAGGCTTGGATCCAGCCGCTTCAGCCGGTGCCTCAGCCAGCGCTGGTTCTCGCCTTCGCAGCACAGCGACTCCTCCTGGTGATCGGCGCCGCAGAGATCAGGCCGCTCCCGCGCCGGCAGGCGCTCCAGCAGCGTGCCGCCCCGCTCCTCACCGGTGCCGCTGGGGGCATCGAGGCTGCGCAGCCGCAGGGCCTGGTGCAGCTCCAGCGCCTCACGCCAGCGCTGGGTCGTGCAGCCGAGGGCCAGAGCCAGCTCCTCCTCCCCCAGCGCCGGCAGCTGGCGGTGCTGGCGCTGCTGCTGCAGGGCCTGGCCGCGGCGGTGCAGCTCCCGCAGCTGACGGGAGCAGCGCAGGGGCTGCTCGTGATCGCGCAGGTGATGCTGCATCGCCCCACGGATGTAGGGCACCGCGAAGCTGCTCAAGCTGGTGGGGCGGGCTGGGTCAAAGGCCTCGATCGCACGGATCAGCCCCAGACAACCCAGCTGGACCAGATCGTCGAGCGGCAGCCTCGTGCTCGCACCCTGGCGGGCAGCCACCTGCCGCACCAGGGGCAGATTCAGCTCCACCAGGCGGTTGCGCAGGCGGTGGTCGCCACTGCTGTGAAAACGCTGCAGCAGCTCGGCGTTACGGCTGTGGAGGTCCTGGTCCTGGGGGGTCTGGGGGCGTGCATCGGTCATGGCGGGGACAGCGGTGGGTCCGTGTTTCCACCCTCCGCCCGCTGAACCGGTGGCGCCTCACCCCAACCGGTGAATCCACCTCCCCCAGATGGGTGATGGTGGTCCGCCTGGGGGGCCGTCAGGGGCGCACGCCGCCCCCTCAGTGGGCCGGCGTGCGCGCCACTCTCGACTCCAGGCCCGCCCAGGCCAGCAGGGCAGGCCACTGGCGCACCTGCTCGTAGATCCGGCCATGGCCGTCGGCATTGAGGTGCAGGCCATCGGCGCTGAGCAGCCGGCTCCAGTGGGGATCCTCCAGCAGGGGGTGCAGCAGTGGCAGGAAGGGCACGTCGGCCTCCAGGCAGGCCTCCTCCAGCAGACGCTCGTAGCGGTGCACGCTGGCCTGCTGGTACCAGAGGCAGCCGGCGAAGGGCATCACCGCCTCATCCACCGGCGTCAGCCCCACCACCAGCACCGGCGCCAGCTGCACCGCCTCGCGCAGCAGCTGCTGCCAGCCGAACAGAAACGCTTCCGGCTCCAGCTGATGGCGGCCGTCGGGCCGTCCGACCCGGGCGGTGTCGTTGAGGCCCACGCTGAGCACGATCCCCTGCGGCGCCTGACGGCGCAGCTCACCTCGGCAGCCCACCTCCCGATGCAGGCGCGCCGCCAGCCGCTCCAGGCCATCGCCGCGCACGCCGAGGTTGTAGAGCACGGGTCCATCGGGCAGACCCATCCAGTGGCGCCGCAGCCGCTCACACCAGCCGCCACCATCGGGATCACCCCAGCCGTACACCCCGCTGTCCCCCAGCACGATCAGCTTGCGCGGTGTCGCGGTCACGGCCATGGGCTCGGGCGTCAGGCGTCAGGCCGCCAGCAGGCGCCGGCGGAGGCGGTCGCTGAGATCTTCTCCCATCAGGGTCAGCACCACATAGACCGCCACCAGGGCGATCAGCTGGTCGATGGCGAAGGAACTGAGGGCCTCCAGCAGCAAGCTGCCCAGCCCGGCGGCACCCACCAGACCCACCACCACCGTCTCGCGCAGGATCACATCGGCGCGGTAGGCGCCGTAGGCCAGATAGGAGCGGGCCAGGGCACTGAAACGGCCGTAGAACAGCGCCAGCCGTGGACCGGCACCGGCGGCGGTCAGGGCCTCCTCCGCCTGCAGCGGGGCCGATTCCTCCGCCTCCAGCAGCAGGCGGCCCAGCACGCCCAGGTTGTGAAAGGCCAGGGCCAGGGCGGCCGTGAGCACCCCGGGCTGCAGCACGAACAGCAGCAGCAGGGCGGTGAGCGGCGGCGGCCAGAGGCGCCCCAGGGCCCAGACGGCCTGCAGCAGCAGCCGGCCCCAGGGCCAGGGGGCCATCAACAGCAGCAGCAGCGGGGCAGTGCCCACCGCCAGGGCCGCCGCCAGCAGCGTCAGTCCCAGGGTGGTGCCGATCAGCGAGGGCCAGGGCAGGGCCGCCACCGCCGGCCAGTCGGCCGTCCAGGGGGGCAGGGACTGGAACGTGCCCAGCTGCAACGGGTTGACCCCCAGGGCCACCGCCACCAGCAGCAGCAGGGGCAGCAGCAGCAGCGCTCCCAGGAGCACCTCGCGGCCACCGCGGCCCACGGAGCGGCTGCTGAGGCCGAAGCGGGCCGGCATCGCCCAACGCTGGCGCAGGACCCGCAGCAGGGCCTCCAGCGCCAGCATCACCAGCAGCAGCATCCACAGCCCGCTCCAGAGCTCACGGAACTGCAGTGACTGAAGCGTGAGTCGCAGGTCGGTGCCCAGGCCGCCAAGGCCGAACACCCCCAGCAAGGTGGCGCTGCGCAGGGCGCACTCCAGCCGGTAGCCGCCGTAGCTGATCACCCCTGGCTGCAGCGCTGGCCCCAGGGCGGTGAGCAGGGCCGGCCCCGCCGGGGCACCCGCCAGGCGCAGGGCCTCCAGGCCCGAGGTGGGCAGGGCGTCGAGCAGATCGCTCACCACCCGCGCCACCAGAGCGGCGTAAGGAATCGTGATCGCCAGCACCGCCACCGCCGGCTGCAGGCCCAGCCACTGCAGCAGCAGCAGGCCCCAGAGCAGCTCATGCAGCGCCCGCGGCACCGCCAGCAGACGCCGGATGAGCTCCGCCGGCAGGGCGCTGCCGCAGGCCGTGCGCCACACGGTGCGCGAGCTGAGCACTCCCCCCAGCAGGCCCAGTACCAGGCTGAAGGCCCAGCCCAGCAGGGCGATCCCCACCGTGACCCCCAGGCCGGAGAAGGCCGAGCCCAGCACCAGCGGATCCAGCGACGGGCTAAAGGCCGCCGCGGCGAACTGACCGATCAGACCCCAGCCGCCGCCGTGGCTGAGGCCTGGAAGCACCCACAGCACCGGCAGCCAGGCCAGGGCCGGCAGCAACGGCAGCAGCGGCGGGGCCAGGCGCAGCGCCCTCCAGCTCCAAGCGGCGGAAGCCGTCATGGTTCCGAGCGATAGAGGGACGCCAGCTGGGGGCCCGCCAGCGCCGAGGGTGCCGCATCCAGCACCACCCGGCCCTGGCGCAGGGCCACCACCCGATCAAAGCCATCGAGCAGGTCGGGGCGGTGCAGGCTGAGCAGCAGGGCCCGGCGGCCGCTGGCCTGCTCCAGCAGCAGGGCCAGCAGCTCCCGCGCCAGGCGTGGATCCAGGTGGGCCAGGGGTTCATCCGCCAGCAGCAGCAGCGGCTCCTGGCGCAGCAGGCGGGCCAGGGCCAGCCGCTGGCGCTGGCCGCCGGAGAGGGCGGTCACCGGTTGCTCCAGCAGGCCAGCGCTGAGGTCGACCCGAGCGAGAGCGGCCGTGTTGGCGGCGGTCTCCAGCGGCAGCACCAGGTTGAGCAGGGCCCGCGGCCAGCCCCAGCGGGCCAGCCGCGCTGCATTCAGGTTCTGCTGCACGGTCAGCTCCTCAATCAGGCGCAGGTCCTGCCAGAGGGTGCCGATCAGGGCCTGCTGCCGCCGGCGCCGGCTCCTGGAGCGCGCCGGGGCGACGCCGTTCCAGAACACCTGACCGGCTTCAGGGTTGAGCAGGCCATTGGCCACCGCCAGCAGGGTGCTCTTGCCCGCTCCGCTGGGGCCCACCAGGGCCACCCGCTCCCCCGGCCTCAGCTGCAGCGACACATCATCCAGCCGCGCTGCGGTACGGCCCGGCACGCGGATGCCACGCAGCTCCAGCAGAGGGCAGTCAGGGGAGCTAATCAAGGCAGGAGGTTCAGACTGAAGGCGGACAGGGACCATTCCATCCCCCCAGCATCCTGGGGCTCAGGGCAGCAGCGCCCGGAGGGCCGCTTCGAGACCCACGCGCTCGGCCGGATCACCCACCAGGCGGAGCTCGCCGCTGCGGGGCCACCAGTTCAGGCGAATGTTGGTGTCCTCGGCATCGAGCACATACATCTCGAAGGCTCCCTGGTGCACCCAGTGGCCAGGTTGGCCCAGCTGGGCGACGAGGGCCTGAAGCTCCTCCAGACTGCCGTTGAACTGCATGCAACCGCTCGGACCTGGCCTCAGGCTAAGGGGCCCCAGCGGCGAGGCTCAGCGGATCTTGCCGATCTCGCGGCCCACCTTTTCGATCGGGTCGTACAGACGCGGAGGTGCAGAAATGAATCGTTTTGCACCGAAGAGGTCGAGGATCTGGGCTTGCTTTGGATTGCTGGCGCTCAGATTCAGGAAGGTGGATTGAAGCCTGGTGGTGAAACCCTTGCCGAAGCGCTGGTCGAGATTCGGCTGCGCGAGTCAGTGGTAGTTGGCGTAACCGGGAGTGCGCCAGATCACGATCACCTTCTTCGGGTCAGTCCTGCCAGAGCTGAGGCTGCTCTTCCACACCTCCTCGTTCACCACCCCAGCCTGATAAGCGCCGCTCTGCACGAGGGCGATCGTGGCGTCGTGGCTGCTGCTGAAGCCCGGGGCGCCGCCGGCGAAATCACTCAGCCGCACGCCGGCCTGGCCGAGGAAGTACTGGGGCATCAGCCGACCGGAGGTGGAGCTCTCCGAGCCGAAGGTGAAGCGCTTGCCCACGAGCGCAGTCAGCCCCTTCTGGTTGGCGATGGGCTTGATTCCACTGGCCGTGTTGGCGATGAAGAAGCTCTGGAAGGAGGCGTCGATGTCGCGCTGGGCGATCACCCTGGCGCCGGGCTTCTGCAGCCGGGCCTGAACACCGGTGAGGGCTCCGAACCAGACCAGATCCAGATCGCCGCGGCGAAAGGCACTCACGGTTGCGGTGTAATCAGTCACCGGCACGTACTTCACCGGCACACCGAGGCTGCGGCTCAGTTCGTTCGCCAGCAGGGGGTAGAGGCGGTTGAGGGTTTCGGGCTTCTGATCTGGAATGGCGCTGATCCGCAGCAGCTTCTGCTGGGCCTGGGCGCCGGCGAGCTGGGGTGCGGCCTGCTGCAGCTGGGGCGGCAGAGCCGCTGGCGTGAGGGCCAGGGCCAGGCCGGCAAGCAGAGCCAGGCGAAAACCGGCGCGGGGAAGGCGTGGGCGGAGGAGGGGCAAGGAGAGCATGGGAGTGCTTCGAGTTACAGGGATGCGAGGAAGTGGCCGAGTCGGTCCAGTCCGTCACGCAGGGTGGCGGGGGACGCGGCACAGGAGAGGCGTACGCAGCGGTCGTCACCGAAGGCGATTCCCGGCACCAGCGCCAGACCCACGTCCGTGAGCAGGCGGTTGCAGAACGTCATCGAATCAAGCCCGTGGGCGCTCACATCCGGGAAGACATAAAAAGCCCCCTGCGGTGGCTGCAGGGTCAGCCCCGGCAGGGCCACGAGACCCTGATGGAGCAGGGAACGCCGCTCACTGAACTGGCGCGCCATCTCCACGACGCAGTCGCGTGGGCCACTCACCGCCGCCAGGGCACCGAACTGGGCGAAGGAGCAGACGTTGCTGGTGCTCTGACTCTGCAGGGCGATCGCGGCACTCACCACGGCGGTGGGGCCGGCCAGAAAGCCCAGCCGCCAGCCGGTCATGGCCCAGCCCTTGGCGAAACCGTTGACGATGAAGACCCGATCGCTCAGATCGGGCGCCACCGCCGCGAGGCTGTGGTGCTCATGGCCCGGGGCCAGCAGGAATTCATAGATCTCGTCGCAGACCACGGCCACCTGGGGATGGCGGCGCAGCACCACGGCGATGGCCTCCAGCTCCCGGCGGCTGAGCACCATCCCGGTGGGATTGGAGGGGCTGTTCAGCACCAGCAGGCGGCTGGCCGGGGTGATCGCCGCCTCCAGCTGTTCGGGATCGAGGCGGAAGCCCTGCTCGGCGTCGCTGGGCAGCAGCCGCACCGTGGCCCCGGCCAGCCGCACCATCTCCGGGTAGCTGAGCCAGTAGGGAGAGGGCAGCAACACCTCGTCGCCGGGGCCCAGCAGCACCTGAAAGAGGTTGAACAGAGCCTGCTTGCCGCCATTGGTGACCAGCACCTGCTCGGCCTTGGTGGGAACCCCGTTCTCATCGCTGAGCTTGGCGGCGATCGCCTCACGCAGGGCCGGCTCACCGGCGGCCGGGCCGTAGCGGGTGGCACCAGCTTCGAGGGCGTCGCTGGCCGCCTGGCGGATGAAGGCGGGAGTGTCGAAATCGGGTTCGCCCGCGCTCAGGCTGCAGATGTCCTGCCCCCCGGCGCGCAACTGCTTGGCGCGGGCCGCAATGGCCAGGGTGAGCGAAGGCTGCAGGGCTTCGGCCCGGGCCGAGAGCTTCAACGGGCGGGGCATCGGCGGGGGCGCGGCCGACGGCCGCAGCGCGAAGCGGCCACAAAGGGCCGCGGCGCTCCGAAAAAGAAGCGCCAGGGAGAGCTTGCATCCTGCCTGACGCCCTTCCTGGGAAAGGTTCGAGCGGGCACCGTCACGCTCGGCACCTGGACAGGTGACCCCCGCTGCCGCCAACTTGGGGGCTCAGGCCCAGGGGGGAGCGTGGATGGAGGGTGATTCGGGCAGGGCCCTGCAGCAGCTCGCCCAGGGCTGCGCCGAGTGCCGCCGCTGCTCCCTGGCGGAAGGGCGCCAGCAGGTGGTGGTGAGCCGGGGTGATCCCCGCGCCGCCCTGATGGTGATCGGCGAGGGCCCCGGCGCCCAGGAGGACGCCAGCGGCTCCCCCTTCGTGGGCCGGGCGGGGCAGCTGCTGGATCGGATGCTCGAGAGCGTCGGCATCGACAGCAACCGCGACGCCTACATCTGCAACGTGGTGAAGTGCCGCCCGCCTGAGAACCGCAAACCCAGCCCCCAGGAGATGGCCGCCTGCCTGCCCTGGCTGCAGCAGCAGGTGGAGCTGGTGCAACCGCAGGTGCTGCTGCTGGCCGGCGGCACCGCCGTGGAAGGGGTGCTGGGGATCAAGGGCGGCATCACCCGCCTGCGCGGCCAGTGGCAGCGGTGGCAGGGCCGCTGGTGCCTGCCGATCTTTCACCCCTCCTATCTGCTGCGCAATCCCTCACGGGAACCGGAAAGCCCCAAGTGGCACACCTGGCAGGACCTCAAGGCGGTCAGGGATCGCCTTGAGCAGCTCAGGGCCGCCCCGGAGCCCAGCGCGGATTCGTCAGGCGCCCCCTGATCTGTGGCAGGGTTGGACCACTTCCCGGCCCCCTGGTGATGACCGGCACCCTCGCCCGCCCCGACACCAGCCGTCCGGGCCTCCCCGCCGACTGGGCCAGCAACCCCCGCTACGACACCCTGATCCGCCGCCGCAAGACCCGCAGCGTGCGGGTGGGCGACATCTGGGTGGGCAGCGAGCACCCGGTGGTGGTGCAGTCGATGATCAACGAGGACACCCTCGACATCGCCGGCGCCACGGCCGGCATCCGCCGCCTGCATGAGGCCGGCTGCGAGATCGTGCGGCTCACCGTGCCCTCCCTGGCCCATGCCAAGGCGGTGAAGGAGATCCGCCAGCGCCTCGAAGACACCTACCAGCCGGTGCCCTTGGTGGCCGATGTGCACCACAACGGCATGAAGATCGCCCTGGAGGTGGCCCAGCACGTCGACAAGGTGCGCATCAACCCGGGCCTCTACGTGTTCGACAAGCCCGATCCCAACCGCACCGAATTCACCCCCGAGGAGGTGGCGGCGATCGGCGAGCGCATCCAGGCCACGCTCGAACCGCTGGTGAGCCTGCTCAAGGAGCAGGACAAGGGTCTGCGCATCGGCGTGAACCACGGCTCGCTGGCCGAGCGGATGCTGTTCACCTACGGCGACACGCCGCTGGGCATGGTGGAGAGCGCCATGGAGTTCATCCACATCTGCGATCGCCTCGACTTCCACAACATCGTGGTGTCGATGAAGGCGTCGCGGGCGCCGGTGATGCTGGCCGCCTACCGGATGATGGCCGACCGCATGGACGCAGGCGGCTTCCACTACCCCCTGCACCTGGGCGTCACCGAAGCGGGCGATGGCGACTACGGCCGCATCAAGAGCACCGCCGGCATCGCCACCCTGCTGGCCGAGGGCCTCGGCGACACGATCCGGGTGTCGCTCACCGAGGCGCCGGAGAAGGAGATCCCTGTTTGCTACTCGATCCTGCAGGCCCTGGGCCTGAGGAAAACGATGGTGGAGTACGTGGCCTGCCCCAGCTGCGGCCGCACCCTGTTCAACCTCGAGGAGGTGCTGCACGTGGTGCGCAACGCCACCTCCCACCTCACCGGCCTCGACATCGCCGTGATGGGCTGCATCGTCAATGGCCCCGGCGAGATGGCCGACGCCGACTACGGCTACGTGGGCAAGATCCCCGGCACCATCTCCCTCTACCGCGGCCGCGAGGAGATCCGCCGGGTGCCGGAGGCCGAGGGGGTGGAGGCGCTGATCGCCCTGATCAAGGAGGACGGCCGCTGGGTGGATCCCTGAGCGGTCACATCCTGACTTGCCTGTGACTGTCCCCGATCCCTCGCCCAGCCCTGTCAAGCGGGCTAGCTTGAGGCCACAGTCAAACTCCAGGGAATCAGCCAATGGGCAGGGGTCGCACCGGCATCGCCGTTCTCGCCGGATTGGGTGCCTGCGCCACCGCCGTGATCGTCGGCACCGACTGGGTGGGCTCCCCGAGCGCCGCCTCGCTGATCACCGACAGTCCCAAGGAGGTGATGGACCAGGCCTGGCAGATCGTTTTCCGCGACTACCTCGACACCACCGGCAAGTACACCCCCGAGCAGTGGCGCAAGCTGCGCCGTGACCTACTGGCCAAGAGCTACGGCAGCACCAAGGAAAGCTATGAGGCGATCCGGGGCATGCTCGGCACCCTCGACGATCCCTACACCCGCTTCATGGATCCGCGGGAGTTCAAGGAGATGCAGATCGACACCTCCGGGGAGCTCTCCGGGGTGGGCATCCAGCTGAGCCTCGACAAGGACACCAAGGAACTGGTGGTGGTCTCACCGATCGATGGCTCGCCGGCCTCTGAGGCGGGCGTCCAGCCCAAGGACGTGATCGTCTCGATCGACGGCAAGAGCACCAAGGGCATGACCACCGAGGATGCCGTCAAGCTGATCCGCGGTCAGGCGGGCACCAAGGTCACTCTGGAGCTGCGGCGCCGCAGCCAGGTGGTGTCCGTGCCGCTCACCCGCGCCCGCATCGAGTTGCATGCGGTGGAGCACCAGATCAACACCGGCCCCGACGGCGTCAAGGTGGGCTACATCCGCCTGAAGCAGTTCAACGCCAACGCCGCCAAGGACATGCGCGCCGCCCTGCGTGACCTGGAGCAGAAGGGCGTGCAGGGCTACGTGCTCGACCTGCGCAGCAACCCCGGTGGCCTGCTGATGGCCAGTGTGGAGATCGCCCGCCAGTTGCTGGATGAGGGCATCATCGTCTCCACCCGCACCCGCGACGGCATTCAGGACGTGCGCCGCGCCAACGGCCGCGCCCTGACAAAATCACCGATCGTGGTGCTGGTCAACGAAGGCTCCGCCAGCGCCAGCGAGATCCTCTCCGGCGCCCTGCAGGACAACAAGCGCGCCGTGCTGGTGGGTCAGAAAACCTTCGGCAAGGGCTTGGTGCAGTCGGTGCGGGGGCTCTCAGATGGCTCCGGCATGACCGTGACCATCGCCAAGTACCTCACCCCCAGCGGCCGCGACATTCACAAGCACGGCATCGCCCCTGATGTGTCCGTGAAGCTGAGCGAAGCCGAAGCTTCCAAACTCAGGCTGGAAGACCTGGGCACCTCCAAAGACGTGCAATACCGCGCCGCCGAATCCACCCTGATGAAAAAGCTGCGCCAAGCCAGTGCTTCCCGCACCACCTACAACCCCAGCAGCGCCAACCTGCCGTCAGCTCTGGGGGCTCCGGCAGCGGTCACCCCCTAGGCCTCAGGCCTCTCTGAGCCTCAGGCCACCGGCTGCATCAGGCCGCCGCCGGGGTTGGAGTCGTCGTCGTCGTTGTTGTTCTCCTGGTCGTTCTGGAACAGGGCGAAGACGCCGAGGGCCAGAACGCTGATCACAGCCGAAACAAGCGCATAGCCGCTCTGCAGCTCAGCCGTGATGCCAACCGATCCGCCCACCAATTCACCCATGACCACGTTTCATTTCGTAGCACTGTAACGAACTTTTGCGCAGATGAGACAGGAGGCAACCTGTAGCTTTCCTGAAACCGCCCAGGGAGCCGTGCCACCACGCTTCACACCGCCAGCACCGCCGCGTTCTTCGCGGCCGCCTGCTCGCTGCGCTGGGCGTCGGTGAGGCCATCGGCTCCGGGGATCTGCTCGGCCATCGCCAGCAGCCACTCCTTGAGCATCTCGAGCTGGCGGTCGGCCGCCAGCACATTCAGACCACGGGCCAGCACCTTGGCGGCGCTGCCGCCGCCGCCCTGATACACCAGTCGGCCATGCAGATGCTGGGGCAGACCCTGGCGCAGCAGGCGGAAGGCAGGCTCCTCCATCGGGGTTTCCAGCACGATGTTGGGCTTCTCCAGGCGGATGCGCGAGAAGCCGCAGCGACGCGCCAGCAGCTTCAGCTCCATCAACTGCAGCAGGCTCGCCACCGGTGAGGGCAGGGAGCCGTAGCGGTCCGCCCAGTCGGCGGCCAGCTGCACCAGCTCCTCGCGGGCGCGGCAATCGGCGGCGGCGCGGTAGGCGGCGATCTTCTCGTCGCTCTCGGGAATCCAGTCGGCGGGGATGAAGGCGGTGATCGGCAGATCGATCTGGGTTTCCTCCACCACCGGGATGTCCTGGCCCTGGATCTCCGCCAGCGATTCCTGCAGCATCTCCATGTAGAGATCGAAACCGATCACTTCCATCTGGCCGCTCTGCTCCACCCCCAGCAGATTGCCCACCCCACGGATCTCCATGTCGCGCATGGCCAGCTGGTAGCCACTGCCCAGCTGGGCGAATTCCTGAATCGCCCGCAAGCGCTGCCGCGCCGCCTCACTCAAGGAGGCATCACCGGGATAGAAGAGCCAGGCATGGGCCTGCACACCGCTGCGTCCCACCCGGCCGCGCAATTGATAGAGCTGGGCCAGACCGAAGCGGTGGGCGTCTTCCACCAGAATCGTGTTCACCCGCGGGATATCCAGGCCGCTCTCGATGATCGTGGTGCAGAGCATCACGTCGGCTTCACCGGCGTTGAAGGCCACCATGGCGCTCTCCAGCTCCCCCTCACCCATCTGGCCGTGGGCCACCAGCAACTTCAGGCCCGGCAGCATCTCGCGCAACTGGCCCGCCACCTCCTCGATCCCCTCCACCCGCGGCACCACGTAAAACACCTGACCGCCGCGGTCGAGCTCCTGGCGGATGGCGCTGCGCACCGCCTCTTCATCCAGGGCCGCCAGGTGGGTCTTGATCGGCCGGCGCAGGGGCGGTGGGGTGGTGATCAGGCTCATCTCCCGCACCCCCGAGAGGCTCATGTAGAGCGTGCGTGGAATCGGCGTGGCCGAGAGGGTGAGCACATCCACGTCCCTGCGCAGCGCCTTGATCTTCTCCTTCTGGTTCACACCGAAGCGCTGCTCCTCATCCACCACCAGCAGACCGAGCTTCTCGAAGTGGGTGCCCTTGCTCAGCAGCTGATGGGTGCCCACCACCACATCCACCGTTCCATCCTTGAGGCCCTCAAGGATCGTCTTGCGCTCGCTGGTGGTGCGGAAGCGGTTGAGCAGGGCCACCTTGAGCGGATAGGGGGCGAAGCGTTCGCTCAGGGTGCGCCAGTGCTGCTGGGCCAGCACCGTGGTGGGGGCCAGCAGGGCGCATTGCTTGCCGGCGGTCACCGCCTTGAACACCGCCCGGATCGCCACTTCGGTCTTGCCGAAGCCCACATCGCCACACACCAGCCGGTCCATCGGCTCGGGCTTCTCCATGTCGCGCTTCACCTCAGTGATTGCCCTCAGCTGATCGGGCGTGGGCTCGTAGGGGAAGGAGTCCTCCAGCTCCCCCTGCCAGGGGCCATCGGGCGGGAAGGGGAAGCCGGCCGCCTGCTGACGCTCCGCGTAGAGCTTCACCAGGTCCAGCGCCACCTTGCGCACCGCCTTGCGGGCGCGCTCCTTGGCCCGGGTCCAGGCCACACCGCCCATGCGGTTCAGCTCCGGCGGGCTGTCGCTGCTGGCACGGAAGCGCCCCAGGCTGCCCAGCTGATCGGCCGCCACCCGCAGCAGCCCATCGGCGTACTGCACCACCAGGTAATCACGCGATTCAGCGCTGATCGCCAGCTTCTCCAGCCGCAGGAAGCGGCCGATGCCATGGTTGCGGTGCACCACGAAGTCGCCGGGGCGCATCTTGCCCGGGTCCACCGTGCGGCTGGCCGCCTTGCGGCGCCGGCGCACGTAGCCCGAGGCGGCCAGGCTGTGCTGGCCGAAGAACTCCCGATCGGTGAGCAGCACCAGCCGCCAGGCCGGCAGCTGCAGACCCTCCAGCTCGGCGGTGCCGCGCAGCTTCAGGGCCACCGGCGTGGCCTGCTCGATCAGGCGCTCGATCGCCGGAAAATCGTGGGGATTGGGCACGAAGCGGCTGGGGCAGTCGTGCTCCTCCAGCAGCGCCACCGCCCGGCTGGGCTGGGCCGACACCAGCCAGACCCGGGCCTTCTCCTGCTGGTACCCCTTCACCAGCGCCGCAAGACGGCCGAAGGCGTTGGGGTGAGCCGGCACCGGACGGCTGGAGAGATCGAAGGCGTTGGGGTGCCGATCGCTCTCGTGCAGCTCGGCCAGATCGAAGCCGGCGAAGTGATCGGAGTCCGCCAGGGCCGCCGCCACCGGCCGGTGCAGCGACGGCGGCAGGCAGTCCGCCGGCAGCGCAGCGCTCAGCTCAGCGTGGTGGTCGCTGGCGTGGTCGAACCACTGCTGGCCATGGGCCAGGCCCTGGCGCCGCTCATCCACCGCGATCAGCGTGGCCTCGGGCAGGTAGTCGAGCAGGGAGGCGGGCTGCCTCCAGGCCAGGCCCATCAGCCGGCGCATTCCCTCGGGCGTGCCCCCCTCCAGCAGCTGCTCAAGGGCCTCGGGAGCCAGCAGCTCGCTGAGGGCCTCCGGCATCGACTCGCGCAGGGCATCGGCGATCAGTGGGGCATAGCCCGTGGGGGTGAGGCGCACCGCCTCGATCGCATCGAGGGAGCGCTGGCTGGCGGGATCGAACTCCCTGAGCTTCTCCAGGTCTTCCCCGAAGAACTCCAGCCGCACCGGCAGCTCGGCGCTCACCGGATACACATCCACGATGTCGCCGCGGCGGCTCCAGCTGCCCTCCTGCTCGATCGTCGGCACCCGCTCGTAGCCCAGGCGGGTGAGGGTGTCGGCCAGCTCCTCGAGGTCAACGCTGCTGCCCTTGCGCAGACTGAGGCAACGGCCGGCCAGGGCCTCGGGCGGCGGCAGGTGGGGCTGCAGGGCCCTCTCGGTGGCCACGATCGCTCCCGACCAGGAGCGGCCCGTGCCATCGATCAGCTCGCTGAGCACCTGCAGCTGGCCCCAGGTGATCTCACTGGTGGGATCAAAGGGTTCATAGGGGGAGCCCTCGCTGGTGGGATAGAGCTGGGCCGTGGGCCAGCCCATCAGCTCCAGCAGGGCCGTCCAGCGACCGGCCTCCTCCAGGGTGGGCACGATCACCACCAGCGGCCGGCCACCGCGACGGGCCAGGGCACTGGCGATCAGCGCCCGCGCCGCCCGGCCCGCTCCACTGAGCCGCAGGCGCTCGGGCCGCCCACTGCGCTCCAGCACCTCTCCGGTGAGGGGCACCTGCTCGAGCTGGCGCACCAGGGCGGTGAGGGGCATCGGAGAGCAGGCGGGCGCGGGGCTCGATCTTCGCAAGCGGCGGCAGCGGCCGCGGCCCGCCGCCAGGATTCCCCCCAGGCGCTCAGACCGCTCCGCCATGGCCATCCACTCCGCCCCCGCTGCATGCGCCTGATCCCGTCATGAGCAAAACCCCTGTGCTGGTGGGGATGGCCCTCAGCGGCGCCGGCGCCCTGGCCGCCCTGGCGCTGCTCTCCCCCCAGGCGCGGCGCAGCGACACCCTTGTCGCCCTGCAGGACCTCAGCGTGCAGTTGCAGGAGGTGGTGCTCGCCGGCCGTCCGGAGCCACCCCGGCCCGGCGATCGGCTGCTCACCAGCGCTGATCTACCGGAGCTGCTGGCCCAGCTGAGAACGGCTGACCGCAGCTGGCTGCCCCGGGCTGAGTCCCTCGGCAACGGCCGCATCCGCTACATCTACAAGCGGCGCCTGGGGGATCCGCCGTTGAGCATCACCCAGATCGAGGCGCTGCGCCGCAACCCCCCCAGCCACCAGCTGGAGCATGACGCCATCGCCAGCCTGCTGAGCGGGCTCGGGCGCTCAGGGGTGCAGGTGGTGATCGGCCCGCCCCGCAAGGTCCGGGCCGCCGGCGAATGGGACCCAGCAGCCCGCACCCTGCGCATCCGCCCCGATGTGATCGAGAAGGGAAGCGTGGAGTTCGCCCGAGTGCTCAACCACGAAGCGATCCACGTGGCCCAGAGCTGCCGCCATGGCGGACCGGGGGCGCGGCCCAAGCTGCTGGGCCTCTCGATCGTTCTAGATCCGATCAACCAGCGCCAGCTGCAGGATCCCGTCTATGCCAAGGCCAGCCCCACCGAGATCCGCCTGGAGCAGGAGGCCTACGCCCACCACCACCGGCTCAGCCTGGGGCCGGCCCTGCTGGCGCAGGAATGCCGGACTCCGCTTTGGGCGCAGGAGAAGTCTCCAGCTGCTGGGCCAGCAGTTCGTTGAAGCGCAGGAGTTCATGGTCGCTGAGCTGCTGGCGGCTGGCCAGGCTGAACTCGCGCTCCAGCAGGGAGCGCCCCTCGGCCGCTCCCCAGCCCAGGCGCGCCAGCAGGCCATCTGAGCGGAGCAGGAGGTCGGAGCGGAGCAGGGGCAGGGCAGCCTGGGCTGGATCCACCCCAGGCTGCAGGCGGCGCAGGGCGGCGAGGTAGGTGAGCAGGTCGGCGTAGCGAATCAGGCGGCTGCGGCTGGGGTGGCCAAAGGCCCGCTGCAGATAGATCGACTCCTGCTCCCGCTCCCAGCCCAGCTGATTCAGCAACCGCTCCAGCTCCGCCAGCTCCTCGCTCCAGTCATCGGGATCGGCCAGCGGTTCGGCTTCAGGGACGGCAGCAGCTGGCCGGGCGGGGGCCGCACCGGCACTGGGCTCCAGTTCCAGCAGGGCCGGTGGTGGAGCTGGTCTTGCTGCTGCTGCTGTTGGTCTTGGTGCTGCTGCTCTTGCCGGTGACTCTGGTGATGCCTCTGCTGGTGCCTCTGCCGGCTCCTGCAGCCGCCGCAACAAGCGCTGCAGGGCCCGGTCTTCGGCGATCTCGGCGCTCGCCGCCTCCCCGAGGGCGCTGCCCAGGCAGCGGCCGTCGTCCCAGGCACTCACCTCCACCACCCGCTGGCCGGAGTCCACATGGGCCAGTCGCGCCTGAAGCTGCATCACAGGGAAACCGGTGGGGATGACTTTCTAGAGTGGCGCGACCGAACCCGCTGCACGCCAATGGAAGCGGAGTCGCTCTCCTCCCTCACACCTCTGATTGAAGAGGCGGATCAATGGGGGGAGCTGCTGTTGCTGCTGCCGCTGCTGGTGGCCCTCGAAGCGGTGCTCTCCGCCGATAACGCCATCGCCCTGGCCGCCATCTCCAGGCGGCTGCAGAATCCGCAGCTGCAGCGTCAGGCCCTCAACCTCGGCCTCGGCCTGGCCCTGGCCTTTCGCCTGGTGCTGATCGTGCTGGCCCGCTGGGTGCTGAACTTCTGGCCCCTGCAGCTGGCCGCCGCCGGCTATCTGCTCTGGCTGAGCGTGAGCAACATTCTGGGACCGGCCGAGGAGGCCGGCGGCGATGGGCCTGCGCCGGCCACAGACGCTGCCACGGCCACGGCCACGAATCCGCTGGGGCAGGCGGACACCAGCTCCGGCGGTCACGCCTCAGCGACGGGGCTGGGTTCCGTGGTGGTCACCCTGGCGGTCACCGACCTGGCCTTCTCCCTCGACAGCGTGGCCGCGGCGGTGGCGATCAGCGATCGACTCTGGCTGGTGATGGCCGGCGGGGTGATCGGGGTGATCGCCCTGCGCCTCACTGCCGAGCTGTTCATCCGCTGGCTGGGGGTCTACTCCAACCTGGAGCGGGCCGGTTACCTGGCCGTCGGACTGGTGGGGCTGCGCCTGCTGCTGCGCCTCGGGCTCCCTCAGTTCGAGTTGCCCGAGTGGGCCCTGCTGCTGCTGGTGGCGGGCCTGTTCCTCTGGGGCTTTTCCAGGCGCATCAGCGACGAGGCCGGTGAGGTGACCCCCTGAAACCCTTGCGCATCGAACTTCGCCAGGCCGGCAGCGCTCAGTTGCTGGGCCAACTGGAGCTTGGGGAGCTCGCTGAGATTCCCCAACCCGGCCACTGGTTTCTGCATGGCAGCCGCAGCTTCCTGGTGTTGCAGCGGCACCACCGCTACCAGCTCTGCAATGGCCGCTACGAACTGGCCAGCGTGGCGCTGCAGGTGAAAGCCGAGCGCCAGCCCAGTGAGGCGCGCTGGTGGAACGGCGGCTGGGTGATCGGCGACCCCAGCTGTCGCTTCAATGCCCGCTCGCCGCTGCTGCGCTGCGCCGTGCTGCCCGATGGCCCCTGTGATCGTTGTGCCCACCACAGCGCTCGCCAGGGCTGAGGGCAGCCCTGAGCCCTGCGGCACCAACGGCTCTGGGGCACTGGCACTGGGCAGAGGCCCCGATGCAGACCATCAGCCCAGGGCCTGGCGCAGGGCCACCACGGCGAACACCAGGAACAAGCCCCCACTGAGCCGGAAGAGCAGGCGCTCGGAGAGCAGCTGACCAATCCATTTGCCCGCCCCCACCGCCAGACCCGTGACCAGGGCATGGCCCGCCAGGGTGCCGGCCAGCAGGGCGCTGAAGCTGAATCCCGGCGCGGTGGCCAGCACGATGGTGGCGAACTGGGTGCGATCCCCCAGCTCGGCCATGAACACCAGCAGGAAGGCTTCACGCACCACCAGCCAGCCCCCCGCCCGGCTCTGGTCCTGGTTGGTTTCGGCGGCATTGACCAGATCCTCCGCCGCCTGGGCCTCCTCTTCGGCGGCCTGGGAGCCCATGGTCTGGGCATCGACCAGCAGCTTGATGCCGAATCCGCCGAAGAACACAGCGGCCAGCCAGGGCACTAGCTCCGGAGGCAGCAAACTGCGCAGCCCCAGGCCCAGGCCCAGGGAGATCAACGTCACGGCCGCCAAGGCTGCGAAGGCTCCGATGAACACCCAGCGGGCCCGGTGGCGGGCCGCCAGCAGAAAGGCCACAAAGAAGGTCTTGTCCCCCAGCTCCGCCAGGGTGATCGCCGTGAAGCTGGAGCCGAACGCGGCGATGGCGGGATCGCTGGCCATGAAGGGGGTTGGGGCTGGTGCTCAGAGCGGCTCGGCCTGGGAGACGAAGCCAACTCCTCCGTAGTACTCCAGGATCGGCCGCAGACCCTGGCGAAGACTCTCCAGCGCTTCGCTCTGACAGAAGACGATCACATGAACGTTCGCCCCCAGCCCGCTGAACTCCATCGACTCCGAGACAGAGCCATGGGGGCCACGGCCGGTGACATGGCGAACCACTGAGTAGCCCGGCGCTCCGGCCGCATCGATCAGGTGCACCACCCGCTCAAGTTCCCGTTCGCTGCAGATCAGATCAAGGCGATGCATGGCAGAAGCCGAAAAGTCAGGCAGGGTCAGGTGGCCGGGATGACCAGCCTCACCATCGCCATGTAGAGCGGAATGCCCACGACGATGTTGAACGGGAAAGTCACCCCCAGGGCGGTGGAGATGTAGAGGCTGGGGCTGGCCTGGGGCACCGTCATGCGCATCGCCGCCGGCACGGCGATGTAGGAGGCACTGGCACTGAGCACCATGAACAGCAGCGCATCCCCCTGGGGCAGGCCCAGCAGCCAGGACACCGCCAGGCCGATCCCGGCATTGAACAGCGGCATCAGCACGGCAAAACCGATCAGAAAGGCCCCGGCCCGCCGCAGGTCGCCCACCCGCTGGGCCGCCACGATGCCCATGTCGAGCAGGAAGAAGCTGAGGGCTCCATAGAAGAGTTCACCGGTGAAGGGCTCCATCTTCCCCAGCCCCGACGGGCTGAAAGCCGCCACCAGCCCACCGATCACCAGGCTGCCCACCAGCAGCAGCACGGAGCTGTTCAGAAAGGCTTCATGCAGCAGCGAGCCCCAGCGGATCCCCTCGCGAGGGTCCTCCTTCGTTTCGCCTGGGGCCAGCTTCACCAGCAGCAGGCCAACAATGATTGCCGGGGATTCCATCAGCGCCAGGGCGGCCACCATGAAGCCGTCGTGGGGCATGCCCGTGATGCCCAGGAAGCTCTCGGCAGTGATGAAGGTGACGGCACTGATGGAGCCGTAGGTGGCGGCGATCGCCGCCGCATTGAAGGTGTCGAGCTGGCGCTTGAGCACCAGGAAGCTGTAGAGGGGCACCAGGGCCGACATCAGCATCGCCGCTGCGATCGTGCTGATCACCTGGGGACCGAGGCCGCTGTGGAGCAGCTCCACACCCCCCTTGAAGCCGATCGCCAGCAGCAGGTAGAGGGAGAAGAGCTTCGGCAACGGCGCCGGGATCTCCAGGTCGGATCCCACCAGCACGGCGATCACCCCGAGGGCGAAGAACAGCACCGGCGGTGAGAGCAGATTCTGCAGCACCAGGCTGGTCTCCATTCAGGCGCCCGGTAAGTGATCGACTCTCGAGCCAGAACAGTACCGAGGGCAGCAGCAGCCCAGGTCAGGCGATGCGTTTGTTCGCACAGTGGTGCGCTTCAGCCCTTCACCGCATCGCCACTGGCGCTGGGGAGGATGAAGCGCTGCAGCAGCACGAACAGCACCAGCACCGGCAGGATCGACACCACCGATCCGGCGGCTACAAGGCGCCAGTCGAGGGAGAAGCTGCTGGCCAGTTGCTGCAGTCCCAGGGGCAGGGTGTACAGCCTGGGGTCGTCAAGGATCACCAGCGGCCAGAGGAAATCACTCCAGGTGCCGATGAACACGAACATCGCCAGGGTGATCAGATCGGCCCGGGCGGCGGGGATCATCACGTTCCACCATTCCCCCACCGGCGTGCAGCCATCGATGCGGGCCGCTTCCTCCAGCTCCACCGGCACGCCAAGAAAACTCTGGCGCAGCAGAAAGATGCCGAAGGCTGTGGCGGCCTGGGGAATGATCAGAGCCCAGAGGGTATTCCTCAGACCCAGTTGCACCATCATCAGATAGAGCGGAATCATCACCACCTGGAAGGGGATCAAGATGGTGGCCACCACCAGGGCCAGCACCAGGCCGCGGCCGGCAAAGCGCATCCGCGCCAGCGGATAGGCCGCCAGCGAACAGAATAACAGATTCCCCAGCACCGCCAGCAGGCTCACCACCGTGCTGTTGAACAGATACAGGCCGAGGGGGTAGTCGGCGAAGAGACGGCCATAGGCCTCCAGGCTCGGCTGGGCCGGAATCAGCGACGGTGGTGTGGAGAAGATGTTTTCGGCGGGGCCCTTCAGCGACGTGCTCACCAGCCAGAGCAGGGGCACCAGCATCAGCAGGGCCAGCAGCAGCAGCGCCCCCAGCTGCAAGGCACTCATCCAGAGAGGTCGTTGGTCCTTCACAGCCGCGGCAGCTCCGCCACCGGCAGAGAGGCCTTCTGGGGATGCAGAGGCTGGCGATCGATCCCATGCACCAGCCGGTTGAGGGCATGGACGAAGGCCTGGGCCGCTGCCACGACGATGTCGGTGTCGGCGGCATGGCCGGCGTAGAGCACCCCTTGGTGGCGCAGCCGAATCGTGACCTCGCCCATGGCATCAATGCCTTCGGTGACCGACTTGACGCTGAACTCCACCAGCTCGTTGGGCACCCGCGCCAGGCTGTTGAGGGCCTGGTAGACGGCATCGACCGGACCGGTGCCGATGGCGGCCTCGGTGAGTTCAGCCCCATCGCTGGTGGTGAGGGTGACGGTGGCGGTGGGGCGCAGGTTGGTGCCGGTGCTCACCTGCACCAGCTTGAGCACATAGCGGGCCTCGGTCTGCTGGGCCTGATCGCTGACGATCGCCTCCAGATCCCGGTCGGTGATCTCGCGCTTGCGATCAGCCAGCTCCTTGAAACGGGCGAAGGCCTCGTCGAGGTCGTCGCGCTCGAGGGTGTAACCGAGATCCTCCAGCCGCGCCCGGAAGGCACTGCGGCCGCTCAGCTTGCCCAGGGAGATGCGGTTATCGGCCAGGCCGATGGTGCGGGCATCGACGATCTCGTAGGTGAGGCGGTTCTTGAGCACGCCGTCCTGGTGGATGCCCGATTCATGGGCGAAGGCATTGGCCCCCACGATCGCCTTGTTGGGCTGCACGGCCATGCCGGTGAGATTGCTCACCAGCCGGGAGGTCTTGTAGATCTCCTCGGTGCGCACCCCCGTGAGTGGCTCCGTGCTGCCGGCCTCGCGGCCGAGGAAGGGGTTGAAGTAGGCCCGGCGCACATGCAGGGCCATCACCAGCTCCTCGAGGGAGGCGTTGCCGGCCCGCTCACCGATGCCGTTGATCGTGCACTCCAGCTGGCGGGCACCGTTTTTGACCGCCTCGAGGAAGTTGGCCACCGCCAGGCCCAGGTCGTTGTGGCCGTGCACCGAGATCACCGCCTGATCGATGTTGGGCACATGGGCCTCGATGCCGGCGATCAGACCCCCGAATTCAGCCGGCGTGGTGTAGCCGACGGTGTCGGGGATGTTGATGGTGGTGGCGCCTGCGCGGATGGCGGCCTCAATCACCTCATAGAGATAGTGGGGATCGGAGCGACCGGCGTCCTCGCAGGAGAACTCCACATCTTCAACCACGGACCGGGCGTAGGCCACCATTTCGGCGGTGATCGCCACCACCTCGGCGCGGGTCTTGCGCAGCTTGTGCTCGAGGTGAATGTCGCTGGTGGCGATGAAGGTGTGGATGCGTCGCCGGGCGGCGGGGGTCACCGCCTCAGCGCAGGCCTTGATGTCACCACGGGCCGCCCGGGCCAGGCCACAGATCACCGGCCCCTCGGGGGTGCCCACGGCAGCGGCGATGCGCTGCACCGCATTGAAATCACCGGGACTGGCGAAGGGGAAGCCGGCTTCGATGATGTCGACCCGCAGACGGGCGAGCTGGTGGGCAATCGCCAGCTTCTCCTCCAGGTTGAGGCTGGCCCCGGGGGATTGCTCACCGTCCCGGAGGGTGGTGTCGAAGATCAAGACCCGGCCGGGATCCTTGGCCATGACCGTTACAAGTCGATGTGAGTATGAGTTAAGGGGATCCTAGAGGGACGGCGCGACCGCCACCTCCAAGGAACTGCCCTCCAGACGCTCCTGCGGGCGGCGCACCAGCTCCCGGTGGAACACCGGTACCTGGGCGGCTTCGGCCTTCTCCAGTTGCTTGCGCCGCCCGGCCAGGTCCACAAACACATCCACGGCGTTGCGCAGCTCCCTGGGCACCATGCCATCGGTGTTCAGCAGCGTGGTCCGCACTCCCCTGGCCCGCAGCGTTTCGACCACCCGCTCCAGATCCCGGCTGCCACTCAACAGCCACACCTCATCAAGGCGATGGGCCACCAGCATCAGATCCAGACAGATCTCCACATCCAGGTTCGCCCGGGCGAACTGGCGGTGCTCAGGATCCGCACCGAACTCGCGCAGGGGTTTGCTGCGAACCGTGTAACCCAGGCTGGTGAGGGCATCGCGGAACGGCCGCTGATCGGTCGGATCCTTCAGGCCCGTGTACCAGTAGGCGCCGTCCAGCTCCACGTCAGGTCCGGCACTGGCCATCTCCAGCAGGCGGCGGGGATCAAAGAACCAGCCCAGCTTCTGCTGGGCATAGAACATGCCGTGACCATCCACGATCACCACGCGTCGGATCGTGCCTTGCTCCACCTGTGCCCCGCCTGGCCTCATGGCTCCAGCGTAAAGAACTTTGAGCACCGGAGACCAAACAAGGGGGGCCCGTAAGGTGGCTTCATTGATGGATGGTCGATGGCCACAGGCACCCTGGCCCTGGTCCTTCATGCCCATCTCCCCTTCGTCCGGAACAGTCGGCCCGGCTCCCTGGAGGAAGACTGGTATTTCCAGGCTCTGCTCGAGAGCTATCTGCCCCTGCTGCGGGTGCTGGAAGCCAGCCGGGATGATCCCGCCCAGCAGCCCCACCTCAGCCTCGGGCTCTCGCCCACCCTGCTGAGCCTGATCAGCGATCCGGTGCTGAGCGCACGCTTCCCCGACTGGATCGCCCAGCGCCAGCGCCTGCTGGCTCTGGCTCCGTCCAGCCTGCGCGGTGCCGCCAGCGCTCTGGCTGAAACCCTCGAGAACACTCGAGAGGGCTGGCTCGCCAGCGGCGGCCGGCTGCTGGAGCGCTTCCGGCAGTTGCAGCAGGACGGGGTGCTCGACCTGCTCACCTGCGCCGCCACCCACGGCTACCTGCCGCTGCTGCGCCACAGCCCCGAAGCGGTGAGGGCCCAGCTGATCAATGCCGTGCGCGAACACCAGCGCTTGCTGGGGGAGCGCCCCTTGGGCATCTGGCTGCCGGAGTGTGCTTACTACGAAGGTCTTGATCTGCTGCTGCGGCAGTGCGGCCTGCGCTATGCCGTGCTCGATGCCCATGGCCTGCTGCATGCCCTGCCGCGGCCGCGCTACGGGGTGTACGCGCCGATCTGCTCACCGGCGGGCCTTGCCTTCTTTGGCCGCGATGGCTCCGCCACCCTGCCGGTGTGGTCGGCCTCGGAGGGCTATCCAGGCGATGGCCACTACCGGGAATTTCACCGCGACCTGGGCTGGGACCTGAGCGAAGCCCAGTTGCACGCCCAGGGCATCACCAGCTCCAGGCCCCTGGGCCTGAAGCTGCACCGGGTCAGCAGCCAGGGCTCCGCGCTCGATCGCAAGCTGCCCTACGACCCGCAGGCGGCGGCCAGCCGCACGGTGGAGCACGCCAGCGCTTACCTGGCCGGCCGCAGCCAGGAGCTGGAGGTCCTGGCTGCGGCCATGGCCCGCCCCCCCCTGCTGGTGGCACCTTTCGACGCGGAGTTGTTCGGCCACTGGTGGTACGAGGGACCCCTGTTTCTGGCCGAGCTGTTCCGCCAGGGACCCAGCGCCGGTGTGGAGTTCAGCAGCCTGCGCCGTGTCCTTGAACGGGGGGACCCCCTGCAGGTCTGCCGCCCTTCCCCCTCCAGCTGGGGCCAGGGGGGGTACCACCACTACTGGCTCCACCAGAGCAATGCCTGGGTGGTGCCGGAGTGGCACCGGGCCTCCGCCGCCATGGTCAAGCGGGTGAACGGCGGCGTGGCCACCGAAAGCCAGCGGCGCCAGCTCACCCAGGCGGGGCGGGAGCTGCTGCTGGCCCAGAGCTCTGACTGGAGCTTCATCCTGCGGGCCGGCACCACCACCGAGCTGGCCCGGGAGCGGATCCACCGCCATCTCGATCGTTTCTGGAGACTGATGCACGCCATCGAGACCGGCATGGCCTTGCCTGAGGGCTGGCTGGAGGCCATCGAGGCCGAAGACGGCTTGCTGCCCCAGCTGAACGCGGCGGACTGGGCCACCGCCATCAGATTACCGGCTGACTGACTTGAGCTTCCATGCCCTTCGCTGAAGCGAGGGGCTTCGGCACCAGCCCGGGTACGCTTTCGGCCAAGGACTTCTCCGGGCTGGCCACCTCCAGGCCTGCAGCCATGTACTCCCATCTGCTCGTTCCCATCGACGGATCCGACGTCTCAGCCAAGGCCGTCCATGGGGCCGTGGCCTTCGCCAAGGAGATGGGTGCGCGCCTCACCTTCTTCAATGCCCGCAGTGTCCTGCCGGTGTCGATGGTGGGCACCGGCACCATGCTCGATGCCGGCACGCTGGAAAACCTCAGCGTGGTGGCACGGGAGAATGCCGAGCGAATTCTCGCGGACGCTCAGGCGGTGGCCGAGAGTGCCGGTGTGCCCTGCAGCGGTGAGGGGGTGATCAACGATCTGCCCCATGAGGCCATCATCGAGGCGGCTGCTCAGCACGGCTGCGATCTCATCTTCATGGCCTCCCATGGCCGCCGGGGCCTGAGCGGTCTGTTGCTGGGCAGCCAGACCCAGCGGATGCTGATCCATGCGCCCTTACCGGTGCTGGTGTTCCGCTGAGGGCGGCGCAGCGGCTATCCCCGCAGGGCTCGCCCCAGCAGGGCCGCTTCGCGTCCCTTCAGCTGCATCAGTCCCCAGCGCACTGCTGCCGGTGCCTTGGCAAACAGGCGCAGCATCGCCACCACCAGCTCGCTGAGGCTGAGGGTGTTGCTCAAAAATCCATACCACTGACGCTGGGGCAGGTCAAAGAAGGTGCTGAAGAACTGGCGCAGCTCCTGCTCGGAGAAGCGCATCAACTTCTCCAGGCCGAACTGGTAAATGCCGTGCTTGCGCACCAGCTCCGGGGTCCAGAGGGTGGCCCAGGCCAGCTCGGCCACCTGGGCAGCGTCGAGGTCGGGCCGTGCCAGGCCTGAGGCAATGGCAGCCGCCAGGCCAGGGGCGCGCCGCAGCAGGGAGCCCACCAGGTAACCCGAAGCGGGGTGCACCAGGCTGGCGGCTCCTCCGAAGCCCAGCACCCGCTGGCTGAGGTCGGGCAGGGGCAGGTTCATCGGAAACAGGCAGCGCTCCTCGTGCTCCTGCTGCAGCACCGCCACGCCCCGGTGGGCCAGCCGCCGCTGCAGGCGGTCCTGAAGCACCGCAATGGGCACCGGTGGCGCCAGGGCCAGGGAGGTTTCCTCCACAAAGAAACGCCCCTCGCCCAGATCCATGGCGTAGAGGAACGTGGGGGGTCCCTGGCGCTCCTCCGCGCTCAGATGCTCGCTGCGGTAGTCCATCAACACGAACTGGCCCGGCGGCACCGGATCCGCGGTGAAGGTGCCCACGATTCCATAGGCCGCCTGGGCCGCCACCGGCCCCAGGGCCGGCCGTTGCACGAACACCGGATCGTGGCCCGTGGTGTCGATCACCAGGCGGGCCCTGAGCACCTCCCCCTCCCGGGTGGTCACCTGGGAGCCCTGGGCATCGTGGCTCAGCTCAGCCGCCAGACCCCGCCGCCAGTCCATGCCGGAGCAACGCCCCAGCCAGTGGCGCTGAAGTTTGTCGGCATCAAACAGGCCGTAGTCGCGGCTGAGGGCCACAGGATCGGCGCCGAAGTAGCTGACGCAATTCGACCAGCGGTGTTGGAGCAGATGGGACAGGTGGAGCTGATCCAGCTCCGCTGCCCAGATGCCGTAGGTGTTCGGCCAAGGGCTGGTGGGGTCGTCTGCCGAAAGCCCCATCACCTTCAGGCCGAGGGGGACAAGCTCGCTGGCGATGGCCAGCCCCGCAGGACCGGCCCCGAGCACCAGCACATCGACGGCGGAGGCTGGTGTCAGGGGGACTCCGGTGGCGAGGGGATCTCAGAGGTGTCTGCGCTGGCAGCGGGATCAGTGGCCTCAGCAACATCGGCGAGCTCTTCGTCGTCGGGGGCCGGGGGCACCAGCACCACCTCGCTGAGACGATCACCGCTGTCGAGCTTCTGCAGGCGCACCCCCGTGGCGGCCCGCGATTGCTGGGGGATGTTGTCGGCCTGCATGCGCACGATCACCCCCCGCTCACTCACCAGCAGCAGTTCCTCGCCGGCGCCCATCACCGTCAGCCCCACCAGCACGTCACCATCGCGGCGGAACTTGATGGCACGCAGGCCCAGGCCGGCCCGGCGCTGCAGACGGAACTGGGTGACCGGCACCCGCTTGCCCAGCCCACTGGCGGAGGCCACCAGCACCCAGGGGCCCTCGGCGCTCTCACCGGCCTCCGGAGGCTCCTCCTCCTCGCCGGCCGAAGCCGACGAGCTGGCCACCTGATCCGCCAGTTCGGCCGGCAGCACGTCCATGCTCACCAGCTCATCGCCACTGCGCAGGGCCATGGCGCGCACACCACGGGCGGTGCGGCCCAGGGGGCGCAGTTCGCCATCGGTGAGGCGGAAGTGGATCGTCATGCCCTTGAGGGAGCCGATCAGCACGCTGTCACCCGGCAGGGCCAGCCGTGCCCAGCGCAGGGCGTCGCCCTCTTCGAGGCTGATGGCGATCAGGCCGTTGGAGCGGATGTTGGCGAAAGCCGACAGCCGGGTGCGCTTGATGTAGCCGCCGCTGGTGAGCATCAGCAGCTGAACATCGTCGTCGAAGGCACTCACCGCCACCAGAGACGTGATCTGCTCTTCGCGGGGAATCGGCAGCAACTGCACCACCGGAGTGCCCTTGGCACCGCGGCTGCCCACCGGCACCCGATAGGCGGGAACGGCATAGACCACACCACGATCACTGAACAGCAGCAGGGTGTCGTGGTCGTTGCAACTGATGAACAGCCGCACGGCCTCCTCACCCTGGCTGCGGGTGCCGGCCTTGCCGCGAGTGCCGCGGCTGGTGGCCTCGAACTCGCTCACCGGCATGCGCTTGAGGTAGCCGTTCTCGGTGAGCAGCACCACCGACCGCTCATTGGCGATCAGATCGATGTCTTCGAGCCCACCCTCCAGATCAAGGATCTCGGTGCGGCGCTCCGATGGATAGCGCTCGCGCAGCTGAACCAACTCCGCTTCGATCAAAGCGAGCACGCGCTCACGCCGGCCCAGAATGTCTTTGTAATCAGCGATCTTGGTGACAAGATCCTCATGCTCCAGACGGATCTTGTCGGCCTCAAGGGCTGTGAGCCGGCGCAGCTGCATCTGCAGAATCGCATCCGACTGAATCTCACTGAGGCCATGGCGCTCCTGCAGCTGCAGGCGGGCTGTGGCCGCATCCGAGGCCGCCCGGATCAGGGCGATGATCGGATCGAGCTGATCGAGCGCCAGCAGCAGACCCAGCAGGATATGGTCCCTCTCCTCGGCCTTGCGCAGCAGATAGCGGGTGCGCCGCTCGATTGTTTCGATGCGGAATTCGAGGAACACCTCGAGCATGCGCCGCAGGGTGAGCAGCACCGGCTCACTGTTCACCAGCGCCAGCATGTGGGCGCTGAAGTTGCTCTGCAGCGGCGTGAGCTTGAACAGGTTGTTGAGCACCACCTGCGGATAAGCATCGCGGCGCAACTCGATCACGATGCGCATGCCATCGCGATCACTCTCATCGCGGATGTCGGAAATGCCATCGAGCTTCTTATCATTCACCATCTCGGCGATGCGCTCGATCAGCGCCGCCTTGTTGGTTTGATAGGGAAGTTCGGTGATGATCACCGCATCGCGATCGGGGCGGCCGGGAATTTCCAGCGTTTCGATCGCGGCCACTCCGCGCATGGTCACCGAGCCGCGGCCGGTGGTGTAGGTCTCGCGGATGCCGCGGCGGCCGAGAATCTGGCCGCCGGTGGGGAAATCAGGCCCGGGGATCAGCGCCAGCAGGGCCCTCTCCTCAAGATCAGGATCAGCGATCAGGGCCAGCAGGCCATTGATCAGTTCGGTGAGGTTGTGGGGGGGAATGTTGGTGGCCATACCCACCGCGATGCCCGAGGAGCCATTCAGCAGCAGGTGCGGCACCCGCGCCGGCATCACCGTGGGTTCCTGCTGGGAACCGTCGAAGTTGTCGATGTAATCGACGGTTTCCGCTTCGATGTCCTCCAGCAGGCTGTCGGTGGTGAGGGCCTGCAGCCGTGATTCGGTGTATCGCATCGCCGCCGGAGGGTCGTTGTCGACCGAGCCGAAGTTGCCGTGACCATCGATCAGCGGCATGCGCATCGAGAAGTCCTGGGCCATGCGCACCAGGGCGTCGTAGACGGCCGTATCCCCGTGGGGGTGGTATTTGCCGAGCACTTCGCCCACCACCCGGGCGCACTTGCGGTAGGGCCGATCGCTGGTGAGACCGAGCTCGTACATCGCGTAGAGGATGCGCCGGTGCACCGGTTTGAGCCCGTCGCGGGCATCGGGCAGAGCCCGGCCCACGATCACGCTCATCGCGTACTCCAGATAGGAGCGCGACATCTCATTGCGCAGGTCTGTCTGGATGATCCGCCCGTCGGATTCGCCGGGACCCGTTGGATCCGCCATCTCGCACCACACTGCCGAAGGCCAGGTTAAGCGAGGCTGGGTCCACCGTCTTCAGGCTGCCTGCACCGATGAGCTCCGCCCCCCCCAGCTCCCGCACACAAGCGCAGCTGCTGGAGCGCCAGAGCACCGGTGACCTGGCGGTGCGCGACGGCGCGGAGTTCCGCGCCCTGGTAGCCGCCGAAGGACTGGAGACGGCGTATGCCAGCACCGATGTGGTGGTGGCGGCCAATGCCGAGTTCAGCGATCAGGCCACGCTCCAGCTCAGCCTCGGCCCCTGTGATCCGCCCATGCGCCTGCGTGAGGCGCGGCTGGACGGGGTGCTGGCCCTCGGAGCCAGCGGCAGCGGCGGCCTGACCCTGCCGATCGGGGGCGGGATCTCGGACCCGGAGCAGCAGGGCGGCGCCCAGGTGTTGGCCAGGTTGCTGGCGGGGCTGGAGGTGGAGCTGGTGGCCAGTGGCGAAGGCACGACCCTGCATCCGCGCCGGGAACTGCAGACCCGTCTTCAGCTCGACCGTCTTGGTGTGGCACGCCTGCTACTGCATCGCGCCATCAGCGAGAACGGCATCGTGGCCGTGAGCAGCGCCGAGGGGGTCACCCACAGCCCCTACGGCCCCCTGCTGGGCCCCTATGGCAGCGCCCTGTACAGCAGTGCTGGCTGCCGCAGCATCGGCCTGACCATGCCTGGGCTCAGCCTGCTGGGCCCAGGCTCACCGGTGCTGGTGGCCGGGGCGATCGGCTGGGTGATCGGCGCCGGCAGCGGCCACCAGCCTCAGATCCGGCGGCTGCCCAGCGGCCATGCCCGTGGGCCGGGGGCCGTGGCGGCGCTGAGCGTCGATCTGGCGGACCTGAAGGCCGAGTGGATCCGCCCCTGCCATTTCGAAGGCCACGGCAGTGCCCTGCTGGTGGCGATCGCAGCACCGGTTCCTCTGATCAATCTGGCCGTGGCCCGCCAGGCCGCCTGCGGCGACGACCAGCTCGAGGCCCCCGTGCTCGATTTTTCCATCCCCCGCCGGATCCGGCCCAGCTTCGGCTTCGTTCCCTACAGCCACCTGCTCGCCGGTGAGATCCAGGTGGACGCCCGCAGGCTGCGCTGCGCCCCGGCCCACAGTCCGCGCCTGGCCGAGGAGATCGGCGCCGAACTGATCCAGCGCCTGCGTGAGGGCTCCTTTCCCCTGCGACTTCCCCTGCTCCCCCTCAGTGATCGCCCGGGCCTGATTCCCCTCGAAGGCTGAGGGCAGCGGCAGCATGAACAAGCCGAAGGAAACGACGTAAGCTCCACCGGCGGTTTTGCCTGATAACCGATGGTCGAGTCCTCAGCTGCATCCCATGAGCCCGAGCAGGGCCAGGACCCGCCATCCCCGCCTGCCTTCGGTGAGGGGGGTCCTGGCACCGAGCCAGCGCCAGCCACCGAGCCCGTGGCTGATCCAGCTCCCCAGGCAGCAGGCGAGCCTGAGCCTGAGCCTGAGCCCCAGGCCCAGGCCCAGCCCCAGGCTTCAGTTGAGCCTCCAGCCACGGCCCAGCCCGCCCCTGAACCAGAAGTTCAACCCACTCCTGTTGTGGAACCCACTGCTGTTGTGGAGTCCACGCCGGTTGTGGAGCCCACGGCCGATCCAGCCGTGGCCAGCAGCCTCTCCATCCCTGCCAGCGAAGACAGTGCCGCCAGCGACGGAGGCGGCGAGTGGGAGCTGCTGCGCGGCAAACTGCGCGACTGGTTCAGCCAGGGAGACATCCAGCAGCTGCTGCACCAGTACGCCGGCCCCCTGAAGCTGCTGGCGGGCTTTGTGGGTCTGCTGCTGCTGCTGCGGATCTACGCCGCCCTGCTGGGGGCGATCGAGAGCCTGCCCCTGCTGCCGGGCCTGCTGGAGCTGGCCGGGGTGATCTGGCTGGGCCGCTTCGGGCTCACCCGCCTGGCGCGCAGCAGCGACCGACAGGCTCTGCTGGCCTCGTGGCGGCAGCGCTGGGCAGCCTTTCGCGGTCAACCCTGAGGTCAGCCTCAGGGTTGCTGCAGCCTTGGACTGGCCAGACCGGTTGATAGCTTGGCCCGACTGCAGAAACCCCAGTGGTGTCCATTCAGTTAGGTCGATCCCGAACCATTCGCCGCGCCTATGGGATCGACGAGATCGCCCTGGTGCCCGGCGGTCGCACCGTGGATCCCGAGGTGACGGACAGTCGCTGGACCATTGCCGGCATTGAGCGGGAGATCCCGATCATCGCCAGCGCCATGGACGGTGTGGTCGATGTGGCGATGGCGGTGGAACTGTCCCGGCTCGGGGCCCTGGGGGTGCTGAACCTCGAGGGGGTCCAGTGTCGCTACGACGACCCCAATCCGATCCTGGATCGCATGGCGGCGGTGGGCAAGGAAGCCTTCGTGCCGCTGATGCAGGAGCTCTACGCGCAGCCCGTGCGCGAAGACCTGATCCGCCAGCGCATCGCGGCGATCAAAGCCGGCGGGGGCATCGCCGCCGTCAGTGCCACCCCGGCGGCAGCCCTGCGCTTCGGTCAGGCGGTGGCCGAAGCCGGCGCCGATCTCTTTTTTGTCCAGGCCACGGTGGTCTCCACCGACCACATCGGTCCGGCCGGCCGCGAGACCCTCGATCTGGCCGCCCTCTGCCGTGATCTCGGCATTCCAGTGGTGATCGGCAACTGCGTCACCTATGAGGTGGCCCTCGAGCTGATGCGTGCCGGCGCCGCCGCGGTGATGGTGGGCATTGGCCCCGGTGCCGCCTGCACCTCAAGGGGCGTGCTGGGAGTGGGCATCCCACAGGCCACAGCCGTGGCCGATTGCGCCTCCGCCCGCGACGACCACGAACGGGAGACCGGCCGGTACGTGCCGATCGTTGCCGACGGCGGCATCGTCACCGGCGGAGACATCTGCAAGTGCATCGCCTGCGGTGCCGATGCGGTGATGATCGGCTCACCGATCGCCCGGGCCACGGAAGCCCCCGGCCGGGGCTTCCACTGGGGCATGGCCACCCCCAGCCCCGTGCTGCCGCGGGGCACCAGGATCAGCGTCGGCACCACCGGCAGCCTTGAGAAGATCCTGCGCGGGCCCGCCAGCCTCGACGACGGCACCCAGAATCTCCTCGGTGCCCTGCGCACCTCAATGGGAACCCTTGGTGCGCGCACGATCAAGGAGATGCAACAGGTGGATGTGGTGGTGGCTCCATCCCTGCTCACCGAGGGCAAGGTGTATCAGAAAGCCCAGCAGCTGGGCATGGGCAAGTAGATCCGCGCCGCTGGAGCGATCGCCCGGCCCGAAACGACGGAGTCTCAGCGGAGACGGGCGTTAACCTCAAGCTGTGGGGGCTCCGGCTCGCACACTCCTCACACCAACCCGCCCGGCGCGTCCGGGCATTTTGTCTTCCTACGGTCCCCCCGCCGAACTGGGGGATTCAAGGGCCTCGTTGCTAGATTCCAGGTACCTTGTCCCCTCCCTCGGATGTCCAGCGCCACCGCCGTCACCGATGCTTCCTTTGAGCTGGACGTGCTCAAAAGTGACGTGCCCGTGCTGGTTGATTTCTGGGCCCCCTGGTGTGGTCCCTGCCGCATGGTGGCCCCGATCGTCGACGAGATCGCCAAGGAATTCGAAGGCAAGTTGAAGGTCTTCAAGCTCAACACCGACGAGAACCCCAACGTCGCCAGCCAGTACGGCATCCGCAGCATCCCCACCCTGATGATTTTCAAGGGCGGTCAGAAAGTGGACACCGTGGTGGGCGCGGTACCCAAGAACACCCTCTCCGGCACGATCGCCAAATACCTCTGAGCAGTCCCTCCGCTCCTGCCGCCACCACTCCAGTGCTGTCGCCCGCCTCCGGCCCCCTGGAGCGGCTGGGCCAATCCCTCGTTGACCACCCCCACCGCCTGTTGATCGAGCGGTCGCTGCACTCAATCCTGGAGATGGCCCGGATCGCCGATGAAACGGCCGACTGGCAGCTGATCTCCGGCGCACTCAGCGATCTGCATGACGCCCTCTCTGCGTTCCATCCCCACCGCAGATCCCGCAAGGTCACGGTGTTCGGATCAGCCCGCAGCCTGCCGCAGAGCTCCACGTATCAGCTGGCCGAACAGGTGGGCCGTGAAGCGATGGCGGCTGGTTTTGAGGTGATCACCGGCGCCGGTGGTGGGGTGATGGAAGCGGCCAACCGGGGAGCGGGAGCGGAACACAGCTTCGGCCTCAACATCCAGCTCCCCTTCGAGCAGGCCCCCAACCCCTACGTGGCGGCGGCAGGCGATCGGCTGGTGGATTTTCGCTACTTCTTCACCCGCAAGCTGTTCTTCCTGCGGGAGAGCGATGCCCTGGTGGTGCTCCCTGGCGGCTTCGGCACCCTCGATGAACTGTTTGAGGCCCTCACCTTGATCCAGACGGGGCGTACGGCTCCGATTCCGGTGGTGTTGCTGGCGCCCGCGGCATCGGAGCTCTGGCAACAGTGGCCCCAGGACCTGCTCAGCGGGCTGGAGCGGGAGGGGTTGATCGGTCCGGACGACGGTGGCCTGGTCAGCCATGCCGGCAGCGCCCGTGAGGCGATCGATCTGATCCGCCACTTCTATCGGGTGTTCCACACCACCCGCGTCAGCGACGACGGACTGGAGCTGCTTCTGCACGTGCCCCTTGCAGAAGCGGATCTGCTGGCGATCCGCTCCGGCTTCCAGGACCTGCTGAGCAGTGGCGATTTCGAGCTGGGGGAGAGCTGCGATGACAACGATCTGCTGCGGCCCTGTCTGCGCTTCGACTTCGACCAACGCCGCGCCGGCCGCCTCTACCAACTCATCGCCGCCATCAACGCCCTCGATCTGCCCCGCTGTGACGATCTGCTCCACCCCGAGCAGCGCAGCTGCCTGGGGTCGCCGCCATGAGCGCTCGCATCGGTCTGGTCGATTACGGCATGGGCAACCTGCATTCGGTGGCGCGGGCCGTGGAGCGCCTTGGTGTTGAACTGATTTCGGTGCCCGATGCCCCGGCGATGGAGGCCTGCGACGCGCTGATCCTGCCGGGGGTGGGATCGTTCGATCCAGCCATGGAGCGCCTTCACCAGGCCCAGCTGGTGGAGCCCCTGCGCGAGTGGAGCACCAGAGGACGCCCCCTGCTGGGGATCTGCCTGGGGCTGCAGTTGCTGTTCGAGGGGAGCGAGGAGGGGAAGATGGCAGGTCTGGGCCTGCTCAAGGGCCAGGTGCGGGCCCTGCCCTCCACGCCAGGACATCCCATCCCCCACATGGGCTGGGCGCCGTTGATCTCCACCAACCCCAGCCCCCTGCTGCCCGAAGGACATCCAGCGGCCTGGGTCTACTTCGTGCACTCCTACGCCGCCGCTCCCGACGATCCGACCTGCAGCACCGCCGCGGTCCTGTTCGCCGATCGACCGGTGACAGCGGCGGTGTGGCAGGGGTCCCTGGCGGCCTGTCAGTTTCACCCTGAGAAGTCGGGGCCCCAGGGGCAGCGCATGCTCCAGCGCTGGCTGCACTGGCTGGAGCAGAGCGCAGCGTGACTCTGAAGCTCAGCGGCGGTCGCAAGCTGATCAGTCCGCCAGGACAGCAGACCCGCCCCACCAGCTCCAGGCTGCGGCTGGCGGTGCTCAACCTGTTGGCGAGTGACCTGAGCGGTTGCCGCTGGCTCGAGCTCTGCTGCGGCAGCGGCGTGATGGGCTGCGAAGCCCTGCAGCGCGGCGCCCGGCAGGTGGTGGCGGTGGATCACGACCAGGCCACCCTCGCCATCGCCCGGCGCAATCTGGAGGCCGTCAAGGCCGGGGTGAATCCCAGCTGTGACCTGCGGGTGATCAGGGCCTCACTGCCGCAGTGGCTGGGCCAGAGCCCGGCACAACGGCTGGGAGCCGACACAGCCGCCGGCTTCGATCTGATCTATGCCGATCCCCCCTACGCCTCAGCCCTCTACGCACCGCTGGCCGAAGCGGTGGCCACTTCGGGCTGGCTGGCTCCGGGTGGACAGCTGTTGTGGGAATGCTCCAGCAGCGCCTACCCCGAAGTTCCTGCCGGCTGGCAGCTGAGCGACAAGCGGCGCTATGGCAGTTGCGGCCTGATGATCCTGGTGCCTGCAGCCTGACTCAGCCGCCCAGGGCACTGCCACGGCGGTACTGGTTCCAGGCCGCGACGAACAGACCCATGATCGTGATCGGGATCAGACCCAGAACGATGCCGCAGAGAAGGGGTTCGATCATCGGGAGCCGGAAGTTGTGCCTGACGCAATTCTCCCACGGCCAAGGCAGGCTGTGTGGGTCTTCCGAGTGATCCGTGACCGGCGATCCTTCCACCCTCCTGGAGGCCACCCCGGCGCCGGTGCAGCGCCGGGGCCTGATCACCGCCCTGGTGCTGCTGGCTGCTGTCGGTTGCATCCTGCTGTTGCTGTTTGTCCTGCCAGCGGCCCGCAGCGACCCATACACCCGGCGCACCCTGGAACTCACGGGCTCGCTCGAAACCGGTGGACGCCTGTTCCGGATGAACTGCGCCGGCTGTCATGGCATCGCCGCCCAGGGGCTGGTGGGGCCCAGCCTGCAGGGGGTGAGCCAACGCCGCAACGATCGTCAGCTGATCCGCCAGGTGGTGAGCGGCCGCACTCCACCGATGCCGCGCTTCCAGCCTGAACCCCAGGCCATGGCCGACCTGCTGGCCCATCTCCGCAGCCTGGAGTGAGCGGCGGCACGCCCTCCGGCACAGACGAAACCAGGCGGGAACAACCCCTGGCCCTGGTGCTGGTGGAGCCCGCCGGCCCCCTCAATGTGGGCAGTGTGGCCAGGCTCTGCGCCAATTTCGATCTTCACGACCTGCGGCTGGTGGCTCCCCGCTGCGATCACCTCGGTGAGGAGGCGCGGCGCATGGCCGTCCACGCCGGAGCCGTGCTGGAAGGAGCACGGCTCTATCCGGATCTGGCGGCAGCCCTCGCCGACCGCACCCGGGTGGTGGCGGCCAGTGGACGGGTCGACTCGCAGGCCCTGCCCATCGAAGGCCCTTCCGAAGCCATCCCCTGGCTGCTGGAGCAGCAGGCCAGGCCCAATCCAGGCGATCAAGCCAGTGCTCCGGCGCTGGTGTTCGGGCGGGAGGACCGGGGTCTGAGCACCGATGAGCTGCTCCAGGCCGGCCGCATTCTGCGGATCGGCACCGATGCCGGATACCCCTCCCTCAACCTCTCCCATGCGGTGGCGGTCAGCCTGCACGAGCTGCGTCGCTGCCGGCAAGCGGGCGCGCCAGGCCGAAGCAGCGATCCGGCGGCGGTGGCCGGCCCCGAGCCCGCCCCCCGGGAGCGGCTGGAGGCCGCCCTCGCCGATGCCGAGGAATTGCTGCTGGAGGTGGGGTTTCTTCTCCCTCACACGGCCCATGCCCGCATGGCCAAGCTGCGGGCCCTGCTGCAGCGGGCCCAGATCAGCTCCGAGGAAGTGGCCCTGGTCCGGGGCATGGTCCGTCAGCTGCGCTGGGCCAGCCAGCGGAGAACCCCCTAAGGTCCAGCCATCTCCGTCGCCCCCGGCTGCATCGTGCCTACGGGTCGCTCCCCCCGTTCCGGATCCCCCGGCTGGTTTCAGCCCTTCGCCCTCGTCCTGCGCCTGGTGGTGATGGGCCTCGGCCTCGGGGTGCTCACCGGCACCGCCTTGAAACAACTGGCGCCGAAGCTGGCCCAGGGGGCGATGGAAGCCCCCAAGGCCAGCAGCGCCAGCTCACCGGTGCCCACCCCCAAGGGAGGCCTGGCCCTGGGCCGCTTCGAGCCGAGGGTGGAGCTCACCAAGCTCAGCCAGCGCTGGAAGGCCCTCGCCGCCCAGCAGAAGGACCTCAAGGTGGGTGGCTTCCTGCTGGTGCTGGATGACGGCCGCTACGCCCAGCTCAACCCCGACACGCCCCTGCCGGCCGCCAGCTCGATCAAGACCCCAATCCTGCTGGCCGCTCTCGACGACCTGGATTCCGGCAAATTGCGCTGGAACGAACCGCTGCCTCTCACCAAGGAGGTGATGGGCGGTGGGGCTGGCTGGATGGCCAGCCGACCTCTGGGCACCCGCTTCCCCTTCTACGAGGCCGCCACCGAGATGATCCGGGTGAGCGACAACAGCGCCACCAACCTGCTGATCAAACGTCTCGGTGGCAAGGCCGCCACCAATGCCCATTTCCAGGCCCTGGGCCTGCCCGCCACGGTGGTCAACAACTGGCTGCCCGATCTCGAGGGCACCAACACCACCAGCCCCCGCGACCTGGCCCGCTCCATCGCCCTGGTGGATACCGGCGAAAAGCTCAGTCCCCGGGCGCGCGACCATTTCCGCACGATCATGGCCACCTCCCGCACCAACACCCTGCTGCCGGCGGGGCTGCTCAAGGGCCTGGGGGGCAACTCCAGCGACCCGGACAGCGAGCTGATGGCCCGGGGCCTGACTGTGCTCAACAAAACCGGCGACATCGGCATCGCCTACTCCGATGCAGGCCTGATCGAACTTCCCAACGGCAAGCGGGCCGTGGCAGGGTTCATGGTCCAAGGCCCGTTCAACGACCCCCGCTCCACCGATCTGATCCGGGCCATGGCCGCCGCCGTGAGCCAGACCCTCGTGGGTCGCAGCGATCCCTCTCCCCAACCACGCTGACGTTGATGCCACTCCTGACCCTGGCCGCCGGCCTCCTGCTCAGCGCCGGCGTGGCCCAGGCCAAAGCCCCCGCAGCGGCCCCAGCTTCCACTCCAGCCCCAGCTGCAACGCCAGCAGCAGCTCCCACCACCACGCTGAGAACCCAGCAGGTGCGTCCCCTCAGCGGTGGGCTTGATCAGGTGCTGGTGGTCAATGACAACAACCCCGAGCTGATCATCGAGCCCGGCATCCTGCTCTCCACCTTCAACGGTGGTGGGACCCTTGCGGGGCAACCGTTCTCCAGGCCTGAGGCCCACCTGAACGTTCCCCTGCAGGGGCGCTTCGAGCTGTTCAGCCACCACGTCTACGCCGGCCGGCCGGAAACCCTCGACTCCGTGCTCTGGCTGGGGGTGGTGGCTGCTCCTGTGAACGGCAAACCCGTGCGGCTGCGGGTGCTGGGGGGGTCCACGGCCCTCTCCCAGTCGAGCGATCCTGGCCAGCCGGCGGCTCCCTTCCTGCCGCTGCCGCCGCTGATGACCCACGACGGCAGCTCCGTGTTCGCCGGCCCCGGCTCACGGGTGGCGGCCGAATTGCTGCAGAACCGCCGGGGCGTCGGAATTCCCCAGCAGTGGAGCCTGGCCCCGGGACAGCTCACCACCCTGCTGGCGCTGCCGATTCCCGTGAAGGGACTCGATCCCCTGCTCAACGGCCGCAACCTGCAACTGCGGCTGGAGAGTGACGGCCCCGTTCATCTGGCCACCCTGGCCGCCTTCGGCGGCGAGCGGCCACCGGAGCCGGAGGTCTGGAATCGGCTGCTGCGCGCCGGGCTCAGCTCCAAGGAGCATCTGCCCACCCCCAGAGGGCAGAGCGGCGGCATCATCTATTCGCGGGTGAGCGGGGTGCAGAACGGCAGCCGCTGGAGCGCGAAGCTCAGTGACCCCGGCAGCAAGGTGCTCTCCGTGCGCAGTGCACCGGTGTCGTGGCCGATCGCCTCGCTGGAGCGGGGCAGCCTGGGCACTGGCCAGGTGCAGACCGCCGAGCTCGAGGCCTTCTACCCCGGCACCGCCTGGGCCGCCCACGGCAACTACGGCGTCGAGTACGACCTGACGCTGCCCCTGGTGAATGACACCAAGGCCCCGGTGGCCCTGGATCTGGCCCTGGAATCTCCGCGCAAGACCGACAGGCCGGAGGGGGGGCTCCTCTTCAACCTCAACCCCCCTCGTGCCGTGGTGTTCCGCGGCACGGTGGAGGTGAGCGGGCTGGATGGAACGGCCGGCCGTCCCGCCGGCCGGCGCTGGTTCCACCTGGTGCAGCGCCAGGGTGAGAAGGGCCCCAGTCTTGGACGCATCAGCCTGGCCCCTGGCCAGCAGCGGCAGGTGAGGGTGCGGCTGATCTACCCCGCCGATGCCACGCCTCCCCAGGTGCTGACCCTGCTGCCAGCCCCGGCGCTGGGCCAACCAGCTGTGAAACAATCCGAATCCGTGCCGGCAACCCGTCCGTGAGTCAGACCCGCCAACGCAGGGCCTTCCCCTTCACCGCCATCGTCGGCCAGGAGGAGATGAAGCTCGCCCTGCTCCTGAACGTGATCGATCCCCGCATCGGCGGAGTGATGATCATGGGCGATCGGGGCACGGGCAAGAGCACCACGATCCGTGCCCTCGCCGACCTGCTGCCGGAGATCGAGGTGGTGGCCGGCGACCCTTACAACAGCTCCCCCAGCGACCCCGACCTGCAGAGCGTGGAGGTGCGCCAGCGGGCAGAAAGTGGCGAAACGCTGCCGGTGGAGCCGCGCCAGGTGCCGATGGTGGACCTGCCCCTGGGGGCCACCGAAGACCGCCTCTGCGGCACCATCGACATCGAAAAAGCCCTGAGCGAGGGCGTGAGGGCTTTCGAGCCGGGTCTGCTGGCCAAGGCCAACCGTGGTCTGCTCTACGTCGATGAGGTGAACCTGCTCGACGACCACCTGGTGGACGTGTTGCTGGATTCAGCCGCCTCCGGCTGGAACACGGTGGAGCGCGAGGGCGTGTCGGTGCGCCACCCGGCCCGTTTCGTGCTGATCGGCTCGGGCAACCCCGAGGAAGGGGAACTGCGGCCCCAGCTGCTGGATCGCTTCGGCATGAGCGTGGAGGTGCGCACGGTGCGCGATCCCGAGCTGCGGGTGCAGGTGGTGGATCAGCGCACGGGCTATGACAGCGATCCAGAAGGCTTCAACAGCCACCATCTGGGTGCCCAGGAGGCGCTGCAGGAGCGGGTGGTGGAGGCCCAGCAGCGGCTGCCCCAGGTGCTGATCGACCCCGATCTGCGCATCCGCATCTCGGCGGTCTGCGGTGAGCTCAATGTGGACGGCCTGCGCGGCGACATCGTCACCAACCGGGCAGCCCGAGCCCTGGCCGCCTTCGAAGGCCGCACCGAAGTGAACGACGACGACGTGGCGCGGGTGGTGGCCTGCTGCCTGCGCCACCGGCTGCGCAAGGATCCGCTGGAGCAGATCGATTCCGGTGATCGGGTGATCAAGGTGTTCTGCAAGATCTTCGAGATGGCCGACACCGCCCGCGACGCCTTCCAGCTGGCCCTGGCGGCCTGAGGCCTTGCGCATCCTCGGCATCGATCCAGGCCTGGCCCGTGTCGGCTATGGCCTGATCGAGACCGGTCCGCCCCAGCGCCTGCTGGATTGCGGAATGATCCGCACCGAAGCCGGCACTCCGGAGGGGGAACGGCTGGTGGAGATCGCCCGCGACCTGCGCTGGCTGGTGCGCCGCTGGAGTCCTGAGCTGGCCTGCGTCGAGAAATTCTTCTTCTATCGCTCCAGCACCACCATTTCGGTGGTGCAGGCCCGGGGGGTGGTGATGATGACCCTGGCCCGCCTGCGGGTGCCGGTGGTGGAGTTTCCGCCGATGCAGATCAAACTGGCCCTCACGGGATCCGGCCATGCCGACAAGAACGACGTGCTCGACGCCGTGATGCGTGAACTGGACCTGGAGACCCCCCCCCGCCCCGATGACGCCGCCGATGCCCTCGCCGCCGCCATCACGGCCTGGTTTCAGCGCTGATGACGGGAGCACCGGGGCTGAGCGACCCCAAGCCCCTCTGGAGGCAGCACTTCCGCCAGCGGCGCGCCCAGCAGCCCGAGGAGCAGCAGAGGCGGCTGCTGGAGCAGGCCCGCGCTGGGGTGCCAGGGCTGATCGGGGCCGACCAGCGGCTGGGGCTCTACTGGCCCCTGGCCGGGGAGCCCGATCTGCGGGAGCTGGCCGCAGCACTTCCAGGCCGGCTGGCCCTGCCGGCCATCCGAGTGATGGCAGGAGAGCGGAGGCTCGGCTACGAGGCCTGGCAGCCCGGCGACCCGCTCCGGTCCGATGCGGCAGGGGTGCCGGCGCCAGCGGCGGCGAGCATTCCGTTGCCGGCCGAAAGCCTTGGCCTGCTGCTGGTGCCGGCCCTCGCCTGTGACCGTCGTGCTCTGCGGCTCGGCTATGGCGGTGGCTGGTTCGACCGGCTGCGGGCCGATCCCGCCTGGCGCTCGGTGCCGGCGCTGATCGTGGCCCCCGCCGCCTGCGCCGTGGAGCAGCTGCCGCAGGATCCATGGGACGTTCCCTTCGACGGCTGGCTCAGCGAGGAGGGGATCAAATGGTTGCAACCTGTTGAGAGGCCCTGGCTTTGACGGCCCTGGTGCCGATCTTTTGCCAGGATCAGCGGGTGCGAGCCCCTGTTTCCTTGGACATCAGCTTCGATCAGTCCCGCCCATCACCCGCCCGGCGCGTCGGCGCCGGTGCCATCGGAGCCGGCACGGTGCCCGAGCGGGTGATGGCCGCAGAGCTGGGCCACCGCTCCCAGCCCAGCGAAGCCCTCTCGATGATGGTCAGCTCGATGGTGCGGATGGTTCAGGCCGGCAAGGGTCAGGCCGCCGGCAACCGCTGGTCAGCCTCCTGATTGCGCCTTAGCTTTCGGATCTGCCCCTTCGGACGCGACCACGCCTTGCCGATGACGACATCCCGCTTTCCCCGTTTCCTCAGCTTCCTCGCCCTGCCCGCCCTGGCTGCAGTGGTGGGCATGGCTGCGGCTCCAGGCCGGGTTGAGGCCCATGCGATCGAATCGAGCCTGGATCGGCTCGAATCCCTGCGCGAGGGACTGATGCTCGAAAGCCACTTCTCCAATGGCGAACCCGTGAAGGGCGCCATGGTGCGGCTGGTGCCCCCCGATGGGGGCCAGCCCGTGGAAGTCGGTCAGATGAGCGACGAGGGTCGTCTCAGCTTCAGCATGCCCAAAGGCGCCAATGGCGACTGGGAATTGCAGGTGGATGCAGGCCCGGGGCACCGCGATTTTCTTGAGGTGCCCACCCAGGCGGGCCAGGCCCAGCTGGATCGCGTCAGCAGTGCCGATCGGATCCAGAATCCCTCGCTCTTCTCAGTCCGGCAACGGGGCTCCCTGCTGCTGATCGGCGGAATCACCGGCCTGGGCGCTCTGGTGGGTGGTCTGGCGGTGCAGCGCCGCCGCGGCTGAAGCCAAGCGCCACACTGGGGCCACTTCCGCCCTGGCCCATTGATGAGCACCGGCAGCGACAGCCTCGACGCGATCGTGGAGCGTCTGCGGGGCACCAGTGACCCCAAGCGCCGCTACGAGTACGTGCTCTGGCTGGCCAAGAAACTCGAACCCCTCCCCGACGAATTCCGTCAGGAGGTGTTCAAGGTCAAGGGCTGTGTTTCCCAGGTGTACGTGGTGGGCCAGTTGGTCGACGGCAAGCTGCACTGGAGGGGAGATTCCGACGCCCAGATCACCAAGGGGCTGCTGGCCCTGCTGATCGCCGGCCTCGAGGGCCTGGCACCCAGCCAGGCGGCAGGTCTGGATCCCGGTTTTCTGGCTGAAACCGGCCTTCAGGGCAGTCTCACCCCATCGCGCGCCAATGGCTTTCTGAACATCCTCAAGATGATGCAGGCCCAGGCCAGGGGCCTGACGGCGGAATGATTTCTAGGATCATCGGTTTCGCGGCGCATTCGGCATGACCATCGGCATCGGCTTGCTCGGTCTGGGCACGGTGGGAGCCGGTGTGGCCGAGATCCTCACCTCCCCGCACGGCCGGCATCCATTGGTGGCGGAGCTGGAGCTGCGGCGTGTCGCCGTCCGCGATCTCAGCCGGCCCCGCCCCGTGACCCTGGCCCCCGCATTGCTCAGCACCGACCCGGCCGAGGTGGTCAACGACCCCACGGTAGACATCGTGGTGGAGGTGATGGGCGGGCTGGAGCCGGCCCGGACCCTCATCCTCGCGGCCATTGCCGCCGGCAAATCGGTGGTGACGGCCAACAAGGCCGTGATCGCCCGCCATGGGGAGGAGATCGCCGATGCCGCGGCCCGTCAGGGGGTTTATGTGCTGATCGAAGCGGCGGTGGGTGGCGGCATTCCCATCATTGAGCCCCTCAAGCAATCCCTGGGCGGCAACCGCATCCAGCGGGTGAGCGGCATCATCAACGGCACCACCAACTACATCCTCAGCCGCATGACGGATGAGGGGGCCGCCTACGCCGCGGTGCTGGCGGAAGCCCAGACGCTGGGGTACGCCGAGGCCGACCCCGCCGCCGATGTGGAAGGCGATGACGCGGCCGACAAGATCGCGATCCTGGCCGGCCTGGCCTTCGGCGGCTCGGTGGAGCGAGCGTTGATTCCCACCGCCGGCATCAGTGACCTGCAGGCGCGGGATGTGAGCTATGCCAGCCAGCTGGGCTACCGTGTGAAGCTGCTGGCGGTGGCCCAGCACCTGGGCACTGCCGCCGATGGCAGCGAATGCCTTGATGTGCGCGTCCATCCCACCTTGGTGCCCACGGACCATCCCCTGGCGGTGGTCAATGGCGTCAACAACGCCATTTTGGTGGAGGGAGATCCCGTGGGGCGGGTGATGTTCTACGGCCCTGGCGCAGGGGCCGGTCCCACCGCCTCGGCCGTGGTGGCCGACATTCTCAACATCGCCGGCATCCGTCAGATGGGCGGCACAGGCGGCGGGCTCGATCCGCTGCTGGCCGCCAGCCGCTGGCGCCGCTGCCGTCTGGTGGAGAGCTCCCGCACCAGCCACCGCAACTACGTGCGCCTGCAGACCAGCGACCAGGCCGGGGTGATCGGCCGCATCGGCAGCTGCTTCGGTCTGGAAGAAGTCTCGATCCAGTCGATCGTGCAGCTGGAGGCCAGCGGTGGCCAGGCCGAAATCGTGGTGATCACCCACGAGGTGGAGGAGGCCCGGTTCCAGGCCGCCCTCGCCGCGATTCAGGCCCTGTCAGAGGTCCAGAGTGTGGCGGCCTGCCTGCGCACCCTCTGAGGCCATCAGCAGAGCTGCTGATGGCCAGAACGAGTGCTCATGCCGCAGCGGTTGACGGGCAGGGGCAGGGCAGGGCCAAAATGGAATCAATCCGCCAGGCCCTGCGGATGCTGATGCCCTCACCTGTGTCCAGCTGTTGTCCAGCCTGAACGCCAGCTGAGCGATCCCTGCGAAACCCTGAGTCCATTCAGGCCCCTGGCCTCAACCCCCTTGATCGCTTCCCGGTATCCAAGCCCTGACCGCCTTCCCTGACAGCCCTGATCCGGGCAGCCGTTCGCCCCGTCACTCCGCGACCGCCATGACCCTCCATCAGGGTGACTGCGTTCACCTCAGCACTGATGTGGCCCTCAGCGCCGGTCCCCCGGACGGTCTCTCGGCGTCCACCTGGACCATCGGTGAAGCAGCCCAGTCCAGCGTGTATCAGGTGATCGGTGTGGATGCTCCCCGCGACCGCTGCTGGGTGCGGCGCTGGCCCCTGGCCCGGCACGGCTCTCCGGTGTTCGAGGTGTCAATCCGCCAGGTGCAACTTCAGCACCTGCCCCAGGCCCAGAGCTGCCCGTCGCGGTCTTGAATGGGCGCCATTGAGCACCCAGGAGCATCCTGCACGCTTTGCCTGCCTTGAAGGGGTTGCGCTCGCTCTCCCTGCTGGCCGCCCTGCTGATGCTGCTGCTGGGATGCCAGCCCCAGCGGCCCAGTGGGAGGTTGGTGGTGGGCAGCCGCACCCGGATCGACTCGGTGGACCCGGCTGCCACCTACAACTTCGGGGCCCTGCAGCTGATCAGCGCCCTCGGTGATCCGCTCTATGCCATCGATGCCAGGGGCGAGCTGCAGCCCCGTCTGGCCACGGCTTTGCCGCGGATGAGCCCGGATCGGCTCACCGCCTGGGTACCACTGCGGCAGGGGGTGCGCTTCCACGACGGCACCCCCTTTGATGCCGCCGCCATGGTGTTCACCCTGGAGCGCTTTCTGGCGATCGGCAAGCTCAGCTACCTGCTGGGGGACCGGATCGTTGCGGTGCGCGCCAGCGGCAGCCATGAACTGGAGCTGAAGCTGCGGCGCCCCTTCACCGCCCTGCCCCAGCTGCTGAGCGCCGTCAGTCTCACGCCCCTCTCCCCCACCGCCTACCGCAGCCACGACAAGCGCTTCCTCAATGATCGCTTCGTGGGCACAGGCCCCTACAGGCTCACCTTCTTCGCCGACCAGCAGCAGCGTCTGGAGCCCTTCAAGGACTACTGGGGAGAGCCTCCTGCCAACAGCGGGCTGGATCTGGTCAACCTCAGCAACTCCACCGCCCTCTACGGGGCCCTGCGCAGCGGCGAGGTGGATGTGCTGCTCTCCACCAGTCTGGAGGGCGACCAGCAGCTCTCCCTACACCAGGACGCCCAGCGGGGGCGCCTGCTCGAAGGGGTGGGTCCGGCCCTGGAGATCGGCTACCTGACCCTGCTCAGCGACCAGCCGCCCCTGAAGAACCCGGTGGTGCGGCGTGCCATTGCCCACAGCCTCGATCACGAGCTGATCAGCCAGCGGGTGACCCACGGCCTGCGGCCACCGCTGCGGGATCTGGTGCCCCCCAGCCTGAGCGGCGCCGAGCCCACGGCCTGGCCCGCCTTCGACCCGGTGGAAGCCCGGCGGCTGTTCGAGCAGGCCGGCTACTGCCGGGGCAAGAGGCTGACTCTGCCCTTCACCTTCCGCTCCAACATTCCCGCCGACAAGCTCTTCGCCCTGATCTGGAAGGAACAGCTGCGCCGGGATCTCGGCGACTGCATCGTGCTGGAGGTGAGCGGGATGGAATCCACCACGGCCTACCGTCAGCTCAGCGAAGGGGCCTTCGCCTCGATCCTGCTGGAGTGGATGGGCGATTTCCCCGACGCCGACAACTATCTGCAGCCGCTGCTGGGCTGCGACAAGGCCGAGGGCCAGCGCTGCCTGGAGGGACCCAGTGCCGCCAGCGGCAGCTTCTGGACCCGCCCCGGTCTGAACGAGGAGCTGCTCCTCAGCCAGAGCCTGCAGGGACAGGAGCGAATTGAGCTGCTGCAACGCCTGCAACGGGAGACCGCCGCCGCCGCTCCCTACATCCCGGTCTGGCTGGTGGCGCCGCGGGCCTGGGCCCAGACCGGGTTGAACACCCCGGTGTTCGATGGCTCCGGGCGCGTGGTGCTCAGCCAGCTGCAGCAGCGGCCGTCCGCGGCAAGGCCAGGGCCATGAGCCGTCGCCGTCAGCTGCTGGGCTATCTGGGCAGCCGGCTGCTGCTCGCCCCAGTGATGCTCTGGTTGATCGCCACCCTGGTGTTTCTGCTGCTGCGGCTGGCCCCGGGGGATCCCATCGACGCCCTGCTGGGCATCCGGGCGCCGGAGGCGGCCCGGCAGGCCCTGCGCCAGCAGCTGGGGCTCGACCAGCCCCTGCTGGCCCAGTACGGCCACTTTCTCGCCGATCTGCTCAGGGGAAATCTGGGCGAATCGCTCACCAACCAGACCCCGGTGCTGGAGGTGATCCGCCAGAGCCTGCCGGCCAGCCTGGAGCTGGGGCTGTGCGCGCTGCTGATCGCGGCGGTGCTGGGGCTGGCGGTAGGCTTCAGCGGCATCGCCCGCCCCGAGGGCAAGCTCGACCTGGCCGGACGCCTCTACGGCATCGGCACCTACGCCCTGCCGCCCTTCTGGGCGGCGATGGTGATCCAGCTGATCTTTGCCGTCTGGCTGGGCTGGTTTCCGGTGGGCGGGCGCTTCCCCGCCACTTTGATGCCGCCCAGCGGCAGCGGCTTCTACCTGCTCGACAGCCTGCGCGCCGCCAATCTCCAGCAGCTGGCCGGCAGCCTGCGGCACCTGGTGCTGCCCGCCTCCACCCTCGGCCTGCTCCTCAGCGGTATCTTCGCCAACGCCCTGCGCCTCAACCTGCGGCGGGTGCTGCGCTCCGACTACGTGGAGGCGGCCCGCAGCCGTGGCCTCAGCGAAACCCGGGTGGTGCTGCGCCATGCCCTGCCCAATGCCCTGTTGCCCGTGCTCACGATCACCGGCATCACCGTGGCTTCGCTGATCGGTGGCGCCCTGCTGATCGAGGTCACCTACTCCTGGCCCGGCATCGCCTTCCGGCTGCAGGAGGCCATCGGCCAGCGCGACTACCCCCTGGTGCAGGGCATCGTCGTGGTGGTGGCGGCCCTGGTGGTGCTGGTGAGCGTGACGGTGGACATGCTGGTGGCGGTGCTGGATCCACGCATCCGCTTCTGAGCGGCGCCTTCTTCAGGGGCCGATGCGGCGGCGCCAACGCCGGGCACTGGCGCCATCGAGCACGTAGGCCGTGACGCCATCACGGCTGCGCCGCTGCGGGGCCATGGGAATGGCGGCGTCCACCGACGAGAGGAAATCGGAGGTGAGGCTGAGCAGCAACTCCTGAACCCGCACCGGCTCCACCCCCACCAGGCCATCGCCGAGCCGCCAGAGGGCCTGCTCCTGCTCCTTGACGCGCACCACGGAAAAATGGCTGCCGCCCTCCACCATCACCAGGCGGCTGCGGGGATCGGGGTGCTGCAGAAACAGCGCCAGCTGTTCGCTCACCGGCGGGGTGACCAGATCCAACCCGCCACCGGTGATCAGCAGGGGTGCCTTGAGGCGTTCCAGACCCCGGCCAGGCCAGAGCAAGCTGCCGAAGCCATTGAAGCTCACCACGGCCGCCAACGTTCCGGGCCGAGCGCTCGCCTGCTCCGGCAGGGGCACCTCCTGGAGCTGGCACTGCAGCAGCCTGGAGATGTTGATCAGCGGGATCACATCCAGGGCCCGCTCGCAGCGGCGGGTCAGGCCCGGAGCCGGGCGCAGGCCGCTGGCCAACAGGGCCGAAAGCCCTCCCAGGGAGTGGCCCATCAGCACCACGGAGTCGCCCAGTCCAGGGATCTGTCCCTGTCGCTCCGCCGCCAGCACCGCCTCCACATCAGCCAGGCGGTCGGGCAGGGTTTCAGCCCCCGGCGGGGGGCGCTGGCCATCGAGCATCTGGCGCACCGCCGCCTCGTTGCTGCCTGGGTGCTCGATCATCAGCACCGGCCAGCCCCGGGCGGCCAGGCCCCGGGCCAACCAGCCCAGCTGGGCGCTGCTGCCCCCGAGTCCCGGCATCAGCAGCACCCAGGAGCGCTGGCGGGGTGCGACGGCGGGCCAGAGCTCCAGCTCCAGCGGCACTGGCCTGTGGGCCACCGTCAGGGCGATGGCCCTGGGCCTGGGGTCGGGCTGAATCGCCGCCAGCCTTGCACCGGTCTCCGACTCCTGGCGGAGGAGGCGCAGCGGCAGGTCCCGCAACTGCTTCAGCGCCAGCGTCTGCTCCTCCAGCTGCCGCCGCCAGAGGGCCGCGAGCTGCAGCAGACCATCGAGATCAAGGGTGAGCTGGGGCGTGGGCACCGCCTGCAGCAGGTCCACGAACCGGATCGGTTCGGGCCGCTGCAGGCGCTCGCGCAGGGTGGTGAGCAGCAGCACGCCACTGCCGGGCTTGCCACCGGCGAACAGTTCCCCCACCGCCTCGAGCACCTGACGGCCCGCCCAACTCTGCAGCAGCTGCAGGGCGAAACCGCGATCGGGCAGCAGGGGGGATCGCAGCAGGCTCAACAGATCCTCGCGGCTGCTGCTGTCGAGCAGCTCAAGCCAGATCCCCAGTTCATTGCGGCTGCCCGTCGGATCGAGGCTCCAGGCCTCGAGCTGGTGCAGGTCGATGGGCAGCGAGAGGCCATCGAGCCGCACATCAAGGCGGTCGGCCGCCCGGGCTGTGGCCAGCAGCAGCAGCGGCGACGCCGTGCCCAGCAGCAGACTGGCCAGCAGTGCCAGCCCCCGACGAACGTGTTGTGACAGAGCCGCAGGCAGGAGCAAGCCAACCAATCTGGTGGCTCCAGTTTCCCGCGCCGCTGCGCGAACTGACCGTGATCCGCCTGGTGGGCAGCTTCGGGGCCGGCGGGATCCTCTATCTCACTCCGGTGGTGTTCCATCAGGCGCAGTTCTCGGCCCTGGCGGTGGGTCAGGGGCTGGCCGCCGCGGCCCTGGCCGGCACTGTCGGGCGGCTGCTGAGCGGCTGGTGGCTCGACCATGGCCTCAGCACCACCCGGCCGGTGCTGCTGGCGGCACTGATCTCGGTGGTGGCCGACAGCCGGCTGTTCAGCGCCGACACCTTCGCCGCCTATGTGCTGGGGCAGGTGCTGCTGGGACTGGCGATGGGGATCTACTGGCCGGCGATCGAGCTGGCGGTGCCCCTGAGTGCGCCACCCCTGCCCAGCAGCCGCGCCTATGCCCTGGTGCGCACCGGAGATGCTCTGGGTGCAGCCCTGGGGGTGCTCCTGGGAGCCCTGCTGGCCAGCAGCCGGCACCTGCGGGGCATCTATCTGCTCGACATCGCCTGCATGCTGGTGGTGATCAGCCTGCTGCTGCGCTCACCCCTGCCCATGGCGGTGGCCGCCAGCCAGCTGGAGCGCCGGCTTCCCTGGCGCCAATGGGTGAAACCACTGCTGCCCCTGCTGGGGGTGACCCTGCTGGCCACAGCGATGCTGTCGCTGCTGCAGAGCGCCCTGCCACTGGATCTGGTGCGGGGCGGGCTGGAGCGGGCGCCGCTGAGCGAGAGCATCGGGGCCCTGCTGCTGGGCCTGCAGCTCAGCTTGCTGCTGCTGCTGCAGTGGCCCCTGGGGCGCTGGCTGGCGCAGCGGCCGGTGGCCTTCGGTCTGGGCTGGAGCCTGCTGGGCTTCGCCCTCGGCAGCCTGCTGCTGGCCCTCTCCGCCCTGGGCTGGCAGAGCCTGCCCCTGCTGGTGCTGGCCCAGCTGCCCCTGGCGGCAGCAGCGGCGGCCTTCCTGCCCACCGCCAGCGAAGCGGTGATCGAGGTCACCCCGGCGTCCCATCAGGGGATGGCCCTGGCCCTGTTTTCCCAGTGCTTCGCCATCAGCTCCTTCGTGGCACCCCTGGTGGGCGGCTGGTTGCTGGAGAACCAGAAGCACGGGGCCGGCCTCTGGCTGCTGATGACGCTGCTGAGCCTGCTGGGATTGCTGCTGGTGGGGGAGCTGAGCCGCTTCCATCCCCATGCCGCTCAGCGGCAGATCCAACCAAGGCTCTGATCCCCGTGAGCGTGGGGAGCCCTCAGGGCTCCTCGACCTGGTCGTTGACCTGATCGTTGACCTGGGTCCTGGCCTTCTGGGCACGGATCCAGGCTTCCGACTCATGGGGCAGCGGCTCAGTGCCGTATTCCCAGTCGTCGTAGTCGGGGTCGTTGCGGATCCGCTGGTGCAGTTCCTTCTGGACCTCGAAATTGTGGGGGTGATCGGCGGGAGCGGCCGGATCGATGGCCGCTTCAGGGTCATTAGCGGGGGACGTCTGGGATGAGGGCATCACCGGCCACTGCAGCTGATGCCATTGTCCCCCCTGACCGGGGGCGTTGCCGGCACAGACGCAGCGGCGGGCGCGCCGCAACAATGGAGCCGCCCAAGGGATGAGCCGGCCGTGACCTACTGCGTGGGCATGCTGCTGCAGGAGGGACTGGTGATGGCCTCCGATTCACGCACCAACGCCGGTGTCGATGATTTCGCCAGGTTCTGCAAGATGACCACCTTCGAGCAGCCCAGTGATCGGGTGATCGTTCTGCTCAGTTCCGGCAGCCTGGCCGGCACCCAGGCGGTGGTGAGCCTGCTGAAGCAACGGGCCAGCCGCAACGACGCACCCGCGACCCTGTGGACCGCCCAGACACTGTTCGACGTGGCCCTGCTGGTGTCGGATGCCATGCGCGAGATCGAACATCGCGATGCCCCCTCCCTGGAGGGCAGTGCGCTGACCTTCAACGCCTCCTTCATCCTCGGCGGCCAGATCAAAGGAGAAGCCCCACGGCTGTTCCGCATCTACGCCGAAGGCAACTTCATCGAAGCGAGCGAGGACACCCCATTCCTGCAGACCGGCGAGGCGAAATACGGCAAGCCCATCATCGACCGTGTGATCACCCCGACCACAACAATGGCCGATGCCACCAAGTGCGTGCTGGTGTCCTTCGATTCCACCATGCGCAGCAATCTTTCGGTGGGCATGCCGATCGACCTGATCTGTTATGAGCGCGGCAGCCTGGCGATTCACCACAGACGCCGCTTCCACGACGGCGACCCCTACTTCTCCGCTCTGAGCACCGGCTGGAGTGCAGGCGTGCGCCAAGCCTTCCGAGGACTTCCAGTGCTCGAGTGGGAGGAACCGATCCACCCAGGAGGCGAGGCTTCCTGATCCTTCGCTACATGCTCTGGGCAGCAAGATTGGATGCTGGCCGATGTGGACATCCAAGTGTCCCGTCCTCGAGATTTGCGCTTTAAGAGTTTGCTGAAAAACGAGCCCACGAGCCAGTTTTCCACAGGCATCAGTGGATTTCCGGCTCAAAAAGACGGATCGGCGGCTATCAGAGCCGCAAACTGCCCGATTTCGGCATCGTTGGCCTCTCTGCAAGACATTG
>NZ_JAHLYS010000013.1 GCF_025128055.1 Synechococcus sp. CS-1329 | reverse complement strand
GGAGATCCGCGCCGCTGAGGACCCCGAATTCGAGACCTTCTACACGAAGAACATTCTTCTGAATGAAGGTCTGCGTGCCTGGATGGCACCGGCCGACCAGCCGCATGAAAACTTCGTCTTCCCTGAAGAGGTTCTGCCCCGCGGCAACGCTCTCTGATCGGTTCTGGTCTTCTTTCAGGCGTCCTTCGGGGCGCCTTTTTTGTTGGCAGGCCCCATCCCTGTGCGGCCGAGCTCACAGGCTCTCGCTTCGCTGGGCAGCTCCCTTAGATTCATGCAGTTCCGTCAGCAGTGTCGTGGAGCGGGCCCTCTGGCCCTGTGCCCGATCAGTCCGCTTCGAAAACGTCGCCGGCTGGCTTTATCCCCCCAAGGAGGAGGTGCCCGTGAGCCACAGTTCTATGACCCAGGGTCTGCTGATCGCGGAGAACGCCGGCTGATTTCGGCGCCTGTTTCCTGATCACTCGGTTCCGCGACAGAGCGGACCCGGCGAACGCCCCCGCCACCGCGCTATCCAGCCCGGTGGCGGGGGCATCGTTCTTGGGGCCCGCAGAGGTCCATTTCTGTTCCCGGTTAATCGGGCTGGCGATCGAGCTGTCGCTGAACCGAGCCCAGCAGCTCCTGGAGCTGAGCCTGCGCGGGCTGCCGATCGGGCTGTCCTCGCTGGAGCAGCACCACCCCGTCGGAGAAGGCCCGCACCCCGTAGGGCTCAGGCAGCGAGTCCAGCGCTTCGAGGCTCCTCTCCAGAGCTTTGCGGTCGCGCGGGAAAGCCATTCCATAGCGGCGCAACCAATCGAGATCGACGGCAACCCAGTCGACGGCCCGGCTGCTGCCCTGGCGGTCGCGGTAGATCACTCCGTTCGGGAAACGAATCAGCACCGCTCTCTGGGCGAGGTGGGGAACCAGGGGTGTGGTGGCGGCCACGCTGGCGCCCTCGGGAATCAGGCCCAGCAGCTCCCTGGCCTTGGCTCCATGGTTCCACTGGCGTGACGGCGAGCTGTAGACCCAGGGATCGACGCTGTCGGGGATCAGAAAGGAAAGGCTGCGGTTGGGATTGGCCAGCAAGGTGAGCAGCAGCGAGAGCGCGATGCAGCCGGTCCAGACCCGCCGCAGGCGCCTTTGAGCAAAAACCTGGGGATGGCGGCTCCACCACTCGATGGCCCCGGCGAACAGCCCCGGCACCACCAGCAGCGCGTAGCGCAGGTTGATCGAGAGGGGGTTGTTCGATCCCTGCGCCAGCAGCAGGCCCATCAGGGGCACGCCCATCAACAGCCAGCTGTCGAGGCTGATCAGTGGCACCAGCATCAGGGGCAGCCCCTGGGCCAGCAGGTAGCGCAGGGTTTCCCCAGGTGGCCAGATCAGTTCCCGCAGCACCACCAGCGGCTGCCCGAGGGCCTTCATCAGCACCTCCAGGCTGCTGGCCTGCTCGGCATCGCCGATGTACTGGCCGAAGTTCTCCACCATGAAGCGGCGGGAGTTGTCGTCGCTGAACAGGGGCATCAGCACGTTGGTCACCAGCAGCACCCAGCCGAGCCCCAGCACGGCCAGCGCCAGGGCGAGGGGCCAGCGCTGGCGCTGACGCACCAGGATCCAGAGGCTGACCCCCACCAGCAGCACGCCGGTGTCCTCCCGGATCATCGGCACCGCCACCGCGGCCAGCGTCAGCAGCCACCACTGGCGGCGCTGCAGTCCGTACCAGAGCAGCAGCATCGCCAGGGGCAGCTGGGCGAGGTCGGTGAAGTTCCCCCAGGTGGGGCCGATCACCGCATTGGCACCGAAGAAGCTGCAGGCCAGGTAGGCGGCCAGCCAAGGGTCTTCCAGCCGCTCCCGGGCTAGGCGGTGCAGCACCAGGCCGGCGGCCGTCATCAGGCCCACCTGCACCAGTGGCAGGGCCCAGATCCCCAGCAGCCCCACCAGGGGCACCCACAGCAGCAGTGCCGGCGTGAAGTGCTGGCCCAGGCGGTGGTAACCCAGGGAAGGAGGTTCCCCGGCGTGGATCACGTTGGTGGAAAGCTGCGAGGAGAGGGTGCTCTCGAAGGGATGCCCGTGCAGGCCGCTCCAGATCGTCTGCAGAAAGATGCCCTGGTCGTAGGAGGCGGTGAGCACCTGCAGCCGCCACCACTGCAGCAGCAGCCCGATCACGGCGAACAGCACCGCCGCCACCAGGACCGCCCGCTGGGCCTTGGCCTGCTCAGGGGATCTGGGCGGCGGGCTCTTCGGCTCCTGCTGCGCAGATCCAGCGTTGCCAGCTGTCGTCACCGCGGGCCTCCAGGTCACAGCTGGCATCCTGAAGCCGCAGGCGCCCGGGGTTGCCGGGTTCGAGCCGGCCGGCCTTATCGCCTGCTCGCATCACCAGCTTGAAACGCTTCGGCCATGGCTCGCCTGGCTTGGCTGGAAGGTCGAAGAGTTTCTGCTGGGCGTACCAGCGCAGGCTTGGACGTCGCCCCTCCTTACCGGGCATGAAGACCTGCAGCTCGGCCGTTGTGCCGGTCGCTCCGGCGTTGCGGGCCAGCTCAGCGGCGGGCAGTACCGACCAGGACTCATTGAGCTCCCAGTTCCAGAACGGGCTCAGCACGAACAGCAGCAGCGACGTGCTCCAGCCCAGCAGCAGCAGGCCCAGCCCCAATCGTCGCCGGGCCAGGCCCGGCCGAGTCAGGTTGATCCCCCCCCCCACCAGCCCCAGCCCCGCCGGCAGCGGTAGCCAGCGCAGTGGCGGCGAGATCAGCAGGGAGGCCAGCAACAGCAGCGTCCCCAGCGCGACCCAGAACCAGGGCAGCCGCCCCAGCAGACCCCGGGGTCGAGGTGCCTCCAGCAGACGGGCCAGGGCCGGCCCGCAGATCAGACAGAAGGGAGGCCAGAGCAGCAGGCTGTACCAGGGCAGCTGGGTTTTCATCGGCAGCACCGTCAAGGTGGCGGCCAGGCTGAGGCCCAGGCTCCAGCGCCCCGCCGGTTGCTTTCGCTCCCTCCAGGCCAGACCCAGACCGATCGGCCAGAGGGGCAGCCAGGGCCAGCCCCCCTCAAGGACTTCCAGGAGCGGCTCGAGCGGGCTGCCGTAGTGCTCCTCCACGGTGGACGTGAAGCGCAGCAGTCCCTGGCCGCCCCACATCAGCAGGGCCTCAGGGCCCCGCTGCAGCCCATGCCAGCCGTGCCAGGCCAGGCCCAGCGACAGCCCCAGCCCCAGGCCCAGTGCCAGACGCCACCAGGCGCGTCGATCCAGATCGCGATCGAGCCAGCGCAGCAGCAGGCCCGTGGCCAGCACCGGGATCACCACTGGAGCCTTGAGCAGCAGCAGCGCACTGCCCCCGACCCCTGCGATCAGTCCACCCGCCAGGGCTGTTCGTGGCCGTGGCGCCGCCATCAGCAGGCCCAGCCAGAGCAGGGCCATGGCCGTGAGCTGGGCTCCATCGAGCATGGCCAGCCGGCCGTGGCGGACCAGGGGCATCAAGGTGAGGGCGATGGACGCCGATGCGACAGCTGCCAGGGGCTGGCCGGGTCGGAGCCGCAGCTGGATCGCGCCGATCAGCGGCACCAGCAGGCTCGAAACCAGGGCCGGCGCCAGCCGGATCACCCACTCCGGAGGCAGGGCGGTGGCTTCGCCGCTGAGGGACCGCCAGAGCTGGATCACGCCCGCAATCAGCCAGTGCAGGCCTGGAGGCTTGTTGAGGTAAGTGGATCCCCAGAAGGTCGACAGCAGGGTGTCGGGCCAGGCGGCCTGGCTGGTCTCCAGGGCCACCCGCGCCACGATGCCTTCATCCCAGTCGCGCAGGGGCAGGTGGCCCAGGCCCGCCAGGGCGAGCATCAGAGCCACGGCCCAGAGCCCGAGCAGCACGCGCCTCACGTTCATCGTTGTTCCTTGTTCAGCTGGTTGGTCAGCTTGCGGGTGGCCCGGGGAAGCGAATGGAAGGCCCGCTGCAGGCTGAAGGGATTGGCCAGCAGGGCGCCGCTCACATCGGCGAGGGCCTCGAGCACAGGCTCCTGATGACGGCGGGCTGCGCTGCTGGCCACGGCATGGGCACCCCAGGGATTCCAGCCGGCCAGCAGCACCACGCTGCGGTAGGCCGGGGGCCAGGGGTTGCCCGGCTCCAGGGTCTGCAGGCGGCTGAACCACTGGTCCGCCTGCTGGGGACGGTTGTGCAGGACCGCCAGCAGCGCCAGAGCCCAGAGCGCTTCACGATCGCTGGGATCGGCCAGCAGCCGCTGCTGAGCCCAGTCGCTCACCCGACGTTGATAGCGCCAGTGGCCATCGAGCTGATGCTGGGGGCCGATGGCCTCGAACACCGGCGCCAGGCCGGCCGGGCCCTGCTCCAGCCCAGAGGCCAGCTCGATGAAGCGGCGATCGAAGCGGGCCGCGGTGGCCACGGGCTCGCGGCGGGTCCACAGCTCCACGGGGTTGCCATTGCTCCAGGGCCAGCGGCCCACTAGCCGGAAGCGGGAGTCCTGGCGAATCGCTCTGGCCAACTCCCGTGAAGCTTTCCGGCGCATGCCGGCCTGACCGGTGGTCAGCAGGACCCATTCCGCCTGATCCAGCACCAGCTGCCGCTCCCTGCGCTTCCGGCCCAGCTGTCGGGCCACGATCTGTCCCCCCCCGGCTCGCCCGTAGACCGTGGCTGTGTGCTCGTTGAGTTCGGGGGCATTCGGGAGCACCGTCAGCGTGTGGGGCTGATCACCCACCTGTTGGCGCATCCTGTCCATCACGGCTGGCAGGGGTGAACGGGGCTGCCAGCGGATCTCGCTGGCCTGGGCGGTGACCGCGCTGCTGGCGCTGGCTGCCAGCCCCACGGCCAGGGCTCCCCAGCTGGCGCGTCCCCAGCCCTGCCTGCGCAGGATCTGTCCCAGCTGCCACCAGCCCCAGCTGAGCAGCAGCACCAGCAAAGGCAGGACCGGGGTGATGTAGCGGGGGTCCTTGTTGGGGCTGAGGGTGGTGAAGAGCCAGCCACTGAGGCTGCAGCCGATCAACCAGCTCCAACCCCAGCCGCCCAGGGCCCGGTGCGCCTGCTCGGCTGGCTGGGGCTTGGGACAACCCCGCTCTCGGCGCCAGGCGACCCCCAGCGCCAGCAGTGCCCCCGCCAGGGCGGGCAGGCTGTTGACCAGTCCCAGCTGCAGGGGCCAGAGCTTCGGATACCAGAGCAGGCTGGCCAGGCTGAACGCTGGCGGGTCGCCCTCCTGGGCGGCTGACTCCAGCACCGCCCGGTTGGTGCCGCCGATGGTGGTGATCCAGTTGTGCTGCAGCCAGGGCAGCACCAGGACGAGCACCAGCACCAGGGCGGCCAGGGCTTGCCAGCGCCGGCGCGCTCGCCCCAGGCCCCGCGCAGCCACCCACAGGGCCGGCGGCAGCAGCACCAGCAAAGCGCTCTGTTTCACCAGTACGGCCGCCGCCAGTGCCAGAGCCGCGGCGACGGCCTGGCCCCAGTGCCCCCCCCGGGGCTCAGGTGCCGCCCAGCGCCCCAAAAGCCACAGGGCCAGCACACTGGTGGCGGCGAGGGGCAGATCAAGGGTGAAATCCAGCCGCAGGCTTACCAGCGCTGGGGTAGTGCTGGTGAGGGCGGCCGCCAACAGGCCGAAAGCCGGCGACACCAGTTGACGTCCCCAGCAGGCCACGACCACCAGCAGCAGCCCCTGCCAGAGAGCGAGGGCCGCACTGGCCTGATCGGGGCTGTCGCCGCTCAGGGCCATCACCGAGCCATTCACCAGGCTCGCCAGTGGCGGCACTTTGGGGGAAAGGTCCAGCAGGCCCTGCCAGCCAGGCCAGGCCCCGGCGGGCAGCAGCCCGAGGGCGCGGCCATGGTCCACGGCGCTGTTGAGGTAATCGGCCTGATCCCAGGCCGGCAGCCGCTGGTCCAGCTGCAGCCAGAGCCGGTCGGCCAGGCTGCCCGCCAGCCAGAGGCTGGCCAGGGCCAGCCACCACAGCCAGGGGCGTTTGGTCCGGGTGTTCAGGGCCGTGGCGGCGGTTCGCGCCAGTTTGGACCAGCTGCCTGTCCCGTGGCCGTTGTGCGTTCTGTCACATGTGGGCGGGACTGCCGCAGGGCTGGGGGTGATTCTTCATGCAGGCGCATCGCGCCAACTTGTGTGAGGACCCCATGAAATTTTTCCGGCAATTGCTGCTGGCACCTGTTGCCCTCGGATTGATGGCCCCTGTGGCCGCCACCGCCGGCGACATGAACCTGGACGGCATCAACCAGTACGCCGCCTCCGAGGATCAGGTCACCAGCATCACTCAGTTCTCTGATGTGCAGCCCACCGAGTGGGCCTACCAGGCGCTCTCGAACCTGATCGAGCGCTATGGCTGCGTCGCTGGTTACCCCGATGGCACCTTCCGTGGCAAGAAGCCGCTGAGCCGCTGGGAAGCCGCTGCCCTGCTCAACGCCTGCCTCGATCGGATCACCGAAGTGACCGACGAGCTGCGCCGCCTGCTCAAGGAGTTCGAGAAGGAGCTCGCGATCCTGCGCGGTCGCGTCGACAACCTCGAAGCCAAGGTTGGTGAGCTGGAAGCGAACCAGTTCTCCACCACCACCAAGCTGCGTGGTGTGGCCACCTTCACCATCGGCGCCAACTCCTTCGGCGGCGACGCCCGGGCCACGTTTGGTGAGTCCGCTCTCAACGGCGGCAAGGTCGCCCCCGGTCAGAGGTTCTCTGATGCCGCCGCGGCCCAGCAAGGCGCCACGGCCTTCAACTACAACCTCGACCTCTTCCTCGACACCAGCTTCACCGGCAAGGATCTGCTGCGCACCCGCCTGCGTGCCGGCAACTTCGGCTCCAGCCCCTGGGGTGCCGCCAATCCTGACAACCTGGTGGGCCTGAACGCCTTCGAGGTGGCTTTTGAGGGCCCCAGCGGTGCCGACTCGATCGAAGTCAACCGTCTCTTCTACCAGTTCCCCCTCGGCAAGAGCTTCACCGCCACGGTGGGTGCCAAGGTCCGTCAGGACGACATGCTGGCCTTCTGGCCCAGCGTGTACCCCGCTGACACCGTCCTCGACATCTTCACCTATGGCGGTGCCCCCGGCGCCTACCCCCTGACCCTCGGCTCCGGTGGTGGCCTCTGGTGGAGGAGCGGCGGCTTCAGCATCAGTGCCAACTACGTGGCCGCTAATGGCAACGTGGGCAACCCCAATGACGGTGGTATCGGCACCGATGGTTCCGCTCAGACGGGTACCGCCCAGATCGCCTGGAACAACGAGAACTTCGGTCTCGCTGCCACCTACACCTACGCAACCCCTCAAGGTGGTGTGGTCGGTCTCTACGGCGGTAACGGCACTCCCTTAGCCAATCTCGGGTATGCCCTCTCCGATAGCGTCAATTCCGTCGGTATCAGTGCTTACTGGCAGCCTTCCAACTCCGGGTGGCTCCCCTCGATCAGCACCGGCTGGGGACTCAACTCCCATAGCGCCAGCTCTTCTTCGGCGGGCGCCCTTGCAGATGCAATCGATGGTGCCCAGACCCAGTCCTGGTATGTGGGTCTGCAGTGGTCCGACGTCTTCATCAAGGGCAATGCCGCCGGTATGGCCGTGGGTCAGTCCACCTTCCTGACCAAGTCGGGTGATGATGATCTCCTCGCAGCCAACGACGGAAACTATGCCTGGGAGTGGTGGTACAAGTTCCAGGTGACCGACAACATCTCGATCACCCCTGCGATCTTCTACCTGAGCGTGCCCTTGGGTCAGTTCCAGAAAGCCAACAGCGACACCTTCGACAACTTCGGCGGTCTGGTCAAGACCACCTTCAAGTTCTGATCGTTGCTGATCAGCTGATCGTTGCCAGCTGATCCATCCAGCCAGGTCATCTCCTCACACACCTTGATCTGGCTGTTCCTCAATTTTTAAGCCAAGCGGGCTTGCCCAGTCTTTGCTTTTGAGCCGTGGAGAAATCCACGGCTTTTTTATGTTGCTATGGCCAATTAACGTGGGCGACGAGCGGTGGCTGGGCTGGAAAACCCCTGCGGTGGAGCGGCTGTGGCCTTGCAAATGTAATCTTCGATACGTGCCCATGTGCTTGTGGGCGACTGGCTAAAACCTCAGTCTCGATAAGATCAGCAGGTGTCCTTTTGGACCGCCCCTCAATTGGTGTGAGGACCAAATGAAATTGTTTCAGCGTCTCCTTTTGGCGCCCGTCGCCCTTGGGCTGGTTGCCCCCATGGCCGCCTCGGCCGCAGATTTTGACCTGAACGGCATCAACAAGTATGCCGGCAAGAAAGACCAGGTCACCAGCATCACTCAGTTCTCGGATGTGCAGCCCACCGAGTGGGCCTACCAGGCACTCTCGAACCTGATCGAGCGCTACGGCTGCGTCGCTGGTTACCCCGATGGCACCTTCAGAGGCAGGCAGCCCCTGAGCCGCTGGGAAGCCGCTGCTCTGCTCAACGCCTGCCTCGATCGGATCACCGAAGTGACCGACGAG
>NZ_JAHLYS010000012.1 GCF_025128055.1 Synechococcus sp. CS-1329 | reverse complement strand
GGATGGCTGGCCGGGATCCGCTCCTCGATCGAGACGTAGGAGAACAAGGAGCCGCTGCGCTCCTGCTGACCTCGCATCAAACCTGGGGCAGTTGACTCATTCTCGCAGAGGAAGCGGGGTTTTTCAGCAAACTCCTAAGCCTCGGCGAGGTTCTGGAGCTGCATCGCCGTCTGATCGTCACCTCCGGTGGTTTGCCCGGATTGCGGGACCTTGGCCTTCTGGAAGGGTCACTCTCCCAGCCCCGCCTGACATTTTCGGGTGCTGATCTCTATCCCACTCTCATCGAAAAAGCCGCAGTACTTTGCTTTTCTTTGATCAAGAATCATCCCTTTGTGGATGGCAACAAACGGATCGGCCATGCCGCCATGGAAGTCATGCTGATGCTCAACGGGTATCAACTGACGGCTTCGACGGAAGCAGCAGAAGCCACCGTTCTGGCTGTGGCCTCCGGAGCGCTTGGGCGCCAGGCATGGACCGACTGGGTTCGGCAACAGACCAACATCTTGGAATGAGGTGAGTCAGCAAACAGCTCTCCAGCTGCCTCATTCATCGCAGCACGGATGGGCTCGAGATCAGGAAGATCTCTGGGACTTCCCAATCTTCAGCCAGCCGGCTCCTCGCCACACGCCAGCGCCTCGCGCACAATCAGAACATTTGGCCTGGACGAAAAAGTCTAGACCTGTCAACTTTCCAACCCGAGATCTCTGTGGCTGACAACCTGTTGACACTGTCACCAACAGGTCACTGCATCCTGCACAGCCTGGATCAGCAGCGAAAACGAGACCCCCTTCCCCTGCCCTGAGGGCATGTTCTTTCATGAGTCCACCCGCTGCGACGTGTTCTTCGTCACCCTGAAGAAGAGTGAGCGCCTGTTCTCCCCCACCACCTGCTACAACGACTACGCGATCTCCCCGCGGGAGTTCCACTGGGAGAGCCAGAGCCTCACCCACGAAGCCTCCGCCACCGGGCAGCGCTACATCCACCACGCCGAGCGCGGCAGCCGGGTGCTGCTGTTCGTGCGGGAGGAGAACAAGAGGGGCCAGGTGACGCTGCCGTTTCTGTGCCTGGGTTTTGCCGAGTATGTGAGCCACGAAGGGGAACGGCCGATGGCGATTCGCTGGAGGCTGCACAGAGCGATTCCGGGGGGCTTCTACCCGGAGCTGGCGGTGGCGGTTTGAGGGGGCTGGGGCGCTTCGTCACAGAGGCCAGCCCCATGCCGCTTAGCCTGTATGCCAACAGGGAGTCAGTTCGGCATGAGCTACCGCATCCGGCTGTTGGAAACCGAAGAAGGCTGGTCGGTGAGCTGTCTTGACCTGCCCGGCTGCCACTCCCAGGGAGCCAACAGGGACGAAGCACTGGCGAACATCCGCGAAGCGATTGCCCTCTGGCTGGAAGTGGAAGCGGAGGAGGGAGGCGTGCGCAGCGTGGAGACGCTGGAACTTGCGTTTTAAATGCCGCGACTGTCGGGTATCAGTCAGAAGGAAGCGGTGAGGGTTTTTCTCAAGCTCGGGTATCGGATTGTCCGCGAGTCGGGTCATCTGATCCTGAGCAATGGCGAGCGTCGGCTCGTGATCCCAAGACATGACCCCATCAACGCCATCACCATGGGCGCGATTGCTCGTGATGCCGGGTTGACCCCCGCTGAGTTCCGGGAGCTTCTCTGAGGCGCCAAGGGTGCTACATCCGGAGCTGGCGGTGGCGGTGTGAGGTGGGCTGTCAGTCTTCCTCGTAGACAGCAAGGAAGTCTTCCCTGCTGATTGCTGACTGCCTCAGGATCAGTCGGAGCGTAGACCCCTTGATCAACCGATGATCTTGTCAGGCCATGTGATTGCCTTCCCATACCAACTCAAACCCAAGACGTTGAAACGCCTTCAAGACCCACTCCCGGGGCGCATCCACCGGAAGCTTCGGCATCAACCAGCCAGAATGGTTTCGGCCAGCTCAGCCATCAGAATGGGCCGGCCTATCCAGCCTTTGCCGCCGAGCAGAAAGAGCTGAGATTCGGTTGTATCAAGGTGATGCGATTGAGCGCTTTATGATTGATTCAGTGGCTGAACTCCTCATTCTGAAGCACTCCCTATGAGCCCACGCTGGAGCGATCAATGCTTAAGCAAAAAAAGAATTGAAGCCAGCCGTGCCACAATACCCCTACGGGGCCACCCTCGGCCAACACCTGAAGACCGAAAAAGGATACGAACTGATGAATGTTCTGCTGGTTTATCCCGAATTTCCCAAGACATTCTGGAGCTACGAAAAGATCCTTGAATTGGTGGGCCGAAAGGTGCTCCTACCACCACTCGGCTTGATCACCGTGGCCGCCATCCTGCCCCAGGAATGGACCTTCAAGCTGGCTGATGTCAACATCAGGCCAGTCAGCGAAGATGAGTGGAAGTGGGCTGATCTGGTGATCATGTCAGCGATGATCGTTCAGAAAGACGACATCATCCGTCAGATCAATCTGGCCCGTCACTACGGCAAGCCCGTGGCCGTCGGCGGTCCCTATCCCTCCTCCACCCCCGAGGAACTCGTGGCCGCCGGGGCCGACTACCTGATCCTCGATGAAGGGGAAATCACCCTGCCGATGTTCGTGGAGGCCTGGGAAAGGGGCGAGACGGGAGGACGCTTCAGCTCCGATGGTGTCAAGCCGGATGTGACCTCCACACCCATCCCCCGCTACGACCTGCTCGAGCTCAAGGCCTACGACTCGATGAGCGTGCAGTTCTCGCGCGGCTGCCCGTTCCAGTGCGAATTCTGCGACATCATCGTGCTCTATGGCCGCAAGCCCCGCACCAAGACACCCGATCAACTGGTGGGCGAGCTCAACAGCCTCTACAAGCTCGGCTGGCGCGGCGGCGTGTTCATGGTGGATGACAACTTCATCGGCAACAAGCGCAACGTCAAGTTGATGCTCACCGCCCTGGAGCAATGGCAGAGGGAGCATGGCTATCCCTTCCGCTTCGATACCGAGGCCTCGCTCGATCTCGCCGATGATCAGGAGCTGATCGATCAGATGCTCGCCTGCAACTTTGCCGCCGTCTTCATGGGCATCGAAACCCCGGACGCCGACAGCCTGGCGGCCACCATGAAGTTTCAGAACATGCGCTCGCCCCTGCTCGACTCGATCGACAAGGTGACCCGCTCCGGCCTGAGGGTGATCGCCGGCTTCATCATCGGCTTCGATGGCGAGAAGATCGGGGCCGGCCAGCGCATCGTTGAATTCTCAGAAGCTGCGGGGATTCCCACCACCACCTTCGCCATGCTTCAGGCCCTGCCCCATACCGCCCTCTGGCACAGGCTCGAGCGGGAAGGTCGCCTCATCGACAAGGTGGGCAACATCAACCAGACCACCCTGATGAACTTCGTGCCCACCCGGCCGGTGGAAGACATCGCCCAGGAGTATGTGGAATCGTTCTGCCAGCTCTACGAACCGCACAACTACCTCAACCGCGTGCACCGCTACTTCCTCAAGCTCGGCCCCGCCAGAGTGAAGAGCGCCTTCAAATTTCCCGATCCAATGGTGATTCGAGCACTGTTGATCGTCTGCTGGCGCCAGGGAATCAAGCGCTCCACCCGTTGGGCCTTCTGGCATCACCTGATCGACATTCTCATCTCCAACCCCAGGGTGGCCGAGCAGTACCTCGCCGTCTGTGCCCACAACGAGCACTTCATGGAATACCGGGAGATTGTGCGCCTCCAGATCGAGAATCAACTGGCCGCCTATCGCCAGAGTCAGGCGCTGCAGCCGCCCGCAGCCGCACCCGCAGAGCTGGTCAGCTCAGCCGGCCAGAAAGCCGAAGTGACGCGACAGGAAGCCCTGTAGTCCGCTCTGGGCCTCGAGCTCCAGCTCGGCGGCCCATTCCGCCTCGGCGATGTCGGCCTCACCCAGCCCCAGGCCCTCCACCAGGCGCCGGTAGGCCGCCTTCTCCAGCGGGTTGATGCTCGATTCATCGCCAGGCCGCCGGCCGACGCGGACCATCATGTAACCCAGCTTCAGCGCCAGCTGCCGGTCTTCCTCGGAGCGGAGCCGGGGGATCAGGGCATCCAGTTCCTCAGGCTGCAGGGCGCGTTCAGCCAGCACCTGCGCCGCCTCGGCGGGCAGCGGCACGCCGCCGTCGGCCATGATGTAGCGCTCCACCAGCTGCGCCAGCAGCTGCCGCTCCTCCGCCGAGAACTCCCCATCCGACCAGGCCACGCAGCAGAGGATGCGCAGCAGATCGAGGTTGCCGGAAGGCGGGTTTTCGGTGCTGGGCGCCATGGGGGGTCCGCTGGACAGAGGCGCCGCCATTGTGACGGCAGAGCCAGAGAGGATGGGACGATGCCAAGCCTGAAGTCCCTGACCCGCCGGGAGCGGGTGGACGAAGTGATGGATCAGCCGGGCCTCGACCCCGGCGAGCACGCCCTGGCCCTGGCCGGGCTGCGGCGCATCAATGCCCTCAGCCGCTGCTCCGCCGGCCTGTTCGCGCCGATCCGCCAGCTGGCGGCACGCCATCAGGGCACTCCCCTGCGGGTGCTGGATCTGGCCTGCGGCGGCGGTGACACTGCCATCGATCTGGCCCTGATGGCCCGGCGCAGCGCCGTCCCGCTGATCCTTGAGGGCTGCGACATCAGCTCCAGCGCCGTGGCGATCGCCCGCAGCAATGCCGAACGTCGCGGCGCCGATGTGCGCTTCTTCAAAGCCGATGCCCTCGTTGATCCCCTGCCGCCGGGCCCGGATGGCGCCGCCGCCGACGGCTACGACGTGGTGCTCACCTCCCTGTTCCTGCATCACCTCGACAACGCCGACGCCGAGCTGCTGCTGGCTCTGATGGCCAGACGGGCCCACCAGCTGGTGCTCGTGAACGACCTGATCCGCAGTCCGCTGGGCTACGGGCTGGCCTGGGCCGGCACCCGACTGCTCAGCCGCTCCTGGGTGGTCCACACCGATGGACCGCTCTCGGTGCAGGGGGCCTTCCAGCTCGCTGAGGTGGCCGCCATGGCCGAGCGGGCCGGGCTGCAGGGCGCCAGGCTGCAGCGCTGCTGGCCGGAGCGTTACCTGTTGAGCTGGTGCCGTGGCTGAAACCATCCCCGAAGACTCCTTTGACGTGGTGGTGATCGGGGCCGGTCCCGCCGGAGCCCTTGCCAGCCTTGATCTGGCCCGCCGCGGTCTGCGGGTGCTGCTGGTGGAGAAGCGCCGCTTCCCGCGCTGGAAGGTGTGCGGCGCCTGTTTCAACGGCCAGGCCCAGGCGGCCCTGGCCTCCGTGGGCCAGGGTGATCTGCTCGAGAGCCTCGGCGGGCTGCGCCTGCGGCGGCTGCGCCTGGGCCTCGGCGGTCGCCAGGCCAGCTGCGCTCTGCCGCCGGGCTGGGCCCTCTCCCGCCACCGCTTCGATCAGGCCCTAGTGGAGGCCGCCATCGACGCCGGTGCCGTGTTCCGCCCTGAAACCACGGCGCAGCTGGGTGCAGCCAGCAGCCACGCCCGCTGCGTCCACCTGCGGCAGGGGCGGCAGCAGCAGCAGGTGCAGGCCGCCGTGGTGCTGGTGGCGGCGGGGCTGGCCCACCGCTGCCTGGAGCACGAGCCCGGCGCCCACACCCACATCAACCCCCGCTCGCGCCTGGGGGCCGGCTGCGTGCTGGCCGCCTCCGACCAGCACGCGCCTCAGCACTGGGAGGAGGGCAGCATCCACATGGCGGTGGGCCGCCGGGGCTATGTGGGGCTGGTGCGGGTGGAAGACGGCAGCCTCAACCTGGCCGCCGCCTTCGATCGCGCCCTCTTGCAGGAGACCGGCAGCGCCGCCGCCGCCGCCGCTCAGGTGCTGGCGGAGGCCGGCTTCCCCGCCCTGCCCCAGCTGGCCGCCGCCGATTGGCAGAGCACCGCCGCCCTCAGCCGCCGCAGCACCCCCCTGGCCGGTGATCGCTTCCTGGTGCTCGGGGATGCCGCCGGCTACGTGGAGCCCTTCACGGGGGAAGGCATGGGCTGGGCCCTGGCCGCCGCCGCCGCCGTCACGCCGCTGGCGCTTGAGGGGGTCGGCCCCTGGCAGCCGGCACTGGAACGCCGCTGGATCCACACCCACCGCCAGCGGATCGGCCGCCGTCAGCTGGTCTGCCGCAGCCTGGCCCTGGCCCTGCGCCATCCCGCCAGCGCCCGGAGCCTGTTCTGGGCCGCAGAGCGCCTCCCCTCCCTGCCGCAGCGCCTGATGCCATGCCCATGACCATCCTCGGCATCGGCACCGCGGTTCCCCGCCACCAGATCAGCCAGGCGGAATCGGCGGCCATGGCCCAGCGCATCTCCGCCTCCACGCCGGAGCGGGGAGCCCTGCTGGCACGCATCCAGCGGCGCTCCGGCGTCAACGTCCGCCACAGCGTGCTGCTGGAATCAGCCGCCCACGGAGACGGCATTGAGGGCCGCCTGCCCTTCTATGGCGACCGCAGCCCCTCCACGGGCGAGCGCATCCGCCGCTTCGAGACCCATGCCGCACCCCTGGCGCTGGAGGTGGCCCGCCGCGCCCTGGCCGACGCGGGCCTGGGCCCGGAGCGGATCACCCACCTGGTGACGGTGAGCTGCACGGGCTTCCAGGCGCCGGGTTTCGATCTCGCCCTGATGGGCCAGCTGCCCCTCAACCCCGATGTGGAGCGCACCCATGTGGGCTTCATGGGCTGCCACGGCAGCCTCAACGGCCTGCGGGTGGCGCGGGCCTTCGTCGAAGCCGATCCGAGCGCCTGTGTCCTGCTCTGCTCGGTGGAACTCTGCAGCCTGCACATGCACTACGGCTGGGATCCGGAGAAGGTGGTGGCCAACTCCCTCTTCGCCGACGGCGCCGGCGCCCTGGTGGCCGGCGCTGCTGCCGCAGACGCCTCCCCGCTGCAGGTGCTGGGCTCCGGCTCCACGCTCATCCCCGACAGCAGCGATCTGATGTCGTGGACCATCGCCGACCACGGCTTCGAGATGACCCTCTCCTCCCGGGTGCCCGACACCATCGCCGCCCACCTGCGGCCCTGGCTGGAGCGCTGGCTCAGCGCCCGTGGCCAGAGCGTTGCCTCGATCGGATCCTGGGCCCTGCACCCCGGCGGGCCGCGCATCCTCACGGCCGTGGCCGCCGCCGCCGAGCTGAACCCCAGCCAGGTGGAGCCCTCGGCGGCCGTGCTGCGCCAGTTCGGCAACATGTCGTCGGCCACGATCCTGTTCATCCTCGAGCGCCTGCGCCGCACAGCCGCTCCGCGCCCCTGGGTGGCCCTGGCCTTCGGGCCCGGCCTCAGCGTCGAGGCCAGCCTGCTGGGCTGAACGGGGGCTCCAGGCTCAGGGCCTGCGGAAGCGCCGCAGCTCCCAGGCCGTCAGCCGCTGCCGGCTGTCGTAGTGGAGGCTCACCTGCTGGAAGTGGTCGGCATCGAGGCGGCAGCCCACCTGCAGCGCGAAGGCCCCCTGCGGCAGAACCTCCGGCAGTGAGCAGATCAGGCCATCGGCAAAACCGGCGCTGATGCAGGCACCGGGATCGGCGCTGATCCCGTCACCAAACTGGCTGCTGCGGAAGGGGGCACACGGCTGCGGCTCTGGATCAGCGGCAGGCCAGCGCTGGGGCTCCAGGCGCTCCAGCTCACCAGGCCAGCCCTCCTGCTCCGCCAGCAGGGCCAGCCCTCCTGCTCCGCCAGCAGGGCCCGCCAGTCGCTGGCCGCGGGGCGCGCTGGATCCGGCTCGGCCGCCAGACTGCAGCGGAAGGGCACCACCCCCAGGCTCTGCAGCCGCCAGCCAAGCGCCGGCGCCGGGGCGTAGAGCAGCACCAGCATCGAGCGGGAGCGGCCGCGGAACAGGTTCACTTCATGGCCGAAGCGGGGGTGGCGGCTGTCCAGCACCAGGCTCGACTGGCCGGCGGCGCCGCGGAACTGCCAGCACTGACCGCCGCCGTTGTAGCTGGCGCGGGAGAGGGGCAGCCGGCGGCGACCATCCGGCGCGAAGCGCAGACCGCTGCCGTCCCACAGCCCGCTGTCGGGATCGGAAAAGCTGATGGCGTAACAGGTGTCCTCGATCACCGCAACGGGGCTGCTGAGATCGAGCAGCCCGTCGCCAGCCCGCTCATACCAGCGGCTCGTGCCACACCAGCGGCCCTCGAAGTTGAGCCGGTTGAGGTCCCACTGGCGATCGTGGCCGGTCATGGCAACAGGAGAGGCGCTGGGAATGGCATCACTCTGCTGAGGGCGCCCTAGCTTTTCGCCTGCCAGCTCAGTCCTGATGCGGATCACGATCGTTGGCGGCGGCTATGTGGGCTCGGCCCTGGCCAGCCACTGGCAGCAGCAACAGCCTCCAGAGGGGCAGGCCCGGCACTGGCTGCGGGTCACCACCACCCGCAGCGAGCGGCTGGCGGAACTGGCCCCGCTGGCCGATGCGGTGCAGCAGCTGGATGCCGCCGACCCCGATCAGCTCAGGGCGGCCCTGGATCAGAGCGAGGCGGCTGTGCTCTGCCTGGCACCCGGCGGCAGCCGTCAGGTGGAGGCGGACGGCTACGAAGCCACCTATCTGCGCAGCATGGAGGCCGTGGCCGCCGTGGTGCCGCAGCTGCCCAGGCTCCAGCAGCTCGTGTACACCAGCAGCTGCTCCGTCTATGGCGCGGCCACGGGCCTGGTGGACGAAACCACGCCCCCCCAGCCCCTTGAGCCCCACGCCCGCATCCTGCGGGAGGCCGAAGAACGGCTGCTGGCCTGCCGCTCCCCCCGACGCCGTGTCGCGATCCTGAGGCTGGGGGCGATCTATGGCCCCGGCCGCGACCTGGAACCCCGCTTCCGCTCCCTGGCGGGCAGCCGCCGGGCGGGGATCGGAGCGTCGCTGATCAGCTGGATCCACCGCGACGACGTGGTGGCCGCCCTGGCCTGGGCGGTGGAGCAGGGCTTCGATGGACTGATCAACCTGGTGGACGACGAACCGATCAGCGTGCGCGAGCTGATCGACCGCAGCTGCCAGGCCGCCGGCCTCCAGCCGGTGATCTGGGAAGGCGACGCCGGCCCTGCCGCCGAGCCGGCGCCTCCGCGCAGACTCTCGAACCGCCGTCTGCGGGAGCTGGGGCTCCAGCTGCAGCATCCGCGGCTGCCGATCCTCTCGGCCCCGCTCAGCCCAGAAACCGGGCCGCTGCCACCCGCCTAACCTTGCCGCGCCCCTCGGTTCCAGCTGCCATGCGTTCCCTGCCGCTCCACCTCGAGCCCGGCAGCGACCTGCGCCGGTCGCTGGAGCAGCTGGCGCAGGAGCAGAACGCCTCAGGTTTCGTGCTCGGTGTGGTGGGCAACCTGGCCCAGGCGGCCTTCCAGTGCCCCGGCAAGATCGGCCCCACCGTGCTGCGCGGTGAGCTCGAGATCATCACCCTGCAGGGCACCGTCTCCCCCGACGGCGTCCACCTGCACCTCAGCCTCTCCGATGGAGACTGCCGCGTCTGGGGCGGCCACCTCGAGCCGGGCTCACGGGTGCTCAAGGGCGCCGATCTGCTGCTGGGCCTGATCGACACGCCGCCATCGGCACCGGCCCAGCCCAGCGCCAGTGATCTCCGTGAACCCGCTGAGCTCAGTGAATCTGCTGAACCCAGTGCATCTGCTGAACCCAGTGAGCCCCGGGTCACGATCGCCGTGCGCTCCGGTTGCCCCTTCTCCAGGCGCGCCCTGCGCATGCTGCGCACCCTGGGCATTCCCCACCGGCTGATCGAGCCCGCCGCCGAGGGGCCCGTGCCCCAGGTGTTCGTCGATGGGGAGTTGATCGGCGGCTACGACGAACTGGCCCAGTGCCACGGTCGCGGCGAACTGGAAGCCCTGCGCCAGGGATGAGCGCTCCGGCGGCCGCACTGCAGCTGAGCACCCTGGCGGGCTGCGGCCTGACCATCGCCGGCTACCCCCGCTTCCGCTACGACGCCCGCGGCGGCGGCGGCAGCGCCCGGCTGGGGCCAACCTGCAGCGATGGCACCCGGTCGCTGCAGTTTCCAGCGCAGGAGCTGCGGATCCCGCCGTTGAACTGGCGCAGCACTCGCCTGCTGGGGGTGCCCCTGCCACCGGGACTGAGCATCAGCATCGAGCCCCAGCGGCTGGAGGGCGTTGTCGATCCCGCCAGCGGCAGCCTGGCCCTGAGCTTCCAGGCGCGCTTTGTCTTTGCCGTGGGTTCGCTCTACCGGGCACCACCGCTGCTGGTGTCCACCGAGCTGGTGACAGGCGAAGTGCGCAGCCGGCGGCAGCGGTGCTGCGGCCAGCCCCTGGGCGCCGATGGCACGGCCCTGCTGGTGGGGGTGGCCACGATCGAGCCCTGCGGTGAGGCCTGGCTCGACCGCTTCCTGGGGTTGCCCGATGAGGCCCTGGCGCAGCTGCGCTGTTGCTTCAGCTCAGAGAGCGGGGCAGGCGTCCCGTGGGAACCACCTTCAGACCGATCGGCGCCAGGGCAATCAGCGCCAACTTGACGTGCTGGATCCCGAAGGGGATGCCGATGATCGTCACGAAGCAGGCCAGCGCCGAGCTGATGTGGCCGATGGCCAGCCACCAGCCGGCCAGCAGGAACCAGATCACGTTGCCCACCAGCCCCAGGGGACCGGTGCCGAAATCGTTGCGGCCCGTGAGCTCGCGGCGGCTGATGGCCTCCTGCCCGAACGGCCAGAAGGAGAAGTTACCGATCACAAAGCAGGCCCGCGCCCAGGGCAGGCCCACAATCGTGAGGGCCGCCACCAGGCCGGCCAGCCACCAGCCCAGGCCCATCACGAAGCCGCCGAGCACGAACCAGAGGAGATTGAGAAGGAAGCGAAGCATCCCTCCAGATTGGCTCAGAACGGGGGCCACCGCCGCAACACGTCAAGCCTCGGGGCCGACCAGAAGAGCCCACAACGGGCTAAAATCCAGTAACAGTTCCACAGCCTCACAGCCACGGTCTGTAAACGTCCTTAACAAAAGGGAACAATCGCGATGTTCACGCTCGAGAAGGCCACCCAGATCTTTCCCGACACGCTCTCGGCGGATGTGGTTCCCGCGATCACGGCCCGCTACAAGCTGCTCAGCGCCGAAGACCAGCTGGCCCTGATCTGGTACGCCTACCTCGAAATGGGCAAGAGCATCACCATCGCCGCCCCGGGCGCCGCTCGCATGCAGTTCGCCGAGGGCGTGCTCAGGGAAATGAAGGAGATGAGCTTTGCCCAGCAGAGCCAGGCCATGTGCGACCTGGCCAACAGCGCCGACACCCCCATCTGCCGCACCTACTCCGGCTGGTCGGTGAACATCAAGCTGGGCTTCTGGTATCAGCTGGGCGAATGGATGGCCGCCGGCCTCGTGGCTCCCATTCCCAAGGGCTACCAGCTCTCCGCCAACGCCGCCTCCGTGCTCAGCTCCCTCAAGACCGTTGAGCAGGGCCAGCAGATCACCCTGCTGCGCAACTTTGTCGTCGACATGGGCTATGACCCCTCCAAGGGCATCACCCAGCGCGTCAGTGAGCCCGTGGTGGCTCCCACCCCTGAAGCCCAGCGCCAGAAGGTGACGATCGCCGGTATCGACAGCACCACGGTGAGCGCCTACATGGATCAGCTCAACGCCAACGATTTCGACAACCTGATTGAACTGTTCCTGCCGGATGGGGCACTGCAGCCTCCCTTCCAGAAGCCGATCGTGGGCAAGGACGCCATCCTGCGTTTCTTCCGCGAAGATTGCCAGAATCTGAAGCTTCTGCCTGAATCGGGTATTGCTGAACCCGCCGACGGCGAATTCACCCAGATCAAGGTAACCGGCAAGGTGCAGACCCCCTGGTTCGGTGCCGGCGTGGGCATGAATGTGGCCTGGCGCTTCCTGCTCAATCCCGACGGCAAGATCTACTTCGTGGCCATCGATCTGCTGGCATCGCCCGCCGAACTGCTCAAGTTCGCCCGTTGAGCCTCGCCACAGCCCCGGCCCCTGCCACCGGCAAGGGCCTGCTGCTGGCCGGTGGCCTCCTGCTGGCCTGGATCCTCAGCCTGGTGCTCCTGCTGCCGGCTGATCCGGCCCATCTGCCCCTGCCGCTTCTGCTGCTGGCCGTGGTGATCCGCTCGGTGCTGCACACCGGGCTGTTCATCGTCGGCCACGACGCCATGCACGGTCTGCTGCTGCCCGGCCGCCCCCGGCTCAACCACCAGCTGGGGCAGTGGGCCCTCTGGCTCTATGCCGGCCTTCCCTACGGCGCCTGCCGCATCAACCACCTGCGCCACCACCAGGCTCCGGGCAGCGTCAGCGATCCCGACCACCAGCCCCTTGCGGGCAGTGGTGCGCTGCGCTGGTACATCCACTTCATGGCCAGTTACCTCTCCACCGGCCAGATGCTGCGCCTGCTGGGGGGCTGGACCCTGCTGGCCCTGCTGGCCGCCCCCTCAGGAGCCATGGCGCCGGTGTCGGTGCTGCTGGTCTGCACCCTGCCGCTGCTGATCAGTTCCCTGCAGTTGTTCGTCTTCGGGACCTACCTGCCCCACCGCCAGGCCGAAGCCGAGGGCCCTCGCCATCTGGCCCGCAGCCTGGAGTTGCCGGTATGGCTCTCCCTGCTGGCCTGTTTCCACTTCGGCTATCACTGGGAACATCACGAGTTCCCCGGCAAAGCCTGGTTCCAGTTGCCGGAGATGCGCCGCTTTCGCCCGTCCTGACCCGCATCAACACAGCGGCTCGCGCCGCTGAGCCTGCCGCGATAAAGTCCTGTATCAAGGAAGACACCATGGTTGAGTCGGCACTGATCACCTGGAGCGACAGCGAACAGGCCATCGCAGAAGAAGCCTTCAGTTGCGCTTACGGTCGAGCCGTCGAGTCGGTGATCAGCACCGTGCGTCATGAGGCCGGTTCCCTCAGCACAGCTGAGGCTCTCTGGCGTCTGCACGATTATCTCAGCACCCAGCGTCATGTCATGGAAGGGCGCTTCGATTTCCGCCTGGAAGGCATCTTGTTTGTGTTTGCCAGCCTGGTGAAGGAGAACCTGCTGGAACTGCAGGAACTCGATGGCCTCGATGCCGACAAGCTCGCCAAGATCAAGGCGATGTCGCGCTTCTAAGGCCCAGGCGGCCCATCGGCCAAACTGACCCTGTCCTCTTTTCAGGCCTCCGCCCCCATGGTCGTCAGCGGGTCCGCAGCCTCCCCAGCGGGTGCCAGAGCGGTGGCCACCAGCTCCTTCCCCCTGGCGGCCATCACCGGCCACGGCACCCTCAAGCTGGCTCTGCTGCTGGCGGCGGTGGATCCGGGCCTGGGCGGGGTGGTGATCGCCGGCGGCCGCGGCACCGGCAAGTCGGTGCTGGCCAGGGGACTGCATGCCCTGCTGCCGCCGATCGACGTGCTGGCGCTCGGTGAGGCCTGCCGCCGCCTCAATGTTGATCCCCAGCGGCCCGACGACTGGGACGCCACCATTCACGCCCGCATCACCCAGTTGGGCGGTGATCCAACCGGAGCCGATCCCACGGCGCTGCTGCCCACCGCGGTGATTCCCGCCCCGTTCATCCAGGTGCCGCTTGGCGTCACCGAAGACCGGCTGGTGGGCTCGGTGGATGTGACCGCCTCCCTGGCCGCCGGAGCGCCGGTGTTCCAGCCCGGCCTGCTGGCCGAAGCCCACCGGGGTGTGCTCTACGTCGATGAACTCAACCTGCTCGACGACGGCATCACCAACCTGCTGCTGGCGGCGGTGGGCTCAGGAGACAACAGGATCGAGCGCGAAGGGCTGAGCCTCTCCCACCCCTGCCGCACCCTGCTGATCGCCACCTACAACCCCGAGGAGGGGGCGGTGCGCGACCACCTGCTCGATCGCTTCGCCATCGCCCTCTCGGCCAACCAGCTGCTGGAGATCGAGCAGCGGGTGGCAATCACCAACTCCGCCCTCGACCACGGCAGCTCCAGCGAAGACTTCCGCGCCCGCTGGCAGGAGGAAACCGACGCCCTCGCCACCCAGCTGCTGCTGGCCCGCCAGTGGCTGCCCGATGTGACGATCGCCCGCGAGCAGATCGTCTACCTGGTGCAGGAGGCGCTGCGCGGCGGCGTCGAGGGCCACCGCTCCGAGCTCTACGCCGTGCGGGTGGCGCGGGCCCATGCGGCCCTCAGCGGCCGCGATGCCGTGGACGCCGACGACCTGCAGGTGGCCGTGCGCCTGGTGATCGCCCCGCGGGCGCTGCAACTGCCGCCGCCCGATCCCGAGCAACCGCTGGAGCCACCACCGCCGCCACCGCCCCAGGGGGAACAGCCGCCGGAGCCGGAGAGCCCCGAGCCGCCCGAGCAGGAACCGCCGCAGCCCGACAGCGACGACGACCAGCCGGAGCCCGACGAGCCCGACGCCGAAGACAACGACGACGAAGACGACAGCCCCGAGGATCAGGCCCCGCCCCAGGTGCCTGAGGAGTTTCTGCTCGATCCCGAGGCCATCGCCATTGATCCCGACCTGCTGCTCTTCGCCGCCGCCAAATCCCGCAGCGGCGGCAGCGGCAAGCGCTCGGTGGTGCTCTCCGACACCCGCGGCCGTTATGTCAAGCCGATGCTGCCCCGCGGCCCCGTGCGCCGCATCGCCGTGGATGCCACCCTGCGGGCCGCCGCCCCCTATCAGAAAGCGCGCCGCGCCCGCGAACCCCACCGCGCCGTGATCGTGGAGGAGGGCGACCTGCGGGCCAAGCAACTGCAGCGCAAGGCCGGCTCCCTGGTGATCTTCCTGGTGGATGCCAGCGGCTCGATGGCCCTCAACCGCATGCAGAGCGCCAAGGGGGCCGTGATCCGCCTACTCACCGAGGCCTACGAGAACCGCGACGAAGTCGCCCTGATCCCCTTCCGCGGCGAGCAGGCCGACGTGCTGCTCCCCCCCACCCGCTCGATCACCGCCGCCCGTCGCCGGCTGGAGCAGATGCCCTGCGGCGGCGGTTCCCCCCTGGCCCATGGCCTCACCCAGGCGGCCCGGGTGGCGGCCAACGCCCTGGCCACCGGCGATCTCGGCCAGGTGGTGGTGGTGGCGATCACCGATGGTCGCGGCAACGTGCCCCTTTCCCGCTCCCTGGGCCAGCCGCAGCTGGAGGGCGAGGAGCCTGTCGATCTCAAGGAGGAGGTGATCCAAGTGGCCGGCCGCTACCGGGCCCTGGGCATCAAGCTGCTGGTGATCGACACCGAGCGCAAGTTCATCGGCAGCGGCATGGGCAAAGACCTGGCCCAGGCGGCCGGCGGCAAGTACGTGCAGCTGCCCAAGGCCAGTGATCAGGCGATCGCCGCCATCGCCCTCGACGCCCTCAACGGGGCCTAGGCGCCGCCGTCTTCTTCGCCTCGGCGTCGGCCTTGTCCTTGGCCAGGCCCGTCTGGGCGGGGTAGAGCTCATCAAAGAGCTGGCCGAGGCCGATGGCCACGCTGCGCACGCCGTCCATGAACACGGCATCGCTGGTGAGCTTGTTCACATCCCCACCGACGGCATCAATGCGGGCGGTGAGCCGCTCGGCGTTGCCCACGGTGGTCTTGAGCTGGGCCAGGGTCTTGGGGTTGTCGAGCGCGGCCGTGACATTGCGCACATGGCGGCTGGCCGCCGCCGCTTCGGCTGTGGCGACGTTGAGGTTGGCCAGGATCGGATCGGCCTTGCCCACCGAGCTCTTCAGCTCGGCCACCAGCACCTGGGCCCGCTGCAGGAACTGGGTGGCCTCCTTGGAGGTGGCATCGAAGCTGCGGGTGGTGCGGGCCAGCTCGCCCACGATCTGCTTCTGGTCCACTTCGGCCAGCAGGCGCTCCATCAGCTCGGTGACGCTGTTGAGGCTGGCGGCGGTGACGCCCTTGAGCTCACTGCCGGCGCAGACCATCACCGTGTTGTCGCAGTCCTTGGCCCGCGGCAGAGGGCCATCCTCGGGCAGGGGATTGCCGGTGCTGATCAGCGACACCTGGGCATCACCGCCCAGCAGAGAGCCGGTCTGCACCTGGGCCAGGGTGGGGCGCGCCAGGCGCAGGGTGGGGTCGCTGATCTCCAGTTCGGCCAGCACCGCCGCGGAGGTGGTCCTGATCTTGCGCACGCTGCCCACCTGCACGCCGCGGAAGATCACCGCTGATCGATCCGCCAGGCCGGCGGCATCCTGGAAGCTCACCTTCAGCATCCAGTTGTTCTGGCTGAGGGAGATGCCCCGGAGCCAGAACCAGAAACCCGCTCCTCCCACCACGGCCGCCAGCAGCGAAAATCCAACGATGGCCTCTCGCACACTGCGACGCATGGGGCTCTAGATCTCCGCCGGTTGCATCGGTCCGCTCAGGCTACCGGTTCGAAACTGGACCACATAAGGATTGTCAGTACGGACGAAGTCCTGAACGGAACCCAGCCACTGCAGATGCCCCTCGTAGAGCATCGCCACCCGCTCGGCCGAGCGCACGATTGTGCTCATCACATGGCTGACCACCACCGAGCAGCCCGCCGCCACCTGGGTGGTGGTCACGATCAGGTCCTCGATGCGGGTGCAGGCCACCGGATCGAGCCCGGCGGTGGGCTCATCGAACAGCAGGATCGGATGCTGCCCGGCCGGCTGGCCAGGATCCTCGATCAGGGCACGAGCGAAGCTCACCCGTTTCTGCATGCCGCCGCTGAGCTCGCCGGGCAGCCGCTCCTCGATGCCGAAGAGCCCCACGGCCTCCAGGGCCCGGCCGACCCGCTGACGGATCTGAGCCTCCTTCAGCGTGCTGTGGCGGTAGAGCAGAAAGCCCACGTTTTCTCGCACGTTCAGCGAGCCCAGCAGGGCCGGGTTCTGAAAGACCAGGCGCACATCCGGCGGACGCAGCTGGTCGAGCCGCAGATAGCGCTGGGGGGCGCCGTGCAGCCGCAGCTCCCCCGCCGTGGGCAGCAGCAGGCCGGCGAGGATGCGCAGCACCGTCGATTTGCCCGTGCCCGAGGGGCCCACCACCGCCAGCCTCTCCCCCCGTCCCAGGCTGAGGCTGAGGCCATCGAGCACCCGGTTGTTGCCCCAGCGCATGCCCACGCCCTCGAGCTCCAGTACGGGCGCGTCAAGACCGTCGGCGGGTGCGCAGGCAGGGGATCGGTTCATCCCGGCATTTCCTCCGTACAGTTCCTGTTGCTCTGTGCTGTGGCGTAACGCCCCAACGGCTTGACCTCCCAGCGCCCCTCCAAGCCCGCCCGTCGCCCGCGCCGGGGGGTCAAACGTCCCGGCTGGATGGGCCGCGGCGACCTGCGCCAGCAAGACCTGGTGAGCCGCTCGAAGCGGGCCGTGCGCTGGCTGCAACCAGGGCTGGTGGTGAAGCGCTGGATGCTCACATCGGGCCTCGGGCTGGTGCTGGCGCTGCTGGGAGCCGCCATCCTGGCCGATCTCAAGCCCATCTACTGGATGCTGGAGTCGCTCACCTGGCTGATCACCAACGTGGCGCGGGTGCTGCCGCGGGGCTTCACCGGTCCGCTGGTGCTGATCGCCGGGGGGGCCCTGGTGATCTGGGGCCAGAGCCGCAGCTTCGACTCAATCCAGCAGGCCCTGGCACCCGAGAAGGACACGCTGCTGGTGGATGCCCTGCTGGCCCAGCGGCGGCTCAACCGTGGCCCGAACATCGTGGCGATCGGCGGTGGCACCGGCCTCTCTACCCTGCTCAGCGGCATCAAGCGCTACAGCAGCAACATCACAGCCATCGTCACCGTTGCTGATGACGGCGGCAGCAGCGGTGTGCTCCGGCGCGAGCTGGGGGTGCAGCCGCCGGGCGACATACGCAACTGCCTGGCGGCCCTGGCCCGGGAGGAGCCGCTGCTCACCCGCCTGTTCCAGTACCGCTTCAAGGCCGGCAATGGTCTGGAGGGCCACAGCTTCGGCAATCTTTTCCTCACGGCCCTCACGGCCATCACCGGCAGCCTGGAGTCGGCGATCACCGCCAGCAGCCGGGTGCTGGCGGTGCAGGGCCAGGTGGTGCCGGCCACCAACGCCGACGTGCGCCTCTGGGCGGAGCTGGAGAACGGCGAGCGCATCGAGGGCGAATCGAAGATCGGCCACTCCACCAGCCCGATCGTGCGCCTGGGCTGCATCCCCGAGCGGCCGCCGGCCCTGCCCCGGGCGATTGAGGCCATCGCCAATGCCGAGCTGATCATCCTCGGGCCCGGCAGCCTTTACACCTCACTGCTCCCCAACCTGCTGGTACCGGAGCTGGTGCAGGCGATCACCCGCTCCAAGGCGCCGAAGCTCTACATCTGCAACCTGATGACCCAGCCCGGAGAAACCGACCGGCTGGATGTGGGCGGGCACCTGCGGGCGATCGAAGCCCAGCTGGCCAGCCTCGGGGTGCACAGGCGGCTGTTCCCGGCGGTGCTCGCCCAGGAACCGCTCCAGGACCTCGCCCTGCTGGAGCACTACCGCGCCCGGGGAGCGGAACCGGTGCTCTGCGACCAACGGCAGCTGCGGGCGGCCGGCTACGACGTGACCCTCGCCCCCCTGCAGGGCTCACGGCCGAACGACACCCTGCGCCACGATTCCCGTGGCCTCGCCCACGCCGTGATGCGCTTCTACCGCAAATCCAAGGGCCAGAAATCCAGCCCTGATCTCGACTGGCTCAGCAGCAAAGCTCAGTGAGCAAGGCTGAATTGTGCCCAGCTCAGTAGGCGTCCTGCATCTCGTAGAAATCTGGCTGGACGTAGTCCTTGCGCAGGGGATAGCCCTTCCAGTCTTCGGGCATCAGCAGGCGCTTGGGATGGGGGTGGCCTGAATAGGTGATGCCGAACATGTCGAAGGTTTCACGCTCCTGCCAGTCGGCACCACGGAAGAGGCCGTAGAGGGTCGGAATGGTGAGGGCGCTGGTGCGCTCCAGGAACACCTTCAGGCGCACTTCTTCAGGAGGCTTCGAGGGGGATGGGCCCTGCTCCAGCGCCGCCGCCAGCTTGACCAGGTGATAGAAGCTGACCAGACGACCGCCCGGGCCTTCGTCGTAGCCGCCCTGGCACTGCAGATAGTCGAAGCCGGAGGCCTTGAGGGCCGCCGCCACCACCGGCAGGAACAACGGCTCCACGCCGATGATCTCCACGCCGAGGTGGTCGGCGGGCAGGGGCTGGTGGTCGAATCCCTGGCTGGTCAGCCACTGGCTGACCGCGCCGATCGGGGCGGGGCTGAGCTCGGTGGTGGGATCAGGCATCGCTGGAGGCGCGGGTGGCTTGGAGGGCTTCGGGTTCGGGGGTGGCCAGGGGCAGGCCGGCACCGGCGGCAAAGGCGGCCTTCTGGGACTCCGCCCGCAGATAGGCACCGGTCACGATCGGCTCCACCGCCTTCATGGCGTGCTCGATCGTGAGGTAGCGGTGGGTGGGCAGCAGGTTGCCGCGTTCAGCCAGGGCCTCGTTGCCCACCTTCTTGCGCAGCTTGATCACCGCATCAAAGATGGCTTCGGGCCGAGGCGGGCAACCGGGGATGTAGAGGTCCACCGGGATCAGCTTGTCGACGCCGCGCACGGCGGTGGTGGAGTCGGCGGAGAACATGCCGCCGGTGATCGTGCAGGCGCCCATGGCGATCACATACTTGGGCTCGGGCATCTGCTCATAGAGCCGCACCAGGGCCGGCGCCATCTTCATCGTCACGGTGCCGGCGGTGATCAGCAGATCCGCCTGGCGCGGGCTGGAGCGGGGCACCAGGCCGAAACGGTCGAAGTCGAAGCGGGAGCCCAGCAGGGCCGCGAACTCGATGAAACAGCAGGCCGTGCCGTAGAGCAGGGGCCAGAGGCTGCTGAGCCGAGCCCAGTTGTGCAGGTCATCGAGGCTGGTGAGGATCACGTTCTCGGAGAGATCCGAGGTGACCGTGGGGGCGCCCACCGGGTTGCAGGTGGCGGCGCGCAGATCGCGGAGGGCCTCGATCGAGGGGGCCTCGCTGCTGCCGGGGCTGGTCGGTGTGAGGGTCATCGTTCGGCTGGTCGGGGGTCCGGATGGCTGGGGTTCAGCTCCACTCGAGGGCACCCTTGCGCCAGGCGTAGGCGAGGGCCACCACGAGAATCGAGATGAAGATGAGAGCTTCGATGAAGGCCAGCAGGCCCAGGCGATGGAACGCCACGGCCCACGGATAGAGGAAGACGGTCTCGACGTCGAAGATGACGAAGACCAGAGCGAACATGTAATAACGAATATTGAACTGGATCCAGGCACCCCCGATCGGCTCCATCCCCGATTCGTAGGTGAGGCGGCGCTCGCCAGCCCTCGATTTGGGCGCCACCAGCTTGTTGGTGACCAGAGCCAGCACGGGAACAGCCGCTGCGATCAGCAGAAATCCCAGAAAGGCGTCGTAGCCGGGAAGCACGAACATGAACGGGCCCATCCTGCGGCGCAGTCTGGCATCCGCGGGCAGAGATCGCCTGGATAGAGTCCGATCTGACGGCAGTGGGACCAGCGCCATGGTCAACGGGCACGACAGCGACGAGGAACGAGCTCCAGGGGAGCCCAGCGATCCCGACACCCACCGCTACGAGTGCCGCAGCTGCGGCTTCGTCTACGACCCCGAGGAGGGCATCCGCAAACTGGCCATCGCCCCGGGGGTTCCGTTCACGGAGCTGGATCCGATCGGCTTTCGCTGCCCGGTCTGCCGCAGCCGCGTCGGCGCCTTCCGCGACATCGGTCCACGCAACAAGCCCAGTGGCTTCGAGGAGAACCTCAACTTCGGCCTCGGCGTGAACAAGCTCACCCCCGGCCAGAAGAACGTGCTGATCTTCGGGGGCTTCGCCCTGGCCTTCGCCTTCTTCCTCTCTCTGTATTCCCTCCGTTGAGTCCTGTGAAACGCCTGTTCTCTTCCCTGCTCGGCCTGGTACTGGCCGTGGGCCTGGCCTTCGGCCTCGGCGGCTGCGTCACCACCGGCCTGCCCCTGGCGGCCAGCAGCCCCTGGCAGCCCGTCGCCCTCGAGACCCGCTCCAATCCCCTTGACCTGGCTTTCACCGACGACAGGCACGGCTTCCTGGTGGGCAGCAACCGTCTGATCCTCGAAACCGAGGATGGAGGTGCCAGCTGGGAAGCCCGCGCCCTCGCTCTGCCGGAAGACGAGAACTTCCGCCTGCTCAGCATCGACTTCAGCGGCAAGGAGGGCTGGATCGCCGGCCAGCCGGGCCTGCTGCTGCACAGCACCGACGCCGGCCAGAACTGGGAGCGCCTGCTGCTCGACACCAAGCTGCCTGGTGATCCCTACCTGATCACGGCCCTGGAGAAGGGGAAGGCCGAGCTGGCCACCACCGTGGGCGCCATCTACCGCACCAGTGATGGCGGCGGCAGCTGGCAGGCCGAGGTGAGCGATGCCGCCGGCGCCGTGCGCGACCTGCGCCGCGCCGCCGATGGCCGCTACGTGAGCGTCTCGAGCCTGGGCAACTTCTTCGCCACCTGGGGGCCAGGCCAGGCCACCTGGGAGCCCCACCAGCGCATCAGCAGCCAACGGCTGCAGAGCATGGGCTTCCAGCCCGACGGCAACCTCTGGATGGTCACCCGCGGCGCCCAGCTGCGCTTCAACCCCGATGCCGCCGATGTGGAGGCCTGGAGCAAGCCGGTGATCCCGATCACCAACGGCTACGGCTACCTCGACATGGCCTGGGATCCCAACGGCGCCATCTGGGCCGGCGGCGGCAGCGGCACCCTGCTGGTGAGCGAAGACGAAGGCTCCAGCTGGAAGCGGGACCCCCTGGCGGGCTCCCAGCCCACCAACTTCACCCGGATCGTCTTCAACGGCGATGGCAAGGGCTTCCTGCTGGGGGAGCGGGGCAACCTGCTGCGCTGGGTGGGCTGACTGCATCCCTGTGTAACCAACCTGGCGGAGCGCCCGCTCCGCCCCACCGCCAAGGCCTAAGATCAACGAGTTGAATTGCCCGCTGCTATGGCTGCCGGCTCCACCGGAGAACGTCCGTTCTTCGAGATTATTACGAGCATCCGTTACTGGGTGATCCACGCCGTCACCTTGCCGGCGATCTTTTTGGCGGGCTTCTTGTTCGTCTCCACCGGTCTGGCTTACGACGCCTTCGGTACGCCTCGTCCCGATGCCTACTTCCAGGCCCAGGAAGCCAAGGCACCCGTGGTGAGTAAGCGCTACGAAGGCAAGAGCCAGCTCGATCTGCGCTTGCAATAGGCCATGACCCAGTCACCGAGCACCACGCCCCGCAACTATCCGATCTTCACGGTCCGCTGGTTGTCGTTGCATGCGCTGGGGATCCCCACGGTCTTTTTCCTGGGTGCCCTGGCGGCCATGCAGTTCGTCCGTCGCTGAATACCACCATGCAGCGCAATCCCAACCCGAACAACTTGCCGGTCGAGCTGAACCGCACCAGTCTTTATCTGGGCCTGCTGTTCGTGTTCGTCATCGGTGTGCTGTTCACCAGCTATTTCTTCAACTGATCGGGAGACACAGCCATGAGCGGCAAGAAATCCGGTTTACCAGACGGTCGTTTACCCGACCGCCTTCCCGATGGCCGCCCCGCTGTGGCCTGGAAGAGCCGCTGGACCGAAGGGGTTTTACCCCTCTGGCTCGTGGCCACCGCCGGCGGCATTGCCGTCATCTTCGTGGTGGGCCTGTTCTTCTACGGCTCCTACGTGGGCGTCGGTTCGGCCTGATCCTCAACGCAGCTTCACCTGAAGCCAGGGCCCCGATGGGGCCCTTTTTTGATGGCGATGAGCTCAGACCCCGTAGTAGTCGCGATACCAGCGGGCAAAATGGCCGATCCCCACCTCCAGCGGGGTGTGGGGCGCAAATCCCACCCAGGCCTCCAGGGCTGACGTGTCCGCGGCGGTGGCGGCCACATCCCCGGGTTGCATGGGCTCGAACTGGCGGATGGCCTTGACGCCCAGGGCATCTTCGAGCACCTCGATGAAACGCAGCAAGGGGGTGGGCTGGCTGTTGCCGATGTTGAACAGCCGGTGGGGAGCTGCCGCCGTGGCCGGGTTCGATTCCAGCGGATCGAAGTGTGGATCCGGGGTGGCGGGCTTGTCGAGGCAGCGGATCACACCCTCGACGATGTCGTCGATGTAGGTGAAGTCACGCTGCATGCGGCCATGGTTGAACACCCGGATCGGTTCTCCCGCGAGGATCGCTTTGGCGAACAGCATCGGCGCCATGTCGGGCCGCCCCCAGGGGCCGTAGACGGTGAAGAAGCGCAGACCCGTGGCCGGCAGCCCGTAGAGGTGGCTGTAGGTGTGGGCCATCAGTTCATTGGCCTTCTTGGTGGCCGCATAAAGACTCACCGGATGATTCACCGGATGCTGCTCCGAAAAGGGCATGCTCCGGTTGCCGCCATACACCGAACTGCTGGAGGCATACACCAGGTGCTCCACGCCATGGTGGCGGCAACCCTCCAGGATGTTCCCGAAGCCCACCAGATTGCTCTGGATGTAAGCCGCCGGATTCTCGATCGAATAACGCACCCCCGCCTGCGCGGCCAGGTGGATCACGGCGCGGGGGCGTTCGCTCTCGAATAACTCCGCCATGGCGGAGCCGTCCTCAAGATCAAGCTCCCGGAAGCGGAAACCGCCCCCCTGATCCGGGGCCGGCATGCGCTGCAAGCGGCTGAGCCGGGCTCGCTTCAGGGCCGGATCGTAGTAGGCGTTGAGGTTGTCGAGACCCACCACGCGCTCGTCGCGCCGCAGAAGCGCCTCGGTGACCGCAGCTCCGACAAAACCGGCTGCGCCGGTCACCAGTACTGTCCTCGGGTCCGTCATGTCATGGCTACTCGAGTCCCAGTACGGAGCGGAAATGGGCAATCGTGGGGCCCAGACCCTGCTCAAGCGTCACCTGCGGTTCCCAGCCCAGCTCAGCGCGGGCCAGATCGATCACAGGTTGGCGCTGAAGGGGGTCATCCTGGGGCAGGGGCAGATAGGTCAGCGGCAACTCAGGGTTGATGCGTTCCAGCACCTGCTCCGCCAGTTGGCGGATCGTGAATTCACCAGGGTTGCCGATGTTGATCGGGCCCGTGTGGTGCCCGTTCATCAGCCGGATCAGACCCTCCACCAGATCATCCACATAACAGAAGCTGCGCGTCTGGCTGCCATCGCCGTAGAGGGTCAAGGGCTGGCCGCGCAGGGCCTGCACGATGAAATTGCTGACCACACGCCCATCATCGGGGGCCATGCGCGGGCCATAGGTGTTGAAGATTCTGGCCACACGAATCTCCGTGCCATGCATGCGCATGTAATCGAAGCAGAGAGCTTCAGCGATGCGCTTGCCCTCGTCGTAGCAGGAGCGAATTCCGATGGGATTCACACTGCCGCGATAACTTTCAGGCTGGGGATGCACCTCCGGATCGCCATACACTTCACTGGTGCTGGCCAGCAACAGCCGTGCCCCCACCCGGCTGGCCAGTCCGAGCATGTTGTAGGTGCCCAGAAAGCTCGTCTTCGCGGTCTTGATCGGGTTCGACTGGTAGTGCCGCGGTGAAGCCGGACAGGCCAGATGCCAGATCCGATCAACCTCCAGACGAATCGGCTCGGTGACGTCGTGGCGAATCAGCTCAAAGTGGGGATGGCCGATCCAGCGGACCACATTGGCCTTGCGTCCGGTGAAGTAGTTGTCGAGGCAGATCACCTCTTCGCCGGCCTCCATCAGCCGATCGACGAGGGTGGAGCCCACAAAGCCGGCGCCGCCGGTGACGAGATGACGCAGGGAGGGTGGAGCCATCGATTCAACCTTCTCCCACCAGCCAGACCCTAAGACCAGCCACCCGGGCCGCCTCAGCATCGGTCACCGCGCGCACGTCAAACAGCCAGGCGGGCCGGCGCATGCGTGCAGCGATCGCCGGCCAGTCGAGTTGCGCGAAATGGCTCCATTCCGTGAGCACGATCACCGCGTCGGCACCCTCCACGGCCTCCAGCACACTGGCAGCACGCTGCCAGCTGCCCTCATCAGCCAGGCCAAGACCGGGGGCACTGGCCCCCTGGCCCAGGTCGCTGGTGATCTGATCGACTCCCACCTTCGGGTCATGAATCGCCAGATGCGCCCCTTCTTCGAGCAGATCGCGGCAGATGCTGATGGCCGGTGATTCGCGGGTGTCGTTGGTGTCGGCCTTGAAGGCGAACCCCAGCACCGCCAGGCGCTTGCCGCTGACGGTGCCGAACAGCCGACTCACCACCAGCCGGGCGATGCGACGCTGCTGCCAGCTGTTGAGTTCCACCACCTGCTCCCAGTACTGGGCCGCCGGCTCCAGGCCGTAGTGACGGCAGAGATAGACCAGGTTGAGGATGTCCTTGCGGAAGCAACTGCCGCCGAAACCAGGACCGGCCGAGAGAAATTTCGATCCGAGGCGGGAATCAGAGCCGATGGCCCGGGCCACCTCCTTGACATCAGCGCCAGTGGCCTCACAGAGGGCACCGATGGCATTGATCGAAGAAATCCTCTGGGCCAGGAAGGCATTGGCCGTGAGCTTGGACAGTTCACTGCTCCAGAGGTTGGTGCGCAGAATCCGCTCAGGATTGACCCAGTTGGAGTAGATCTCAGCCAGAGCATCGATGGAGCCCGGATCATCGCCGCCGATCAGGACACGGTCAGGGTTCTCCAGATCGGAGATGGCCGTTCCCTCCGCCAGAAACTCAGGGTTGGAGAGCACCGAAAATGATTTAGGTTCGCCCTCAGTGCCTTCCTGGGCGGCAGAGAGAATGGCCTGAATCGTTTCAGCGGTGCGCACCGGCAGGGTGCTCTTCTCCACAACGATCGTGTGCCCTCGGGCCTGGGCGGCCACCTGGCGGGCGGAGGCCTCGATCCAGCGCAGATCGGACGCCTGCCCGGCCCCGAGGCCCTTTCTCTTCGTGGGAGTATTCACCGAGAGGAAGACCATATCGGCCGCTGCAATCGCCCCATCCACCTCGGTGGTGAAGTGGAGATTGCGACCACGGCAGCGGGCTACCACATCCGCTAGTCCCGGCTCATAGACAGGGAGCCGGCCCAGATCGGCATCATTCCAGGCGGCAATCCTCTCGGCATTGAGGTCAACGAGAGTGACCTGGATCTGCGGGCAGCGGTCGGCGATCACCGCCATCGTAGGTCCACCCACATAACCCGCACCGATGCAGCAAATGGTCCGGACTGTCATCACGGGGCAGAACGTGGGGTGGACTTCATCCTTGAGGAGCATCTCATATGGATGGATCACCCAGTCGCCTGAGAAGTTCAACTGGCCGCAACCGTTCCTCTTCAGGCGAATCAGCGCTGCGGCGCAGGTTCTTGAGCAGCACCACCCCCTGCCGGGCCTCCTCCTCGCCGATCACCACCGCCCAGGGGGCGCCGGAGCGGTCGGCGCGTTTCAGCTGTTTGGCGAAGGCGGCGCCGGTGAGATCGAGCTCCACGCTGCGGCCGGCCTGGCGCCACTGACGAGCCAGCACCAGCGCCTGACATTCCGCCTGCTCGCCGCGGCTCACCAGATACAGGTCCGGGGCGGGGGCGCCCAGGGCCACCGTGCCGGCGGCCTGGGCCTGGGCCAGCAGCAACACCAGCCGCTCCAGGCCGATCGCCCAGCCCACGGCCGCCGTGGACGCACCGCCCAGCTGCTCGATCAGGCCGTCGTAGCGGCCGCCGCCACAGACGGTGGCCTGGGCGCCGAGCTGAGTGCTGGTGATCTCGAAGGCGGTGTGGGTGTAGTAATCGAGACCGCGCACCAGACGGGGGTTGAGCCGATAGGGGATCTCCAGGGCATCGAGGCAGCGGCGCACAGCACCGAAGCGCTCACGGCTGGCGTCGCTGAGGCTGTCGATCAGCTGGGGGGCCTCGGCCAGCAGGGCCTGGGTGCCGGTGTTCTTGCTGTCGAGGATGCGCAGGGGGTTGGTGCTGATCCGCTCCCTGGAATCGGCATCGAGCTGCTCCTGGCGCAGCTGCAGCCAGTCCACCAGGGTGCTGCGGTAGGCGGCGCGATCGCTGGGATCACCGAGGGAATTAAGCTCCAGCGACAGTCCGCCCAACCCCAGGGCGCTGAGCAGGTCCCAGGCGATGGCAATCGCTTCGGCATCGCTGCGGGGGTCAGCGAAGCCCAGCAGCTCGATCCCCACCTGGTGGAACTGGCGCTGGCGCCCGGCCTGGGGGCGCTCATAGCGAAACATCGGCCCGGTGTACCAGAGCCGCTGGGGCCCCTGGCCCAGCAGGCTGTGCTGCAGGGCGGCGCGCACCACCGAGGCGGTGCCCTCGGGCCGCAGGGTGCAGCTGCGCTCACCCCGATCGAGGAAGGTGTACATCTCCTTGCCCACCACATCGGTGGCTTCACCGATGCCGCGGGCGAACAGCTCGGTGACCTCCAGCAGCGGCGTACGGATTTCCCGGAGGGCGGCGCGCTCGAACTGGGCGCGCATTGTGGCTTCGATCCGCTGCCACAGGGGCATCTGCTCCGGCAGCAGATCGACCATGCCCCGAAGGCTCTGCAGCTTGTCCACGCCCGCGTTGCTCACTCGCTCACAGTTTGCGGGATCGCTGGAGTGGGCCTCAGCGCAGCCCCAGCCACTTGTGGGTCTGCAGGCTGAGGCGCCAGCCGGGGTGACGGCGCACGTGGTTCACCGCCAGCTCCCGGCCGTGATCGCTGGCGGCCCCGGGCTGCAGCAGCAACACCGGCGGCGGCAGCGCTGAGCCCCGGCGCTGGGCCAGGGCGGCGGCGGCCATGGCCTCGGCAAAGGCCAGGTCGTCGTCTTTGTGGACCACCACCTTGAGCTCGGAGCAGGCCCTCAGCAGCGCCTCCAGCGGGGGCCGGTGGGACTTGGGCGAAAGGGTGATCCAGTCGAACCGGCCCGTGAGTGGATCGACACCGCTGGTCTCGAGATGCAGGGGCAGCCCCGGTGCCGCCTGGTCCAGGGCCGCACACAGCCCATCGAGGTTGTGGTGCAGGGGCTCACCGCCGGTGATCACCGCGAAGGCGGCACCGGCGGCCTTGGCCGCGGCCGCTTCCGCCGCCAGGGCGGCCAGGCAGCGGCGCGGGTGGGCCTGCTCCGGCCAGGAGTGCTTGGTGTCGCACCAGGGGCAGCCCACCGTGCAGCCCGCCAGACGCAGGAAAAAAGCGCTGCGGCCGGCATGGACCCCCTCCCCCTGCAGGGAGTGAAAGGTTTCCACCACCGGCAGCTCCAGGCCATGCGGAGCAGCCTGGGCCTGGAGCTGGACCTGGGCAGGAGCCTCGCCGCTCATGACGCAATCGGCACACCCTCCAGCGGGCTCTCACTGGGCGCCCCCTGCCGCTGGGCCGCCGCGATCAGCCCGCGGAAGAGGGGATGGGGCTTGCCGGGGCGGGAGAGGAATTCGGGGTGGTACTGACAGGCGGCGAAGAAGGGGTGATCCTCCCGCTCGATCAGCTCCACCAGACGGCCATCGGGGGAGGTGCCGCTGATGGTGTAACCGCCCGCCTGGAAAAGGGTGCGGTAGGCGTTGTTGAACTCATAGCGGTGGCGGTGCCGCTCGTAGACCACCTCCTCGCCGTAGAGCCTGGCGGCGATGGTGCCCGCCGCCAGCCGGCAGGGATAGACCCCCAGGCGCATGGTGCCGCCCAGGTCGATCACGTCCTGCTGCTCCGGCAGCAGGTGGATCACCGGGTGGGGGCTGTCGGGGTCGAGCTCGGCGCTGGTGGCACCCTCCAGACCCCCCAGGTTGCGCGCCCACTCGATCACGGCGCACTGCATGCCCAGGCAGAGCCCCAGGAAGGGCACCCGCTCCTCGCGGGCCCAGCGGATCGCCGCCACCTTGCCGTCCACCCCCCGATGGCCGAAGCCACCCGGCACCACCACCGCATCCATGCCCCGCAGCAGCGCTTCGGCCCCCTGGGTCTCGATCTGCTCGGCGGAGACCCAGTGCAGGTCGAGGCAGGCATCCCGGTCGATGCAGGCATGGCGCAGGGCCTCCACCACCGAGAGGTAGGCGTCGTTGAGCTGCACGTACTTGCCCACCAGCGCCACCTTCACCGCCGCGCCGGGGTTGCGCAGCTTCTGCACCAGGCCCTCCCAGCGCTGCATGTCGCTGTCGCGATCCTCCAGGCCCAGCACCTCCAGCACCTGGCGGCAGAGGCCCTCCTGCTCCAGGGCGATGGGCACCGCATAGATGCTGTCGGCATCGCGGGCGGGGATCACCGCCTCGCGGTGGACGCCACAGAAGCCACCGATCTTGGCCTTGAGCTCCTCGCTGATCGGCCGGTCGCAGCGGCAGACCAGCAGATCGGGCTGGATGCCGATCGAGCGCAGCTCCTTGACCGAGTGCTGGGTGGGCTTGGTCTTGATCTCCCCGGAGGTGCCGATGTAGGGCAGCAGGGTGACGTGCACATAGGCCAGATCACGGCGGCCCACATCACCGCGGAACTCACGGATGGCCTCCAGGAAGGGCAGCGATTCGATGTCACCCACCGTGCCGCCGATCTCGGTGATCACCACATCCACGCCGCTGTCGGCGGCCACCCGGTGGATGCGCTCACGGATTTCGCCGGTGATGTGGGGGATCACCTGCACGGTGCCGCCGTTGTAATCACCGCGGCGCTCCTTGTTGATCACCGCCTGGTAGATCGAGCCGGTGGTCACGCTGTTCAGGCGCGACATGGCGGTGTCGGTGAAGCGCTCGTAGTGGCCCAGGTCGAGGTCGGTCTCGGCGCCGTCCTGGGTGACGAACACCTCACCGTGCTGGTACGGGCTCATCGTGCCCGGATCCACATTGAGGTAGGGATCGAGCTTGAGGATCGAGACGCTGTAGCCCCGGGATTTGAGCAGCCTCCCCAGGCTCGCCGCCACGATCCCCTTGCCGATGCTCGACACCACCCCGCCGGTCACGAAGACGAATTTCGCCATGGGCGGAGGGCGGGCGTTGGCGGACACAGCAATCTATCGAGCGCCCACCATCTGGGCCGGTTCAGCCGTCGAGCAGGCTGCGCAGCATCCAGGCGGTTTTTTCGTGGATCTGCAGCCGCTGGGTGAGCAGGTCGGCGGTGGGCTCATCACTGGCCTCCGCCACCAGGGGGTAGAGGCTGCGGGCAGTGCGGGCCACCGCCTCATGGCCCTTCACCAGCTCATGCACCATCTCCAGAGCCGGTGGCTGGCCCTGGGTTTCAGCGATCGAGGAGAGGGCCGCGAAGCGGGAGCCGCCGAAGGGGGCCGGGCAGCCCAGGGCCCGGATCCGCTCGGCGATCACATCGAGGGCCATCCAGAGCTCGGTGTACTGCTCCATGAACATCAGGTGCAGCGTGTTGAACATCGGCCCGGTCACATTCCAGTGGAAGCCGTGGGTCTTGCCGTAGAGCACGTAGCTGTCGGCCAGCAGCCGGCCGAGACCGGCCGCAATCTGCTGGCGCTGGTCATCGGACATGCCGATGTCGATCGGAGGGGCCGTGATGGCAGGGGCGTTGCTCATGGAATCAAGGCGACTGAATTTCGGTTTAGTCCAGGGGCTGGGGCAGCGTCCAGGGGGGCTTCCCGGGGTGGGGCGGGCCGGCCGGCGGCCTCACCTCAGCCGTCGAGGCTGGCGAGGTAGTCGTGCACGCGGCAGCAGCGGGCGGGCTGGCGCAGCTTGTGAAGGGCCAGGGTCTCGATCTGGCGCACCCGCTCGCGCGAGAGCTGCATCCCCTCGCCGATCTGGGCCAGGGTGCGGGGGTTGTCGTCGCTGAGGCCATAGCGCAGGCGAATCACCTCGGCCTCCCGCTCGCTGAGTTCATCGAGCAGGGCGTCGAGGTCACTGTGCAGCTGCTGGCGGGTGAGGCGCTGCTCGGGGGTGTCGCTGGTGGCCTCCAGCAGGTCACCCAGGGGGGTGTCCTGATCGCGACCCACCTTGGCCTCCAGGGAGATCGAGCGGGGCAGCCGCAGCAGGGTGAGGCGCACGGCGTCCTCGCTCCACTGCAGGGCCTTGGCCAGTTCGGCGAGGCTGGCGGTGCGGCCATGGTCGCTGGCGAACTGATGCTGGGCCTTCCTGATCCGGTTCAGCTTCTCGCTGACGTGTACGGGCAGGCGGATCGTGCGGCTCTGGGTGGCGATCGCCCGGGTGACCCCCTGACGAATCCACCAGTAGGCGTAGGTGCTGAAGCGGAAGCCGCGAATGGGGTCGAACTTCTCCACCGCCCGCTCCAGGCCGAGGGTGCCCTCCTGCACCAGATCCAGCAGTTCCACGCCCCGCTTCTGATACTTCTTCGCCACCGCCACCACCAGGCGCAGGTTGGCCTGGATCATGCGGTCGCGGGCCCGGCGACCGCTCAGCAGCCGCTGCTGGAGATCGCTGAGGCTCAGCTCCAGGCAAGCCGCCCAGGCCCTGTGGCCCTCCTGCTGCCGGCGCCGCAGCTCGGCCAGGGGCAGACCGCAGGCTTCCGCCCACTGGCCATGGGAAGGCTGGTGGGTGAGGCGACTGGCCAGGCGCTGGCGCACCAGCTCCAGATCAACCATCTCCTGCAGCAGCGGCAGCTCGGCCGCCTGCTCCAGCCTCTGGGCCAGCAGGGCCTTACGGGCCTGCACCTGGCGGGCCAGCAGCAGCTCCTCCTCCGGGCTGAGCATGTCCACCCGGCCGATGTCCTGGAGGTAAAGCCGCACCAGATCGGTGCTGGCCCGGCTGGTGGAACGGACTGCCGCTGACCCCGAAGACTCCCCTGACCCTGAAGACACAAACCCTGGACGGAATGGCTTCACCATCGTTTTGGTGGCGGGGAGCAGCGCGAAACCGATGGTTTCTCTTAGGGATCAGTCGCGACTGGCGGCGGTCATCCTGGCTTCAGGTCACCCCGTCTTCAGGTCACTCCGGCTCCACCCAGGTGCTGGCCACATGCAGGTCGCTCAGTTGCTGGGGGGCCACATCGGCGGGGGCCTGGGTGAGCAGGCAGCGGGCCTGCTGGGTCTTGGGGAAGGCGATGGTGTCGCGGATCGACTCCTCACCGGCCAGCAGCATCACCATGCGGTCGATGCCGAAGGCCAGGCCGCCGTGGGGTGGGGCACCGAGGTCGAGGGCCTCCATCAGGAACCCGAACTGGCGCTCGGCCTCCTCCGGGGACAGACCGACCGTCTGCAGCACCTGGCGCTGCAGGGCTGAATCGTGGATGCGCAGGGAGCCGCCGCCCAGCTCCAGGCCGTTGAGCACCAGGTCGTAGGCCTGGGCGCGGGCGGCGGGCAGGGTGGCCTCCCACTGGGCTGGATCGGTGCCGAGGTCATCGGCATTGGGAGCACAGAAGGGGTGGTGCAGCGCCTCGAAGCGGTTCTCGCCGGCGTTGAACTCGAACATCGGGAAATCCACCACCCAGAGGAAGTTCCAGCAATCGTTCTCGCGCTCGGGCTTCACCAGCCCCAGCTCGCGGGCCAGGTACTGGCGCACCCGGTCGAGGGCCTTGTTCACCGTGGCGGTGTCACCGGCGCCGAACAGCAGCAAGGTGCCGGGCACCGCGCCGGTGCGCTCAATCAGCTCGGCCTTGGTGGCAGCGGAGAGGTTGTCCTTGATGGCGCCGATCGTGTCGATCTCGCCGCCTTCGCGCACGCGGATGAAGGCCAGGCCGCCGGCGCCGGCCGCCTGGGCCTCGCTGAAGACATCACCGCCGGGCTTGATGCGCACGTTGGAGAGGGCGTCATTGCCGCCGGGCACGGCGATGCACTTCACGGAGCCGCCGGCGGCCACGGCGCCTGAAAACACCTTGAAGCCCATTCCGGCCACCAGGTCGCTCACGTTGGTGAGCTCCATGCCGTAGCGGGTATCGGGCCGGTCGGTGCCGTAGCGCTCCATCGCTTCGTGCCAGCTGAGGCGTGGGAAGGGCCTGGGCAGCTCCACGCCCTTGACGGCCTTCCAGATGCTGGCGATCAGCGCTTCGTTGAGCTCGAGGATCTCCTCCTGGCCCATGAAGCTCATCTCGATGTCGAGCTGGGTGAACTCCGGCTGGCGGTCGGCCCGGAGGTCTTCGTCGCGGAAGCAGCGGGCCACCTGGTAATAGCGCTCGATGCCGCCCACCATCAGCAGCTGCTTGAACAGCTGGGGCGACTGGGGCAGGGCGAACCATTCGCCGCCGCAGACGCGGCTGGGCACCAGGTAGTCGCGGGCGCCCTCGGGGGTGGAGCGGGTGAGCACCGGCGTTTCCACCTCGATGAAGCCCTGCTCTTCGAGGAAGCGGCGGGCCGCCTGGATCGTGCGGGCCCGCAGACGCAGGTTGCCGTTCATGCGCCCGCGGCGCAGGTCGAGGTAGCGATGGCGCAGGCGCAGCTCCTCGCGGGTGTTCTCCTCGTCGTGCACCGACACGGGGAAGGGCAGGGGCTTGCGCACGGCATTGAGCACCGTGAGCTGGCTGGCCAGCACCTCCACCTCACCGGTGGCCAGGCGGGTGTTGAGCGACTCCTGGGGCCGCAGGCGCACCCGGCCCTGCACCTGTACCACCGTTTCATTGCGCAGGTGTTCCGCCACCGCGAAGGCCTCGGGCCCCAGGTCGGGATCGACGGTGATCTGAACGGTGCCGCTGCGGTCGCGCAGGTCCACGAAGATCACGCCGCCGTGGTCGCGGCGGCGGTCGACCCAGCCGCTCAGCTCAACACCCTGATCGACGCTGCTGCTGCGCAGATCGCCGCACCCGTGGCTGCGCATGGGGAAAGGAACTCAATCCGCGAGTGTCCCATGGCGCCGATAGAAGGGCCGCTTCACCACCACGGCTGGCTCGGCCTTGCCGCGGATCTCCACCGCCAGCTCAGTGCCGACCCGGGTGGCGTCGGCCGGCACGTAGGCCAGGGCGATCGCCTCCCCCAGGGTGGGCGACCAGGTGCCGCTGGTGACCTCGCCCACCACCTGACCAGCGCGCAGCACCGGATAGCCGTGGCGGGCGATCGCCCGGCCCTGGAGCTTGAGGCCCACCAGGCGCCGACTCACCCCCTCGGCGCTCTGGCGCTCCAACACCTCCCGACCGATGAAGGCCGCCGGCATCTCCAGGTGCACCAGCCAGCCCAGGGAGGCCTCCAGGGGGGTGGTGGTGCTGTCCATGTCGCTGCCGTAGAGGTGCATGGCCGCCTCAAGGCGCAGGGTGTCGCGGGCACCGAGGCCACAGGGGGTCACCCCCTCCGCCAGCAGCTGGGTCCAGAGGGCGCCGCCGGCGGCGCGATCCAGCAGGAGCTCCACGCCGTCTTCGCCGGTGTAGCCGGTGCGGGCCACGAAGGCCGTGGCGCCGGCGGCGGCCGCCGTCGCGGTGCCGGCCAGCTGGATGCTGCGGTGAGCGAAGCGGGGCAGGCCGCCCAGATCCACCCCCGCCAGGGCCTCCAGCCGGGCGATCGCCTCGGGGCCCTGCAGGGCCAGCAACACGCCATCGCCCTTGCGGTCGCTGATCACCAGGCCCGTGGGCTCCAGCTGACTGCGCAGCCAGGCGGTGTCGGCCTCGGCGCAGCCGGCATTGATGATCAGCAGCAGTTCATCGGCTGGCGCTTCGTTCTCCTCTGGCCGGCCGAGGTCGTAGACGATCAGGTCGTCGCGGATGCCGCCGGCCTCGTTGAGCAGCACGGTGTAGGTGGCCTCACCCGGGCCGATCCGGAACAGATCGCTGGGCACCAGGGCCTGCAGGGCGTCCTTGGCGCCATCGCCCCGCAGGCGCAGCACCCCCATGTGGGAGATGTCGAAGACGCCGCAGCCCTCGCGCACCGCCCTGTGTTCCTGCACCAGCCCCTGAAACTGCACGGGCATCTCCCAGCCCTCAAAGGGCACCAGGCGGGCACCGGCCTCACGGCAGGCCCCGTGCAGAGGCGTTCGCTTCAGGGAGTCCGCCATGGAATGGGCTGTCGCGACTGCTGGCGGCGATCCTATGGACGCCACCCCAGCACAGGCCGGCCCAGCAGACGGCCACCAGGCAATACCGAAGACTTCCAGCAGGTTCGGCTTTTCCCCTGGTGTGATACAGGGAAGGTCATTACCTTGGATGCCCTGAATGGGTCGCGCCCATGGGCCAGCGCCCGAACTGTCGTAGCTGCAACCACTGCCAGGCGCCCGAGGCCTCCTTCGGCAGCACCGAGCAGAGCTGGTGCCAGATGCGACGGCTGGCCATCCATGCCGACCTGGTTGGTGACCTCTGGTGTCACCACTGGACCCCCCGTCCGCCCCGCCTGCCCAGCATCGATCAATCCCCGCTGGCGATGCCGGTGCCCGCCAACCGTCAGCTGGCCCTCACCGACCTGCTGGTGGCCGCCAGCTGAGTGGGGACAGTCCCCTGCCGATGGGCGCAGCAGGCGCCATGCTGAGAGTCCGAATCCCTGAATGGAGGTGGATGATTGGTTGCACTCGCACCCGCCATGCCGGTTGAACTGATGGCTTCCCAGGTGGACGGTGAGACCCTCACCCTGCCCACCGGCTCTCCTGTGTTTCATCCAGGTGATCTCGCCCGCGCCATCTACGGAGTCCGCAAGGGCATCGTCGAACTGATCGACGCCTCGAGAAATCGCCTCTGCTATCGCCACGGCGAACTGTTCAGCTACGAAGACATCGCCTGGCGCGGCGGCTACTTCCGCAATGAGGCCATCGCCCGCACCCCGGTGGAGCTGGTGAAGCTGGATCGCCTGAACTTCCTCAACCTGCTGCACAACCACCCCACCCTCGCGGTGGTGTTGATCGGGCAGCAGCACGAACGCCTGCGGGAGCAGCGTTCCAGCGGCTCCTACTCCTACTGAGCCTGGCCGCCTACTGACCCTGGCCCAGCAGCAGCAGCAGGCTGCGGGTCACCTTCGCCGCCAGCACGGCGCTGATGCCACTGGGATCAAGGCCGGGGGCGAGCTCCACCACATCGGCCGCCACCAGCCGGTGCTGGCGCAGCTCCTCCAGCAGCCCCGCGAAGTGGCCCCAGTGGTAACCGCCGGGCTCGGGGGTGCCAGTGCCAGGCATCACGGCGGGATCGAACCAGTCGAGATCGACGGTGAGATAGATCGGCCGGCCGCGCAGGGGGGCCAGGGCAGCCACCAGCTCCGCCTGCAGCCGCTCGGGCTGCAGCGACAGCCCCGGGCCCTGCCCCACCAGCCGGCCGCTGCGGCGCAGCTCCTCGAACTCCTCGCGGGTGCCGCTGCGGATCGCCACCTGCAGCAGGTCGCCGGAGGGGAGCACCTCCAGGCAGCGGCGCATGGCACAGGCATGGCTGTGGCTGGTCCCGAGCCAGCTCTGGCGCAGGTCGGCGTGGGCATCGAGCTGCACCAGGGCCAGGTCGGGGTGGCGGGCGGCCACGGCCGCCACGGCGCCACTGCTGAGCGAATGCTCACCGCCGAGCATCAGCGGCCGCAGCCCCAGCTCCAGCACGGCGCGGGTGGCCTCACCCACGGCGGCCAGCACGGGCTCGGGCGCACCGAAAGGAATGGCCACCGCCCCCAGATCAGCGAAGGCCAGGTCGTCGAGATCGAGATCCAGCTGGGGGTCATAGGTTTCCAGTCCGCTGCTCACCTCCCGGATCGCCGAGGGCCCGAAGCGGGTGCCCGGCCGGAAGGAGGTGGTGCCGTCGTAGGGCACCCCGAACAGGCCGACGCGGCACCCCTCGGGGTCGCGCCGCGATCCCATGAAGATGGCACCGTCGCGATCGAACAGATCGGGGTCCAGGGGTGCAGGGGCTGAGGCTGAGGCTGAGGCTGGGGACACGCGCATCGGCTCAGGGCTGGGGGTGGTCAAGGGCCCGCTCGATGGCGGCCGGAATGGCCTCGAAGGCACCGCGTTGCCAGCGGGGTGACCAGATCTCACAGCCCGCCGCCACCACCTCCGCCCGCTCCGGCCTGGGCTGCAGGTAGCGCGGGCCATCGACAGCCGCGAAGGTCCAGCTCCACCAGCCGCTGGGGTACATCGGCACCCAGCCATAGAGAGGATCGGCGTGGCCGAACACCTCGCGCAGCAGCCGCACCGTGGCCAGGTGCACCTCGCGGAAGCTTTCCGGGGATTCGCTCTGGGTGGCGAAGACGCCACCGGGCCGCAGCAGGCGGCGGCACTGCTCGAAGAAGGCCCGGTTGAACAGGCCCTCGGCGGGGCCGGCGGGGTCGGAGCCATCCACGATCACCACGTCGTAGCTGGCGGTGGCCGCCGCCGACACCCAGGCGATGCCATCGCCCAGGGTGAGCTGAAAGCGGGGATCGTCCCAGCAGCCGCCGCCGAGGGTGGGCAGATAACGCTGGGAGCACTCCACCACCAGCCCATCAATCTCCACCAGATCGAGCTGGCGCACGCCGGGGTAGCGCAGGCACTCCCGGGCCGTGCCGCCGTCGCCGCCGCCGATCACCAGCACCCGCTCGATGGAGGCTGCGGCGCAGAGGGCCGGATGCACCAGCGGCTCGTGGTAGTGGCGCTCCTGGCGCTCGGCCGTCATCCAGCAGCCATCGATCAGCAGCCCCTTGCCGTAGCGCTGGCTGTCGATGATCGTGACCCGCTGGTAGGGGCTGTCCTGCTCCAGCAGCACCCGGGCTTCGAGGCCGTAGCGCACGCCCTGGTGAATTTCATCGACCCAGTCAGGGGTTGGATCCATCGCTGCTGACTCCCGGAGCCGCCCTAGCTAAGCCTTCAGGGGAGCAGCCTGTCACCCAGGCATCCCCGGTCCACCACCATCCATGAGTTTGAGCCGATGACGCTGACCCGACGGGAGTGGCTGCAGGGCGCGGGCCTGGCGGCGGGCGCCCTGGCCTGGCCGCAGCTGGTGGGCCCGGATCGGGCGGAGGCCGGCGCGCTCACGCCGGAGCTGGAGCAGAGCCTGGCGGCCTGCTCTCCCCATGACGATCCGCTCGGCAGCCTGCTGCGCCGCAATGTCCAGTTCAGCCGCGCCTGGCAGGCCGCCGCCGCCGCCGGCAGCGCCGAGGAGCGCACGGAGCTGATGAATGGCCTCTGGCAGAGCACCTGTCAGGTGGACCCCAGCGCCATGGCCAGCGGCCAGCGACCCTGGGCGGCCCTGCTGAGCTGCGCCGATTCGCGGGTGTCGCCGGAGTGGATCTTCGTGTCGGGTGCAGGGGAGCTGTTCGATGTGCGCTGCGCCGGCAACACTGCCTTCGACGACGGCGTCGCCTCGCTGGAGTACGCGATAGCGGAGCTGGCGGTGCCCCTGATCCTGGTGATGGGTCATAGCGGCTGCGGCGCCGTCACTGCCGCCCTGGCCGAGGCGCCGCTGACGCCGCTGCTGGAGCAGCTGGTGACACCAATCCGCGCGGCACTGCAACCGGGCGACGACCTCAGCCTGGCGATCCGCCACAACGCCAGCCACTCCGCCCAGGAACTGAGCCGGCGCAGCAGCCTGCTGCGGGAGGCCGTGGGCGCCGGGCGGCTGCGCATCCAGCCCGCCTGCTTCGACATCGCCAGCGGTGCGGTGACGCTGCTGTGAGCGGCCAGGGAACCATCGATGCCTGATCTGCCCCTGAACGAGCGGCTGGTGATCCCGGCGGCCGAGCTGAGCTGGCGCTTCTCCCGCTCCTCGGGGCCGGGCGGCCAGGGGGTGAACACCACCGATTCCAGGGTGGAGCTGGTGTTCGATCTGGCGGCCACCACGGTGCTGCCGCCCCTGCTCAAGGCCCGGGCCCTGCGCCGGCTGGAGGGTCGGCTGCTGGAGGGCACGCTGGTGCTCACCGCATCGGAGCACCGCTCCCAGTGGCAGAACCGTCAGGCCGCCCTGCGCCGGCTGGCGGAGCTGCTGCGTACCGCGATCGAGCCGCCGCCCCCGCCGCGCCGGCGCACCAAGCCCACCCGCGGTTCGGTGGAGCGGCGCCTGAGCGCCAAGAAGCAACGGGGTGCGATCAAGGGCCAGCGCCGCTCGCGTCCCCCCCTGCCCGACGACTGAGCTCCTGGGAGCGGCGGATCTGGGCCTTGGCCTGCTGCCAGAGGGCCTCCAGCTCCGGCAGGCTCCGCCCCTCCAGGCTGCCGCCCAGGGCCGCCTCGACGCGGGAGAAGCGATCCAGAAAGCGGTGGTTGGTGCCGGCCAGGCCGGCCTCCGGATCGAGGGCGCACCAGCGGGCCACGTTCACCAGGGTGAAGAGCACGTCCCCCAGCTCCTCCTGGGCGTGGGCCCGATCGCCGCTGGCCACCGCCTGCTGGAGCTCATCGAGTTCCTCCTCCACCTTCTGCCACACCCCCTCGATCGACTCCCACTCGAAGCCGGCGGCGGCGGCCTTGCGCGAGATGGTCATGGCGGCGGCCAGGGGGGGCTGGCCGCGCACCTTGCCGGCGAGGCGATCGCTGAGGGGGCTGCTGGATCCGTCACGGGCGCGGGCCTCCTCGGCCTTGATCGCCTCCCAGCTGACTTTCACCGCCGCGCTGTCGCCGGTCACTCCGCGGTTGGCGGCTGGCTGGGCAGCGGGCTCCGCAAACACGTGGGGATGACGTCGGACCAGCTTGTCGTGCAGGCCACGGCTGATCTGCGCGAGATCGAAGCGGCCCGCCTCGCTGGCGATCTGGGCGTGCAGCAACACCTGCAGCAACAGGTCGCCCAGTTCCTCGGCCAGGTGCCGGTCGTCGCCATGGCGGATGGCATCCGCCACCTCGTGGGCTTCCTCCAGCACATAGGGCACCAGCGAGGCGTGGGTCTGCTCCAGGTCCCAGGGGCAGCCGGCCTGGGGGTCGCGCAGCTGCTCCACCACGGCGATCAGCCCGGCGAGGGCCTCCAGCGTGGGGCCCGGCTCAGCGGGATCGAAGGACGCGTCGGGTCCAGTCACGGGCCACTGGGCCGCAGGCCCCCCGTCCTAACGCCGTCTACGCTTCCGCCGCAGCAGCCGGGGCAGACGCGGCAGTGGATCACCGTCCTGGAGCAGGTGCAGCCAGCTGCTGGCCTCCACCCCCAGCAGCAGCGCCAGAACCAGGGGCCGCTGCTGGCTCCAGAGCCCACGGCCCAGCTCCAGCAGCCGCCCGGGGCCCGGAGCGCCCAGGGGGGCGAGCAGCGCACTCAGCGCCAACACCATCACCCCCAGATAGGTCAGCCGCAGCGCCGTACCCAGCAGCGGGCTGTGGGATAACAGTGAGCGGTGACTCAGGCCGCGGCGGTAGGGCCACCACAGCCAGGCGAACGGACCCCAGCGCCGGCTGGGGTTGGAGCGGGTGTCGAGGTCGGGAGAGAGCCAGAGGCCACCCAGCAGAAAGCCCGCGGCGGCGCTCGCCACCCCCGCCAGCCCCAGCCACGGCCACCACAGCAGAGCGAAGGGCAGGCTCAACAGCCAGGTGGCGCGGTCATGGCTGCGGCCATCGGCCATGGCGGATGCAGACGGCTGGTGTGCAGGCAGAATGCCCCCACGCGCGATTAGCTCAGCGGTAGAGCGCCTGCCTTACAAGCAGGATGTCGCTGGTTCGAACCCGGCATCGCGCATGACTCAGCCAGTGGCCGTCATCTCGGAGCGTCGGGCTGATCACGTCGGCCCGGCTGGGGCCAGCCAGGCCCACTGGCGCGGCTTGATCTCGACCTCCCGACATCAATGGATGACCCGCAGCCGGCAACAGGGTCAAGGTTGATCGTTCAGAATGATCCCCATTGACAGAAATCGAGCCCAACTTGAATAACAGTAGAGAGGCAAAAGAAGCCAAACCCAGAAGACACTGAACCTCCCCATTCCTCAGCAGAATCAGCTCCAATCCAGCCGACGTCATCACTCCTGAACTGCCGCAGCCCCCTTGCTGCAGCTGGAGTTCATGCACCTGCAAGGCCCCTGCCGGCCGGCCGATCAGATCCACATCGCGTTTTAATGGATCCATCACTGGTCCTCGATTCATGAACTCCATCGCGCTCATCGTCAGTGCCGCCGTGGCAGCCTCGGGCCTGCCGGCGGCCGCACAGACCCTGGCCTGCACTCGGCTTTCGGAGCAGCTCCTGAAGCAATTGGGCACTGGCCCCAGCCAAACCCTGGAGGCCAGGGCTGAGCAGCAACGCCAGGTGCTGCGCACCCAGAACTGCGACCCGCAGGCCACGGGCTACGACCTGGAAGCCGAGAGCATCAAGCTGAACAAACAACTGGGCAAGAAACCCGAAGAGAAAGTTCCCTTCAGCTTCGGCAGAATGATCAACATTCAATATTGATGCGTCACCCCCACTCCAGCTCGCGTTGAACCAGGCCCCTCACTGGCCAGTCGTCAGCTCACAGCTGCAGCCTCGCCCGGCGCAGAGCGAGTCGAGGTCGGGGCGGCCGGTGATGCGCAGCCGCAGTCGGGCCCAGAGGCCATAGAGGGCACGGGCCAGGGGGCCGATCAGCGGCCAGTTGATCGGGGCGTAGATCCAGCCGAGCCCCACGAGGCGGTAGGCGTCCTGGAACACCGCCAGGTCATGCAGCACCAGGCCATCGGCCTTGATGCCATGGACGCGACCCATGGCCTCCCGGTAGCTGATGCCCTGGAAGGCGGCGGGATCGTAGAGGGGATCATCAATATCGACGAAGCGAATCGCTCCGCGGCCGCCATCACGGCGGCGGAGAATCTCCACCTCACGCCTGCAGAGTGGGCAGGCTCCGTCGTAGAGAAGGGTGAGCTCGGCTGTTGTCATCACTTGAACCTAGGGAATGAGCTGACGCCATCGGCCTGGGATCAACGCTATCTGCAGGGTCGTGATGGCTGGGACCTTGGCCAGGCCGCCCCGCCATTGGCGCACTTTCTGCAGGAGCATCCGCTGGCACCGCAGCCACCGGGGCGGGTGCTGGTGCCCGGTTGCGGCCGCGGCCATGACGCACGGCTGCTCGCGCAGCTCGGCTTCTCGGTGACCGGAATCGACATCAGCGCCGAAGCCCTGAGCGAAGCCCGCCGGCTGGATCAGCCCGAGGCCTCCTCTGAGTGGCTGCAGCTGGATGCCCTCGATCCGGCGGCACTCCAGCAGGCGGGATTGACAGCAGCCAGCATGATCGGCGTGGTGGAGCACACCTGCTTCTGCGCGATCGATCCAGCCCTGCGTGGCGCCTATGCCCGCAGCATGGCGCAGCTAGTGGCAACGGGGGGCTGGTTGCTGGGCCTGTTCTGGTGCCATGGCCGCAGCGGCGGCCCACCCTTCGGCGCTCAACCGCAGCAGATCAGCGCGCTGCTGGAGGGCGCCGGCTTTGATGCCGAAGTGTGGGGCCCTGCCGAGCACGGAGTGCCCAGCCGGGATAACGAATGGCTCGGCCTCTGGCGCCGCAGAGGCTGAGACGAGGCACAAAAATGCTGCCACCCTCGGCTGAAGGCAGCAGCTCTTTGCAATGTGATAAAAGGGGCTAAACCCCAGTTGCGGCAAGGCGATGGCAGGCCGCCGCGCTCAGGCGATCACTCATCCTCGTCGTCGCTGCCGACAGGCACGAGGCGGATCTGCTTGCGGCCGAGCTTGATCTGGAACTCATCGCCGGGCTTGAGGTCGATCAGGGCGGTGTAGGCCTTGCCGATCAGCAGGTTGCCATTGAACTGAACCTTGGTGACGTAGCTGAGCTTGCGGCCACTCTTGCCGGCACCACCGCCACCGCCGACGCCGAGGCTGACGCCCTTGGCCTCCAGCAGCGCTTCGTAGAACGCCGTGAAATTCAGCCGCTCGCTGCCGTCTTTTTTCGAACTCACGTAGCCGCAGCTGCGCACCAGGTCGGATTTGGAGGCATCACCCATCTCCTTCACCTTGGCGAGCAGGTCAGGTCCGGTGAGCATGACGTTCATTTCTAAGAACAGCCGAATCATAGCAATCGAACAGATGCCTTGGCCAGCAAACAGCCCCCAGTTCCACCCAACAACCCCCGCAAACTGATGACCGAATGCAAGCCGCAAGCCGCTTGACGGAAGGCCACATCATCCCAACGCTTTCCCAGGGGTGGTCTCACCGTCAGGCTGGATCTTCAAGCCCGACCGACTCACCAGCGGCCCAGCCATCCCCCTGGGGGCCATCACCAGAGCCAGGCCTGAGCACAACAAATCAGTCAGGATGTCGGTGATCGGGCATCCCAGGGGTCGCCGCGTTGCTCGCCAGTCCTGCTTTCACGATCCGGCCCATGGCCGAATCACACCTGCCCCTGGTGACGGAATGGGCCCGGCAGGAGGGCTTCTGCCCCGGACTGGGCGATGCCGGTGTGTACCGCCAGACCGATGCCACTGGCCTCTGGGTGGGGGTCCTGGGCGAGGAGCCGGTGGGATGTGTGGCGGGAATTCGTTACGACGAGCGCTATGGATTCATCGGCCTCTTCCTTGTGCGACCGGCCTTCCGCGGACGGGGCTACGGGGTGGCGCTCTGGCGCCAGGCCCTCGCCCACCTCGATGGGGTGGCCTGCATCGGCCTGGAGGCGGCACCCGAGCGGCTGATCGACTACGGCCACTGGGGCTTCAAGGCGGCCTACGACACCCTGCGCTGGCGCCTTCCCTCCGCCAGCCGTGCCCGCTGCAGCGACGCTCAGCTGCCGCCGGGCTATGCCGTGGTGGCGGCGGCGCAGCTGGGCGCCGATGTCGGCTCCAATCAACTCGTGCTCCGCTACGACGCCCGTCACGAAGCCACACCGCGCCCCCACTTCCTTGGGCAATGGCTGCGCCAGGACAACGGCACCGTGGAGCTGGTGCGCGATGAACTGGGCTGCTGCCGCGGCTTCGGACGGATCAGGCCCTGCCTGCTGCCCGATGGCGGCGGCGCCGTGGGCTGGCGGCTTGGGCCCCTGCTGGCGGATGCCCCCCTGCTGGCGGGCGCCCTGCTGGATCGGCTCTGTTCGGAGCGCAGCGGACCGGTGCTGATCGACGCCCCCGAGGCCAATCCCAGGTCCCATCGCCTGCTGGAGCAGCGCGGCTTCCAGATCGCCGGGCGCACTGTGCGCATGTACCGCGGCACCCCTCCCGAGCTGCCTCTGCAGGACATCTACGGCCTGGCCTGCCTGGAGCTGGGCTGAGACAAAAGCTCTGACTAACCTGCCTCACCGGCAGCGCAACCATGAGTCCCTTCCGCCCGCTGCGATCCCGCACCAGCCGCCTGCGCCCCGTACGCCTGCTCAAGCTCGATGGCGTCTACCGGGCCGACAACATCGACAGCCTGATCAGCCAGTGGCGGGAGCCCTACCGGCTGATGCTCAAGGTGCCCTGGCCGGGCTTCCTGCTGCTGATCGCCCTGGCCTACCTGGGCACCAACGTCGTCTTCGCTCTGCTCTATCTGCTGGATGCTCCCGGCATCGGCGGCCTGCCCCAGGGCCAGCTGGCGGGCTTCAGCGATGCCTTCTTCTTCAGCGTCCAGACCCTGGGCTCCATCGGCTACGGCGTGCTGCACCCCATCTCTCCGCTGGTGAATGGACTGGTCACCCTGCAGGCTTTCGTGAGCCTGGTGTTCACCGCCATGACCACGGGCCTGGTGTTCGCCCGCTTCTCCCGCAGCAGGGCAGAGATCTGCTTCAGCAAGGTGGCCACGGTTCAGCCCTGGGATGGCAGACCCTGTCTCACCTTCCGCATTGCCAACGTGCACCACAACAACCTGGTGAGTGCCCAGGTGCAGGCCTATCTGGCCATCGATGAACGCAGCGCCGAGGGCGAAACGATGCGCCGCCTGCACCGGCTGGAGCTGGTGCGCAGCGAGGCCTTCCTCTTCCAGCTGATGTGGACGGTGATGCACCCGATCGGCCCGGACAGTCCCCTGCATGGCCTGGGCGAAGCCCAATTGCGCACCGCCCACGGGGAGGTGCTTGTGGCGTTTGAGGGCGTGGATGAAACGGTGCGCAGCCCGGTGTACAAACGAGCCGCCTACAACAGCAGCCGGATCCGCTTCGACGAAACCTTCGTGGATATCTTCAGAGATGACCAGAGCGAGTTTCGCTGTCTTGATTTCAGCCGCTTCAACGACACCCGCCAGCGCTGAACCCGGCACCATCCAGCTGGTGTTTGACGGTGGCTGTCCCTTCTGCAGCGCCTTTGCCGCCATGGGCGAACTGCGCGGGGGTCTGCCTCAGCTGCGGATCATCGATGGCCGCGCCGATCACGCCCTGCGCCGGCAGCTCAAGGCACGGGGTTTCGATCTGGCCAGGGGAGCGGTGCTGATCGAGGGAGAGCACTGCTGGCATGGGGCCGAGGCTGTGCAGCGGCTCTGCGCCCAGTTGCGGCCGAGTTCCACCCTGCTGAGCCTGCTCACGGCGGTGTTCGGCGAAGAGGAGCGCAGCCGCAGGCTCTACCCCCTGCTGCTGGCCGCCCGCCGTGGCGCCCTGGCCCTGCGGGGGCTGCCGCTCGATCCGGATGACACCGCCCGGCTTAGCCTCTGACGTCAGCGATCGCGGCGCCATGAGCTATCTGCGCGAGATCATGCACCGGCTGCGGGAGCGCTCCGGAGCCAGCGAATCCGGCCGCGAGCCGACCGGTGTTGCCTACAGCCCCCTGAGTGAACGGGTGCTCGAGGAGCATCTGCACAGCTACCGCCAGTGCCTGAAGAGCTGCAGCGACGCCATGCTCCCCTACGAATGGGCCTGGCTCGAGGACCATCTCGCTACCCTCCAGCTCTCCAGCGGCCAGGGGTCGATGCAGAAGGTGCTGGGGGGGCCGCAGCGGGTGGCCGATCTCCTGCGCGAAACCCGCTGTTTCCAGGCTGAAGTGCGCGGAGAACTGGAACGTCGTGGCCTGGAGCACGGCAACCGCACGGCGCCACTGGCCGCCCAGGAGCATGCCTGGGAGCTGAGCAACCCGGCCATCCGCCTGGAGTGGGGCATCGAGCCCGCCGAGCCGCCCTCCGGCTGAGGCAAGAGAGCAGACCAGCGCCCGATGCCGGAGCACGTGTTCGTCTACGGGAGCCTGAAGCGGGGGGAGCCCAACCACCCCTGGCTCGATGGCAGCCGCTTCCTCGGGCGGCGCCGCCTGGTGGGAGCCCGGCTGTACGACCTCGGGCCCTACCCGATGGCGGTGGCCGCCAACGCCGCTGAGCCGGAACCGGATGATCCCCGGGAACCACCGGAACCCGCGCTGATCCATGGCGAGCTGTATGCCCTAGAGGCGAGCGGCCTGTCCCGGCTCGATCAACTTGAGGACGTGCCCCGCGAGTACCGACGCCAGCGCTGGCGGCTGAGCGACGGCAGCTGGGCCTGGGCCTACCTGGGCCGCCCCGAGCAGGTGATCAGCCTGCCGCTGGTGCCCTACGGCGACTGGGGCAGCACCCCGGTGTTCAGCTACGGCTCGAATCTCTGCCCCACCCAGCTGGCGCAGCGCTGCCCCCGCTGGGATGGCAGCGGCCTGGTGGCGCGGCTGGAGGGCTGGCGCTGGGGGATCAACAAGCGGCGGCTGGGCCGCGCTCCAGGCGAAGGCGCCGCCGGGCTCGTGCGCCACAGCGGCGCCCACTGCTGGGGGGTGGTGCACCATCACAGCCCGGAGGATCGCGCCAGCCTCGATCGCTGCGAGGGCGTGGCGGCTGGCCACTACCGCCACCAGCCGGTTCAGCTGATCACCAGCACCGGCGAATCCCTCGAGGCCCTCACCTACGTGCCCACCCCCGCCTGGCGCGACCCGGGGCTGAGCGCCAGCGACTGCTACGCCGCGGCCATCCGGCGCGGAGCCCGCCACTGGCAGCTGCCCCAGGCCTGGCTGAAGCAGCTGGAAGCAGAGCTGAGCTGAGTTAAAGCAGCCGCCGGCCACTGCCGGCCTCGAAGCGGAGTTCCCGCGCCGGCGGCCAGCCCAGGCCGAAGGATTCAGCCAGCTCCACCCGGCCATCACAGACCATCCGCCAGCGGCCGTGGGGCGTTTCCAGCTGCAGCAGCTGGCTGGCCCCCTGCCACTCCCGCAGCAGCACCCGGGCCGGCAGCCCCCCCTCCGCCAGCGGCTCCAGGTGTTCCGGGCGAACCGCCCGGATGCATCCGGCTTCTGCGGGTAGCACATTGATGCGCGGGCGGCCGATGAAGCCGGCCACGAACAGGTTGGCGGGCTGGTCGTAGAGCTCGCGCGGACTGCCGATCTGCTGCAGCCGCCCCTGGTGCAGCACGGCGATGCGATCGGCCAGGCCCATGGCCTCCTGCTGATCGTGGGTCACATAGACCACCGGCTGGGGGCCGCCGCAGAGCAGCAGGCGCAGCTCAGCGCGCAGATCTTCACGCAACTGGGCATCGAGATTGCTCATCGGCTCATCGAGCAGAAACAGCCGTGGCTGGCGCACCAGGGCCCGGGCCAGGGCCACCCGCTGGCGCTGGCCACCCGAGAGCTCCGCCGGCCGCCGCCGGCGCTGGGGCTCCAGCTGCAACAGCTCCAGCACCGAACTGATCTGCGCGGCGATCCGCTCGCGGGGCAGACCGCGCAGTTCCATGCCCAGCGACAGGTTCCGCTCCACCGTGAGGTGGGGGTAGAGGGCATAGCTCTGGAACACCATCCCCACCTCCCGGCGGCTGGGCGGTTGCCGCGTGATGTCGTCGCCATCGAGGCGGATGTGGCCGGCGCTGGGCTGATCGAGTCCGGCGATCAGGCGCAGGGTGGTGGTCTTGCCGCAACCGCTGGGCCCCAGCAGGGCCAGGCATTCCCCCGGTGCCACCCGCAGGCTGAGGTGGTCGAGCACCAGGGTGTTGCCCACCCGCCGCTGCAGGCCCTCGAGCACCAGGCCCTGCGGCCGCTCCACGTCGCTCATTTCACCGCCCCCTGGGTGAGACCCGCCACGATCGGCTTCTGGAAGATCACCACCAGGGCCAGCAGCGGCAGGCTGCCCAGCACGGTGGCCGCCGCGAAGGCGCCATAGGGAACGGTGTACACGGAGGATCCGGCGATGCGGGCAATGGCGATGGGCAGGGTGAGCAGCTCCTGGCGGCTGATCCAGGTGAGGGCGATCGGGTATTCGTTCCAGCTGAACAGAAACACCAGCAAGCCGGTGCTGGCGCTGGCGGGGGCGATCAGCGGCAGGAGCACCCAGCGCAGCCGCTGCCAGGTGTTGAGGCCCTCCAGCAGCGCCGACTCCTCCAGCTCGGGCGGCAGATCCCGGAAGGCCGCCCCCAGCAGCAGCACCGCCAGGGGCAAGGAGAGGCCGGCATAGGGCAGGCTCAGCGCCAGCAGGTGGTTGGCCAGGCCGAAGCGTCGGGCCAGCTCCAGCAGCGCCAGAAACAGCAGCACGTAGGGGAACACCGCCGCCGCCAGCAGCGCCCCGCTCAGCAGCGCCCGCGTCCTGGCGGGCTGGCGCTGCAGGCCGTAGGCGCAGGGGATCGCCAGCAGCAGGGTCAGGGCCGTGCTGGCCAGCCCCACCACCGTGCTGTTGAGCAGAAAGCGCCAGAAGGGCGGATCTCCCGAGAGGATCTGGCGGTAGTTGTCCAGGGTCCAGCCCGAGAGCCCCGGCTGGGGACTGATCAGGGCCGAACCGGTGCGCAGGGAGGTGTACAGCTGCCAGAGCAGCGGCAGCAGGCTCCAGAGCAGCACCATCAGCACGGCCAGACGCCTGAACCGCATCAGGCCCTCCCCCCCGCCAGCAAGCGCCGGCCCAGCAGCAGCACAGCAGTGAGACCGAGCAACAGCACGAACATCCCCAGCATCACGGTGGCGCTGTAGCCGAAATCAAGGAAGCGCATCGCTGAGAGATAGGAATAGAGCGCCAGGGTTTCGGTGCTCCCCGCCGGGCCGCCGCCGGTGAGGATCTGCACCAGATCGAACACCCCCAGGGCCTGGGCGAGGCGGAAGAGCACGGCGAGGAAGGCATAGGGGAGCAGCAGCGGCAGGGTGATCCGGCGCAGGGCCTGAGCGGGCGTGCCACCCTCCAGGGCGAAGGCCTCATAGAGGTCGGTGGGAATCGACTGCAGCCCGGCCAGCAGCAGCAGCGCCACGAAGGGGGTGGTCTTCCAGACATCGGCGAGCACCACCACGAGCCAGGTGCTGGCGGGGCTGCTCAGGAAGGGCAGCGCCGGCTGACCCAGCACCTGCAGCAGGCCGTTGATCGGTCCGTAGGGATCATTGAAGATCCAGCGCCAGCCCAGGGCCATCACCGCGGTGGGCAGGGCCCAGGGCAGCAGGGTGATCGTGCGCAGCGCCGTGCGGCCACGCCAGCTCTGGTGCAGCAGCAAGGCCAGGGCCAGCCCCAGCAGCAGCTCCAGCGCCACCGACAACCCAGCGAAACGCAGGGTCTGAACGGTGTCTTGCCAGAAGCGCTCGTCCTCGATCAGGCGCAGCCAGTTGGCGCCGCCGTTGGGCAGCGGCTGCAGGCCGGTGATCACCGAGTCGGCGTGGAAGCTGAGCCAGCCGTAACGCAGCAGCGGGACGGCAAAGACCAGCGCCAGCAGCAGCAGGGCTGGCAGGGTGAGCAGCAGGGTCATGACCTCGCCCCCACGCCGCTGGCCCTCAGCACCTGGTTGCTGAGGCTCTGGGCCCGCTCCATGCCCTCGGCGGCCTCCCGCTCGCCGGTGATCACCTCGCTGAGCTGCCGCTGCAGGATGTCGCTGAGCTGGGCATAGAGCGGGCTGAGCGGACGCAGCACCGTGGCCTCCAGCGCCCGGCGCAACTCCGGCAGCACCGGGTTCGCCGCCACCAGCTGCGGGTCTTCGAACAGGGCCGAGAGGGTGGGGGTGTAGCCCAGCCGCTGGGCCAGATCCTTCTGCACCTCCGGTGCCGTCAGGGCGGCGATCACCAGCGCGGCCTCGCGGGGATGGGGGCTCTGGCTCACCAGGGAGAAGCCCCAGCTGCCCTGGGTGGCGGCTGGGCTGCCCCCGGCGGCGGCCACCATCGTGGTCACCCCCACCTTGCCCCTCACCGGACTGCCCGGTTTCTGCAGCTCCGCCCAGGCATAGGGCCAGTTGCGCATCAGAGCGGCATCACCGGCCCCAAAGCTCTGCAGCGCCTCCGGTTCGGCGAAATTGGCCACCGCCCGGGGGGTGATGCCCTGATCGATCAGCTGCCGCAGCCAGGAGGCCGCGGCCACCGCCTCCGGACTGGCCAGCTCCACCCGGTCACCGGAATCGCTGAGCCACTGACCCCCAAAACCACGCAATACCTCCAGAAACACGCAGCTCAGCCCTTCGTACTGGCGCCCCTGCCAGACGTAGCCCCAGCGCACCCGGCCAGCGCGCTGCAGGGCGCCGGCGGTGGCCATCAGTTCAGCGGGGCTGCGCGGGGGCGCCGCCATCAGATCAGTGCGCCAGTAGAGCAGTCCCATGTCAGCCACCAGGGGGATGCGCCAGAGGTGGCCATCGAAGCGGTTGCCCTCCCTGGCACCCGGCACCACCCCGGCGAGGGCGTCCTCCCCCAGCAGCGGCTCCAGGGGCGTCAGCCAGCCGGCGGCCACATACTTCGGCGTCCAGGTGACATCCATCAGCAGCAGGTCGTAGGGGCTGTCCCCCAGCAGCAGGCTGCTGATCGCCAGATCGGAGATGGCCTCGGTTTCGAAAGGTCCCCGGTTCACCCGCAGTTCAAGGCCCGGGTGGCGCCGGTTGAAGCGCTCCACGATCGGCGCGGTGGCCTGGGCGAACGGCGCCGGCATCAGCGCCGTCACCACCACGGGCTCCTGCCGCTGGGCCCGCAGCCCTCCGGCACAGACCAGGCCCACCAGCAGCAGAGCCAGGGCGGCATATCGCAGGGTGCTGCGCAGCCCCATGCCCGTCCTCCGCCAACATCAATGCACCGGGGGCCCGACGGCACCTCAGAGACTCAGCCCCGCCCGCTCAGGCTGGAACCTGCAATCACCCTACCGAGGTGGGGATTGGAGGCTGGCCTGCCTCAGCCACTCCAGCGCCGGTAGAACCAGCCCTTGGCCAGCTCGGCACTGGCCACATAGGCCGCCAGGATCAGGGCCAACGGCAGCAGAAAGGCCGGCGGCAGGGGCACGAATCCGAACAGCCGCCCCAGGGGAGTCCAGGGCAGGGGCAGGGTGAGGGCGGCCACAGCAATCGTGGCCGCCACCAGCGCCCGGGAGGGGCGGCTGTGCAGCAGGGGCCCCCGGGTGCGGATCACCAGCACGATCGAGGCCGCCGAGAGCACCGATTCCACGAACCAGCCGCTGCGGAACTGGGCGGCGTCGGCATGGAGGACGTGCAGCAGCACCACGAAGGTCAGCAGGTCGAAGCCGGAGCTCACCAGGCCGAAGGTGACCATGAAGCGCTTGATGAAGGGGATGCTCCAGCGGTGCGGGCTGCTGATCCATTCCGGATCGACCCGATCGGAGGCGATGGTCATCTCCGGCAGATCGGTGAGCAGGTTGGTGAGCAGGATCTGCTTGGGCAGCAGCGGCAGGAACGGCAGCACCAGCGACGCCACCGCCATCGACACCATGTTGCCGAAGTTGGCACTGGTGGCCATGAAGACGTACTTGAGCGTGTTGGCGAAGGTGCGCCGTCCCTCGCGGATGCCCGTGACCAGCACCGCCAGGTCGGGCTCCAGCAGCACGATGTCGGCCGCTTCCCGGGCCACATCCACCGCCCCCTGCACCGAGAGGCCCACGTCGGCGGCATGGAGGGCAGGCGCGTCGTTGATGCCATCGCCGAGATACCCCACCACATGGCCGCTGCGGCGCAGGGCCAGGATCAGCCGCTCCTTCTGGCTCGGTTCGATCTCCGCGAACACATCCACCTGCTCGACCCGCACCGGCAGGGCGGCGTCGGAGAGCAACTGCAGCTGGGAGCCGCTGAGCACCTCGGGATTGCGCAGGCCGGCCTCCCGTCCCACCCGGGCCGCCACCAGCGCGTTGTCGCCGGTGATCATCTTCAGGCGCACCCCCAGCCTCTCCAGCTCGGCCACCGTGGCCTGCACCCCAGGACGGAGCGGATCGGAGAGCGCCAGCAGGCCCAGCATCGCCAGACCGGTTTCATCCGCCCGGCTGATCGCCCGGGGCACCAGGGTCGCCTCGGCCTCCCAGCGCCGCACCGCCACCGCCAGCACCCGTACCCCCTCGGCGCTCCAGGCGGCATAGAGGCGCTGCAGTTCCGGCAGAACGGCCGCCAGCGGCACAACGGCGCCGTCGGCGGTTTCAGCGCGGTCGCACACCTCCAGCACCTTGAGGAAGGCTCCCTTGGTGATCAGGACCGGGGCCCCATCGGCGCAGGCCAGCACGCTCAGCCGCTTGCGGTTGAAGTCGAAGGGGATCTCATCGAGCTTGCGCCAGGCGGAGAGATCGATCGCGCAGGCCGCAGCGCGGATCGCCCCATCGAGCGGGTTGCTGAACCCCGTCTCGAAGCTGGCATTCACCGCCGCGTGCAGCAACACCGCCGGGTTCTCGCCGCCATCGATGCCACAGCTGCGCTGCACCACCGCCTGGCCTTCGGTGAGGGTGCCGGTCTTGTCGGAGCAGAGCACCGAGAGGCTGCCGAAGTTCTCGATCGAGGAGAGCCGCTTGACGATCACCCGCTGGGCCGCCATGCGCCGGGCCCCCTGGGCCAGGTTGACGCTGATGATCGCCGGCAGCAGCTGGGGCGTCAGGCCCACCCCCAGGGCCAGGGCGAAGAGGATGGAGTCGGCCACGGGCCGCCTCAGCAGCACATTGACCGCGAAGATCGCGAACACAAGCCCCAGGGTCAGCTCCAGCAGCAGCGCCCCGAAGCGACGCACGCCCCGCTCGAACTCCGTCTCGGGGCTGTGCTCGCGCAGGCGTTCGGCGATGGCCGCGAACTGGGTGGCGGCTCCGGTGTGCACCACCACCGCCCTACCGCTGCCGCTCACCACGTGGGTGCCGAGAAACAGCATGTTGCTGCGCCGGGAGGGCGGCACCTCGGCGGGCAGCCGCCCCGGATGCTTGCTCACCGGAAAGCTCTCCCCAGTGAGGGAGGCCTCGTTCAGGCTCAGATCCCGCTCCTCCAGCAGGCGGCAGTCGGCGGGAATGCCGGCCCCGGCCGAGAGCACCAGCCGATCACCGGGCACCACCTGAGCCACGGGAATGGCCTGCTCGATGCCATCGCGCCGCACCCGGGCTGTGGTCTCAACGCTGCGCAGCAACTGGGCCACGGCTCCGGCGGCTCCCTGTTCCTGCCAGAACCCCAGCAGCCCGCTGATCAGCACGATCGCCAGGATGATCAGCCCATCGGTGGGGGAATCCAGCAGGAAGGAGAGCAGGGCCGCGGCCGCAAGGATCAAGATGATCGGGCTGGTGAACTGGCGCAGCAGCAGCAGGGCCGCGCCCCCCCGGGCCGGTGGCCTGAGGCTGTTGGGGCCGTGGCTGGCCAGCCGCCGCTCCGCTTCTGCGCTGGTCAGGCCTTCCTCGCCGCTGCAGAGCAGCCCCAGCAGCTCCTCCACCGGCACGCTCCAGAAGGCGTCGGCGCTCTGCGGTTCACCGCTCCCGGGGCTGTCGATGGGATCCATCCAGCAGCTGCATCTCTCGATAGGCTGATGGGTCCAAAGGCCCGGTCAAGACCGGCGCAGGATTGACCGCCATGGCTCCCACCACCCTGGAACCGCGTCAGCAGGCCCTGGTGCTGTCCCTGCGCCAGCGCATGGCCGCAGCCCGCGCCAACGGCGACGCCCAGACCCACCAGGCCCTCTTCCGTGAGGCGGTGTATCTGGGCATCCAACCCAGCCTGCTGGAGCCGGAGCAGAACGCGTCAAACACAGCCTCCGTCAGCGATTCCGGCGGCGGCCACTGAAGCCCGACCCCAGATCCTGGGGGGCTCCTCGGCATGCGCTGCCTGATCCTGCACAGCCTCTGGGGAGTGGAGGGCCAGCGCCAGGCGGTGATCGATCGGGCTCGCCGTCACGGTTTTGATGGCCTGGAGAGCAATCTCAACCATCCGGTGCTCTCGGGCCCAGATCCCGAGGCCGTGGCGGCTGAGTTCTCTGCCGCCGGCCTGGCCCTGGTGCTGGAGCTGGTGACGGGAAACGGTTACGTGCCCGATCTCGCCCTGACACCAGCCGATCATCTCCGGCAGCTGGCCGACCAGCTGGAGCGCTGCCGCGGGCTGAATCCCCTGCGCATCACCGTGATCAGCGGCAGCGACAGCTGGAACTGGGCCGATCAGCAGTGGTTCTGGGATCGGGCCCTGGAGCTGACCGCCGCCGCGCCGGCACCGCTGAGCTTCGAAACCCACCGCTCGCGCAGCCTGGCGGACCCCTGGCTTCTTCACCACTGGCTGGAGCGCTATCCGAGCCTGCGCCTCAGCGCTGATCTGAGCCACTGGTGCGTCGCCTGCGAGCGGCTGATGACTCCGGAGCTGGCACCGATCCAGGCCATCGCCGATCGGGTCGACCACATCCATGCCCGGGTGGGCCATGCCCAGGGTCCTCAGGTGAGCCACCCCATGGCGCCTGAGCACGCCGAGGCCCTGGCGGCCCATTGGGCCTGCTGGGACCTGTTCCTGCAGCGGGCCCGAGCGCGCGGCGAACCCTGCTTCACGCTCACACCTGAATTCGGCCCCGACGGCTACCTGCCCACCCTTCCCTTCACCCACCAGCCGGTGGCCGATCTGCTGGAGATCAACACGGCCATGGCCGCCTGGCTCAGGCGGAAGCTGACGGTGCCGGCGGCTCCACCAGGCCCATGATCCGCGCGTACAGCGCCTGCTGATGCAGGATGCGCGCCTCCAGGCGATGGGCCGGGCCAGGCGTCAGACCACTGCTGTAGCCCCGCTGGGCCGCCTCCACCAACACCCGGTCCTCCTCGAGAAAGTTGCCCAGCTCCTCGATCCACTCCTGGCCACGGGGCTGCTGGGAGGGGTCCCCCAGCAGCCACACCTGCAGGCGGCAGCGGCCGGGATCGAGGGGCGGAAAGCTGATCAGGGCCAGGCGGCCATCGGGCCAGACCAGCCAGTGGATCCAGGGCGGCGCCCCAAAGGTGAGGAACTCCTTGGCCCCTGAGCCGCTCTGGCCCGGGTTCACCACCGGCGTGGCCAGCAGGTTGGTGTGCATGGCGAAGCGATGGCGGTAGTGGCGCACCGGCCCCTGCTGCCGATGCAGGGTGGTGGGATGGGCGATCGCCACGTGATAGTCGTCGAGGGTGTTGTCGTGGGCAATCTTCCAGTTGCAGGCCAGCTCGCGCTCCAGGCTGGCCAGCAACACTCGCGGCCGCTCCAGCTCCGCGCCCAGCTCCTGCTCCATCAGGTCCAGTTGCTGCTCCAGGGGCAGGGGATCGGGCCCGACCGCCACCCAGAGCATCGAGCCACGCACGGCAGAGGCCAGCGCGACGAGGGGCCAGTCCTGGCGTGAGAAGGCTCCGGCGAACTCCCCCTCCCGCGCGGCGGCGCGCAGGAGGCCGTCAAGGCCGTAGGTCCAGCCGTGGTACGGACACACCAGGCGGCGGCAGGCCTGGGCCTCGGCAGCGGGCGAGAGGAGCGCCACCCCGCGGTGGGGGCAACGGTTGAGGAACACCTGGGGTGGTCCGCCGGGGGGATGGCTGAGCAGCAGGGGCAGGTCCAGCAACTCCAGGGCCAGGGCCGAACCCTCGGGCAGGCTGGAGAGGGGCACCAGTGGATGCCAGAAGTGCGGGGCGTAGATCGCCCGTTCCCGCTCAGCGGCGTCAGGCGAGCGATAGTGATCAGCGCTGAGGAATTGGCGACTCACGACTGGGGCCCCGTCGGCTGCCATGGCGTTCCCCTCAACTGGCGGCGGCATCGAGATTGCGCAGGGTGGTGACCAGCTCCTCCCGCAGCTCCAGGAACGGCGCTGACATCCGCAGGTGGGGCAGGTTGGAGCGGTCGAGATCGGCCTCCACCGTGCGCACGATCCGCCCCGGGCGCGGGGCCATGATGTGCACCCGCTGGGCCAGCAGCAAAGCCTCCTCCAGGTCGTGGGTGATCAAGAGCGCCGTGAGGCCGGAGCGCTGCCAGAGCTGATAGAGGAACTCCTGCATCGATTCGCGGATCTGCAGGTCGAGGGCGCCGAAGGGTTCATCCAGCAGCACCACCTTCGGGTCGGCGGCCAGGGCGCGGGCGATCGCCACCCGCTGCTGCATGCCCCCCGAGAGTTCCTTCGGCAGGCGCCGGGCGGCATCCTGTAGACCGACCACCTCCAGGAAGTAAGCGGTGCGCTCGCGCACCAGGGGCCTGGGCAACCCCTGCAGCGACATGCCGAAGGCCACGTTCTGGGCCGCCGTCATCCAGGGGTAGAGGCTGTATTTCTGGAAGACCATGCCCCGATCAGAGCCGGGCCCACGCACCGATTGGCCATCGAGGGCAATCACTCCGGCACTGGGGCGCTCCAGGCCGGCGATCAGGCGCATCACCGTGGACTTGCCCGAACCGGAGCTGCCCACCAAAGCCACGAATTCGCCGGACTTGATCGAAAAGCTGATGTCGTCGAGCACCAACTTGGCCTGACGGCCTTCACCAAAGCTCTTGCTGACGCCATGCACGGAGAGATGCATCTCAGCTGGCCCAGCGACAACTGCGCCGCAGCACGGCGCGGAACCCCAGATCGATCAGCAGGCCGATCAGGCCGATCACGATCAACCCCACAAAAATCTCATCGGTGCGCAGAAAGCGCTGGGCCAGGCTGATGCGCTTGCCCAGACCTTCGTTGGCGGCCACCAGCTCCGCCACGATCACCAGGTTCCAGGCTGAGGCCATGTTGATGCGGTAGGCATCAATCACCTGGGGGGCGATGTAGGGGGCCACCACACGGGTGAGGATCGGCAGGCCCCGGCCGCCCAGGGTGAGGGCGGTTTCGAGCAACTCCTGGGGTACGAACTTCACCGCATCCATGATCATCAGCGTATTGAAGAAGAAGGTGCCGATGAAGATCAGCAGCACCTTTGGCAATTCCCCCAGGCCGAAATAGATGATCAGCAGGGGGATGAAGGCCGGCGCCGGCATGTAGCGGATCAACCCCAGCAGGGGCTCCAGCAGGCGGCAGATCAACGGGTTGCTGCCCATGGCGATGCCCAGGGGCAGGGCCAGAGCCGCCGAGAGCGCAAAGCCAAGGAACACTCGCCGGATGCTGGCGATCGCATCGGCCACCAGGATCCCCTCCTGGAACTGCTCCACCACCGCCTGCCAGACCGCCGGCGGGCTGGGCAGGAAAAGAGGATCCACCGCGCCACTGAGGCTGATCAGGGACCAGGCCAGCAGCACCGCAGCGATCCCGAGCGGACCGAGCAACCAGGGGGAGCGCAGGGCAGGTCGCTCAGAGAACCGCATCAGGGGGCCGCATCGACGAAACGGGCGTCGAAGAGCTTGGTGAGATCCGGGGGTGTCTTGGCCAGCCCCACCTCCTGCAGGAAGGTGCTGATCTCAGCGGCGGCAAAGGGCAGCGAAGCCATGGTGTTGCCGGGCTTGAGCGCCTCACGGTTCTGCTCCAGCGTGAAGATCGTGGTGCCGGCGTCGTACTCCTTGTATTCGGCCTCGCTCACCCCCGCCCGGGCCGCCAGGATCGTGAGGCTGGGCCCCGGATTGGCCTTGATCTCCTTGAGGGTGGCGAACCAGGCGTTCACCACCTTCTGCAACTGCTCGGGGTTCTTCTCCACAAACTCACTGCGGCAGACCAGGTGATCGCTGATGGCGCCGGGGAACTCCTTGGAGGAAATCAGGGTGGTGCTGCCGGGGCGCTTGAGAGCCTGGGTGGTGAAGGGAGCGAACACACCCACCGCATCCACCCTCTCGGCCACGAAGGCCGCCGCGGCCGCTCCAGTTTCCAGGGGCACGAACTCGATGTCACTGGCCGTGAGGCCCGCCTGCTTCAGGCCCAGCAGCAGCAGGTAGTGATCAACAGTTCCCTCCTCCGCGGCCACCTTGCGGCCCTTGAGCTGGGGCACCGTCGTGATGCCCTCGGCGGCAATGACCTGGTCGTTACCGGTGGAGTTGTCGTTGGTGAGCACCACCCGCAGATCGGCGCCACCGGCGATGGAGCTGATCGTGTCGTTGAGGGTCTGGCTGTTGCAATCCAGCTGGCCTGCGTTGAGAGCGTTGATCGAATCGAGGTAACCATCGAACCACTGCAGGGTCACCGGAACCCCGGCCTCTGTGAACAGGCCCTTCTCCTCAGTGACCTTCCAGGGGATCCAGCCGGGCCAGGCGCTGTAGCCGATCCGCACCGGCGTGGCGCCTGTCTGCGGCGGACTCTGGCAGCTGGCCAGCAGGCCTCCGCCCATCAATGCCAACAGGCCGAATCCAACCATCCGCTGGAGCCGGCGTGGTTGCCGCGAACGCTGATGACTGGAGGGCGAACCGGCAGCTGAGCCGATGGGGCTGGAGTTGGAGTTGGAGTTGGAGCTGGGATCAGGATCGTGATTGGAGATCATAAGTTGAGCAGCAAAGTAAAGACAAAAGAATCAGGATTTGAGGGAAAACAAACGCGCAGCCGTGGTGGCTCTAGAGGAACTCGAGATAACGAGAGAGCTCCCACTCCGACACCCGACCGTGATAGTCGGCCCATTCCGCTCGTTTGTAGTCGATGAACGCGTCTGCCATGGCATCACCGAACACCGTGCGCGACAATGGATCTGCGGCAAAGGCCTCAATCGCCTCAGCCAGTGTTCGTGGCAACACCTTCAACCCCCGCTCGGCCCGCTGCTCGGCGCTGAGCCGGTAGGCATTGACGAGATTGGGATCGCCTGGATCCAGCTCTTCCCGGATGCCTTCCAATCCAGCGGCAAGGATCATCGCCGCAGCAAGATAGGGATTGCAGGCACTGTCGGCGGCACGGCATTCCACCCGATCAGCAGCGGCTGGGATGCGCAGCATGTTGGTGCGGTTGTTGTTCCCGTGGCAGATGAACACCGGCGCCCAGGTGAAGCCGCTCATTGAGCCCTGAGCCACCAGACGCTTGTAGCTGTTCACCGTGGGGGCAATCACCGCACAGATCGCCGGGGCATGGCGCAGGATCCCAGCGATGAACTGCTCCGCCAGGAGGGAGATCCTGCCCGCCGAATCACCCACAAAGAGATTGCGGCCCGTGGCTGGATCCGCCAACGACATGTTGAAGTGGGCGCCGCTGCCGGTGCGATCGCTGAAGGGTTTGGGCATGAAGCTGGCAATCAAGCCATGGCGGTGGCTGATCTCCTTGAGCATCAGCCGGAAGAAGGTGAGGCGATCCGCCATGGTGAGCGCCTCTGCATAGGCGAAGTCGGTTTCAAACTGCCCATTGCCATCTTCATGATCGAAGGAATACACCCCCCAGCCGAGATCGTTCATCGCTTGCACCAGCTCATCGAGCCAGGGCAGGTTGTCGAGCAGGCTCGGGAGGTCGTAGCAGGGTTTCTCGAGGGTGTCGCGGGAGCTGGCGGGCTGCAGGGACCCATCGACGCCCCGGCGCAGCACGAAGAATTCCGTCTCGATGCCGAGGTTGAAACGAAAGCCCATGCGCTGAGCTGCTGCGAGAGCCCGGATCAGGATGTTGCGGCTGCAGGCCTCGAACGGCTGGCCGTGCAGGTGCAGGCTGCTGGCCAGCCAGACCACATCACGGCGCCAGGGCAGCACCGTGGCCGAGGCCAGATCGGGAATGGCGGCCACCTCATCGTCGCTGACATCCTGGGGAACGCCATCGAGAGCAGCACCAGTGAAGAGCTCTGAGCCGGCGAGCATCGCCTCGAAGTGATCCAGGGGTACCGCCTTGGCCTTGCTGCTGCCGTGCAGATCCACGAAACTGGCCAGGGCATAGCTCACCCCCTGGCTGATCAGGTCGAGCTTGCGCTGCTGCCAGCTGAGCTGGAGTTCCGTGAGTTGATCTGTTGAGGCCGGAGAGTACAGAGTGCTCATCCCACCTCCGCCAGCTCCGCCCGGCAGCTGCGCTCACGAGTGGTGGCCAGCAACCACTGGTGCCAGGCATCGAGCCCGGCACCGGAGCTGGCCGAGAGCTGAAACACCACCGCCTCTGGATTGACGGCATGGATGTGCGCCTCGATGCGGCTCACGTCAATGGAGAGGTAAGGGAGCAGATCCACCTTGGTGATCAGTACGCAATCGGCTTCCCGGAACATCACCGGATACTTGAGCGGCTTGTCCTCACCTTCGGTGACACTGAGCAGGGCCACCTTGAGGTGCTCGCCCACCTCGAATTCAGCCGGGCAGACCAGATTTCCCACGTTCTCTACCCAGAGCAGATCGAGATCGGCTGGGTTGAGCCGCGCCTGCAGCTGCCTGAGGCCACCGCTCACCATCGCCGCATCCAGGTGGCAGGCGCGGCCGGTGGTGATCGGCACCACCGGCACCCCCACCGCTTCAAGGCGCTGGGCGTCGAGCTGGGTGGTCATGTCGCCCTCCAGCACCGCCATCTCCAGTTGCGGGGCCAGTGCGGTGATCGTGCGCTCCAGCAGGGAGGTCTTGCCGGCGCCGGGGCTGCTCATCACATTGAGACAGAGCAGGTTCCAGGCCTCAAAGTGCTCACGGTTGTGCTCCGCCTGGTGCTGATTGGCGGCCAGCAGATTGAGGCCAAGGGTGTCGCTGAGGGGCATGTGCATGGGATCAGCGCGGGGGAACGGCGGCGGGATCTGAAATCTGGTGCGGCAGGCTGTAATCGACGGAGCGAATGCGCAGCTCACGGCCGCTGACGATCTCCTCCATGGGCCGATCGCAGCAGGGGGAGCGGTAGGCGCGCTCAGGGTCTGGGTTGTAGGCGCTGGAGCAGGCCAGGCAGCGGGCCCTGAGGGGAACGGACTCGATCTCGAGTGTTGAGCCATCGAGCCAGCTGCCCTGGACGGCGGCGGCGAAAGTGAAGCGCAGCGCCTCGGGCTCCACGCAGGTGAACGCACCCACCTGCAGGTGCACGGCCGTCACCACGGGGGTCTGGGGCTCCTGCCCCCGCTTCCACTCCTCCATCGAGAGCAGCAGGCACTTGGTCATGTCCACTTCATGCATGGCGTTATCTCCACTTCTGATCGACGGCCATGTTGCTGCTGTCGTGCAACCAGGCGGGCTTCTGCTTGCGGGGCAGCTGGCCGCTCACCACCAGGTGGGCCATCACATCGCAGATCACGCGGGTGGCCATCAATGAGGTCATGTCGCTGATGTCGTAGGGGGGCGACACCTCCACCACCTCCAGGCCGCAGACCGGCACGTTGCGCACGATCAGCTCCAGCAATTTGAGCGCCTCGCGCGGGAGCAGGCCGCCCGGTTCGGGCCAGCCGGTGCCGGGCACAAAGCCGGCGTCGATGCAATCGATGTCGAAGGAGATGTACACGCAATCGGTGCCGTCGGTGGCGCGCTCAATCGCGAACTTCGCCGCCGCCTCCAGGCCCATGTCGCAGATGTCCGTCACGGTGAGCACGTTGGTGCCCCGTTCGCGACACACCTTCACCCCCTCGCGCGGCACCTGCCAGCCGCCGATGCCCAGTTGCACCAGGTTTTCGGCGGGCGCATTGGCCATGTTGGTGGCATGGAACCAGGGGCAGGTGTGCATGCGCTCGTCGAGGTCGATCTCCTGGGTATCGACATGGCGATCGAAGTGGATGATGCCCACCTTCTTGTCGCCCAGATGACGGCAGACGCCCCGCACGGTGGGAAAGCCGATCGAATGATCACCGCCGAGGATGATCGGGAAGGCGCCGCTGGCGAACACGTGCGCCACACCCTTGGAGATCTGATCGAAGCTCTTCTCGTTGTTGGCGGGAATCGTGAAGATGTCGCCCACATCGCAGAGCCGGATCGACTCGCGCAGATCCACCCCCATCTCGTAGTTGTAGGGCGTGTACAGGGCTGAAATGCGCCGGATGCCCTGGGGGCCGAAGCGGGTGCCGGGCCGGTAGGTGGTGCCGGAATCGTGGGGCACCCCCAGGATCGCCACATCGAATTCGCCGACGCGATTCACGTCCTCGATGTAGGGCGCCTTCATGAAGGTGTTGATGCCCGCGTAGTGGGGCAGCTCGCCGCGCGAGAAGGTGGAGATGCGCCGATCCACGATGCTCTCGGCGGCTTCCAGGCCATAGCGCAGGCCCTGCTCCACCTCCTGCTGCCAGCCGGTGAGCGGCAGGCGGGCCTCCTTCTCCAGGGCCTCGGCGCCCTGGCGGCCCACTGACGACGCCTCTCTACGCCGGTCGAAGGCCCCTTCTGGGCCTGGAGATGCACTCATGGCAATGCACGGAGGTGGGGGTTGCGGTCTCCCGGGCTTTTATCCCTCCGTGCAACCGGGTGACCCCGGTGAGCTTCTCTCGGACCAGACATTGGCTTGAGAACGCCGCAGCGAACTGATGCCAACCGGAACCCTAGAAACTGCTTCCGCCCTCCAACCTTCACCCCATCTGAGCAGTGGCGTTGTGACGGTTGCTACCAGGGAGTGGATCCCGAGCCGGGATCAGCTGGCCGGGGGAAAGCACCCATGAGCGCAGATGCGCCACGAAAAAGTTTTAAATTCTGGAGCGATTTCAAGAAAGACTTCATCCAAACTAGAAGTTCCAACCGGCTTGGTCTCCACACCTTGCCCTGGGAGCGATAACCATGCGAGCTGTTGTCTGTGAGCGCTACGGGCCTCCTGAAGTGCTTCACCTCACAGAGATCGCCAAGCCGATCCCCGCAGCCCATGAGGTCTTGATCCAGATCAAGGCCACCACAGTGAGCTCCGGCGACTGGAGGGTCCGCAGCCTGGAGGTACCCGCCGGTTTCGGGCTGATCGTGCGCCTGGTGTTCGGCTTCTCCAGACCCCGGCAGCCGATCCTCGGCAGTGAGCTGGCTGGTGTCGTCGAAGCGGTGGGCTGCGATGTGAGCCGCTTCAGGCCTGGTGATCCGCTGGTGGCCTTCAGCGACGCCGCCATGGGCTGCCATGCGGAGTACATCTGCCTGCCGGAGGATGGCCAGCTGGCCCGCAAACCATCCAACCTCAGCTTCCGTGAAGCGGCCGCTCTCTGCTTCGGTGGCACCACGGCCCTTGCGGCCCTTCGCCAGGCCAGGGTTCAGCCTGGAGAGCGGGTCCTGATCAACGGCGCCTCAGGCAGCGTCGGCACAGCGGCGGTGCAGCTGGCCTGTCACCTGGGGGCCGAGGTGATCGGGGTGTGCAGCGCCGCCAACCAGGATCTCGTCCGCTGCCTCGGAGCCAGCCAGGTGATCGATTATCAGCACACTGATTTCAGCCAGAGCGGTGACAGCTTCGACGTGATCATCGACACCGCTGGCACCGCACCCTTTGCCCGCAGCCGCCGCTGCCTGAGGCCAGGGGGTCGCCTGGTGCTGCTTCAGGCGGGGCTGGGCGCCATGCTGCTCAGCCCCTGGCAGACAGTCAGCAGCAACAAGACCGTGATCGCCGGTCCCATGAGCGTGAAAGCCGGCGACGTGGCTCAGCTCGCGGAACTGGCCGAGGCCGGGGTCTACAGGCCCGTGATCGATCGCCACTACCCCCTGGAGCAGATCGTGGCCGCCCACCGCTATGTCGACAGTGGACACAAAAAAGGCCATGTGGTGATCACGCTGGATCCTGAGGACTGATTCCGGAAGCCTCGATCAGCTGGTAGCGGCAGGCCAGCCGGCAGGTCTGGGCGGGGGCCACCTCCAGCCGCCGTTCACCGCTCACCAGGGCACCGCGCGGTGCCGTCCAGGGCTCCAGGCAGACCATGGGGCGGGGTGGATCACTCCAGACCACCGCCAGATCGAAGGGAGCTTCTGCCTGCAGCTCCAGGACCAGCCCGCTGCCGCGATCGAGCAAGCGCACCGCAGCACCCGGCTGCGCCAGCAGATCCACCCCCTGCTCCAGCCGCTCCAGCAGCGGGGCGGTGGCGGCGGCGGCCATGGTGCCGTGGTCGAAGCACTGCTCCGGCAGGCCCTCCAGCGCCGCCGCCGCCAGGGAACTGAGGGCGAAATAGGGGTGCAGGCCGAAGGCGAAGGGCAGCGGCTCTGGCCCGGGGTTGTGCAGCAGCACCGCGATCGCCAGGGCCCCAGGCTGGGGGCGCAGTTCCAGCTGCAACCGGAAGGGGAAGGGGAACATCGCCAGGCTGGCGGGGCTCTCGCCCAGGCTCAGGCGCACGCCCTCAGCCCCCGGCAACTCCTCCAGCTCCCAGGGCAGATCCCGGGCAAAGCCATGCTGCTGGAGCGTGAAATTCCCCTGGGGGAGGGGCAGCTGATCAGCCGGGAGGTTGCCGCAGATCGGGAACAGCACCGGCATGCCGCCCCGCACCGAGAGGGCTGGATCGGCGAAGCGGGCCTCATCGAGGTAGAGCAGCTCAAGGCCGTTGCAGCACCAGCCGCTGAGCAGCCCACCTCGCTCCGGCACCAAGCGCAGCAGATCGCCGCCGGCCTCGGCGCTGAACTCCCAGTGGGAATAGGGCGTGGTGCGCTGGATCAGGGGCATCGCGGCTCAGGCATCGGGCAGGCTTGCCAGCCACTCCAGCAGGGCGGCGTTCACCTGGGCGGGCACTTCATCGTGGGGGCAGTGGCCGGCGTCGAGCACCACCTCCGTGGTGGCGGCTGGGGAATGGCGCTGGAAGGCAGCGCGGCGCCCGGCGGCGTTGATCCAGGGGTCGCGGATGCCCCAGAGCAGCAGCAGGGGCACCTGGAGCTGGGCAAAGAGTTCATCCAGGGGCTGGCCGCGGGGAATGTCGAACACCGTGCGGAACACCCCGAAGGCGCCGGGGTCCAGCGACGGCCGCCGGATCGCCTCCACCAGCGCCTCATCCACGTTGGTGCGATCGATGTAGACCTGATTGAGGGTGCGCCGGATCGTGGCCGGACGGCGCAGATTCTCGAACAACAGCCGTTGCAGCACCGGACTGCGCAACAGGGCAGCACCGATCGTGCGCTTGGTGATGGCGCCCCAGCCGCTGGGTTCGGCCTGCTCGTCGCTGAAGGGACCGGCGGCATTGATCAGCACCACCCCGGCCGCCTCGTCGCCCAGGGCGGCCCCGGCGGCCAGGGCCGCAAAACCACCGAGGGAATTGCCCACCAGCACCGTGGGGCGGCCGATCCGCTCACGCACGTAGGCCACCAGCTGGTCACGCCACAGACCACCGCCATAGGGCAGACCCTCGGGCTTGGCACTGCGGCCAAAGCCCAGCAGATCGACGGCGTGCACCTCATGGCGCTCGCCCAGCGCAGGGATGTTGTAGCGCCAGTGGTCGGTGGAGGCGCCGAAGCCATGCACCAGCAGCACGGCCGGGCCCTGGGGCTGCGATGGTCGACTGGCCAGGGCGTGGACTCCATGGCCTGCATGGATCCAGGGCTCAGAGCAGGGGCCGTTCAACGCAGGTGTGGCTTGGTCGTCGATGCTAGGGATCACTTCGGGGGCTTCGCTCCGTGCTCGACGTGTCCAGCCTGCTGCCGGGAACAGCCCTCTGGGCTCTGGCGTTGTACCTGCCCCTCTCTGTGCCGCTGGCCCGGCTGGAGGAGGCCCTCAGCGAGGGGGCGCTCTCAGAGGGGTTGCGTCAGATCGTGCTGGTGACGAGCAGCGTGCTGCTGGCCTTTGCGGTGGGGGCGATCACTCAGCTCATGCTGAGCCTGATCCTCAGCCCCAGCTGGGCCGCCAGCCTCGGGCTGATGGCGGTGCTGGCTGGAGCGTTCTGGGCAGTGGCCTCCTCCAGCCGCAACGACGAAGGCTGAGGGCCCTCAGGCCATCTGCTCGGCCAGCAGCTTCTCCTCGCGACTGAGCACCACCCGCAGCAGGATCGGCGAGAGGAAGGTGGTGCCGATCACCATCAGCAGAATCGCCGCCTCCAAGGCCGGAGTGAGCAGCCCAGCCTGGGTGCCAAGGCCCAGGAAGATCAGGCCCACTTCGCCGCGGGGCATCATCCCCAGACCCACCACCAGGCGGTTGGTCTTTTCCTTGCTGACGTAGGTCCAGCCGGAGGCCACCTTGCCGATGATCGCCACCACCAGCAGGAAGGCGGCCATCACCAGGCCCGGACGGTTGGCCGGATCCATCGGGTTGAGCACGGAGAGATCCATGCTGGTGCCGATCAGGACGAAGAAGATGGTCGCGAACAGCGACACCAGCGGCTTGACCGTTTCCTGAATCGCGTAGGTGTGGCGGGAGCCGCTCAGGATCAGACCGGCGGCGAAGGCCCCCAGGGCGGCCTCCAGGCCGATGGCCTGGGCGGCGAAGCAGCAGAGGCAGAGCACCACGAAGGAGGCGACAACCACCTCACCGGGGGCCTTGAGGCGATCCAGCAGCCAGTCGAAGGCAGGGGCGGCGGTGCGGCTGAGAAACAGCGAGAGGGACACGAACAGGGCCGCGGCGATCAGCAGCTTGACGATCGGACCGATCTCGAGGGCGCCGCCGCCGGCGACGGCCACCACCACGGCCAGGATGACGATGCCGAGGATGTCATCAAGCACGGCGGCGCCGATGACGGTCTGGCCTTCGCGGGTCTTGAGGTATTTGAGCTCACCGAAGACGCTGGCGGTGATGCCGATGCTGGTGGCGGTCATCGCCGCGCCAGCGAAGATCGCCGGGATCAGCGGCACATGGAAGAAATACAGCAGCCCGAACGTACCCATGGCGAAGGGCAGCGCCACGCCGGTGATGGCCACCGTGGTGGCCTGGGCTCCCACCGCCACCAGCTCATCGAGCTCACTCTCGAGGCCGGTGAGGAACAGCAGGGCGAACAGGCCGAGGGTGGCCACCGCCTGGAGATTGGGGAAGGTCTCCATGTAGATCGACTCCACCGCGTTGGGTGGCAGTGACGAGAGGGAGGCCACGGTGGAGGTGACCCAGGTGCTCAGCTGCGCGCCGGTTTCGGGGGGAAGAATCAGGTGCAGGCCCGAGAGGCCGATCAGCACCCCCGCCACCAGTTCGCCGAGGATGGTGGGGAGCTGCAGGCGCACCATCAGCTCAGCCAGGGTTCGCGCAGCCAGGAAGATCAACAGAAAGCGGCCGACCCCGATCAGGGTTTCGGCCACCTCCACATTGTGGTTGCCGATTTCAAGCAGCAGGGTCGGGAAAGTCATGCGGGCGGGTGGCGCGTCGCTTGGATGAAGTTGGCCGCGACGTTAGACGGGATCTGGGGCAGCAATTGGAATCCGTCCAGACTGATCTCTGACCACCATCAGTGAATCCACACCGAAAGCGGCTACCCCGGCGCAGGGCCAACGCTCTGGTCGGCCTGCGGAGCGCCCGCTACGTGGCTGGGCCAGACTGATCAGATGCACGGACCGGACGGCATCGCGTCTCACAGCCGGCCGCTGTTCAGCTTCGCCGCTCCACCTCTCCTCGCCCCGCGACCATGACCGACGCTCCGCCCAGCCAGCTGAGGCTGCCCACCCCGGGCTGTTTTGCCGACCCTGATCGCAACGGCCTCACGGCCGATGGCGTCTTCGACGGCATGACCGAGCACCTCTTTTACACACTGGGCAAGCTCGCCCCCACCGCCAGCCATCACGACCTCTACGTCGCCTTGAGCTACGCGGTGCGTGACCGGCTGATGACCCGCTATCTGGCGGGGATCGAGGCCATCTCGGCCACGCCCACCCGCGTGGTGTCTTACCTCTCGGCTGAATTCCTGATCGGTCCCCAGCTGGGCAACAACCTGCTGATGCTCGGCATCCAGGACGAAGCCGCCGAGGCCCTGCGCCGTTTCGGGATCGATTCCCTTGAAGAGATCCTCGAGGTGGAGGAGGAGCCGGGTCTGGGCAATGGGGGGCTTGGCCGCCTGGCGGCCTGCTATCTGGAGTCGCTCTCGAGCCTGGAGATCCCCGCCACCGGCTACGGCATCCGCTACGAGTTCGGGATCTTCGACCAGCTGATCCGCGACGGCTGGCAGGTGGAGATCACCGATAAGTGGCTCAAGAGCGGCTGGCCGTGGGAGCTGCCCCACCCCGACCAGGCCTGCTTCGTCGGCTTCGGCGGCCGCACCGAGAGCTACCGCGACAGCGAGGGGGAGTATCGGGTGCGCTGGATCCCCTCCGAGCACGCCATCGGTGTTCCCCACGACGTGCCGGTGCTGGGCTACAGGGTGAACACCTGCAACCGCCTGCGGCTCTGGCAGGCGGAGGCCTCCGAGAGCTTCGATTTTTATTCCTTCAACATCGGCGACTACTACGGCGCCGTGGAAGAAAAGGTGGGCTCTGAAACCCTCTCCAAGGTGCTCTACCCCAATGACGGCACCGATGAGGGCCGGCGCCTGCGCCTCAAGCAGCAGCACTTCTTCGTGAGCTGCTCCCTCCAGGACATGCTGCGCAGCCTGGAGCTGCGGGACCTGCCGATCACCGACTTTCCGGAGCACTGGTCGGTGCAGCTGAACGACACCCATCCGGCCATCGCTGTGGCCGAGCTGATGCGGCTGCTGATCGATCACAAGCACCTGAGCTGGGATGCCGCCTGGGACATCACCACCCGTTCACTGGCTTACACCAACCACACCCTCCTGCCCGAGGCCCTGGAGAAATGGGGCCTGGATCTGTTCGGCTCGCTCCTGCCGCGGCACCTGGAGCTGATCTTCGAGATCAACCGCCGCTTCCTGCAGACGGTGCGGCTGAAGCATCCGGGCAACGACACGATGCTGCGGCGGGTGTCGATCATCGATGAGAACGACGGCAAGGCGGTGCGGATGGCCCACCTGGCCACCGTGGCCTCCCACCACGTCAACGGCGTGGCGGCCCTGCACAGCGAACTGGTGCGCACGCAGCTGTTTCCTGAATTCGCCTCGCTCTGGCCCGAAAAGTTCACCAACGTCACCAACGGCGTCACCCCGAGGCGCTGGATCGCCCTGGCCAACCCGATGCTGCGACAGCTGCTCGATGAGGTGATCGGCCAGGACTGGGTCCGCAACCTCGACGACCTGCGCAAGCTGGAGGCCTTTCAGAACGATGCCGGCTTCCTGGAGCGCTGGGGCCAGACCAAGCTGGCGGTGAAGCGTCAGCTCTCCCAGTACATCCATCGCCAGAGCGGCCTGCTGGTGGATCCCTCCTCGCTCTTCGACGTGCAGGTGAAGCGGATCCACGAATACAAGCGCCAGCACCTGAATGCCCTGCAGGTGATCGCCCAGTACCTGCGCATCAAGAACGGCCTCGGCGACCATCTCGCTCCGCGCACGGTGATCTTCGGCGGCAAGGCGGCGCCGGGCTACTACATGGCCAAACTTATTATTCGTTTTATCAACGGCATCGCTGAAACGGTCAACGCCGACCCCGACATGGACGGCCGGCTGCGGGTGGTGTTCCTGCCCGATTACAACGTCAGCCTGGGGCAGCGGGTCTACCCCGCTTCCGACCTCTCTGAGCAGATCTCCACCGCCGGCCTGGAGGCCTCCGGCACCGGCAACATGAAATTCGCCATGAACGGAGCACTCACGATCGGCACCCTCGATGGCGCCAACGTGGAGATCCGCGAGCAGGTGGGTGCTGAGAACTTCTTCCTGTTCGGCCACACCACCGACGGCATCGAGGCCCTGCGCGCTGGTGGATACCGCCCCTGGGAGCTGATCAACTCCATCCCGGAGCTGCCGGAGGCGCTGCAGCTGGTGGAGCAGGGTCACTTCAGCAATGGCGACACGGAGCTGTTCAAGCCCCTGCTGGCCAACCTCACCGGCCGGGATCCCTACTACGTGCTGGCTGATTTCAGCGAGTACATGCGCGCCCAGGACGCGGTCAGCGCCACCTGGGGCGATCGCACCACCTGGAACCGGATGTCCCTGCTGAACACAGCACGCACCGGTTTCTTCAGCAGCGACCGCTCCATCCGTGAGTACGCCGAGCGCATCTGGCGGGCGGAGCCGTTCCCGGTGACGATCAGCTGCGAGATCGACTGAGGGACCTGCCAGACCTCAGGGCCTGTGGTCCGGCAGGTCGGGGGTCTGGTGCAGCAGCCGGTTCAGGCGCAGGCGATCGGCATTGAGGGGGTCGGGGGCCAGTTCCCCGGCCACCTCCCGGAATTTCTGCTCCACGTCCTCAGGCACGCGCACATCGAAGATGCGCTCCATCAGCGCTTCAATCGAGAACAGGTGAGCATTGATGTTCTCCAGATCAGCGATCGCCTGTTGCTGGCTCTCCTCCTCGGGGGAGCTCAGCTCGCCTGCAGAAGCTGCGGCGGCGGCTGGAGGGGCGACGGCCTCAGCGTCACTGTCGCTCTGGGACTTTTGCAGCTCTTCGAGCACCCGGCCGGCCAGGGTGCGGAACGACTGCAGAGCCGCCCAGTTCAGTTCCTGCTGCTGCCGCAGTGTGGGGTTCTCGCGGATCAATCGGTCGTGTTCCCGATAAAACCGCTGGCAGTCAGGGCATTGGCAGGGCTCTTCGGGCACCGCGCTCCCTTGGTTCCTTAACGCCCATCATGGCATTGGATGTTCAAGGTCGCCGCCCAGAGCTCCTGCTGGCTCAGACCAGACGATCGAAGGGGCCGAGCAGGTCCAGCTGGTCGTCGTCATCGTCGCTGTCGTCGCCGTCCTCCTGGATGCTGGGCAGCGGGATTTCGATCGAGCTCACCAGCTGGATCACATCGCGCAGGCGCATCGAGTCGGCGAACCAGCCCATCGCCTGCTCCATGTCGCCCCGTTGCTCCGCCTCGACCGACTGCTCCTGATGCACTTCGGCCAGGAGGGCCAGCCAGCAGAGGCAGCGGGCCTGCACGACGGAGAGGTCGAGCTCATCGGGCTGACTGCGGGCGATCCGTTCACCCTCCTGCTGAACCAGCAAGCGCAGACGGAGATCGTGAAGCTCGTTCATTCAGGGTTCACGGCCGCGCCCACGCTAGCCAGGGAGCACTGTTTGGGAAGGCCACCACCGGTAGCGTTCCCTACCACGTGGGCAGACGGGGCTGGCGGGACTCGAACCCACGACCTACGGTTTAGGAAACCGTCGCTCTATCCGGCTGAGCTACAGCCCCAACGGGCCCATTATCCGTCCTGATCCCCACCCGGCCTAAAGTTGATCTCGAAAGCAGGCGAGGTGGTCGCGATCGAAGGGGTGACGCCGGTTTCGGCTGGTGGCTCCGGCTTCGGTTGAGGAAAGTCCGGGCTCCCCAATGGCCAGGCTTGCTGGGTAACGCCCAGTGCGGGTGACCGTGAGGACAGTGCCACAGAAACACACCGCCGATGGCCTCGGGTTCGCCCGGCGCACAGGCAAGGGTGCAAGGGTGCGGTAAGAGCGCACCAGCAGCATCGAGAGGTGCTGGCTCGGTAAACCCCGGCTGGGAGCAAGGCCCAGGGACAACGGTTGGCCATGACACCCGTCCCGACACAAGTGCGCCGCTCGAGGCCGTCGGTAACGGCGGTCCCAGACAGATGCCCACCCCGGTCCGCCTCGGCGGGCTGGAACAGAACCCGGCTTATGTCCTGCTTTCACCCCTTCGGGTCTGCCCACAGAGGCCCACGGCCGTCCGCGAAGCCCCCGTGCCCCTGAGCGATGAGCGCCGCCGCCGCCTGGTGGAGTTCCTGGCCAGCCTCGGGCTCACGGGGCTCGGGCCCGACCTCGATCCGATCGAGGAGGCCCTCACCCACAGTTCCGCCGGCCGACCGCTCAACCACGAGCGCCTGGAGTTTCTCGGCGATGCCGTGCTGCGCCTGGCGGCGGCGGAGTATCTCGAGCGTCATCACAGGGCCATGGACGTGGGCCAGCGCTCCGCCCTGCGGGCCCAGCTGGTGAGCGACCGCTGGCTGGCGGAGCTGGGGGAGCGCTGCGGAATCGAGGCGATCCTGCACCTGGGCCCGGTGGCGGCAGGGGACCGGGCGGCGCGGCAGACCATCCGCGCCGAGATCTGCGAGGCCCTGATCGGCGGGCTCTACGAGGCCACCGGCAGCCTGGATCCGGTGCACCGCTGGCTCACCCCCCACTGGCAGCGCAGCGCCAGGGAACTGCTGGCCGATCCCTATCGCCACAACTGGAAGACGGGTCTGCAGGAATGGAGCCAGGGGCAAGGGCTCGGCCTGCCCCACTACCGCAGCGAGGAGCGCAGCCGCCGCCACGGCGACCCGCGCCGCTTCCACTGCTGGGTGGATCTGCAGGACAGGCCGGTGGGAGAAGGCTGGGGGGGCTCCCGCCGCGATGCTGAGCAGCAGGCGGCCCGCTCGGCCCTGGAGCAGCGAGAGGCGATCAGCCCGCTTCCAGGGTCTTCAGAGGCATCGTGACCAGCTTGTCCCAGTTGCCGCCTTCAAACAGCACCGCCGCCTGGCTGCCGCTGATGCGTTGCACGAAGCCGCGGTAGCCGTTGTAGATCGAGCGCCCATCGCGGACCACCACGGTGGTGCCGGGCAGCACCGGCGCTGCATCTGCTGGGGAGGAATCAGCCGCGGCCATGGCAGTAGCGCAGAAGGTGCCTCCATTATCGAGCCGATCGGCAGCCAGTTGGTCGGTAGCGAGTGGATCGGCAGGATGGGGCGCAGGTGCGCGACGGCTCAGTCGATGGGAAACAGATGCTGAGCGAAGCGGACGCGGCGGAGGCGTGGCTGGTGGTGGGCAAGGTGGTGGCGGCCCAGGGGCTGCAGGGCGAGCTGAGGGTGCTGCCCCGCACCGATTTCCCGGAACGCTTCACCCGGCCGGGTCAGCGCTGGCTGCGACGGGGCCAGGAGGCCGCGCGGGCCGTGCGCCTGGTCTCGGGCCGTCAGTTACCCGGCCGGGAGCTGTTCGTGGTCAGGCTGGAGGGGGTCGGCACGCGGGAAGAGGCCGAAGCGCTGGTGCATCAGGAGTTGCTGGTGGAAGCGGGCGATCGGCCCCGGCTGCAGGAGGGGGAGTTCCACCTGCTCGATCTGCAGGGACTGCAGGTGCGCCTGGCACCCCATGGCGAGGTGATCGGCACGGTGGTGGATCTGATCCATGCCGGCAACGACCTGCTGGAGGTGGAGCTGTGCGGTGAGCCCACCCGCCGGACGCTGATTCCCTTTGTGGAGGCGATCGTGCCGCGGGTGGACATCGCCGGAGGCTGGCTGGAGATCACACCGCCGCCGGGTCTGCTCGACAGCTGACGCTGGGGCTTGAGCTGGCGCTTCCGGAAGTTCCCCATAGGATTCGGGCCGGCAGTGACCCCACCCAGGAACGATCCGACGATGAGCCCAGCGGCCTCCCTCGTGCCCGTGATCCTCTGCGGCGGCACCGGCACCCGCCTCTGGCCCCTCTCCCGTGCCAGTTACCCCAAGCAGTACTGGCCCCTGGGCGGCAGCGGCGAGGAAACCCTGCTGCAGCAGACCCAGTTGCGGCTCAAGGGGCTCAACCAGCTGGGGGCTCCCCTGCTGATCTGCAATGAGGACCACCGCTTCATCGTGGCCGAGCAGATGCGCCAGATCGAGGTGGAACCCGGCGCAATCCTGCTGGAACCCCTCGGGCGCAACACCGCCCCAGCCATTGCCGTGGCGGCCCTGCACGCCACCAGCCGGGGGGAGGATCCCCTGCTGCTGGTGCTGGCCGCCGATCACGTCATCAGCGACGGCGCCCGCTTTCGCGCCACCGTTGAGGCGGGCCGCGCCGCCGCCGAGGGCGGTCTGCTGGTGACCTTCGGCATCGTGCCCACCGCCCCGGAAACCGGCTACGGCTACATCGAGGCCGTGGAACCCCTGCCCCAGAGCGCCCCTGGGCTGGAGGAACGGGCGATCCCGGCCCCCACCCCGATCGCCCGCTTCGTGGAGAAACCCGACACGGCCACGGCGGAGGGCTTTCTGGCCAGCGGCCGCTTCACCTGGAACAGCGGCATGTTCCTGTTCCGCGCCAGCGCCATCCTCGCCGAGCTGGAGCGGCTGGCGCCTGAGGTGGTGAGCTGCTGCCGCGCCGCCATCGACCACGACAGCGCCGACCTCGATTTCCTGCGCCTGGAGCGGGAATCCTTTGCCAACTGCCCGAGCGTGGCGATCGATGTGGCGGTGATGGAGCGCACGGGCCTGGGGGCCGTGCTGCCCCTGGAGGCGGGCTGGAGCGATGTGGGCAGCTGGAGTGCCCTCTGGGAAACCGGCGCCCGCGATGGCGACGGCAATGTGCTGCGCGGACGGGTGATCAGCGAAGGCTCCCGCAACTGCTATCTGCGCAGCGAGCACCGGCTGGTGGTGGGCCTGGGGGTGGAGGATCTGGTGGTGGTCGAAACCGACGACGCCGTGCTGGTGGCCCACCGCGACCGCGCCCAGGAGGTCAAGACGATCGTGAACCGGCTCGCCGCCAGCGGCAGCCCCGAGGGCAAGGCCCACCGGCGCATCTACCGCCCCTGGGGCTCCTACGACGGCATCGTCGAGGGCCGCCGCTGGCAGGTCAAGAAGATCATGGTCAATCCCGGCGCCAGCCTCTCGCTGCAGATGCACCACCACCGGGCCGAGCACTGGGTGGTGGTGCAGGGCACGGCCGTGGTGGAGAAGGACGGCGTCGAGGAGCTGGTGGGCGAGAACCAGAGCACCTACATCCCGCTGGGCGCCAAACACCGGCTCAGCAATCCCGGCAAGATTCCCGTGGAGATGATCGAGGTGCAGAGCGGGCCTTATCTGGGCGAAGACGACATCGTCCGCTTCGAGGACCGCTACGGGCGCACGGATGTGGGCCTGCCGGTTCGCTGAGGGCTCAGCACCGTGCCGATCAGCTCGGCCCGGGGGAATCCGGCAGCCCGCACCGCCACCAGGGCCGCCTCAGCCGCCGCCGCCGGCAATGACGCCAGCAGTGGGCCGCAGGTCTGGGGGTCGACCAGCAGCTCCCGCAGGGGGGCCGTGAGGGGCTCGGCCTGAACCCTGCCGCTCTCCAGCTCCAGCCAGGCGCTGCGATTGGCCGGCGCCAGGCTGCTGGCGAACCCCCGCTCCAGCAGCTCCAACGCCCCCGGGAACACGGGCAGTGCCCCCAGCTTCAGCTCCACCCGCAGGAGCTGGGGCGCTGCCCGCAGCATCTCGCCGAGGTGACCCAGCAGCCCGAAGCCGGTCACATCGGTGCAGGCGTGGCAGCCATGGGCCGCCAGCAGCTCCACCAGCGGCTGCTGGCTCTGGGCCATCACCTCCAGGGCCCCATCGATCCACTCCGGCTCAGCCGCCGCGGCCATCGCGCCCGCGAAGAGCACGCCGCTGCCGATCGGGCGGCTGATCAGCAGGCGATCACCGACGGTGAGGTCGCCCTTGGCCCAGAAGCGGCCCGGCCCGCAGCGGCCGGTCACGCTCAGGGCCAGGCTGAGACCCTCGGCGCTGCTGCGCTGCTCCAGGGTGTGCCCCCCCACCAGCTGAGCATCGAGGGGATCGAGCACGGAGCGCACCCCGGCCAGGGTCTGCAGCAACCACTCCTCCTGCAGCGCATCGGTGCCCCGCGGCAGGGTCACCAGGGCCTGAACGCTCTCCACCCGGGCGCCACAGGCCCAGAGATCGGAGCAGGCATGCAGGGCGGTGAGCCGGCCGTTCAGCCAGTCGTCGCTCACCAGGGCGGGAAAGCCATCGAGGCTCTGCAGCACCAGGCCCTCCCCGGGGGCAGCGGCGAGCACGGCGGCGTCATCAGCCCCGCTCAGACCCAGCCGCCCCAGGGCCCCGCGCAGGGGAGCGGCACCCAGTTTGGCGGCGCAGCCCCGGCAGGGGCTCTCGCCGGCCATGGGCGCCAGGGCCTGGAAGCGGCTGATGAAGCGGCGGTCGATCCAGGCCTTGCACCACCACAGCCAGCGGGAGGGCCCCAGGCAGAACGGCCCCCACTGGGCCAGAGCCCGCGGCCGGCCATCGACGGCACCGCCATCCCCCAGCAGTTGCAGGGCCCAGCGGGGGGGCTGCCAACGGCGCAGCGGTTCGGAGCGAAGGCCGCGGCGCAGATTGGCGGCCAGCAGCGGAGCCACCCGCACCGCCCACACCCCGCTGGGGGGGCGCGGCACCGAGCGCACCAGACCACAGTCGCCGCAGGCGAACAGGCCGGGATGGCCCTCCACCTCCAGGCTGGCCTCGGTGAAGACACGGCCCGTGGCCGGGTCACAGGGCAGACCGCTGGCCGCCAGCCAGAGCGGAGCCCGGCTGCCCGTGCAGCGCAGCAGCGGCCCCGATTCAGCCGCCAGCGCAGCGGTGGCGGTGCCAGTGCCGGGGTCCGGGCTCTTGAGGGGAACACCCGCCGCCGCCAGCATCCGCTCGCCGGCCCGGTTGGCCGCGGCCGAGCCCAGGGCAAGGCTGTCGTCGCGCCGCAGCAGCTCCACCCCCAGGCCCCGGGCCTTCAGGGCCAGAGCCACCTCCACCCCAGCCGCGCCGCCGCCCAGCACCCGGCAGGGGCCGCCGCCGGTCACCAGCAGCTCCCACCAGGCCAGAAAGCGCTCCAGCGGCTTGATCGCCATCCCGCCGCTGCCTGGGGTGATCGCCCCCACATCGAGGCTGAGCCGATCCCAGCGCAGGGGGGGGCGGCCAGCCAGCTGCAACTCACGCCCGGCCAGATCGAGGCCGGTGATCTCGGCCAGCACAAAGCTCACCCCAGCGCGGTCGCAGAGGCGGCGCAGGTCGATGGCGGCCTCGCGGCGGCTGTAGAGCCCGGCGATCAGACCCGGCACCATGCCGCTGTAGAGTGCAGTGCTGGCGCGGCTCACCAGGGTGATCAGTACCCCCGGGGGCGGACCCTCCATCGCCCAGCGGCGCAGCAGCAAGGCATGGCTGTGACCACCCCCGGCCAGGATCAGGTGCTGCTGGAGGTCGGGGGTGTCGTCAGTCCCCACGCGGCCCATAGCCCTGGGGATTGGCACTCTGCCAGGCCCAGCCATCGCGGCAGATGGCCTCGAGGTCGCGCTGGGTGCGCCAGGCCAGGCGCCGCTCCGCCAATGACGGATCCGCCACCGTGGCCGCCACATCCCCGGGCCGGCGCGGAACGAGGTCGTAAGGAACGGGGGAGCCGCAGGCCCGCTCGAAGGCCGCCACCACCTCCAGCACCGACTGGCCCCGACCGCTGCCCAGGTTGAGGGTGAGCAGCTGGGGCGGCTCGGCCATCAGCACCTCCAGGGCCGCCCTGTGGCCGTCGGCCAGGTCCATCACGTGGATGTAATCGCGCACACCGGTGCCATCGGCGGTGGGCCAGTCGGAGCCGAACACCTGCAGCGACGGCCGCCGCCCCACCGCCACCTGACTCAGGAAGGGGAAGAGGTTGTTGGGAATGCCGCCCGGGTCCTCGCCGATGCGGCCGCTGGGGTGGGCACCGACCGGGTTGAAATAGCGCAAGCGCGCCACCCGCCAGCCCGGCTCACTGGCGCAGACATCCGCCAGCATCTGCTCCACCGCCGCCTTGGAGTACCCGTAGGGATTCACCGGAGCGACCCGGGCGGTTTCGGCGATCGGCACCGACTCCGGGGAGCCGTAGAGGGTGGCGCTGCTGCTGAAGACGATCGTGCGGCAGCCGACCTGGACCATGGCCGCCAGCAGGGCGCGGCTGCCGCTCAGGTTGACGTCCCAGTAGCGCAGGGGGTCGGCCACCGATTCGCCCACGGCCTTGAGGCCGGCGAAATGGACCACGGCCTCGATCGGAGCCGCCGCGAAGGCCTGCGCCAGATCCGCGGGGCTGCGCAGATCCCCTTCGATCAGCTGCAACCGTGGGCCGGCCAGAGGGCCGGCCAGCTCCTGGACACGCCGCAGGGCTTCAGGAGAACTGTTGGAGAAGTCGTCGAGCACCACCAGCCGGTGGCCCGCCTCCAGCAGCACCAGGCAGGTGTGGCTGCCGATGAAGCCAGCACCGCCGGTGATCAGCAGCTGGCTCATCCCAGCCTCAGATCAAGGGTGCGCAGACCGTCTGCCGGGGCGGGCCATGGTTCGGCATTGGGAGTCCAGTCATGGTTGGGCTCCGGGGCGTCGCCCTCCGCGACCGCGTCGCCCTCCTGGGCCAGGTCGACAGGTTCGAAAGCGATCCGATCGGAGCCCTCGGCTCCCAGCTCAAAGCGGACCGCCGCCGCCGGGCCGTTGATCTCCAGCCGCAGCGGCAGGTGGGGATCGATGCAGGGATGCAGGGAGGGATAAAGGCGGCTGTGGCGATAGCGCAGGCCGAGCCAGCCGTCGCCCAGGGGCAGCTCCCGGCCGTTCAAACGCAGCGCACAGGTCTGGAGAAAGGCCGGGTTGGCCGTCAGCTCCAGGCGCTGCAGGGAACTGTCGACAAAGCGGCTGGTGTTGCCCCCCTGCACAGGGGTGTCACAGAGCAGGGGCCAGGGCTCCAGCGCGCGGCGGATCTCCAGCCGGGCCTCGCCCTGCTCCCAGCTCAGCAGCAGGGGGAAGCGCCACTCCCAGATCGCGCGGTAGGGCTCTGGCTCCAGCACCAGCCCATCGCGGGCCAGCAGATCCAGCACCACCTGAAGGTTGGACCAGATGGCCTGGGGCAGCTGCATCGCATCGTGAAGCCGCTCCCCGAAGGGCTCGAGCCGGGTGGGACGGTGGGCCGGATCGAGCAGGTGGGCGGCCAGGGCGCTCCAGAGCAGGGCGATGGCAGCGGTCCAGTCGGGATCCGGCAGGGTTTCGATCGCCCGGAACTCGATCAGTCCCTGGCAGCCGGCCGCCCAGGCGGGGTTCCAGAACTTGTCGAAGCTGATCTCGCTGCGGTGGGTGTTGCCGCTGCGGTCGGCATGGAGGTGGCGCAGGGTTTCGCTGATCAAGATGCGCTGGTCCCCCTCGGGCAGGGATTCGATCGCCCGGTGGGCCAGCAGCAGATCCAGGGCACTGGCGCTGCCTTCGTCGAGGCGGGGGGCCTGGGAGGCCGGCCCGACGGAACTGTTGCCGAACAGGTAGGAGAGGCTGGGATGCCGCTGCCAGAAGCGCAGGATCGCCACCAGCCAGGCCGGCCGTGAGAAGAAGGGATTGGTCTCGAGGCTGGGGCCTCCCCAGAGCAGGTGATTGCCACCGCCTGTGCCCTCCTGGCGCTCCCCCACCTGCTTCCAACTGCGCAGCCCCACCGCTTCCGAGGCCTCGGCGAGGGTGCGGATCCAGAAGTTGTAGTCGGCCCAGCCGTGACAGACCGGCAGATTCACCTCCAGCACGCCGGGATCAGCCGTCAGGCCCAGCACATGCCAGCGGCCATCAAGGTCGGAGGGGAGCACGCCGCTGAGTTCAGGCTGGCTCCAGCCGGCACTGGCTTCGGCAATCAGATGGAGCAGCTGCTCCAGCGGCTCCCGGGGCAGGGGCGGCAGGAAGAGGTTCCAACCGCGGGGGCTCACTTCCAGGGTCAGCACCTGGCGCAGCACCCCCTCGGGGAAGTACTGCAGGGGCAGCCGCAGCCCGGCCGGGCCACTGGCGGGCAGCAGCTCGCGCAGGGGCTTGGCCAGGGGCCAGCGGGCGGCCTGCCAGCCCTCAGGCAGATCGGGTTCGTCCTCCGTCGGGGTGCTGTGGGAGAGGGGGACGGCCCAGATCTTGGAGCTGGGATCAAGGGGATCCTTGAGCCGCAAGGGGTGCACCTCATGGCCGAGGGCCTTGCCGATGCCATGGAGGAAATCCTCCGCCCGCTTGGCCGGCAGGGGAGAGGGAGCGGCCTGATCCGCCGGGGATGTGGCTGGCGCCTGCTGGGGCCAGGGCACCAGGGGAGTGCCATCGAGGCCCGTGATCAGCCGCAGCGCCCAGCGGGGGTTGACCTCGCCGTCGTAGCGCTTGCCCGGGCAGTACATCAAGGTGCTGCCGGGCCAGACCCGCCGCTGCAGTTCGGCGGCCAGTCGGCGCGCGTAGCGCAGCTTGGTGGGACCGTCGGCCGCCACCGACCACTCGGCCCCCTCGGGGTCGATCGGCACCACCGTGGGCTCACCGCCGAGGGTGAGCTGGATGCCCTTGGCAACCAGCCGCCTCTCCGCCTCTGCGGCGGTGACGGCCATCCAGCCGGGTTGCACGGAAGCGGGCCGGATCGGCTCAGTGACCAGCATCGACTCAGCGCCTGCCCGGCTGGGCCGAGGGCAGCACCGTGCAGGCGTTGATGGGCATCGACTCCACATTCCAGATCCTCTCTGCATACTCGCGGATCGAGCGGTCGCTGCTGAAGAACCCGCAACGGGCTGAATTGAGCAGCGACATGCGGCTCCAGCCCACAGCATCCACCCAGGCGGCATCCACGGCGTTGTGGGCCTTGCGGTAGTCACCGATATCGGCCATGACCCGGTAGGGATCACTGCTGCAGAGGTTGGCCAGCAGGGGGTGGAAGAGGTCGCGATCGCCTTCGCTGAAATGACCCGAGCCGATCAGGTCGATGGCTTCACGGGCAATCGGATCGTTCTCCAGCCAGGGCATCGGGTGGTAGCCGCCCCTGTTGATCACCTCCAGCTGCTCGGCGGTGTGGCCGAACAGGAAGAAGTTGTCGTGGCCCACGAGATCCCTGATCTCGATGTTGGCGCCATCGAGGGTGCCGATGGTGACGGCGCCGTTGAGGGCCATCTTCATGTTGCCGGTGCCGGAGGCCTCCAGGCCTGCGGTGGAGATCTGCTCGGAGAGGTCAACGGCCGGGTAGACCTTCTGGCCAAGGCTGACGCTGAAGTTGGGCAGGAATACCACCCGCAGGCGCCCGTCCATGGCGGGATCCATGTTGACGATCTCGGCGATGCCGCAGATCAGGCGAATGATCAGCTTGGCCATGGCGTAGCCCGGCGCCGCCTTGCCGCCGAAGATGAAGGTGCGCGGCGGCAGGTCTTCGCCATTGCGGATGCGCAGATAGCGCTCGACGATCTGCAGGGCCGCCAGGTGCTGGCGCTTGTACTCGTGGATCCGCTTCACCTGCACATCGAAGAGGGAGGCGGGGTCCACCAGCACACCCAGTTGCTGGTGGATCAGGTTGGAGAGACGCTGCTTGTTCTGATCGCGAACGCCGCGCCAACGCTCCAGGAAGGCCCCATCGTCGGCGTAGGACTCCAGGCGCGAGAGTTCGCCCAGATCGCGGCGCCAGGTGCTGCCGATGGTGTCATCGAGCAGGTCCGAGAGCGACGGGTTGGCCACGGCGATCCAGCGCCTTGGGGTGACGCCGTTGGTGACGTTGGTGAACTTCTCAGGCCACAGCTCCACAAAGGGGGCGAACAGGTCCTTGCGCACCAGCTTGCTGTGCAGCTCTGCCACGCCATTGACGCGGTGGCTGCCCACCACCGCCAGATTCGCCATGCGCACCTTGCGCTGGGGCCCCTCCTGAATCAGCGACATGCGCTCCAGCAGGGCCGGCTGGCCGGGGTTGCGGATGCGCACCATGCGCAGAAAGCGGGTGTTGATCTCGTAGATGATCTCCAGCTGGCGCGGCAGCAACTGCTCGAACAGGTCGACACCCCAGGTCTCGAGGGCCTCCGGCAGCAGCGTGTGGTTGGTGTAGCTGACGCAGGCGGTGGTGATCGACCAGGCGGTGTCCCAGTCGACGCCGTGCTCATCGATCAGCAGCCGCATCAGCTCGGCCACGGCAATGGCCGGGTGGGTGTCGTTGAGCTGAACGGCGAATTTGGTGTGGAACTCCGTGACCGGCAACCCCTGCCCCTTGAGGATGCGGAACATGTCCTGCAGGGAGCAGCTCACGAAGAAGATCTGCTGGCTGAGGCGCAGTTGCTTGCCCTGGCTGGTCTCGTCGTTCGGATAGAGCACCTTCGAGAGGGTTTCCGAATTGATCTTCTGCAGCACCGCCCGGGTGTAGTCACCGGCATTGAAGGAGGCGAAATCGAAGGATTCCGGCGCTTGGGCCGACCACAGCCTCAGGGTGTTGGCGGTGTGAACCCCATAGCCCAGGATCGGGGTGTCGTAGGCCACGCCGATCACCGTGTGGCCGCCGATGACCACCGGGTAGGACCACTCCGGGCGGATCACCTCCCAGGGGTTTCCCTGGGCCAGCCAGGGATCGGTGCTCTCCACCTGGCTGCCCCGCACGATCTGCTGGCGAAAGATGCCGAATTCGTAGCGGATGCCGTAGCCGATCGCCGGCAGCTCAAGGCTGGCCATCGATTCCTGGAAACAGGCCGCCAACCGGCCCAGACCACCGTTGCCCAGGCCCGGCTCGGGCTCTTCGGCAATCAGCTGCATCAGGTCGAGACCCAGCTCATCGCAGGCCTCCTGGGCGACGTCGCGCAGGCCCAGGTTCACCAGGTTGTTCTCCAGGTGCGGGCCGAGCAGATATTCGGCGGAGAGGTACGACACCGTGCGCACCCCGCTCTGGGTGTAGGCCTCGGCGGTGTCGACCCAGTTCTGCAGCAGCTGATCGCGCACCGCCATCGCCAGGGCGCGGTAGTAATCGTGGCTGGTGGCCAGCGAGGGGGACTTGGCCTGGGTGAAGAACAGATGCCGGCGCATCGCCTCGGCCAGGGCGTGACCATCCAGGGAAGGCGACGCGCCGAGGTCGGTGGGTGGGACGGTGCTGGCTGCCATGGAGGCGGGTTGTGTCAACTTCTCCCTTCATGCTGCGGGAGCCCACCCCATCGCTGCTGGAACGGTTACCGATTCAGGTTCATTCCAGGTTCCCTGAAGGTTCGCCTCAGAAGTGCAGCAGGTTGGGAACGGTGTGGTCCTCGCTGAGCAGCTCAGCCGCGATCGACCATTGCATCTCGCTGCTGACCCCCGCCGGACCGCTGAAGGTGCCCATCACGGCCGCGGCCAGGTTGGGCTTCGAGGAGGTGGCCAGGGGGATGTAGCGATCGTCGACGGCCCCCATGCCGCTGGGATCGAAGCCCCGCCAGCCGGCCCCCGGCAGGTACACCTCTGCCCAGGCGTGCAGGTCGTAGCGCTCGGGCCTGGGCTCCACCAGGTGGTAGCCGCTGACGAAGCGGGCCGGCAGCCCCACGCAGCGGCAAGCCTCGATCATCAGCACCGCCAGATCGCGGCAGGAGCCCACCCGCTCCTTGAGGGTGCGTCCGGCGGGCCAGGCCGGCCCAACGTGCCGCTGGGTGTACTTGACCCTGTCCTGGATCATCTCCACCAGCTGCTGCAGGAACATCAGCGCCCGCTGGTCACTGCCCATCAGGGCCTCCTGGGCCAGTTCCACGGCGGCGGGATCGTGCTGGCCGTTCGGCAGCCAGCCCTCGAGGCTGCCCTGCAGATCGCCGTTGAGCAGGCCCTTGGGATAAGGCAGCGAGGGCTCATTCTCCTCAAGGCACACCTGCAGCAGGGGCGGCACCTGGGTCTCCACCTCACACTGGGAGCGGATGTCAAGGGCATCGGTGGCGCCACTGAAGCGTGCCCGCAGGATGTCGTCGCCACTGGCGGCCACCAGCGCGTGCAGGCGATGGGGATCGGGGGAGAGGTAGAGATCGAAGCTGAGCAGACGCTGGAAGCCGTGGGCCCTGGGCTTCAGGCAGATGCGGTGCGGACCCAGCTGAACGGGAGCTGTATAGCGGTAACTGAGGGTGTGGGTTACGCGGGCGCGCATGCCGGGGGTACAGGAACGATGGTGCTGGGGTAAGGGCTGGGGAGGGCGTCGGTGGCGGCGCTGTCGTCCGACTCCGGCTGGGGCGAGGCCACCACGAAGTAGTTGGTTTCGATCAGGGCGTGCAGGCGGTTGAGATCGCCCTGGAAACGGTCGACGGCCTCATGCAGCCCCTGGGAGATCAGCTCGTCGATGCGCACGTAGCTCCAGGTGGCCAGCATGCGCCCCGTGAGGCATTCCAGGTCGTCGGGGGGGCCGGGCACCGGGTTGCCGCGGATCACCCGCATCGCCTTGCTCAGTCCCTCCAGGCAGTAGCGCACCGAGCGGGGAAAGATGGGATCGAGCAGCAGGAACTCGGCCACGGCCCGGGGGGTGATGCCCTGCTGCTGCGACTGGCGGAACATCTGGTAGGCCCCGGCGGAGCGCAGCAGCGAGATCCACTGCAGTTCATCCAGCACGCCCCCCACTTCCTCGGGGCTGGGCAGCAGCAAGTAGTACTTGACGTCGAGGATGCGGCTGGTCTTGTCGGCCCGCTCCACCAGCCGGCCCAGCTTGCTGAACTGCCAGGAAAGGTCGCGGCTCAAGGTGGCGTCAGTGATGCCGTAGAAGAGCTGACAGGCCTTGCGCACCTCGTGCAGCTGTTCCTGGCTGGGCAAACGCCAGAACTGATCACTCTCGAGCAGGGTGAGATGGAGGTCGTTGAGCTGCTCCCACATCTCGGTGGTGATCACCTCACGGATCTGGCGGGCGTTCTCCCTGGCGGCGTCAACGCAGTTGACGATGCTGCTGGGATTCTCCGGATCCTGAACCAGGAAGCGCACCACCTCTTCGGGGCCGCCGCCGGGGAAGATCTTGTCGAAGAGTTCACGGTCGCCGCTGGCGTCGATCAGGGGCAGCCAGGGCTCGGCACTGCCGGGGGGGCAATCGAGGGCCATGGCCTCGCTCACCTCAAGGAAGCGGGAGATGTTCTCCGCCCGCTCCACATAGCGGTTGATCCAATAGAGCGATTCGGCGACGCGACTCAGCATGAGCTCTCATCCACGATCCAGGTGTCCTTGCAGCCCCCGCCCTGGGAGGAGTTCACCACCAGGGAGCCCCGGCGCAGCGCCACGCGGGTGAGCCCACCGGGACTCACCCAGGCACCCTTGCCCCGCAGGACGTAGGGGCGCAGATCCACGTGGCAGGGGTAGAGCTCGCCTTCACTGAGGGAGGGCACGGTGGAGAGCTCCAGGGTGGGCTGGGCGATGAAATTGCGGGGATCCGCCTGGATCTTCTCCGCAAAGGAGAGGATCTCGGCCTGGTCGGCATGGGGGCCGATCAGCATGCCGTACCCCCCGGCCTCCGCCACCGACTTGACCACCAGCTCGCTGAGATGGGCGAGCACATAGGCCTGGTCGTCGGGCCGCGAGCAGATGTAGGTGGGCACGTTCTCGATGATCGGCTCCTCCCCCAGGTAGTAGCGGATCATCTCCGGCACGTAGGCGTAAATCAGCTTGTCGTCGGCCACACCGGTGCCGGGGGCGTTGGCGATCGCCACCCGCCCGGCCCGGTAGGCCTCCATCAGCCCGCGCACCCCCAGCATCGAGTCGGGGCGGAAGACGGCAGGATCAAGGAAATCGTCGTCGATGCGGCGGTAGATCACATCCACCGGCTCGAGCCCGGAGGTGCTGCGCATCCACACCCGATTGCCCTCGCAGACCAGATCGCGACCCTCCACCAGCTGGATGCCCATCTGCTGGGCCAGGTAGCTGTGCTCGAAATAGGCGCTGTTGAACACGCCGGGGGTGAGCAGCACCACCTTGGGGGTGTCGGTCCAGGGGGCCAGGTCACGCAGGGTCTGCAGCAGGTGCGACGGGTAGTCGTCGATGGGCTGCACCGTGCGACCGGCGAAGAGGCTGGGGAACATCCGCTTCATCACGCGGCGGTTCTCGAGGAAGTAGGCCACCCCCGAGGGGCAGCGCAGGTTGTCCTCCAGCACCCGCCAGGTGCCCTGACCGTCGCGGATCAGATCGAGCCCGGAAATGTGGCACCAGCGGCCCAGGGGCGGCTTGAACCCCTGCATCTGGGGACGCCAGCCCTGGGAGGTCTCCAGGTCCTCGCGGGGCACGACCCCATCGTTGAGGATTTTCTGATCGCCGTAGACATCGCCCAGGAAGCTGTCGATCGCCTCCAGCCGCTGAATCAGGCCCAGCTCCAGCCGCTGCCATTCGCCCGAGCGGATCAGGCGCGGCAGGGGATCGAAGGGAAGGATGCGCTCACCGCCCCGCTCACCGGAGCCGTTGAGGCGGAAGGTGGCCCCGAGGCGCTTGAGCAGCATGCCGGCGGCGGCATGGTTGCGGTTGATCTCCTCGATCCCCAGCTGACCAAGGGACGAGAGCAGCGGACTCAGGGCCGAGCGCGGCTCGGAGGCGGCGCTGAAATACTCGTCGTAACCCTTGCTCGGCTTGTAGTCGGTGAACATCGAGGGGGGCGTGGCCATGGCTTGATCATGGACAGCGGCATTGACAACTCTGGTGGTGATCGCTACCGATTGCCCCTGGGTTGAGCTGGATCGATCCAGATCGACACCCGGCCCTCAGCCCATGCCAGCGGCCCTCAGAGCAGGAAGTAGAGCTGCGCCATCGGCAGCACCTCCGCCGGCTCACAGGTGAGCAGTTCGCCATCGGCGAACACTTCATAGGTCTGGGGATCCACCTCCACCTTGGGCAGGGCGCAGTTGTTGCGCATCTGGGCCTTGCCGATGCCGCGGGTGTGCACCACCGGCACGCAGGGGCGCTTCAGGCCCAGCTTGCGCGGCAGGTCGTCGTCGAGGGCCGCCTGGCTCAGGAAGGTGAGGCAGCTGGGGGCGAGGGCACCGCCGTAGGCCGCGAACATGGGCCGGCCATGCACGGGTCCGGGGGTGGGGATCGAAGCGTTGGCATCGCCCATCTGGGCCCAGACGATCGAGCCGCCCTTGATCACCAGCTCCGGCTTGACACCGAAGAAGCCTGGCTTCCAGAGCACCAGATCGGCCAGCTTGCCCACCTCCACCGAGCCGATCTGGCTGTCGAGGCCGTGGGCGACTGCCGGGTTGATCGTGACCTTGGCGATGTAGCGCTTGAGGCGCACGTTGTCATTGCGGCCGGCCCCGGGCCCGGCGCTGTCCTGCGGCAGGCTGCCGCGCTGCACCTTCATCTTGTGGGCGGTCTGGAAGGTGCGGGTGATCACCTCGCCCACCCGGCCCATGGCCTGGGAGTCGCTGGCGATGATCGAGAACGCGCCAAGGTCGTGGAGGATGTCCTCGGCGGCGATCGTCTCGCGGCGGATGCGCGATTCGGCGAAGGCCACATCCTCGGGGATGGCCGCATCGAGGTGATGACACACCATCAGCATGTCGAGGTGCTCCTCGAGTGTGTTGCGGGTGTAGGGGCGGGTGGGGTTGGTGGAGCTGGGCAGCACGTTGGCCTCGCCGCAGATCCGGATGATGTCGGGGGCGTGGCCGCCGCCAGCACCCTCGGTGTGGAAGGTGTGGATGGTGCGACCGCCGATCGCCCGGATCGTGTCCTCGACGAAACCCGCCTCGTTGAGGGTGTCGGAGTGGATGCAGACCTGCACGTCGAACCGATCGGCCACGGTCAGGCAGCAGTCGATCGCCGCCGGGGTGGTGCCCCAGTCTTCGTGGAGCTTGAGGCCGCAGGCGCCGGCGCGGATCTGCTCCTCAAGCGCTTCGGGCGTGCTGGCGTTGCCCTTGCCGTAGAAGCCCAGGTTCACCGGCAGCCCCTCGGCGGCCTGGAGCATGCGGGCCAGGTGGAAGGCGCCGGGGGTGCAGGTGGTGGCGTTGGTGCCAGTGGCCGGGCCGGTGCCGCCGCCCAGCAGGGTGGTGACGCCACTGGCGATGGCGGTCTCGATCTGCTGCGGGCAGATGAAGTGGATGTGGGTGTCGATGGCACCGGCGGTGAGGATGTGACCCTCGCCGGCGATCGCCTCGGTGCCCGGGCCCACCACGATCGTCACCCCATCGGTGATGTCGGGGTTGCCGGCCTTGCCGATGGCGCAGATGCGGCCGTCGCGCAGGCCCACATCGGCCTTGACGATCCCCCACCAATCGAGGATCAGGGCATTGGTGATCACCGTGTCGACGGCGCCGTCGGCGCGGGAGGTCTGGGCCTGGCCCATGCCGTCGCGGATCACCTTGCCGCCGCCGAACTTCACCTCCTCGCCGTAGCTGGTGAAGTCGTCCTCCACCTCCAGGATCAGTTCGGTGTCGGCCAGCCGCAGCCGGTCGCCGGTGGTGGGGCCGTAGGTCTCGGCATAGGCCCGGCGGTCCATCCGATAGGGCATGGCTGGTGCGGGGGCGAAGGAAAGGGGGATGGGCCGGGCGGCCCGGGGGGCTCAGTCGAGGGGGCCGTTGATCAGGCCGTTGAAGCCATAGACGCAGCGGGAGCCGGCCAGGGGCACCAGCTGCACCGCACGTTGATCGCCCGGCTCGAAGCGGATCGCGGTGCCGGCGGGGATGTCGAGGCGCTGGCCCCGCGCCGCCTCCCGATCGAAAACCAGGGCATGGTTGGCCTCGTAAAAGTGGAAGTGGGAGCCCACCTGCACCGGCCGATCACCCCGGTTGGCCACCTCGATCGTGGTGACCGGCCGGCCAGCGTTGAGCTCCAGGCTGCCGGGTTCAGGAAACAGTTCGCCGGGGATCATCGGATCGGATCGTGCAGGGTGACGAGCTTGGTGCCATCGGGGAAGGTGGCCTCCATCTGCACCTCGGGGATCAACTCCGGCACCCCCTCCATCACCTGCTCGCGGTTGAGCCAGGTGGTGCCCTCGGCCATCAGATCCGCCACGCTGCGGCCATCACGGGCCCCCTCCAACACCAGAAAACTGAGCCAGGCCACGGCTTCCGGGTGGTTGAGCCTGAGGCCCCGCTGCAGCCGGCGCTCCGCCAGAAGCGCTGCAGTGACGATCAGGAGCTTGTCTTTCTCCTGGGGGGTGAGATACATGGGCCAGGGCGTTCCGGCTCCACTGTGGCAGTGGCGGCGGCGATGGGCAGGTTCAACAGGAACGTTCGCCCACCAGGGGCGTCTCCTGAAAGGGCCAGACCCGCGGCAGCTGCGGCGGGGCCAGGCCGCGCTCGGCGCGGATACGCGCCCAGATGCGGGTGAACCACCAGCGGGCCGCCTGGGTGGAGCCGCCCCGGTAACGGGCCACCAGCCCCTGATCCAGCCGACCGCAGGCCATTTCCCCCTCCAGCCCGGCCCGATCGGCGCGACAGAGCTCCAACAGGGCGTCGGGCACCGGCACCGGCGCCGCCCACACCAGGCTGCCGAACACGGGCATCCCCGCCAGCCCGTGGGGGGAGCGCAGGGTCTCCCCCGCCAGCTCCAGTTGATCGACCACACTCCAGCGCCCCTGTCGGCGCACCTCCAGGCGCGAGCGCCAGCAGCCCTCCTCCAGGGTTTCGGCATCGGCACTGCGGCCCAGGCGCACCACATCGGCCCCGAGCCAGCTGGCCCCCTCGGCCAGCTCCACCCGGCAGTTCTGCTCGATCAGCCCCCCGGCGAACACCACCACCTCCTGGGGCAGCCATTCCAGATCCGCCCCCGCCTGCAGCTCGAAGCTCAGCCGCTGGCGGCTCCAGCTGCCCTGGGGAGCCAGGCGGGAGCGGCCCACGGACCCATACACCTTCTGGGCGGCGACGCTGGTGAGCAGCACACGGCTGTGGGGTCCGAGCTCAGCGCCGATGTTCAGCTCATCGCCCCCCACCAGGCCACCGCCGGTGTGCAGCAATGGCAGCTCGCAGCGGCCATCGGCGCGGGCGAAGGCCCGCTGGATCTTGAGGGGAGCCGTGGCGCCACCCTGGTGCTGGGTGCCGCGATCCGCCGCTCGATGGAAGCGCAGCTGGGCTTCGGCGCACCAGGGCTTGGGGGGGGTCGACACCATCTGGGGGATCCTGGCCCAGGACACCAGGCCTGATTTGGTAGCCATGGTCACAGGGAATGCTCCGTGGCCTGGAGAGGGTGCACTCTGATGCTGAGATTGACGCTTCTGTGTCCATGCCCGCGAGCTCCGGCCCACCAGCTGCTGCACCGCCGCTGCAACTGGAGTGGCGCGGCCAGGGCCCAGGTCAGGCGATGGGGACGGGTCTGCCCTTGCTGCATCTGCCCCTGAGTGCCCAGGAGCGCACCAGCCTGCGCGGGCGGCGGCGCAGCTCCTGCGGCCGCGAGCTGCAACTGCTGCTGCCTCGGGGACCGGCCCTGGAGCCAGGCGAGGGGCTGATGCCGGCCGATGGCAGCGTGCTGGTGATGGTTGAGCCCGCACCCGAGCGGGTGTTGGTGGTGCGCAGCCCGGATGCGCTGGTGTTGCTTCAGGCCGCCTACCACCTGGGCAACCGCCACGTGTCACTGGAGCTGCGCCCAGGGGAGCTGCGGCTGCTGGAAGATGGCGTGCTGGAGGGATTGATGCGCCAGAGGGGCCTGATGATCGAGCACCAGATGGCGCCATTTCTGCCGGAGCCGGGGGCCTATGCCACGGCCCATCACTCCCACGGCCACTCCCACGGTCAGGCCAGCCCCCAGCCGCGATGAGTGTGGCCGGCCTGCACCTGCTGCAACTGGTGAGCCCCGCTCTGCCGGTGGGAGCCTTCAGTTACTCGGAGGGGCTCGAGGTGCTCGTGCAGCGCGGAGCCATCACCACGGCGGAGGCCCTGCAGCAGTGGCTCGAGGCCGAGCTGAGGCGCGGCGGCATCGGCATCGAGGCCGCAGCCCTGGGTCCGCTGCAGGAGGCGCTGCGTCAGCATCAGCTCAGGGCTGCAACAGACCACGGAGACGCCTGCGGGCGTGAAGCGTTGCAGCAGGCCAGGGCCGCCTTGGTGGATCTCGACGGCTGGCTGCTGGCCCAGCGCGAAGCCGCCGAGCTGCGGGCCCAGCAACGGCAGATGGGACGGTCGTTGCTGCAGCTGCTGGCCCAACTGGGCTGGCCGCTGCAGCCCGCCGTTGAGCTGGCCTGGCCGGCAGCCTGGGCCTGGGCGGGGCTTTGCCTGGGGCTACCCCTCGGGGAGCTGGTGGAGGCCTACCTCTATGGCTGGTGCGCCAACCAGATCAGTGCCGCCGTGCGCCTGGTGCCGCTGGGACCCACCCAGGGGCAACGGCTTCAGCTGTCTCTGGCACCGCTGCTGGTGGAGCGCAGCCGGGAGCTGGTGCTGACGGATCCTCGCGAGCAATGGAGCGGCGGCATCGGCTCTGGCCTCAGCCAGCTCCACCACGCCGAGTTGTACTCCAGGCTGTTTCGAAGTTGATCACCAGAGCAGGCCACCGCCATGAGCAAATTGCGCGTTGGAGTGGCGGGGCCCGTGGGGTCCGGCAAGACGGCCCTGGTGGAAGCCCTCTGCCGGCGTCTGCGCCAGGAGCTGGAGCTGGCGGTGGTCACCAATGACATCTACACCCAGGAAGATGCCCAGTTCCTGACCCGCGCCGGAGCCCTGGAACCCGAGCGCATCCGCGGCGTGGAGACGGGAGGCTGCCCCCACACAGCCATCCGCGAAGACTGCTCGATCAATCGCGCCGCCGTCGAAGAGCTGGAGAATCAGTTTCCCAACCTCGATCTGGTGCTGGTGGAGAGCGGTGGTGACAATCTCGCGGCCAGCTTCAGCCCTGAACTGGTTGACCTCTGCATCTACGTGATCGACGTGGCCGCAGGAGACAAGATCCCCAGGAAGGGGGGCCCAGGCATCACCCGCTCCGACCTGCTGGTGATCAACAAGATTGATCTGGCGGCGATGGTGGGGGCCGATCTGGGGGTGATGCAGCGGGACACGGAACGAATGCGCTCAGGCCGCCCATGGTGCTTCACCAACCTGCGCAGCGGAGAAGGCCTGGATCGGGTGGAATCCTTTCTGCGCGAACAACTGCCTAGCCCAAAGGCCTGACTCAGAAAACGGGACTCGCCAGCAGATCCACACAGGCTCAGCAGCAACAGACGTTTCGTGTGATCCGATACATGCCGCCATGGGCACCGTCCCTAGGTTCCAAGCTGCCGTCAGCGTCGCGGCATACCTTCACCTTGACAAAGCACCAATGGTTCAGAATCTCTCTCGGCGGCTGTTTGCTGGACTCGCTGCTTCCGCCGTCAGCATCACTCTGGTGTCCTGCGGCGGCGGTGGCGGCGGAGACTCCGCCGGCAACTTCGATGGCGAGGTGAAGGTCGGTATTCTTCACTCTCTGAGTGGCACAATGGCCATCTCGGAAACGACCCTCAAAGAGGTCGAAGAGATGGCGATCAAGGAGATCAACGACGCCGGCGGCGTCAAGGTTGACGGCAAATCGTACAAAATCGTCGCCGTTGCCGAAGATGGTGCCTCAGATTGGCCCACCTTTGCTGAGAAATCACAGAAGCTGATCGACTCCGACAAAGTGGCTGTGGTCTTCGGAGGCTGGACCTCCGCCAGCCGCAAAGCCATGTTGCCGGTGTATGAGGCCAAGAATCATATGCTCTTCTACCCGATTCAATATGAAGGGCAGGAGTGCTCCAGGAACATCTTCTACACGGGCGCTGTTCCCAACCAGCAGGCCGAACCGGCCGTTGAGTGGCTGATGAAGACCTACGGCGACAAACTAGGCAAGAAGGTTTACCTAGTCGGCTCTGACTACGTCTATCCTCGGACCGCTAACACCATCATCAAGGAGCAGATGAAGGCCCTTGGTGGTGAAACCGTTGGTGAAGACTACATCCCTCTCGGCAACACCGAGGTGGCCCCGATCATCGCCAAGATCAAGAAGGCCTTCCCTGATGGTGGCATCATCATCAACACCTTGAACGGTGACTCCAACGTTGCCCTCTTCAAGCAGTTCAAGGCCGCCGGTATTGACCCGGCCAAATACCCGATCATGTCCTTCTCGATCGCCGAGGAGGAAATTCGCCAGATCGGACCTGAGTACACCACTGGCACCTACGCTGCCTGGAACTTCTTCATGAGCCTGGACACCCCGGCTTCGAAGAAGTTCACCTCCGACTTCCAGGCCATGTATGGCGCAGATCGGGTCACCGGTGACCCGGCTGAATCGGCCTACAACATGGTGTACCTCTGGAAGAAGGCCGTTGAGAAGGCCGGCACCTTCGAAGATCTTGACAAGGTCCGCAAGACCATGATTGGCATCAAATTCGATGCGCCCCAGGGCGAGATCGAAATGTTCCCCAACCACCACACCTCCGAGCGTGTGTTGATCGGTGAGGCTGAGGCCGACGGTCAGTTCAAGATCCTCGAGGACAGCAAGACGGCCATTCCGCCTCTCCCCTGGAACCAGTTCGTACCCGAAACCAAGGGCTTCACCTGCGACTGGACTCAGGATCGTCCTGATGCCGGCAAGTTCAAGATGTGATCAGAGCCATCCCTGGAAGGCGATGAAGGATCGGTGGTTCCTCCAGGAACCACCGCCATCCAGATCGATATATCACCACGTTCCACTTGGTCCAGCGTCGCTGACGCGACGCTGG
>NZ_JAHLYS010000011.1 GCF_025128055.1 Synechococcus sp. CS-1329 | reverse complement strand
CCGGTGGCTCGCGGTGGTCTCCCGACCGCTTTTGAAACTTACAACACCGTTGGCCGGCTTCCGCCTTCCTCAGTTGTGTAAGCCCTGCAGCGCCCGCCTTCCGGCTCACGCGCAGTCCAAAAACATACCACAGAACCAGCCACTGGCTCTGCAATCAGGACCCAAGCAGCCGTCATGCGGCCCAGAACGCTTGTCCTGCCTATGGTTTTGCTGGCACCGGACCCGTTGAACAGGAGTCAAGGCTTGGCGACACATTTCAGCCAGGAGCGGCTTCGTGTCCGCCCCAGCTCCCGGGAAGATGCCGTGGTGGCCAGTGCCCGAGAGAAATTTGAGCGCACCCTGGTGTCGGTGCAGGGCTCCCTTGTGGGATCGGTGGCCGCTCTGGAGCATCCCCGCAGTCACGACGCCCTCAATTACGGGGAAGTGTTCCTGCGCGACAACGTCCCGGTGATGATCCACCTGCTGCTGGAGGGACGCTTTGACATTGTTCGTCACTTTCTGAGCGTCTGCCTCGACCTGCAGAGCAGCACCTACCAGACCCGCGGTGTCTTCCCCACCAGCTTCATCGAAGAAAATGGCCGGCTGCTGGCCGACTACGGCCAACGCTCGATCGGACGAATCACCTCGGTGGACGCCAGCCTGTGGTGGCCGATCCTCTGTTGGGCCTACGTCAAACGCAGCCAGGACTGGGAGTTTGGCGCCAGCCAGAAAGTGCAACGGGGCGTGCAGTTGCTGCTGGATCTGGTGATGCACCCCACCTTTGAAGGCACGCCGGTGCTGTTCGTTCCTGACTGCTCCTTCATGATCGATCGTCCGATGGACGTGTGGGGAGCCCCTCTGGAGGTGGAAGTGCTCCTGTTCGGCTGCCTGCGCAGTTGCGGCCATCTGATGGAAATCGCCAAGCGCGACCGCAGCAGCCGCCTACTGGAGCAGCGACTCGAGCTCACCCGCCAGTGGATCCACGACCTGCGCTCCTTCCTGCTCAAGCACTACTGGGTCACCAGCAAGACAATGCAGGTGCTGCGTCGCCGCCCCACCGAGCAATACGGCGACCATCAGCAGGAGAACGAGTTCAACGTGCAGCCTCAGGTGATTCCCGACTGGCTACAGGACTGGTTGGAAGATCGCGGCGGTTACCTGATCGGCAACATCCGCACGGGCCGTCCGGATTTCCGCTTCTACAGCCTGGGCAATTCCCTGGCCTGTCTGTTCGGTCTGCTGGCCGCACCGCAGCAGCGGGCCCTGTTCCGTCTGGTGCTGCACAACCGCAGCCACCTGATGGCCCAGATGCCGATGCGCATCTGCCATCCCCCGATGGAGGCGGCCGAGTGGATGAACAAGACCGGTTCAGATCCCAAAAACTGGCCTTGGAGCTACCACAACGGCGGTCACTGGCCCTGCCTGCTCTGGTCGTTCGGTGGGGCCATCCTTCAGCACGAGCAGCGGCACCCCCAGGCGGATGTGCTGCTGATGGGGCAGGCCAAGGCCATGCTCGAGGAGTGCTACTGGTCGCAGCTGAATCAGTTGCCGCGCCAGCAGTGGGCCGAATACTTCGATGGGCCCACCGGCACCTGGGTGGGGCAGCAGTCCCGTACCTACCAGACCTGGACCATTGTGGGCTTTCTGCTGCTGCATCATCTGCTGCGGGTCAATCCCGCCGATGTGTCGGTGCTCTCGCTCGACGGGCCGCCATAAAAAAAGCCGCCGTGGTCAACGGCGGCTGAAACATTGGAGCGACCAGGCAGCGGTTCAGGCTGCGGCCTGGTCGGTGCGATCCATTCAGAACAGACCCAAGGTGAGTGACTTGTCGATGGGCAGAGCAGCGCCGATGCCCAGATATATCGTGAACACCGTTCCAAACAGGAAGGCGGCCATGGCCACGGGCCTGCGGAAGGGGTTCTGGAACTTGTTGAAGCTCTCAATGAAGGGGATGAGCATCAGACCGAGGGGAACCATCGTCTGCAGGGCGATGCCGAGCAGCTTGTTGGGCACCACCCGCAGAATCTGAAAAACGGGGTAGAGATACCACTCGGGCAGGATCTCCAGCGGTGTGGCGAAGGGATCAGCCTTGTCGCCAAGCATGGCTGGATCCAGCACCGCCAGACCGACCACCAAGGCGATGGTGCCGAGGATCACCACCGGGAAGATATAGAGGAGATCGTTGGGCCAGGCGGGCTCACCGTAATAGTTGTGACCCATGCCCTTGGCCAGCTTGGCCCGCAGGCTGGGATCGCTGAGATCAGGCTTCTTGAGGATGTGCATCGCAGGCACCGAGGAGTGGAGAGAGGGGTGAGGTAGCTGAATCAGTTGATCGCGGCTGCAGCTTCAGATCACAAAGGACCGGAAATGCCTTGCTTGCGGATCATCAGGAAGTGGACGAGCATGAACACGGCCAGCAGCCAGGGCATCACAAAGGTGTGCAGGCTGTAGAAGCGGGTCAGAGTGGACTGACCGACACTCTCACCACCGCGCAGCAGTTCAACCATGAAATCGCCGACCACCGGAACAGCGGCGGGAACGCCCGAGACGATCTTGACGGCCCAATAGCCGACCTGATCCCAGGGAAGGGAGTAGCCGGTGACACCGAAAGCAACGGTGATGACGGCCATCACCACGCCGGTGACCCAGGTGAGCTCGCGGGGACGCTTGAAGCCGCCGGTGAGATACACGCGGAAGACGTGCAGGATCAGCATAAGCACCATCATGCTGGCGCTCCAACGGTGCACCGAACGGATCAGCCAGCCGAAGCTGACGTCAGTCATGAGGTACTGAACCGAGGAGTAGGCCTCAGCCACCGTGGGCTTGTAGTAGAAGGTCATCGCAAATCCAGTGGCAAACTGGATCAGGAAGCAGACCAGTGTGATGCCACCGAGGCAATAGAAGATGTTGACGTGGGGCGGCACGTACTTTGAGGAGATGTCGTCCGCAATCGCCTGGAGTTCCAGGCGCTCCTCGAACCAGTCGAAAACGGGAGACGACTTGGCGGCGGGAGACGAGTTCGCCATGCAGTGCTGGGTTGGGGTTGCGAGAGTCTACCGATAGCCGCCCATCGGTCGTGATTGCCGCCCCGTGCCCCGTTTGCCAGCGATGAGCCTGCCCAAGACCCCCACCAAGCCGCCCCTCAGCTGGCGCAACAGAGCAGTGGCGCTAGCCCTGCTGCTCTGCCTCGGGTTGGGCCTGGGGCTGCTGCAGCCCAGGCCTGCACTGGCCCTCAGCGATGCCCAGCAACTGGTGGTGGAGGCCTGGCGGCTGGTGAACCAGAGCTATGTCGACCCCACACGTTTTGAAATCGTTCACTGGCGTCGCCTGCGCCAGAAAGCCCTGGAACAGCCGATCGAAACCAGCGCCCAGGCCTATGACGCGATCGCTGCGATGCTCGAGCCCATCGGCGATCCCTACACCCGTGTGCTGCGCCCGGCCGACTACGGAGCCCTGCGTGCCACAACTGAGGGAAGCGTCAGCGGCGTCGGCCTGCAGCTGAGCCTCGCTGAAGACGGGCAGGGGATCGTGGTGATCGCACCGCTGGATGGATCACCGGCCGCCGAAGCCGGCATCAGCTCGGGCAGCGAAGTGCTGGAGGTGGAGGGCGAACCATGCCGGATCCTGGGGCTGGAGGCCACGGCAGCGCGCCTGAGGGGCCTCGCCGGCACCAGCGTTCAGGTGCTGATCCAGCCCCCCGACCCCCAGGCTGAGCCCAGGTCGGTACTGCTCAGGCGGGAGCGGGTGGAGTTGCAACCCGTGCGCTCCAGGCTGCTCAAACGCGGAGGCCATCTCCTTGGCCTGCTGCGCATCACCCAGTTCAGCGAGCCGGTTCCCGCTGGGGTGCGGGAGACCCTCCAGGCTTTCGCTCAGGAGGGCGTGGAGGGGGTGATTCTCGATCTGCGCAACAACTCCGGTGGTCTTGTCGAGGGGGGAGTGGCTGTGGCCAATGCCTTTCTCGCCGCCCAGCCAATCGTGGAAACCGTGAACCGCGAGGGATTGAGTGAGCTCAGGCAGGCCGCGGCCGGCCAGCTGTACGGCGGCCCGATGGTCACCCTGGTGAATGGGGGCACCGCCAGCGCCAGTGAGATCCTGGCGGGAGCCCTCCAGGACGACGGCCGCTCCCCCCTGCTAGGCAGCCGCACCTTCGGCAAGGGGCTGATCCAGACACTGATCAACCTGGGGGACGGCAGCGGTCTGGCCGTGACCGTGGCCCGGTACGTGACCCCCAGCGGCCGTGACATCCAGAACCAGGGCATCGCACCTAATCGGCTGCTGCCCGAGCCGGAGCCCCTCAATCCCGGCGGGGATGATGACTCCTGGCTGGAGCTGGCCGTCGAGCAGCTGCTGCAGGAGCTCCCCAAGGCATGAGCCAGCGCACTTATCACGATCCCTTGCACGGCGCGATCCGGCTGGAGCGCAACGATCCAGCCGAAGGCCTGGCCATGGAGCTGATCGACACGGCCCCCTTCCAGCGTCTGCGCCGGATCCGTCAGCTGGGGCCGGCGTTTCTCACCTTTCATGGGGCCGAGTCCAGCCGCTTCACCCATTCGCTGGGGGTGCTGCATCTGGCGCGGCTGGCCCTGCACGAGCTGGAGCGCCAGGTCCCGCAGCTGGCACAAGACCAGGGGGTGCTCTACGCCGCGGCCCTGCTGCACGACGTGGGACACGCCCCGCTCAGCCACTCAGGCGAGGAGATGTACGGGCTGCGCCATGAAACCTGGTCGGCCCGATTGGTGCGGGAGCACCCCGCCCTGCGGGAGCCCCTCGAGCGCCATGCCCCCGGCAGTGCCGATGCCGTGGCCGACCTGCTGGAGCACGGCCATCACCGGCAGCCGGCGCTGGCCTCCCTGGTGAGTGGCCAGCTCGATTGCGACCGGCTCGATTACCTGTTGCGGGACAGCCACAGCACCGGCACCCGCTATGGCCAGCTGGACCTGGAGCGGATCCTGGGGGCTCTGACCGTGGCTCCCGACGGCAGCCTGGCGCTGCACCCGAAGGGACTGATGGCGGTGGAGCACTACCTGGTGGTGCGCAGCTTGATGTACCGCAGCCTCTACAACCACCGGCTCAATGTGGTCTGCAACTGGTTGCTCACCCAGGCGATCCAGCTGGCCCGCCGCCTCGGGCCCGAAGGCGGCGTCGACGCCGACGAGGTGATGGCCGCATGGCTGTGGCGCCCTGGGAGTCTCGAGCTGGAGACCTACCTGGCCAACGACGACCTGCGTACGGGGTACCACCTGGTGCGCTGGCGGGAGGCGGGGCCCACTGACCTGCAGGAGCTCTGCGGGCGCCTGCTGGATCGGCGTCTGCTGCGGGCCAGTGACGTCAGCCATCTGGAGGCCGGGGGGCGGCTGGAGCTGCTGGCCCTGGCCCAGCGACTGAGCGAGGCGGCCGGGTTGAAGCCCAGCCTGTGCTGCGCCCTGCAACAGCGCCAGAATCGTGGGTATGACCCTTATAAAGGTGGCCTGCGGCTCTGGGATGGGGAATCGCTGGCGGCCCTGGAGGAGCGATCCCCCCTGGTGGCCAGCCTGGTGAAGCCGGTGGAGCTGGCCTGGTTGATCCACCCCCCCGAGGTGAGTGAACCCCTGCGGCAGAGGGCCAGGGCCCTGCGGGGCAGGGACCATGGCGCTGCCTAAGTTGGGCTCCTTCGCATGTGGCGATGGCTGCTGAGTTCGTGCCTGCCGCCCGCAGGCCCCTGCCCCATCAGCTGCTGCTGCCTGAACCTGGGCCCGGGTCTGACCCTTTGCCGGAGCAGCTGAAGCGGTGCCTCGACGGGCTGAGCAGCGGCGGGGCCCTGTTGCTCCAGAGCGGCGACTGGCTCCTGACGGTGACCGATCTGCGCGCCCTTGAGCGCCAGCTGGCCGCCCACCAGCTCCAGCTGATCGGCGTGGCTGGCCGCCAGTCCCTCACCCTCGCAGCCGCGGCGGCCATCGGCCTGGCCACAGAGCTACAGCCGCCAAGCCCTCCAGAAGTCAGTGCTGATTCACACCCCGACCCTGATCTGGTGATTCAGAGGGGCACCCTGCGCTCCGGCGACCACCTTCAGGTGGAGGGCACGGCCCTGGTGCTCGGAGATGTCAACCCAGGCGCCCGCGTGAGCGCTGGCGGGCATGTGCTCGTGTGGGGCCGGTTGCGGGGGGTGGCCCATGCCGGCTGCCACGGTGATTCAGAGGCCAGGATCGTGGCGCTGCAATTGCGGCCGCTGCAGCTGCGCATCGCCGAGGTGATCGCCAGGGGGCCGGAGGGTTCACCTCCGCAAGGCTTCTGCGAACAGGCCCGCCTGGTGGATGGGGTTATACAGATTGATCCAGCCGAACCATGCTGGCCCCCCTTCAGCGGTTGATCACCCCAAACCCTCCCAGTAACCCGGCCACAGCCATGAACCACAGCGGCGAAATGTGGGTGCGCAACATCAAAACGCACACTGCGATTGACACCGCATAGGCCGGCAGACCGTGGTTGGAGGTCTTAAGGATCTTCACCCCCACCGCGAACAGGATCCCCAGAGTGATCGGCCCCACCCCCTGCGTCAGGAAAGTTGTCCGCTCGGTCTGACCCATCCACCAGGGGGCCAAACCGACGACCATGAAACCGACCTATGACACCGCTGTGCGGGACCAAGTCCGCCAGCGCATGAGCCCGCCAAACCGGGAGAGCGTG
>NZ_JAHLYS010000010.1 GCF_025128055.1 Synechococcus sp. CS-1329 | reverse complement strand
GACCACGGCCGCGGCACCCCGGAGCTTCAGAAGCTCAGCAAGCAGGACCTGCTCACCAGCCTGGGCGCTGGCTGGTGTGAGGTGCCGGATCTGCTGGCCCGGCTGGTGGCCCGCCGCAGCCCCGGCCAGCGGATCCTCGGCTTTGCCGCCCACACGGGTGATCTGCTGCCCCAGGCCCGGGCCAAACGGCTGCGCAAGGGCTGCGATCTGCTCTTCGCCAACCCGATCGATCAGCCCCAGGCCGGTTTCGGGGCGAGCGGCAACGAAGGCTGGCTGCTGGGCCCGGGGGAGCGGGAGCTGCGCATCGAGCCCGCCGGCAAGTTCGCCGTGGCCCATCAGCTCATCGCTGCCCTCGGGGCCCTGCTGGATCCGCTCAGGCCGCCAGCGGAGGCTCCTCACGCAGGGCCGGCTGGTCGTCGCGCTGCAGCAGATCCATGAACGTGCGCAGCTGCAGGCGGGGGATGTAGGGCCAGCCGCCGCTGCGCTCCATGTCCCTGAGCAGGGCGAACAGGTGCTGACGATCGCCCGGCAGGCTGCGGCGGAAGGCGCCATCCTGAATCGAGCGATGCAGGGTTTCCAGCTCCCGCAGCAAGCTGAGCAGCGCCTCGGGCTGCCCTTCGAGCTCCTCGGCGAGCTGGTGGAGATCCCGCACCAGTTCGCCGACGGCCTGCTGGGGAGCCTGGGCTTCGGCCGGAGCGTTGAAACCTTCGGTCATGGCTGCCGTGTTGCGTCCCGTCCTACGGGTTGTTGAGAGCCGCAACATGCTACCGGGACTGGGGTTTTTCATCTGTAGGATCCCTGCTGGCGCACCCACCACCAAGGTTTCACCCTGCTTGTGCGGCTTCTCCCAATGCGTTTTCGACCCTTTCTGGCCCTCGTGCTGGCGCTCTGCCTAACGCTGGTCACAGCGTGCGGTAACGGCGCCAAAGCCGTTGATCGGGCCAATGTCACCTACGACGACATCGTCAATACAGGCAAGGCCAACGACTGCCCGACCCTTCCGGAGTCGGCTCGCGGCTCCATCCCCCTTGACCCGGCCAACAGCTACCAGCTGCGTGAGGTCTGCCTCCACCCGAGCGAAGTGTTCGTGAAAGGTGAGCCCACGAACAAGCGCCAGGAGGCTCAGTTCGTGGAGGGCAAGATCCTCACCCGCTTCACCTCCAGCCTTGATCAGGTCTACGGCGATCTCAAGATCGACGACACCACGCTCACCTTCAAGGAGCTTGGCGGCATCGACTTCCAGCCGATCACCGTCCTCCTGCCGGGTGGTGAGGAGGTGTATTTCACCTTCTCCACCAAGAAGCTGGTCGCCACAGCCGATGGCACCACCATCAGCCCGAGCACGGATTTTGAGGGCCCCTACCGGGCTCCGAGCTACCGCACGGCCAACTTCCTTGATCCCAAGGGCCGTGGCCTCACCACCGGCTACAGCAGTGCCGTCGGTCTGGTCCCTGCCGGAGACGACGAAGATCTCAACAAGGAAAACATCAAGCAGTACGTCGATGGCGTCGGCACCATCAACCTCTCGATCACCAAGGTCGACAGCGCCACTGGTGAATTCGCTGGCGTGTTCACAGCGATTCAGCCCTCTGACACCGACATGGGCGGCAAGGTGGCCGTTGATGTGAAGATCACCGGTGAGCTCTACGGCCGCCTCGAGCAGGCCTGAGCCCAGGTCTCGATTGAGGCTTCACCGCCGGAACGGGCCCCTTCGGGGGCCTTTTTCTGTGGCCGCTCCCAGGCCTTTGACGCCCACTCTGGAACAATTGGCTTCATCTGCTGTTGGCCTCTCCATGACCACCGCTGCTCCCTCAGGGCGCTCCAGCACCGGCCTGATCCCGCCCCACGGCGGCACGCTGGTGGATCTGATCGTGCCGGCTGAGCAGCGGCAGGCGTTGACGGCGGGCGTGGATCGGGTGATCGAGTGCAGCCACCGCAACGCCTGTGACGTGGAGCTGCTGATGGTGGGCGGCTTCTCGCCGCTGCAGGGCTTCATGCACCAGGAGGACTACGAGGCGGTGGTGGCAGGCCACCGCACCACGTCGGGGCTGCTGTTCGGCCTGCCGATCGTGTTCGACACCGACCAGGAGGAGGTGGCGGTGGGCGAGCGCCTGCTGCTCACCTACCAGGGCCAGGAGCTGGCGGTGTTCACCGTGGAGAGCCGCTGGGAGCCCGACAAGGTCAAAGAGGCCAAGGGCTGCTACGGCACCACGTCTCTTGAGCACCCGGCAGTGCGCATGATCGCCAGCGAGCGCGGCCGCTACTACCTCGGCGGTGCCCTCCAGGGCCTGGAGCTGCCCCAGCGGGTCTTCCCCTGCCGTACCCCGGAGCAGGTGCGCTCCGAGTTGCCCCACGGCCAGGACGTGGTGGCCTTCCAGTGCCGCAATCCGATTCACCGGGCCCACTACGAGCTGTTCACCCGCGCCCTGCACGCCACCAATGTGAGCGAGGCAGGGGTGGTGCTGGTGCATCCCACCTGCGGCCCCACCCAGGAGGACGACATCGCCGGTGCGGTGCGTTTCCAGACCTACGAGCGGCTGGCGGCGGAGGTGGCGAACCCGCGCATCCGCTGGGCCTATCTGCCCTATGCCATGCACATGGCAGGGCCGCGGGAGGCGCTGCAGCACATGATCATCCGCAAGAACTACGGCTGCACCCACTTCATCATTGGCCGCGACATGGCGGGCTGCAAGAGCTCCTTGAGCGGTGAGGATTTCTACGGCCCCTACGACGCCCAGGACTTTGCCCGCGACAACGCACCGGAGCTGGGCATGGAAACGGTGCCTTCGCTGAACCTGGTGTACACCGAAGAAGAGGGCTACGTGACGGCCGAGCACGCCGAAGCGCGGGGGCTGCATGTAAAGAAATTGAGCGGAACCCAGTTCCGGCAGATGCTGCGCAGCGGCGAGGAGATCCCAGAGTGGTTCGCCTTCCGGAGCGTGGTGGAGGTGCTGCGGTCCGCCTGACGGTCCCCAGCGACGGTTAACATTCTGTTACTTCCCCTCTCAGGAGCACGCAGGTTGAAAAAACGCTGGCGCAACGCGGGGCTTTATGTGCTCCTGGCGATCGTGGTGATTGCGGTGGGCTCCGCTTTCCTGGGTCGCCCTGATCCGGCCAATGCCCCCAGAAGCCTCCGCTACAGCGATTTCGTTGAGGCGGTTCAGGAGAACCAGATCTCGCGGGTGCTGATCTCCCCCGATCGGGGCACCGCCCAAGTGGTGGAGAACGACGGCAACCGGGCCGTGGTCAACCTCGCCCCTGACAAGGATCTGCTCAAGCTGCTGACCGATCACAACGTCGACATCGCCGTTCAGCCCAACCGTGAGCCAGCCGCCTGGCAGCAGGCCGTGGGCAGCCTGCTCTTCCCGCTGCTGCTTCTCGGCGGTCTGTTCTTTCTGCTGCGCCGGGCCCAGGGCGGCGGTGGCAACCCCGCCATGAGCTTCGGCAAGAGCAAGGCCCGCCTGCAGATGGAACCCCAGACCCAGGTCACCTTTGGTGATGTGGCCGGCATTGAGGGCGCCAAGCTCGAGCTCACCGAAGTGGTCGACTTCCTCAAGAACCCTGATCGCTTCACGGCCGTCGGCGCCAAGATCCCCAAGGGTGTGCTGTTGGTGGGCCCTCCGGGCACCGGCAAAACGCTGCTGGCCAAGGCCGTCGCCGGTGAGGCCGGTGTTCCCTTCTTCTCCATCTCCGGCTCGGAGTTCGTGGAGATGTTCGTGGGCGTGGGCGCCAGCCGCGTGCGTGATCTGTTCGAGCAGGCCAAGAAGAGCGCCCCCTGCATCGTCTTCATCGACGAGATCGACGCGGTGGGCCGGCAGCGGGGCGCAGGCCTCGGCGGCGGCAACGACGAGCGCGAGCAGACCCTCAACCAGCTGCTCACCGAAATGGACGGCTTCGAGGGCAACACCGGCATCATCATCGTGGCGGCCACCAACCGCCCGGATGTGCTCGATTCAGCCCTGCTGCGGCCGGGTCGCTTCGATCGCCAGGTGGTGGTCGACCGTCCTGACTATGCCGGCCGTCTGCAGATTCTCGGGGTCCATGCCCGCGGCAAGACCCTGGCCAAAGACGTCGACCTCGACAAGGTGGCGCGCCGTACCCCCGGTTTCACCGGTGCTGATCTCGCCAACCTGCTCAATGAAGCGGCGATCCTGGCGGCCCGCCGTCAGCTCACCGAGGTCTCGATGGATGAGGTCAATGACGCCATTGAGCGCGTCATGGCCGGTCCGGAGAAGAAAGATCGCGTCATGAGCGAGAAGCGCAAGCGGCTCGTGGCTTATCACGAATCGGGCCATGCCCTGGTGGGCGCCCTGATGCCCGACTACGACCCGGTGCAGAAGATCAGCATCATTCCCAGGGGCCAGGCCGGCGGCCTCACCTTCTTCACCCCCAGTGAGGAGCGGATGGAGTCGGGCCTGTATTCGCGTTCCTATCTGCAGAACCAGATGGCCGTGGCCTTAGGTGGCCGCGTCGCTGAGGAGATCGTCTACGGCGAAGATGAAGTCACCACCGGAGCCTCCAACGACCTCCAGCAGGTGGCCCGTGTCGCCCGTCAGATGGTCACCCGCTTCGGCATGAGCGACAAGCTGGGTCCCGTGGCCCTCGGCCGCGCCCAGGGCGGCATGTTCCTCGGCCGCGACATCGCTGCTGAGCGCGACTTCTCCGAAGACACCGCCGCCACCATCGATGACGAGGTGGGTCTGCTGGTGGCTGAGGCCTACCGCCGCGCCAAGCGCGTGCTGCTCGAGAACCGTCTGGTGCTCGATGAACTGGCCGAGATGCTGGTGGAGAAGGAAACCGTCGATGCCGAAGAGCTCCAGGAGCTCCTGATCCGCAGCGATGTGCGCGTGGCTGAATACGTCTGAGTCGCTGACGCTGCTGGATGAATTGCGGGCGCTGCCACTGCTGGCGGTGCTGCGCCCGTTTCATCCCCTAGAGGCTGTGTCCCGGATCGCGCTCCTCGCCGCGGCCGGGATTCGCCATGTGGAGATTGCCTGGAGTCCATCGCCCCGCTGGAGCCACGACTGCCGTGAGCTGGTCCGCCGTTTCCCTGCTATCCGCTTCGGGGCGGCCTCGGTGCGCAGCATCGAGGCCCTGGAGGCGGCCCGGCAGGCCGGCTTCAGTTTCGCCTTCTCCCCCGTTCTCGATCCGGCCCTGCTGAGCTGTGCCCAGCGCCTGGGCATTGGCCTGGTGCCTGGGGTCTTCTCCCCCACGGAGGTGCAGCAGGCGCTGGGGCTGGGCTGCGCGGCCGTGAAGCTCTTCCCGGCCACGACCCTGGGCCCTGGGTACTGGGGTTCACTTGCGGCGGCCCTGGAGCCCCTGCCCTTCTGCATCGCCGCCGGCGGTCTGGAGGTGGCCCATCTCGATGCTTGGCTCCAGGGGGGTGTCGATGCCCTGGCCCTGGGCTCCACCCTCTTCGAGCCCCTCCATGCTGCGGGGGCCGCTCCCCGCCTGGATCCGCGCCTGGCTGGCTGGGTGGCGGCCTACGTCTCTGCGGCAGCGGCCGATCACCAGAGGCTGCACTGAGCCTGCTGGCGCAGCAGATGGTCGGCCAGCACCAGAGCCACCATCGCTTCGACCATCGGCACCGCCCGGGGCAGTACGCAGGGATCGTGGCGACCTTTCGCCTCCAGCACCGTGGCTTCGCCGCTGGAGGTCACGGTCTGCTGGGCCTTGCGGATCGTGGCGGTGGGCTTGAAGGCCACCCGCAGCACGATGGTTTCGCCGTTGCTGATGCCCCCCTGGATGCCGCCGGAGTTGTTGGTGGCGGTGCGCAGGCTGCCGTCAGTGGTGGCGAGGAACGCGTCGTTGTGCTCGCTGCCCCGTTGCAGGGTGCCGTCGAAGCCGGAGCCGATCTCGAAGCCCTTGGTGGCCGGCAGCGACATCAGCGCCTTGGCCAGATCCGCCTCCAGCTTGTCGAAGACCGGCATGCCCAGCCCCACCGGCGCCCGGCGCACCACGCATTCGATCACGCCACCGCAGGAATCACCCTCGCGGCCGATCGCCTCGATGCGCTCGATCATCCGCTCGGCGCAGGCGGCATCGGGGCAGCGCACGATGTTGGCCTCCACGTCGGCAAGCGTGACGCTTGCCGGATCGATCGTGGCCTCGATCGTGTGGATCCGCTTCACCCAGGCGATCACCTCGGTGCCATGGGCCCGGGTCAGCAGTTGTTTGGCGATGGCACCGGCGGCCACCCGGCCGATCGTTTCCCGCGCCGAAGCCCGGCCGCCGCCGCTGCGGGCCTGGATGCCGTACTTCGCCTGGTAGGTGGCATCGGCGTGGGAGGGGCGGAAGGCCACCGCCATCTCGCTGTAGTCGCCAGGACGCTGGTCCTTGTTGCGCACCACCATGGCGATCGGTGTGCCCAGGGTGACGCCATCGAGCAGGCCGCTGAGGATCTCGACGCGGTCATCCTCCTTGCGGGGGGTGGTGATCTTGCTCTGGCCCGGTTTACGGCGATCCAGCTCCGCCTGAATGGCCTCCAGGTCAAGGGCCAGCCGCGGCGGGCAGCCATCGACGATCACCCCCACACCACCGCCGTGGGATTCGCCGAAGGTCTGAATCCGGAACTGATCACCGAAGCTGCTGCCCATGGCTGCGTCACGCTGACGCGAGCGTAGGGGAGCTGCCGATCAGCTTGAGCACGGGGATCGAGAGCAGCAGCGCCAGGCAGAGCAGCACCAGAACGGCCATGAAGCCCGGCACCAGCCTGATTCACATCCCCTGAATCGCCAACAAAAAAGCCCCTGCCGTGGCAGGGGCTTTCAGTCTCTTGATGAAACTCACTGGTGATGCAGTGGTGGGCCCGTGGACCCACCGGTGGCAT
>NZ_JAHLYS010000009.1 GCF_025128055.1 Synechococcus sp. CS-1329 | reverse complement strand
GCCCCAGGTCACGGCGCCGGCATCTTGGGCGCTGCCATTGTTCCAGCTGCCACTGCTCACCACATAGTTGCCGTTGCTCAGGGCTGTGATGCCGAAATTGCCCACAAAATCAAAGTCCTGGGTGCCCACCAGGGAATTGCTGCTGCTCACCTCTCCACTCACGCCGCTGCTGCCATTGCCCCAGGTCACGGCGCCGGCAAGTTGGACGCTTCCGTTGGCCCATTCGGCGCTATTCACCACATAGTTGCCGTTGCTCAGGGCTGTGATGCCGAAATTGCCCACACGGTCAAAGTCCTGAGTGCCCACCAGGGAATTACTGCTGCTCACCTCTCCACTCACGCCGCTGCTGCCGTCGCCCCAGGTCACGGCGCCGGCATCTTGGGCGCTGCCATTGTGCCAGCTGCCACTGCTCACCACATAGTTGCCGTTGCTCAGGGCTGTGATGCCGAAACTGCCCACAAAATCAAAGTCCTGGGTGCCCACCAGGGAATTGCTGCTGCTCACCTCTCCACTCACGCCGCTGCTGCCATTGCCCCAGGTCGCAGCGCCGGCAAATTGGGCGCTTCCGTTGGCCCAGTTGGGACTATTCACCACATAGTTGCCATTGCTCAGGGCTGTGATGCCGAAATTGCCCACACGGTCAAAGTCCTGGGTGCCCACCAGGGAGTTGGCGCTGCTCACCGCACCACTGACGCCGCTGCTGCCGCTGCCCCAGGTCACGGCGCCCAGATCGCTGGCCAAGGGGCTGCCGTTCCAGTTCGGGCTGGAGACAAGAAAGTTGCCATTGCTGAGTTCAGTGACACCGCCAATGCCCACCTGATCATTCTCACTATTTCCTGTGAGGGCGGAGATCAGTTGGCCGTTGGTTCCGTTGAACAGGTAGGTCGCGCCGGAGTCGGGAGCGAAGGCATCGTCGAAGGGATCGGTAGCGACGATGTTGCCGCCACTGAGAACCAGCGCCTGCAGGGCAAAATTGTCACCTGCGCCGGGGTTGGGGTCCACCAGCTGGGTGACGTCGTAGCCACTTGTGATGGCATTGGCGTCAATCACGATGTTCTTCGGATCGAGCAGCAGGCTGCCGGGCTCGCCCTTGGGCGCCGAGGCATCGCCCCCGCCGCCGAACAGGAGCTGTTCCTTTCCAGACACCTCCAGCACACCGCCGTCGCCGCCGGCCGCACCACCCTTAGCGCTCACCGTGCCACGGAAGCTGGTGCCCTGCTCCGACCAGACCACCACCTGGCCGCCGTTTCCCAGGTCCGTGGCGTCAGCTTCGAGGGTGCTGGCGGCGTTCACCGTGGTGCTGCTGGCGTTGGCGCCACCGAGGCTCAGGGGCTGGCCCTGGTAGCCGCCACCCACGCGCACGGCCCCGCCACCGCCGCTGCCACTGGCATCGATCCGGGCCGCCGCCAGGTTCACCGTGGGGGCGGTGAGCTCGATCGTGCCTCCTTTGGCGCCGGCCCCCGTGCCCAAGGCTTTGGCCGTAGCCGATGTGAACAGGCTCTTGCCCGCCTGGATGCTGATCGAGCCGCCGGCGCTGCTGCCGCTGGCATCGAGCAACGCACCAGCGCTCTGCACCACTGCCTGGCCGGCGGTGATGGCAATGCTGCCGCCAGCACCAGCACGGCCCTTGGCCTCGATCGGCGCACCACTCACCACAGAGCCCTTGGCGTTGATCGTGACCGACCCGCCACTGCTGCCACTGGCTGTAAGGGCCGTGTTCTGCAGGAGGGAATGGCCGCTGATCGAGAGGCTGGGCGCCTGGATCCCAGCCGCCTGCAGCAGCACGTTGCCGCCTTGGGCATCCAGCAGCAGGCTCTGGTCCACCGTCAGCAGACCGCCCGAGAGGCTGAGATCACCATTTGCCTGCAGGCCGATCGCGGCCAGGCCGGCTGGATCGGTGAGGGGGCCGGCCGCTCCTTGAAGCGGGGTTCCACTGAGTAGGGCCGCCTGACCGGCGGTGGTCCCCGCCGCATCGAACACGCCGTTGCCAAGGCGCCAGCTGGTGGCCGTACTCAAGTTGAGCTGCTGGATGTTGGCGAACCCCCCGGCGCCGCTGATGGCGATGCCGCCGGGGGAGAGCCAGTACAGGTTGCCGGGGTTCGATAACGAGATCAGCTTGTCGATGAAGCTGCCCAGGGGGTTGGTGACCCCCACAAACACGTTCTGGGAGCCGCCAGTGGCGAAATTCACCCCCGTGATGCCACCACGGGTGTCGAAGGCCGAAAAACGATGAAACAGGTTGCGGTCAGCCCTCGTGCCGCCGCCCACCTGGCAGAGGCCGGCGGTGCAGCTACCGCCCGCCAGCCCGTTCACCGCGGTACCCAGGCCCAGGGCACCGCCGGTGGCCGTTACCTCGCCCGCCATAACTGAAGCGCCAGCCAGGAGCGCCGTAAGGCCCAGGGCCACCGAAGCAGCCTGGCCAGTGAATGGAGTCATCCGGGAGAGCGTCGCCATGGGGAGAACGCCCACAAAACAAAACATGAAGGTTCTCGGCCGAAGCCTAACTACTTCTAGGGGAAGCTCATCAGGGCCGATGTTGCCGTCGTCACCATGTGACAGAAGTTCAAGGAGCAAGCAGCGAAAGGCCAACAACAAACAACATTGCGGCCCCATTCATTCCAGCCGGCTCTCACTGATCGTTCACCAAAATCATCAGATTCTCAACCAGGAATGGCAAGGACGATTGGCCAAGGGGCTCGTCGCTGTGAAATTCGGACGAACCTCCGATAGCTTTCATCTGCAATGTTCACCCAACGCTCATGTTCCCGCTACCCTTGCTGGCCCAGCTGGTGGCACCACCGCTGCAGCAAGGGCCGGTGCGCCTGCCCGGCCCTGGCGCGACCGAACAGAGGCCCGATGCGGACCGCCCAGCGCCCCGAATCGATATCGATGAGCAGCCAGTTAAGCCATCAGGTCCGAGCGAACCCGGGGACACAAGCCCGACAAAACCCACCACCAGCCCCGAGGGTCTGCCTGAGATCCGCGGCTCAAAGCGCTACTCCAGCGCTGAGCTGACCGCCATCCTTCAGCCCTGCCTGGCGATCAGCGATCCGGGCGAGCGGCTCAAGGCCTGTGCCGCCAGCCTCACGGCCAAGCTGGTGGCGGATGGCTACGTCAACAGTCGCGTCTTCGTCGAAACCAGCCCGGCGCCCGGCCGCCTGGAGGTGGTGGAAGGGCGGATCGTGGAGGTGCGGGTCAACGCCAAGAATCCCTGGCTCAATCGGCGCGTCACCCGCCTCTTGCGGGCGCTCCAGGGCGAAGTTCTGAACCTGGCCGAGGTGGAACGCCAACTGCGGTTGCTGCAGCGCCAGGCGGGCATCAAGAGCATCCGCAGCAACCTCTCGCGCCTAGGCAGCGACCCCACCCAGGCCGTGTTGACGGTAAACGTGGAACTGGGCAGCCAGCCGCTCCAGGGCGACCTCTCCCTGCGCAACGACGGCTCCAGCGGCTCCGGCGAAGGCCGGGCCGTCGGCACCCTGGTGAAGGGGGGGCTGGCCACTCCCGGCGACATCCTGCTGCTCTACGGAGAACTCAACTTCGACGACAACCCCTCCCTGGGGGCACTGATAACGTCCGCCAGCTACACCTACCCGCTCAGCGATCAGTTCAACCTCACGGGCTCCTTTGGCTACAGCCGCCGCAACCTGATTGAGCTCCCCGCCCCGGCGAACGAATTCAGCACCAGGCAATTCCAGGGTCTGGGGCAGTTGGAATGGGTGTTCAGGGAAACCCTCACCCAGCGCTGGGCCGCCTTCGCCGGCCTGAGTATCAACCGCAGCGACACCTACTTTGCAGGCAATGCCCTGCCCAGCTTCCTGCCCGAGAGCGTGCGCTCCCCGCGCACGGGCTTCCTGCGAGTGGGGCTGAGCGGCAGCGGCCTGAGCAACTCCGTGGGCTGGAGCGGCAACGTCTACGCCCTGCAGGGGCTTGGTGCGTTCACCCCAACCAATCAGATCAACGAGCTAGCCCAAGTGGGCATTGTCCCGGGCCAAGCCACCGCCCTGGGGGGCCTGGTGTCAGCCGCCTGGGGGTTCGCACCCAATTGGCAGCTCAATTTGCGAGCCGGGGGGCAGCTGGCCCTCAACCCACTCACCTCCTCGATGCAGTTCACCCTCGGCTCCGATGTGGGTCTGCGCGGCCTGCCGGGTCAGTTGATCAGCGGCGACAACGGTTGGCTCGGCACCAGCGAACTGGTCTGGACGTTCTGGCAGAAGAACAAGAATGCCTTGCAACTGGTGCCCTTCTTCGGCTACGGCGGCATCAACACCAAGCTGCAGGGGCTCAGCTTCACCGACTACGTCGGCTCCACCGGCGTTCTCGCCCGCTGGCTCGCCGGCAACAACTGGACCCTGGAAGCCGGCTGGGTGAATCAGTTGGGCACCAACACCAACCTGGGCCCTTGGGCCGACTGGACCCTGAGTCAAGGCTTCTACGGCAAGGTTCAATACCGGTTCTGAGGCCCGCCATGATGCGCCGATCGACTCGTCAGCACTGGATCGGCAAGGTTCTCATGCTGGCGGCACCCTTCGGAGGAGCCGCCCTGCTGGTGGCGGCGCTGCGGTTCACGGGCATCGCCGAATCGCTCAACCTGCTGCTCTACGACCTGGTCACCCACCTGCGGCCGGCGCCCTCTGGAGCCACCACGCCGGTCACGATCATCGGCATCAGCGAAGCGGACATCTCGCGCCACGGCTGGCCGATCGACGACCAGCTGCTGTGCCAGGCGATCGACACCCTCAGCGCCGATGGCGCCAAGGTGATCGGCCTTGATATCTACCGCAACAAGGGTGTCGGTCCCGAGCAGGAGTGCCTGCACCGCCAGGCACGCACCAACCCGCGGCTGGTGTCGATCTTCAACGCGGCCGAATCGATCGGCCCGATCCCTGGCACCCCGAGCAATCGCCAGGCCTTCAACGACCTGGTGGTGGACACCGACGGCGTGGTGCGCCGCGACCTGGTTCATGTGTCTGGCCAGGATGCCGCCACGGTGGCCCTGCCCCTGCGGCTCGTGGAGGTGTTTCGCGGCAACGGCGAGCTGCGTCGACGACTTGAAACCCGCCCCAACGCCGACGGCTGGCTCGAGCGCGATTCGGGCGGTTACTTCAACCTCGATGCCGCCGGCTTCCAGCAGATGCTGGCGTTCCATCAGCCGGGCAGCTTTCCCGTCTGGTCGCTGGATCAACTGCTCACCCAGAAGGTTCCGAAGCAGCAGATCAATGGCCGAATCGTGCTGATCGGCAGCATCGCCCCCTCCCTGCGGGATCTGTTCAACGTTCCCCAAACCCGCTTTGTGCTGGCGGCCCGCCAGATGCAGATGCCCGGCGTGGAACTTCATGCCAACCGCACCAGCGACCTGCTGGCCCTCGCCGATGGCCAATCCCATGGGCTGTGGGCCCTGCCGGGCTGGAGCGGCACGCTGCTGCTGCTGCTGGGTCTGGGGCTCGGTATAGCCCTGGGGGAAGGCTTCGCCACCCTGCGGGCCAGCATCCTCGTCGTGACGGCTGTGGTGCTGCTGGGCCTGGGGACGGCTGTGGCCCTGTTGATGCAGGGGATCTGGGTGCAAACCAGCCTGCCCCTGGCGGCCATGACACTGATGGCGGGAGCCGCCTGGCTGCGCCGCGGGGCCGCCAGCCAACAGCAGCGCCAGCAGATCCAACGCCTGCTCGGCCAGACCACCTCGCCGGCGGTGGCCCAGCAACTCTGGGAGCAGCGGGAGGAACTGCTCAGCGACGGGCGCTTCGAGGGCCGCCTGCTTTCGGTCACCGTCGTTTTTTCCGACACCTGCAACTTCACGACGGTTTCGGAGCGGCTGAAGCCGGGGGAGCTGCTGGCATGGCTGAACAGGGGCATGGCCCTGTGCGTGCCGGCGATCACCGCCCGTGGCGGCATGGTCAACAAGTTCACCGGCGACGGATTCCTGGCCGTGTTTGGAGCGCCGCTGGGCAAGGGGGAGGCGGCCGACGCCGCCGATGCAATCGACGCCGTCCTGGCGATTCAGAGCGGCCTGGAACAACTCAACCGCGACCTGGCCGCCGACGGAGAACCGGCGATGCTGATGCGCATTGGCGTTCACTCCGGCGCCGTGTTGGCGGGCTCGATGGGCAGCAGTGAGCGGCTGGAGTACGCCGTGATCGGCGACACGGTCAACTGCGCCTCGCGCCTGGAGAGCTCAGAGAAAAGCCGCCAGAACGGCCTTTGCCGGGTGCTGGTCTCCTCGGTAACGCGCGATCTGGTGCTCCAGAAGGACACCACCACGACCATGGAGTGGGAGGCCTGGGGCAGCCTGCAGGTGAAGGGGCGACAGGAGCCTCTTGACGTCTGGGAACTCAGGGGCAGCGCACCGGCAGTTGCTCCGGCCAGTTCGGACCGATGACATCCTCAAGACCGAAGGTCATGGCCAGCTCCGCCTTGGCCACCTGGGAGCCACAGAGTCGCTTGAGTTTCTGAAGGCCCGCCTGAAAGCTGCGGTCCTTCACGGTCACGTCGGTCACGAGCAAGCTCAGAGCCGGTGGCGAGACCGTTTCGACGAAGCTGAGGGGATCGCTGGAAGGCATCTCACTGGCCTCGGCGCAACGGAAGGAGGATTCCCAGACCTGGGAGCCCTTGAGGCTGCCGAGGCTGAGCAAGGTCACACCCGTCGGGGCTGGGGGCAATTCCCGTTTCATGGCGGGCCCGGCGGCCGTACCCCCGGGGCCCTGGGGCCGGAACTGCACCTGCAGGGGGCGGGGGTTGGCGGTGGGTCCCTCCAGCAGGGCCACCGTCAGGGCTGAGCCTGGGGCAAAGACGCTGTCGCCGGGCACAAGGTGCGCCAGCACCCGGGAGGAGCACTCACCACGGGTGCCTCCACCGATGCGACGGCCGGGGAAGGCGCTGCGCTGGTTGGCCTGGGCCAAGGCGGAGCTTGCCTCAAAGCTGAGGACGGCCACCGCGAGGAAGCCGAGCAGCCTGTGGTCAGGGTGGGGATCAGAATGGGCCATCGCGAGTGGGTGTGACGTTCGCTAAATCACCACCTTCACAATCGCACAATTTCCTTGTTCAGCCGCTCGAGTGGGTTGGCGCTCCAGATCCTTCGCCCGTGCTCCTGGGGGAAATGCAGGAACGCCAGCACACCGTCACTTTCTCGGCGGCGCTTATCAGGACGTGATGGGCAAACTCCACGACCTCGTCGGCAGAAACAATGCAGTCGATATCCGTCTAGGTGCCAATGGCCGCTATCGGGTGGAGCATGTGGTGAGGGGCAACACCAATGCCGAGATCCTTGAAGCGATGGAACACGAACCCGACCAGCTGCTCGAGCGCCTGCGGGTGGCCAGGGAGGCGGCCATCAGCAGCGGCGTCCTGCCGATCCGCGATGCCCAGCGGTTGATGCCCCACCTGGAAGGCAGCCTCCGCCAGACCACCTACCTGCAGACCTGATTGGAGCCAATGCCATGTGGGGAGATGAACCCCAGCTGAAAATCCTGCGCGAGCGCATCAAGTTGCTGCTGAAGATCCACCACGCCGATCTGGCCCCGGTCAAGCGCCATGCCAGCCAGGGAGAACTGCTGATGCATCAGGGAGATCCCGCCACCAGCCTGATGCTGCTCACCAGCGGCAAGGTGGCGATCCAGATCCGCCTGCTCGAGCTCAAGCCCCACACCCTGGCGGTGGTCGAAGCCGAAGAACTGCTGGGTGAGATGGGACTGTTCGGCACCGGCAGCCATTCCGCCGATGTGCGGGTGGTGGAGGGACCGGCCGAGCTGGTCGAAGTCAGCGGCGACAACTTCCTCAAAACCCTGCTCTTCGACGTCGACCTGGCCATGGAGATGCTCTCTCTGGTAAGCCAGCGTTGTAAGTCCAGCAACATGGTGATCGGCCTCCTCCTCGACGGCATCGCTGCGGCCTACCGGGGCGACACGGCCCAGATGGCGGCCATCGCCAACGCCATCCGGCCGCTCGATTACTGCCTGAGCCTGGCAAGCGACCGGCTGGTGGAGCTGGGCAAGAGCAGGGCTTAGGCCGCCGGTTTGATCCCCCTCGTTCGGCCGCTTATCACGCCCCACCGGGAAATCCAAAGGCCAGGGCCACCCAGAGGCCCTTGCAGCCCAGATGCAGGGCCTGATCCACGCGCAGTCCGTAGCTCCCTCGGCATTTGCCGCTGTCGATCAGGGCATGGAGGATCCACTCGGCCAGCCCCAGCCAGACCACGCCCGTGAGCAGCGCCACCAAAAATCCGTGGATGCCGGCATGGGCAGCCAGCCACCACTGCCAGGGCAGGGTCACGTCGCGGCCGGGGCATTTCTCGACAGCCATTCGATCGCTCTGCAGGCCGAAATCTCCCACGAAGTGGCCCATGGCCAGCAACAAAAAAAGTTCCAGCCCCGAAAGGGTCTGCCCAGCCGCCAGCACCCTTGCAGCCCTGCGTAGAAGTACTGATTATGCCGGTTCAGCTGGCACAGAACCGAACCAGCAGTCCCAAGCGGTCGGTGGGGGCAGCCAGTTCGGCCGGATCGAAGGGGGCGGCCTCGTCGGCCATCGCCGTGCGTAGCAGCCTCGGCCGCATTCCCCCCTCGATCTGGACCTCCAGGGGGCTGAGGGCCCGCAGGCCGATCACCTCGGCGATGGCGCGGGCCTGGCCGAGTGCATCCTGATAGGCGCCCCGCAGCAGCTGGCCTCGCACGGCCAGATCAGCAGCAGGGTCCGCCTCCGTGGACACAGGAGCCAGACGGACCCCGGGCAGGCTTCCCACCTGGCGGATCAGGCCCTGCAGCTGGGAGGGCTGCAGCTCACCGTTCACCTGAAGATTGGCCTCCAACGCCGCCGGACGATTCGGGCTCACGGGCCGCTGCCAGCTGGATGGCGAACTCACCGCCAGCTCCTTGACCTGCAGGCGCTGCAGCGCCTGGCGCACCGCGGCCAGGCGCTGCTGAAGCTCGCCCAGGGCCGCGTCGGCCGTGGGCGCCTCCGCTGAGAGCGCCAAGGACACCTTGAGCACGTCGATCGTGCGCTTTTGCTCGGCACTGCCGCGTGCCTCGAGCAGAGTGCCATCGCAGCGCAGCTGCACGTTCTGAGCTGCAGCCGGCGGGGCCAGCTGCAGCAGGATCAGGACAAGGGGCAGCGCCCCCATCGGGCGAACGAGACAAACCATGGGCTCTCGATGGCATAGGGGAGGGGAACGGTCCAAGCCTGGCAGGAGTTGGCGTGATCAGAACAGCTCTGCTTTTTACATCTATCCTGCGTTCCAGGCTGACCGGGTCATGGACTGGGTGGCTGGCGTTGTTTGACTGCTGAACCCACGAATGCCCTTGCTGGAGGTTTGGCTCACCGCCATCGTCTTGATGGTCCTGCTGCTGCCTCTGCAGCTCCTGATCAGGCGGCTGCGCCTGCCGAAGTTGCCACTCCAGCTGGCGACCCTGACGATCCTGAGCTCGGCGGTGGTGCGCACGCTCCCCCTCATCCTCATGCCCGCCCATTACCGGGCCTGGATCTCCACCATCGACGAGTTGATGTTCAGCTACCTGGGCATCCGCATGGCCCTCTGGGGATTCCTGGAGATGCCAGCTGCGCTGGGACTGAGGAAACAACCGCCCGACATTTTAATGCAGTTGTTGATCCTGGGTGGTGGCACCGTGGCCACAGTGATCGTGGTCCAGGAGCAAGCACGCTTTAATCTGGTGAGCCTGCTCACCACCTCGGCCGTACTCACAGCGATGGTAGGCCTAGCGGCTCAGGAGCCCCTCAAGGACCTCTTCGCCGGCCTTGAACTCCAGTTCGATGATGTCTTTTCTGTGGGGGACTTTCTCGACCTGGGCGATGGGACCTTGGGGGTGGTGGTGTCTATCAACTGGCGTGACACCTGCCTGCGTGACCTCACGGGTGCCCTGGTGGTGGTGCCGAACACCAAGGTCACCGAAGTGGTGGTGCGCAATTACGTGTCCTTTGGAGCCATGGGCAACCGCTTCAATCTGGGGCTCGATTACTCTCTGCCCCCCTCCAAGGCCAAGCAGTTACTCCTGGATGTTCTGGAGAAACATCCCCGTGTGCTCAAGGACCCCTCACCAGCCGTGCGGGTGCTGGATTTTGCTGATAGTGCCATCACCTACGACCTCCTGGCCTTCCAGCAGCCAGGGAACCTGGGCGACCTCCTCGACCTGCGCAGTGAACTGCTTGAGCAGATCTGGTTCACCCTGGAGCGAGCAGGCCAGAGCGTGCCCTATCCGGTGCGGGAGTTGCGGCCGAAGCGGACCATCCTCGACTCCGGACACCCCGAGCAGCGCGGCCTGCAGGAGCGTCGCGACCTGCTCAGCCGCAACCCCCTCTTCGGCGACCTCAGCGAGGAGGAGATGCTGCAACTGGCCACGACCAGCCGCTGTCTGCGCTTCGCCCCTGGGGAAGTGGTGGTGCTTGAGGGCAACCGCGGCGACTCCCTGTTTCAGGTGGTACAGGGGCTCGTCCAAGTGCTCAAGGACCAGGAAGGCAGCGAACCGTTCCAGGTGGCCTGCCTGAAGCAGGGAGATATCTTCGGGGAAATGTCAATGCTCACGGACAGCAATCGCAGTGCCACCGTCCGGGCCCTGGAGGAATGCGTCCTGCTGGAGGTGTCACGCCCCAGCCTGGGTCCGTTGCTGCTGGACAACCCACCGCTGATGGACCGACTTGCCCACCTAGTGAGCAAGCGTCGGGGCGAACTGGAGGGAATGGAGAGGGAGAAGGTGAAGCAAAACGAGAATCAGCTGCTCAAACGCATGAAACAATTGTTCGAAACGCTCACACTCTAACCCTCGCCTGAATTCTCGGCAATCTGAACTCTCAGCAAGGGAGCCCGGGCAACAACGGAAACAACGACCTCAGCTGACGTTGTACAAACCCGTAGCGACGCTGCCAGATCAGCGCTCGGGAGGTCATTGGGCACAACGGCTTCACAGATGTTCCATCAAGGCGAGTTGATAGCTGGTGAGGGCGAGCTTGGTCCCCAGATCACGGGAGAGGGCCAACAACAGGTCCGTGACGGCATCGGGCTCCCACTGGCGCAGGCTATCGAAATCGTGGCGCTCCAGCACCCAGCAGCTGCCGTCGAGATCCGCTGTCACGTTGGCAGTTCGGGGTGTGCCGGAGAGGAAGGCAATCTCCCCGAAGCACATCCCGGGTTCGAAGGTGGCCAGGCGGGAGGCATAGGTATGCCCGTCACTGCCGCGCAGTTCGACGGTGATGGTGAAACGACCCTCCCGCACCAGAAAAAGCTCATGGCCCGAATCGCCCTTCTTGACCACATGCTCCCCTCTGGCAAAGTTGCGGGATTGCATCAGATCGGCCAGGGTCTGGCGGTGGGTGGGTTGCAACATGCCCAGAAAGCCGAGCGTCTGATCGATCTCCGTACTGAAGGGAGGATCCGGATCCTCGTCTTTGGTTGATTCCAGCAGCAGATCTTCGGCGCATTCCAGGGCCTGATCGAGATGGTCGAACTGGGGCATCTCCTCCTCTCCCCCGGCCACGGAGAGTGTGCGGGGCAGGCTGAGATGGCGGCCCCGGGCCATCAGCACGATCACTCCCCGGCGCCGCAGAGACGTGAGCTCATTGAGGAACAGCCCCCTGGATTCCTCCGGAAGTTCCGTGACATGGGCCACATCCAGCACCAGGATCCAGGCATCAGACATGATCTCGCTGAGCTCGGAGAGCAGCCTCTCGGTCGCGGCGAAATCGAGCACCCCTTGGGTATGCACGATCCGGACCGCATCACGCCGCTCCTGCAGCAACTTGGATTGATCCGCCGCACGCCAACGCCGAGACTGGCGCTGGGAGCCTTTGTAAGAGCGCCGGATCGTGGAACTGGTCTGGGGATATTGGTTGAAGAGACTGAGGGCGAGGCGGTCGGAAAGCTCATTGCAGACCGCAATGCCGCGCACACTGTTGCCCAGCGCGTCGAGCGGAGGTGAATAGGTGGCGAGGCCGAGCCGGCCGGGCACCACCGCCAGCACGCCGCCACCCACGCCACTCTTGGCCGGCATGCCTACGTCGTAGAGCCACTGACCGGCAAAGTCGTAGGTGCCGCAAGTGGCCATCAGGGCCAGCATGCGCACGGTGATCTCGGGGGTGAGTGGCCGGGCGCCGGTGAAGGGGTTGTGACCCTGGCATGCCAGGGTGGCGGCCATCACCGCCAGATCGTGGCAGGTAACGGTGATCGAGCACTGCTTGAAATAGAGGTCAAGGGACTCTTCCGGATCATCCTCGATGATTCCGAAATTGCGTAGCAGGTGACCGATCGCTCGGTTGCGGTGGCCGGTGGCACGCTCGGACTGGAACACCGCCTGGTCGATGCTGAGGCGCCGCCCGGCCAGTTCGCTGAAGAAGTCGAGCATCAGGGCTTCAGCCTGATGTGGGTCGTGGTTCCAGATCTGCGCTGTGGTGGCGATCGCCCCCGCGTTGATCATCGGATTGCGGGGACGGCCCGTCTTCTGATCGAGGCTGATGGCGTTGAAGGCATCTCCAGAGGGCTCCACCCCAACCTTCGTGGCCAGGTACTCGCCCGAGAACAACTTCAGGGCGAGACCATAGGCGAACGGCTTGGAGATCGACTGGATCGTGAATGGTTTGCGGGTATCGCCCACCTCATAGACGCGCCCATCCACCGTGGTGATCGAGATGCCAAAATCCGAGGGATTCGCCTTGGCCAGCTCCGGGATGTAGTCAGCAGGAGCCCCATCCTCCAGCAGGGAATAGCGACGATGAAGGTCCGCAAGCAGCCCCTCAATAACATCGGCGGTGCTGCTGGGAGTATCAATCATGTGATCAGGATCCAGCGGGGCATGAACGACTGGACGGCCCTGATCCATATCCCCAGCCAGGCAGTTGGTCTGTAGCTGGGGCTACATGAACCCCGATCATGCCCAATCACGACAAGGAGTCGATCAGGTCGGCGCGGGCCTGCTCCAGGGCTGGATCAAGGGCCGCGGCATCACGCCCGCCAGCCTGGGCCAGCTGGGGGCGACCGCCGCCGCCGCCGCCGCAGCGCTTGGCCACCGCACCGATGAAGCTGCCGGCCTTCGGCCCAGCGGCGATCACCTCGGCGCCGAAGGCCGCCGCCAGCACCAGCTTGGCTGGCTCCTCAGGGGCGGGCAGCCCCCCCAGCACCACCGCAGCGGCCGAGCCCAGACCCTGCTGGAGCTGCTGGGCGGCCGTCTGCAGGGCGGCACCCTCCACCCCATCAAGCCGCGCCACCAGCACCCGGAACGCCCCCACCTCCCGGGCACCGGCAGCCAGGGCCGAAGCCCGCGCCAGGGCCAGCTCGGAGCGGGCCGCCACCAGCGCTCTGGTGCTGGCCCTGAGCTCGTCCTGGAGGCTGCCCACCCGCTCGAGGATCTCGCCGGGCTGAACCTTGAAGCGATCCCCCAGGGCCCGCACCACGCTGTCGCGCTCCTTGAGGTAGTCGAGCACCGCCGGACCGGCCACCGCCTCAATGCGGCGGATACCGGCAGCCACGCCGCTCTCACTGACGATCCGGAACAGGCCGATCTCGGCGGTGTTGGCCACATGGGTGCCGCCGCAGAGCTCCATCGACACGCCAGGCACATCCACCACCCGCACGGTGTCGGCGTATTTTTCGCCGAACATGGCCACGGCCCCGGCGGAGCGGGCCCGCTCCAGCTCCATCTCGCGCACCTCAAGGGCATGGGCGTCGGCGATCCAGCCGTTGATGCGCTCTTCGATCCGCTCGAGGTCGTCGGGGCTGATGGCGCGGGGGCTGTGGAAATCGAAGCGCAGCCGCTCGAAATCCACCAGGGAGCCGGCCTGGGCGATCGAGGGATCCACCAGTTGCTTCAGGGCCGCCTGCAGCAGATGGGTGGCGGTGTGGTGGGCCTGGACCCGGCGGCGGCAGCTGCGGTCGACCCGGGCGGTGACGGTGTCGCCGAGGGCTAGCTCGCCCCGCTCGATCCGGCCGTGGTGAACGATCAGCTTGCGCTGAAGGCTGACCGCCTCGATGCGCACGATCACGCCGGCTTCGGCCCCAGCCCCAGGGGCACCCCCCGCCAGCACACCGCGATCACCGATCTGGCCGCCGGATTCGCCATAGAACGGCGTGGAATCGAGCACGATCTGAACCGCATCCCCCGCCCGGGCGCCCTGGGACGGCTCGCCGTTCACCACCAGGGCCATCACCTGGCTGGGGTGCTCCAGGGCCTCATAACCGCGGAACTCAGTGGCCGGCAGCTGCTCGGCCATGGCCTCGATCGCCCCCTGCAGGGTGAGGTCCAGGCGCACGGCCGCGGCCTTGGCCCGCTGGCGCTGAGCCTCCATCGCCCGCTCGAATCCCGCCAGATCCACCGCCAGCCCGTGCTCCTCGGCGATCTCCTCGGTGAGCTCCAGCGGGAAGCCGTAGGTGTCGTAGAGCTCGAAGGCCTGCTCACCGCTGATCTGGCTCGGGCCAGTGGAGAGCACATCCGCCAGCAACTTCTCGCCGCGCTCAAGGGTTTCCAGGAACCTGGCCTCCTCCCGGGCCAGCTCGGCCATGATCGCCTCGCGCCGCTCCACCAGCTGGGGATAGGCCTCCTCCATCAGGGCGATCGCCGCCTCTCCCATCGCCGTGAGGAAGGGGGTGGTGATGCCCAACAGGCGTCCATGACGCACCACCCGCCGCAGCAGGCGGCGCAAGATGTAACCCCGGCCGAGATTCGAGGCGGTCACCCCATCAGCGATCAGCTGGGTGATGGCGCGGCTGTGGTCGCCGATCACCTTCAGGGAGGTCTGGCCGCGGGCGTCGAGCTGTCGGTAGTTGACCCCCGCCAGGGTGGCGGCTGTTTCGATCAGGGGATAGATGAGGTCGGTTTCGTAGTTGTTCGGCACCCCCTGCAGGATCTGGGCCATGCGTTCCAGGCCCAGCCCCGTGTCGATGTTCTGTTTCTCCAGCGGCGTGAGGTGGCCCTCGGCGTCGCGGTTGAACTGCATGAACACCAGGTTGTAGAACTCGATGAAGCGGCTGTCGTCCTCCAGATCGAGGGGCCCGTCGCCATCGCCCAGCTCGGGGCTGAAGTCGTAGTAGATCTCCGAGCAGGGGCCGCAGGGGCCGGTGGGGCCCGACACCCAGAAGTTGTCGGCCTCGCCGAGGCGCACGATCCGCCGCGGATCGACCCCCACCGTGTCGCGCCAGATCGCCGCCGCCTCGTCGTCGTCGCGGAAGACACTCACCACCAGGTGCTTCGGATCCAGGCCGAAGACCGTGGTAGTGAGTTCCCAGGCCCAGGTCATCGCCTCGGTCTTGAAGTAATCGCCGAAGGAGAAGTTGCCGAGCATCTCGAAGAACGTGTGGTGCCGGGCCGTGCGGCCCACGTTCTCGATGTCATTGGTGCGGATGCACTTCTGGCTGCTGGTGGCCCGCGCTGCCGGCGGCTCCGCCTGACCCAGAAACACCGGCTTGAAGGGCAGCATGCCGGCGATGGTGAGCAGCACCGTGGGGTCGTCGGGCACCAGGGAGGCGCTGGCCATGCGCCGGTGTCCCCGGGCTTCGTAGAAGGCCAGGAAGGCCTCGCGGATCTCGGCGCCGCTGTGGGGGCGGGGGCGCCGCTCGGAGCGGCTGGAGGTGGTGGCAGCCATGGCCGGACGCGGCAAATCAACCCTGGAGAGGGCATGATCGCCCAGCACAGGCCCCAACCGATTCCAGCTGTCCCCGTGCCCGCCCTGACGGCCCCAACTGATCACCGCGCCCAGCTGCGGCTGCAGTCGATCGCCTGGGCGCTGCTGGCGGGCGTCACCGCCCTGGCCCTGGCCCTGGTGCTGGGGCTGAGGCCGGCACTGCGGGCGGGAGGTTGCGGCTTTTTTTATGGCCTGCTGGCCTTTCACCTGCAGCGGGTTGATCCCGACGACAGCCACCTGCAGGCGGGCCTGGTGGGGGCGGTCTGCGGCATCCGCAGCCTGGGCACCAGCCCCGAGCTGCCGGCGGCGGCGCAGCTCCTGAGCCAGGGGGGGCTGCGACTGCTGCCGGGGCTGGCGCTGGAACTGCTGCTGGTGTGGCTGCCGCTCTGGCTGCCGCTGGCGGGCAGTGCCCTGGTGCTCCAGGCCCTGCAGCGCTGGCTGCCATCCCTGAGGCCCTAGCCACGGCCTGGGGCGCTCCATCCGGCAGAGTGCTGGTGGGAGTCGCTCCGCTCATGCGAGCCGAAGCGATGTCCGTGGTCAACGTTCGTGGTTGCTGCCGGTGTTCACGATGCGACGCCACCCCTGCTCTGAGCGGGCCCAGCGGCCATGAGCCTGCTGCACGCCACCTGGCTGTCGGCCGACACGGCCGCCGTGCCCTCCCTGGGGGGCGGCTACCGGCCGGGCCTGCTGCTCTGGGCCGACACCTGGCGGGTGGCGGAGCCCCAGACGCCGGCCGCGGAGGCACCCCTGCATCCCCTCAGCCTCGACCAGGACGACCTGGGCGCCTGGCTGGAGGAGGCTGACCTCTGGACCGAAGATTTCCGTCCGGCCAGCGCCACCCTCTGCCTGCCCAGCCGCCGCCAGGGGGCCAGAGGCAAGAAGAAAATCGACAGCGGCCATTGGAGCGGCCTGCCCCTGCAGGCGGGCGAGCCGATCCCGAAATCGGTGGAGTGGTGGCCCTGGCGGGTGGAGGGCTGGTGGCTGGAGCCCGGCGCCGCCACCCTCTGGCTGGGGCGTCTGCCCCTCTCCGGCGACCATCCCGACCTGGCCGACGACCTGCGCTGGTGGAGTCATCTGCAGCGCTGGTCGCTGAGCCTGCTGGCCCGCGGCCGGCTGCTGCCCCAGGTGGAGGGGGGGCGCGCCCGCTGGCTGCCGCTGCTCAACCGCGAAGACGACCGGCGTCGCCTGGAGGATCTGGCCTCGCGGCTGCCCCAGGTGGCGGTGGCGGCCCTGGAGCCGGGCCAGGAGGAGCCCGGCGCGGTGATGGCCTGCTGGCGGCCGGGATCCGGGCGGCGGCGGCTGGCCTCGATCCTCACGCACCTGGTGGATGCGCGCATGCGGGCGGGCTTCACCCCCAGTGAGGAAGGGCTGAATCCGCTGCTGGCCGCCTGGCAACGGGCCCTCGCCCCCGGCGATGGACGCCTCGATCTCGACGCCGACGACTGCGAGCGTCTGCAGGTGGCGACCCACCACTGGCGCGAGGCGGTGGCCGGCCGGGTGGAGCCGGCGCGGGCCTGCCTCGAACTCGACACCCCCGGCGAGGGCGAAGACCTCTGGCCCCTGCGCTTCAGCCTCCAGGCCGAGGCCGACCCCAGCCTGCTGCTGCCCGCCGCCGGGGTCTGGGCCGCCGGGGCCGGCTGCCTGCAGCTGGGTGAAACCGAACTGCAGCAGCCCGGTGAACTGCTGCTGGAGGGCCTCGGGCGGGCCCTGCAGGCGTTTGAGCCGATCGAGCGGGGCCTCGATACCGCCACCCCTGAGCGGATGGAGCTCACCCCGGCCGAAGCCTTCGTGCTGGTGCGCACCGCCGCCCTGAAGCTGCGCGATGTGGGCGTGGGCGTGGTGCTGCCCCCCAGCCTCAGCGGCGGCCTCGCCAGCCGGCTGGGCCTGTCGATCCAAGCCGATCTGCCCGAGCGCTCCCGGGGCTTCAGCCTCGGTGAAAGCCTGCAGTCGCAGTGGGAGCTGATGATCGGCGGCGTCACGCTCACCCTGCGGGACCTGGAGCGGCTGGCGGGCAAGCGCAGCCCGCTGGTGCAGCACAAGGGGGCCTGGATCGAGCTGCGTCCGGGTGATCTGCGCAACGCCGAGAAGTTCTGCGCCCTCGATCCGGTGCTCAGCCTCGATGACGCCCTGCGGCTGACCGGCAACGAGGGCGAGACCCTGCAGCGGCTGCCCGTGCACCGCTTTACGGCCGGTCCGAGGCTGAAGGCGGTGCTGGAGCAGTACCACCAGCAGAAGGCCCCCGATCCGCTGCCCGCCCCCGAAGGATTCGCCGGCCAGCTGCGGCCCTACCAGGAACGCGGCCTGGGCTGGCTGGCCTTCCTGCACCGCTTCGATCAGGGGGCCTGCCTGGCCGACGACATGGGTCTGGGCAAGACGATCCAGCTGCTGGCCTTCCTGCAGCACCTCAAGGCGGAGCAGGAACTGAAGCGGCCCGTGCTGCTGGTGGCCCCCACCTCGGTGCTCACCAACTGGCTGCGCGAAGCGAAGTCCTTCACGCCGGAACTGAGCGTGGTGGAGCACTACGGCCCCCGCCGGCCCTCCACCCCCGCCGCCCTCGCCAAGAAACTGGAGGGGGTGGATCTGGTGCTCACCAGCTACGGCCTGCTGCAGCGCGACAGCGAGCTCCTGGCCAGCCTCGATTGGCAGGGGGTGGTGATCGACGAGGCCCAGGCGATCAAGAACTCCTCGGCCCGCCAGTCGCAGGCGGCCCGGGATCTGGCGCGCCCGCTCAAGCAGAGCCGCTTCCGCATCGCCCTCACCGGCACCCCGGTGGAGAACAGGGTGAGCGAGGTCTGGGCCCTGATGGACTTCCTCAACCCCAAGGTGCTGGGGGAGGAGGAGTTCTTCCGCCAGCGCTACCGCCTGCCGATCGAGCGCTACGGCGACATGGCCTCGGTGCGCGACCTCAAGGCCCGGGTGGGTCCGTTCCTGCTGCGGCGCCTCAAGACCGACCGCTCGATCATCTCCGACCTGCCCGAGAAGGTGGAACTGAAGGAATGGGTGGGGCTCTCAGCCGAGCAGGTGAAGTTGTATCGCCGCACCGTGGATGAAACCCTCGATGCCATCGCCCGGGCTCCCCTGGGCCAGAAGCACGGCCAGGTGCTGGGGCTGCTCACCAAGCTCAAGCAGGTCTGCAACCACCCGGCCCTGATGCTCAAGGAAGGAGAGGTGGGGGCCGGCTTCAGCGCCCGCTCGGCCAAGTTGCAGCGGCTGGAGGAAATCGTGGAGGAGGTGATCGCGGCCGGCGACCGGGCCCTGCTGTTCACCCAGTTCGCCGAATGGGGCCACCTGTTGCAGGCCCACCTGCAGCAGCGCTTCCACCAGGAGGTGCCCTTCCTCTATGGCAGCACCAGCAAGGGGGAGAGGCAGGCGATGGTGGATCGCTTCCAGGACGACCCCCGCGGGCCGCAGCTGTTTCTGCTCTCGCTCAAGGCGGGCGGTGTGGGGCTCAATCTCACCCGCGCCAGCCACGTGTTCCACATCGACCGCTGGTGGAATCCGGCGGTGGAGAACCAGGCCACCGACCGGGCCTACCGCATCGGTCAGACCAACCGGGTGATGGTGCACAAGTTCATCACCAGCGGCTCGGTGGAGGAGAAGATCGACCGCATGATCCGCGAGAAGGCCCGCCTGGCGGAAGACATCGTGGGCAGCGGCGAGGAGTGGCTCGGGGGCCTCGATCCCGGCCAGCTGCGCGACCTGGTGGCCCTGGAGGAGTGAACCAGGGATGAGCGCTGCCATTGCCCTGCTGGCCGGCGCGGAAGGCCACGAACGGCTGCTGAACTGGCTCGACCAGCACCGGGTGCTGCTGGAGGGATTCCCGCTGCTGGCCCCGGCGGAGCTGGCCCAGACCCTGGCCGAGGATCCGTACGCCTGCAGCCTGGTGGTGAGCCCGTTGGCGGCACTGGCCGCCGGCGGTGACATCCAGCTGGCGGGGCGGATTCTGGCCGGATCCGTGGGCGCCGTGCTGTTCTTCGTGGATCCGGCCACCGCGCCGGAGGCCAGCCCCGATCTGCGCCTGCTGCTGAGGGCCTGCGCCCTGGCCGGCACCCCCCTGGCCCTCAATGAGGCCACCGCCACCCTGGCGCTGCGGGGTCTGGGCCACAGCCGGCTGGCCTATCTGATCTTCAACCCGGTGGCCGGTCAGGGGGACCCCAATCAGGACCTGACCCTGATCCGCTCCCTGCTGGAGCCACAGCTGCTGCTGAACGTGGTGATGACCCGGCCGGATCGCGACCCCGCCGATCAGGCCAGGGAGCTGGTGGACCTGATCCAGGCCCGGCCGGAGCCCCACGGCGGCAGCGCCTTGATCCTGGCCAGCGGCGGCGATGGCACGGTCTCGGCGGTGGCGGGGGCCGTGATCCACAGCGGCATCCCCCTGGGGGTGATCCCACGGGGGACGGCCAACGCCTTCGCCAGCGCCCTGGCGATCCCAGCCGATCTGGAGGGAGCCTGCGCCACGATCCTCGCCGGCCACACCCGGGTGGTGGACGCCGCCCGCTGCAATGACACGCCGATGATCCTGCTGGCGGGCATCGGCTTTGAAGCGGGCATGGTGGACCGGGCCACCCGCGAGCTCAAGACCATGCTCGGCCCCCTGGCCTATGTGCTCGCCGGCGCCCAGCAACTGGCCAGCCAGGAGCCCTTTCAGGCCAGGCTGACCATCGACGGCCAGGTGACCGAGTTGCAGAGCGGAGCGATCACGGTGGCCAATGTGGCGCCCGCCACCTCGGTGCTGGCCCAGGGCTTCGGCCAGGTGATCCCCGACGACGGCCTGCTGGAGATCACCATCGCCTCCCCCGTCAACCGGCTGCAGGGGCTGAATGCCTTCGCCTCGCTGGTGGCCTCCGCGGTGGTGCGCTCGCCCACCAACCGGCCCGATCTGCTCTGCCTACGGGCCCAGGCGATCACCATCAGCACCGATCCGCCCCAGAACCTGGTGATCGACGGCGAAATGCTGCTGGCCGGCAACCCGATCAGCATCACCTGCCTGAGCGGGGCCCTGACGGTGTTCACCCCCCTTCCCGTGGCCTGAGTCCAGCGATGACCCTGGCCTCGGAGGCAAGCATCAGCGCCAAGATCGAGCGGATGGACCGGCGCATCCGGCGGGGCCATGGCGAGCTGCTCAGCCGGGGCATCGACCAGACCCGGCTGGTGATCGAAGGCGCACCGACGGCCGCCGACGCCTTCAGCTTTCTGGTGATGGGCGACAGCGGCTCGTCGCGCTACGGCGCCGGCAGCCCCCAGCGGCAGGTGGCCGAGCTGCTGTTCGAGCACCAGCAGGACGTGGGCTTCGTGCTCCACACCGGGGATGTGGTGTACCTGGTGGGCTCCAGTGAGCAATACCCGCGCAACTTCATCCGGCCCTACCGGGAGTGGCTGGTGGGCGGCGAGCACTGGCGGCGGTTGCGCTTCGACGCCATGACCTTCCGTCTGCCGTTCCTGCCGGTGCCGGGCAACCACGACTACTACGACCTCTCGCGGCCGCTGGTGCTGCTGGCGGGGCTCTCGAACCCCCTGCGCCGCCTCTGGCCGAGCCTGGTCTTCGATGTGGGCAGCCATGGCTCCCGGGTGGGGGAGGCCTACGCCCGGGCCTTCCTCGATGGACTCGCGCTCCGGCCGGAGGAGGAGTTGGCCGGGCACCTGGATCGGCACTACCGCGGCGAGCTCGATGGGCAGCGATGCCTGGCCTACCGCCCTGGGCAGTTCACCCGCCTGCCCAACCGCTACTACCACTTCCGCTGGGCCGGGGTCGATGTGTTCGCCCTCGACTCCAACACCCTCCACCAGGACGGTGCAGCAGGCGAGGGTGATGGCAACGACGATCTCCGCCAGAAAGAATGGCTCCTGAAGGGGCTGGTGGCCTCCTGGCGCAACCCGGCCGTGCGTGGTCGGATCCTGGTGCTGCACCATCCGCCCTACGCCAGCGAAGCCACCAAGTGGCGGGAGCCGCAGACGCTGGCCGTGCGCCGTCAGCTGCGCAGGGTGCTCGATCGGGTGGCGGCCGAAGTGGGCGCGCCCACGCCGCAGCGGCCCCTGCTCAATCTGGTGCTCACCGGCCATGCCCACTGCCTGGAGCTGATGCGCAGCGGCGACACCGGCCATGGCGACAGCCACATCCCCTGGCTGATCTGCGGCGGCGGCGGCTACAGCCTGCGGCGCCAGCGGCCCCAGGGGGGAACGCTGCTGGCGGGCCCACCGGGACAGGAGCGGCCCGTGGCCCACTCCGAGCTGTTCGTGGGCCGCAGCGGCCATGGCGCCAGGCTGCGGCGGCGCTTCACAGCCCTGCGGGTGGAGGCGGCGGCAGGCTCTCCCCTGAAGCTGACGCTGCGGCCCCTGGTGAGCGAGAAGGTGTCGGGGCACTGGCGCAAGGAGCAGCTGGCGCCGATCCGCCTGTAAAGAGGATCCAGCCACAACCAGCCCCGGTGTCCCTCGCCATCGCCCTGCTCACGGTGTCGGATCGCCGCAGCGCCGATCCCTCCAGCACTGACCCCTCCGGCGATGCCCTGCAGCAACGGCTGGAGGCCGCGGGCCATCGCCTCCAGCAGCGCCGGCTGGTGCCCGACAACCGCTACGCCATCCGCGCCGCGCTGAGCGACTGGATTGCCGATCCGGCTGTGCAGGTGGTGATCAGCAGCGGCGGCACCGGCCTCACCGGCCGCGACGGCACCCCGGAGGCGGTGGCCCCCCTGCTGGACAAAACCATCGAGGGGTTCGGGGAGCTGTTCCGGGTGCTCTCCTTTGAAACCATCGGCACCAGCAGCCTGCAGAGCCGCTGCCTGGCGGGAGTGGCCAACGGCACGATCATCTTCGTGCTGCCGGGCTCCCTCGATGCGGTCGAAACGGCCTGGGACCGGCTGATCGGCGCCCAGCTCGATGGCAGTACCCAACCGTGCAATCTGGTGCAGCTGCTGCCGCGGCTGAAGGAAGATCCCAGCACAAGACGTCTGCCCTGAACCGCGCCGGCCCGGACCAGCGGTTGAAATGCCCTCTGCAGTGAATTCCATGGCATCGATGGCGGATCAAGCGGCTGGAGCGGTGGTGGGACGGGTGGAGGCCCTCTGGCGCTACCCGGTGAAATCGATGCTGGGCGAACCCCTCCAGGCCGCCACGGTGGGGCCCGGAGGCCTCCTCGGCGACCGCTCCTTCGCCCTCTGGGACCATGCCACGGGCCGGGTGGCCAGCGCCAAGAACCCAAGGCTCTGGAAGGAGCTGCTGGGCTTCACGGCCCAGTGCCTGGAGCCGGAGGGGCCAAAGGCGGGGCCTGGCGCCGTGGCGATCACAGCCCCAGCCGAGCAGGGCATGGGCCAGGAGCGCGCCAGGGTGCTCAGCAGCGATCCAGAGGTCAACAGTTGGCTCGGCCAGCGCCTCGGCCGCCGGGTGAGCCTGCTGGATCAGGCGCCGGAGCGGGCCAGCCTCGACCAGTACTGGCCGCCGGTGCAGGAAAGAGACTTTCAGGATGTGGTCAATGAACTGGTGCTGCCCAGCGGCACCTTTTTCGATTCCTGCCCGATCCATGCCATCAGCAGCGCCAGCCTCGAGCGGCTGCGCCAGCTGGAGCCCGAGCTGGATTTCGCCGTGGAGCGCTTCCGCCCCAACCTGTTGATCCGCCCGGAATCAGGCGCCAGCGGCTTCGTGGAGGAGGCGTGGATCGGCCGCAGCCTGGCGGTGGGACCAACGCTGCGCCTGCAGGTGAACGATGGCTGCCCCCGCTGCGTGGTGACCACCCTCAGCCAAGGCGGGCTGCCGGAGGATCTGGAGATCCTGCGGGCCACGGCACGCCACAACAACGTGGTGGCCGGAATCCGCCTGAGCGTGATTCAGCCCGGCGAGATGCGCGTGGGCGATGTGGTGCGCCTGCTGAATTAAGGGTTATCAGAGACCATGCTGGCCTCCTCTGAACAGCTCAACTCTCGCTCAGCCAGTAGAACTGGCCGCCCTGCAGGGCGATGCTGCCATCATACTGGGAGGGCCTGACACCGCTGTAGAGATCGATATATTTTGCTCGCGGATTGATGCCGTAGCGGCTGTAGCTCTCGAGCTCAAGCTGCTGGGGATGATCATCGAAGTTGGCGATGACGAACACCTTTTCGGAAGCCCGAAGGTGGTTGTAGCGAAGGAAGCAGAGAAGGTGCTCATTATCGGAGTGCAGCAGTTCTCTGTTGTTGAAGTCAGCGAAGGCTGAGATTTCCTTGCGGATGGCAATCATCCGCTTCATCGCCGTGAAGATCCTGCACTCCACCGTGCCCCGCTGCTGGCGCAGGGCAGCCTTCTCCCAGTCGATCTTGGCGCGGTGCACCCAGCGGCTGTCATTGTCCTTGCTGGGATCGTCGATATAGCTGTAGTCATTGAGGATGCCGAGGGCATCACCGTTGTAGATCAGCGGAATACCACCGAACGAAAGAATGATGCTATTGAGCAGCAGAATCTTGTTGATTGCCAGGTCGATCAGGCCCTGATCACCTTTCTCCAGAGCCGACTCAAGCCCGGCCAAAGAAGCCAGAGAACCACAGATTCTGGCATCACCCGTGGAGTCATTACGCATGAATTCCAACCCTCTGGCGGTGCCATCGAACTGGCCACTGAAATAATCAATCAGGAACTTGCGGTGGGAATGGGGTTCATAGCCCGCCGCCACAATGTCCTTGTCATCAAAGCCAAAACCGATGTCATCGTGGCAACGCACGTAGGTGAGCCAAGTGGCACGATCCAGCTTGCTGGGCAAGCTCTTGATGCCCTCCCGCAATAACTTGGTGTTGCGCGTGGCGATCCCATCCCAGAGAAGCGCCATCAAGGTGGCGTTGTAGGCAATTTCACATTCTTTCGCTACAATCGCATCTTCGCCAAAATATTTCGCCATCTCGCCTGGAGCAACGATCGCCTCGGCAATGAAGAGAACGCCCGGTGCCGTGACCTGGCAGCAGTCCTTGAGGAGTTGCAGGATCAGGTGAGCCTTGCGCTCGTTCTGACAGGTGGAGCCCATCTTCTTCCAGAGAAAGGCCACCGCATCGAGGCGCAGCACATCCACACCCTGGTTGGCCCAGAACAACACGATCGAAAGGATCTCAATGAACACTTCCGGGTTGCGGTAATTCAGATCCCACTGGTAGTCGTGAAAGACCGTCATCACCCAGCGCTTCATCTCCTCATTCCAGGTGAAATTACCTGGGTCGGTCTCTGGGAATACCCAGGGCATCCCCTGTTCAAACACATCAGGAACCGAGCGGTCCTCGAAAGTGTGGTAATAGTTCTGATAGCGAAGATCTCCATCCTTGGCCTTGAGAGCCCATTCATGCTCGTCGGAAGTGTGATTGAGGACAATGTCCAGCACCAGCAGGATACCGTTCTTCCTGAACTGCTCGGAAATACGCTGAATGTCATTGAGATCACCGACCCGGCTATCAATTTCCCGGAAGCTGCTGATGGCATATCCACCATCACTTCTACCCACCGGACACTTCAGAATCGGCATGATGTGAACCATGTTCACGCCGAGTTCCTGGAAGTAGCCGATCTTGGTGGTCAGATCAGCCAGGTCATTGGCGAATCCATTGGTGTAGAGCGCCATACCCACCCACTTTTGAGAGAGGAACCAGTTGTGGTCCTGCTCACGGCTCATGTCGAGCCGCTCAGATTCCTCTGATCGGTAGATGTAGCCCTCTGCCATGGTCTCCACCAGTCGCACCATCTGGGCCTGAAAGTCGTCACGGTCGCCGTAGAGCGTCGAAAAGAGGGAATGGATGGCGTAGAAATTGGCGCCAAGACGTGTATAGAAGTAGCGAAGGTTCTGGCGCTTGATCTCTGGCTTCAATTCATCCAGAATTGAGTTCAGCAAGGAATGGGAGATCTGCTCGTACATCGGATTAAAGTCGAAGGATGAAAAAGATGACTGAAATGAGTGGGGGGAAAGACAGTTACAGCAAGACGACCAGGGGAAAACTGATAAGCCAAGAACGCCTGAACAAGGCTGCGAAGAAAGGGCTGGTCAAGGGAACAGCTGAAAAGGGCTGCAACGAAACTCGCCAGTGGGTCGTGGGCAAAGCTGCTGAAAAAGAATTGTGGGAAGGATCTGATGGAAACCGGACTGGATCTGATTGCAATCAGTCGACCGAGGCTTCAAGGCTATGGCCATCAGAGCACGCTGGTGGGCGGTAGCCGAAGGCTTGCTCAGCAGGGTGCCCGGGGGGGGGCTGGCCCTAGGAGATCCAGGCTCTGGTGTCGGGATGGAAATGCACAAGACCTTCGAGAATGCCGGCGCTGTAGTGGCCATTCATTCCCAGAAAATCGCCCTTGGCCAGATACAGCTGCTGGCTGGTTCCCCCCTGCCTTGAACCATCCTGGGCCTGCTGCAGCACATCGGGGTGGGCATTGGCCACCAGAACGGAGGGCACAGAGCTCACCAGAATCGGCAGATCATTGCCACTGTCTCCAGCGAAGACCGTGCTGGTGGGAGCAAAGCCCTGTTGCCGCATCAGAAACTCAACGGCGTGCAGCTTGGTGGCCCGCTCCGGCAGGATGTCAAGAAGGCCGATCTGAGCTTGTTCATCCACGCTGTAGATCCAGCTGGAGCGAGCTTTGAGCGGCTGGAGCCGGGCCTCCATCTCCTGACGCAGGCTGGCCAGATCAACGCCCAGGGGGAGGACATAACTGAGCTTGTAGGTGCTCTGGCGGTCCTGCCCCTGCAGGCTGAGGCCTCCGAGGCTGCTCAAAACCTCCGAGATGTCGCCACTGCTGAGTCCGGGCCAGTCGCGGGAGATCTCCGCCTGCCAGGCCGCCGACTCCAGCCACTGCCCCGGAGGCTGCCACTGGTAGAGGCGGCTACCGACATCACTGATCACCCAATCGGGCCTGGGGATCCCAAACTGCTCGATCGCCTGCTCCACCAGCTCCAGATGGCGACCAGAGACATAGGCCAGCGTGATCTCAGGGTGGGCCACCAGCGCGGCGAAACGCTCCCGCGCTCCGGGCGACTCCGGCGCCTCACCATTGGGCAGGAGGGTGCGATCCAGATCTGTGCAGAGCAGCAGTGGCGCTGTGGCGGAGGACATGGTGATCAGAAGAAGCCGTAGTGCCTGATCGCTTCAAGGATTCCCCAGGCATGGGCACCATTGGCAAAGTAAACCTGCTCGTTCTCACTGAGGTTGGAGAGTTCCTCCTGGTGCCTGTTGGACACCACCACTCCCAGGGTGTTGCCCCTCAGCATGTCGGCGTCACCGCCGGATCCACCCGTAACCAGGGTGCGCTCCAGTGGGATGTTGTATTGGTGGGCGACATGGCGCAAGGCCTGCCCCTTGGAGGCTCGGGCCGGAACAATGTCCAGATATTGACCGAAGGAGAGGGTGGCATTCACGGAGAGTTCCTGCTGACGCAGCAGGGCATGAATGTCGTCGAGGGGAGGTGCCAGATCGGCATCGTAGTAATACGACACCTTGAAGCGGCTCTGTTCATTCTTGGACTGGGGGGACAACCCCGGCAGGGATTCCAGTACCCGTCGCAGCACCTGAGGGGTCCAGGAGTGGTCGATGTGATGGCTCCAGGCGATATCGGCAAATAATTCAGAGGTGTAATAGATCTCCGTTCCCAGGCTCGTGATCAGCACATCGGGTGCGGGAATGTTATTGCGCTTGAGAATGGTCAACACGGAGTCAAGCCGCCGACCTGTGGCGATTCCGAAGAGAAACTGGCGGCGATGGGTGCGCACCACCTTGGCGAATTGCTCCAGAGCTTCGGAGTCACCCATCAAGGTGTTGTCGAGGGCGGAGAACAGGGCCCGGTTCCTGTAGCGGCTGAATTGATGGGTGGCCGGGGACTGGGCCAGTGGCTTCAGCTTCGAGACCACCGGCTGCACCATCGCCAGATAGGCCTTGGCATGGGCCTCCCAGGAATAAAAGCGAGCGATGTTGCTCAGTCCGTTGCCAGAGAACTCATCCCAGCGCCTGGGCTTCTCCAGGATGGAGAGGATCGCCTCAGCGATGTCCTGGCGGCTGAGGGGATCCACCAGCAGGCCATTTTGGCAATTGCCGATGATATCAACCGGACCACCATTCTCGGTGGCCACCAGCGGCAGGCCACTGGCGGCGGCCTCCAGCAGGGTGAGGCCGAACGGTTCGGTGAGGGCAGGATTGACGAACACTCCCCTGGAGGCCGCCGCCAGGCGGTAAATCTCGGGTACCTGCTCGGAACTGTGGTGCTTGGGCAGGGCCACATGGCCATAAAGATTGAAGAAATCGATCACCCAGAGCAGTTCCGTCAGGACCGACTGAGCCCCGTCATTGAGCTCACGGATGTCGTCACGGTTGCCAGCCACGATCACCAGGTTGGCCAACTCCTGAAGAGGCTTGCTCTGGCCATAGGCCTCCAGCAGCGAGACGATGTTCTTACGTTCATCGGGCCGAGACAGGGCCAGGATCATCGGCTTGGCCGGCTGCCGCAGGAACAGGCTTAGCGTGTCCTGAAAGTCTAGAGCGAGGGAAGGCTGACCCTGGACAGGGGGGTGAAATTGCTCGAGGTCTGTACCCGGCGGAATCACCGCCATCTTCTCGGGCGTGTAGTAATCGTATAGCTCGTATTGGCTTTCGATTTCATTGCGCGTGCTGGTGATCACCAGCTCAGCACAACTGAGAGTATCTTCTTCGGCGCTAATCCGTGCCTGCATGTGATAGCGCTGCTCGATCTGATCAATACCCATACCCACGGCGAGTAACCGGCGGTATTTGTCGCGACCGAGGGAGTGGCCCGTATGGATCAGTGGCAGACCGGTGAGATTCGAGAGCCGCACGCCCACATAGCCAGCATCGGCGTAATGGGTGTGAACGACATCCGGCATCCGGGGCTGCTCAGCCAACCAGGTGGAAAGGTGGTCGGCGAAACTGTCCATGTGGGGCCAGAACTGCTCCTTGGGCAGATACTCATTCGGGCCTGCCTTGATTCGAACGATCTGAAGATTCTCGGCCAGCTTCTCGATCGGAACGGCATAGTCTGGACTGACGTGATCATCCACCACCAGGCGAGTGACCAGATCCACCCGCTCAACACCCTCCTGCCTGGCGAGAGCCTTGGCCAGTTCCACCACATACTTCGTCTGACCGCCAGTGTCGGCATCACGGCCGAGCTCCAGATCCTGGCCGCGAATCAATCCATGCACGCTGATGAGCAGGATGTAGAGCCCTTGGGGAGTGGATGTTTCTACTGTGATCACCTGAAAACAATGGCTTGAGATCGATTGATTCCCACTTGACCTGAAACCCGTTTGAGCATTGAACTGAGCTCAGCAGGCCAGTGCGCCTGCCAACACCTTCACTGGAGCCCAAAATCAGATCATGTCCATCACAACAACATCTGCTTGTGCGGAGTTTCCCGCCAATGAATTAAAGATTGACCAGGCCCGCCAACGATCCACCCCCCCCCTTTTTTTCGTAGCAGCCTGTCCAGCGCGGATGAGCTAACGAACAGCAAAAAAGGCCACTAAAAATTTGACTTATCAGTCCAATTTTTTCATTATTGCACATTAACCCGCATTTCGTCAAGTCTTGTTGGCAGCCTCCGCCGTTATTTGCCAAGCCAAAGACATCTCCAAAGAAAGCCAGCGGCCTACTAATCGCTCCCATGGCGCTGGCGAGCGATCAAGACTTACGCCTGCACCTCGTTCCAGCTGGCCCCGCCAAGGCCTTCTCCTTGCGCTGCAGCTCCTTTTTGAGAGCTTTGATCTCGCGCTGGTCCTGGGCGCGGAGCCTTTCGAGATCCTTCTGCTCTTAGGAGTTTGCTGAAAAACGAGCCCACGAGCCAGTTTTCCACAGGCATCAGTGGATTTCCGGCTCAAAAAGTCGGATCGGCGGCTATCAGAGCCGCAAACTGCCCGATTTCGGCATCGTTGGCCTCTCTGCAAGACATT
>NZ_JAHLYS010000008.1 GCF_025128055.1 Synechococcus sp. CS-1329 | reverse complement strand
GCCCCTGAGCCGCTGGGAAGCCGCTGCTCTGCTCAACGCCTGCCTCGATCGGATCACCGAAGTGACCGACGAGCTGCGCCGCCTGCTCAAGGAGTTCGAGAAGGAACTGGCGATCCTGCGTGGTCGCGTCGACAACCTCGAGGCCAAAGTTGGTGAACTGGAAGCCACCCAGTTCTCCACCACCACCAAACTTAAGGGTCAGGCCACTTTCGTGGTGGGCGCGATCACCGCCAGCGGTGACAGCCAGAATTCAGGAGCCTTCGGCGCTGCGCCAACATTTGGCAGCCGTGATGCTGCTGAAAGATACAATCAGCTGTATGGGGCCACCACCTTCAGCTATGACCTGCGGCTGAACCTGCTCACCAGCTTCACCGGTAAGGATCTTCTCTACACCCGTCTGCGTTCGGGCAACTTCAATAATGCCTTTGCTGGCAAAGGAGTTAACCTCACCGCCCTGGATGTGGCCAGCAATGGCATCGGCGGCACCGATTCGATCGGCGTCGATCGTCTCTACTACCGCTTCCCGGTTGGTCGCGATTTCACCTTCGTGGTCGGTCCCAAGGCCCGCAACACCGAATCACTGGCTGTCACCCCTTCGGTCTATGGCAGCGGCAAGGGTAATCGCATCCTTGACCTGTTCAGCCTGAACGGCGCCCCCGGTGTCTACAACAAGGCCACTGGCTCCCTGCTCGCCGGCATCTGGAAGCAGAAAGTCGAGAAAGGTCGGGGTGCTTTCAGCTTCGGCGCCAGCTACGTGGCCCAGCAGGGCAACGTGGGTCAGGTGTTTGATGGCAACGACAACGCCTGTTCCAGCAGCGAAGGCGGCATCGGTACCGACTGTGCCCGTGGCAACTTCCTGGCCCAGTTGAACTACACGGCTCCCCAGTGGAACGTGTCCCTGGCCTATCGCTACGGCCAGCAGGCCACCAATTTCCGCCGGGGTACGAACTTTGCCGCCAGCAACAGCTGGTTCCTCACCACCGGTGACACCAACAGTGTGGCCGCCAACGCCTACTGGCAGCCCAAGAACAGTGGCTGGATGCCCTCCGTCAGCCTCGGCTGGGGTCTCAACAGCCTCTCCGGCAACGACAGCAATGCCCTTGGCGTTGAGTTCATTGACCCCTATGTGACCGAAAGCCAGAGCTGGTTCGTCGGCCTGCAGTGGAACGATCTGTTCGCCAAAGGCAACGCCGCCGGTATGGCTGTCGGTCAGCCCGTCTTCGCCACGGCCCTCAGCCGCGGCAGTGACAACTCCGGCAACACCACCCCGGCCGATGGCAACTTCGTCTGGGAGTGGTGGTACAAGTTCCAGGTTACCGACAACATCGCCGTCACCCCGGCGATCTTCTACCTGAGCCGCCCCCTGGGTCAGCTCACCGGCAACGACAGCAGCTTCAGCAACTTCGGCGGTCTCGTGCAGACCACCTTCAAGTTCTGAGTCAGTTGACTTAAGCCCCTCCAACCCTCACACACCCATCCGAGCCCCCGTCAGGGGGCTTTTTCATGGCTTGGCTTTTTTGTCATGATGGCTCCAGCCGCCATCACCCGCCTTGAAGGCAGCCCTGGCCAGCAGTGATTTTTATGCCGTTCTGGGCGTGCCAGCCACGGCTGGGGCCGATGAGATCAAGGCGGCCTATCGCGGTCTGGTGAAGCGCCACCATCCCGATGCCGGTGGGGACGACACCGCGATCCTGGCCATCAATGCCGCCTGGGCGGTGCTGGGGGACGGCGACCGCCGGCGCAGCTACGATCTCGGCCGGCAAACCCCGCTCCGGAACAGGCGGTCTGGCGCCGTTGCCGTTTCCACTCCAGCCCATCGCGGCCTGCACCGGGATGGGGCCCTGCTGGGCTGGCTGCAGCAGGTCTATGGGCCGATCGATCGCCTGCTGGCCCAGGTGATCAACCCTTTCCCCGCTCAGTTGCGTGCCCTGGCGGCCGACCCCTATGACGACAGGCTGATGGAGGCGTTCTGCGCCTATCTGGAGCAGAGCAAGGGCCGCCTGGACAAGGTGGAGACCCTCTATCGCTCACTGCCCTGCCCCAGTGAGGCCCGGGGATTTGGCCTCAGCCTTTACCACTGCCTCAGCCAGGTGCAGGATGCCCTGCTGGAACTGGAGCGCTACACCATGGGCTATGTGGACAGTTACCTCCACGATGGCCGCGAGATGCTGCGAGAGGCCAAGCAACGTCGCAGTCGGCTCAAGGAAGAGCGCCGGCGCCTCGATCTCTGAGGCCCGGCGCGATCCAGGCAGGGGAACACTGAAAAGACTGCCGCTGGTTCTGACGACCTTCCGCTTCGCTTCAATGAGCGACCTGACGGCCTTCAGCAGGCTTCGAGCTGGTCGAGCCGCAGCCAGACATCCGGCACCGGCAGGCGCCAGCGCAGCTGCGCGAAGTCGCCGTTGAGGGCCAGCACTTCACCGGGTCCCTCGAACAGGTAGTCGGGAGGAGTGGGATCGCTGGCGGCCGCTTCAAGACTGCCCAGGTAGGCACTCCTGCTGACCTTCACCAGGGTGCCTTTCTTGATGGGGACCGCCTTCGGGGCGGTGGCATCGGTTGGGGTCTCGGCCATGGAACAGTCGACACTGCGCTCAGCTCAAGCTAAGCCCTCTCCGCAGGCATTAGGTCCCCCTAGCCTCGCCGGTGGTGTGTGCTGCCTGGGCCCGTGAGACTGCTGCTGCTGGGATGTACGGGTTTTGTGGGGCGTGAGCTGGTGCCCCACCTGCTCGCTCGGGGGCACCAGCTGGTGGTGGTGAGCCGCCAGAGCCGGCCGCTGGCGGGGCTGGACCATCCGGACCTGCTGAGAATTCAGGCGGATCCCGCCCTGGCGGCCACGTGGCAGGAGCCTGCCCTGCTCGCCGCCGTGGCCGAGGCGGAGGGGGTGGTGAATCTGGCTGGGGAACCGATCGCGGAGAAGCGCTGGAGCGAGGCGCAACGGCGACGGCTGCTGGACAGCCGTCTGGGAAGCACCAGGAATCTGGTGGAGGCGCTCCAGGCCCATCCCAGGCCCGGCCGGGTGCTGGTCAACGGTTCAGCCGTGGGCTACTACGGCAGCAGCGAGGACGCCCGCTTCAGTGAATCCAGCCCCGCGGCGTCGGATCTGCTCGGCCAGCTCTGCCTTCACTGGGAGGCGGCGGCTGATCAGGCTTCCACCGACTGCCGGGTGGTGAAGCTGCGGATCGGAATCGTGCTTGGCCCCGATGGCGGCGCCCTCGGCAAAATGCTGCCGGTGTTCCGCTCCGGCCTGGGCGGTCCGATCGGCTCCGGCCGCCAGTGGATGAGCTGGATTCAGCGCACCGACCTCTGCGCGCTGATCTCCACCGCTCTCGAGACCCCGGCTTACCAGGGGGTGTACAACGCCGTGGCGCCCCAGCCCGCGCGCATGGGCTCGTTCGCGGCGGCCCTTGGCCGGGCACTGAAGCGCCCCAGCCTGCTGCCGGTGCCGGCGGCGGTGCTGCAGCTGATGCTCGGCGATGGGGCCGCGGTGGTGCTGGAGGGCCAGCAGGTGGTCTCCGAGCGGCTGGAGTCCGAGGGATTCAGGTTCCGCTACCCCGATCTCGACTCAGCCCTTGCCGCTGCCACCAGCCCAGCAGCCCACTGAGCAGGGCGGCCCCCATCAGCAGTCCGATCGCCGGGGTGAACAGGGGATCCCAGAGCCGCTGCAGCAACTGCAGCGGTGCCTCCACATGCTGGCTGTGCAGGGCCACCGCCACGGCGAACCAGATCGCTCCGGCGATCACCAGGAACACGTTGAACACCAGCACGGTGTCGATCCAGCGCTTCAACCGCGGCGCCAGGGCTTCAGGGCTGCCGCCATCTTGGCCTGCGGCATCACTGGAGCGGGGCTTTGCGTTCATCGAGGGCCTGCAGGATCTGCGCCGCCATCCTGGCCGCACCGCCCGCCCCGCCGATGCGCTCCAGGCCATTGCGCCGGCAGCGCTCCGCCAGATCGCTGTGCCGCAGCTGGTGCAGCACCTCAGCCACCAGCTTGGCGGTGCCCCCCAGGCTGCGCTCTGAGCCCGGCTCCCCTTCAGCGCTGAACAGGGAGGGCCCCAGCAGGCGCCGCTGGGCTTCGGCGAAATTGGGGCTGAACTGGGGGCCGCCCCCCGCCAGCTGCAGCACGGGTTTGCCCAGGCCCACGGCCTGCTCCGTGGCCGTGCCGGTCATGGCCAGCAGCAGGTCGGCCTGCTGCACCACCGCCGGGAACTCCCCCCAGTGCAGCCTCAGCTCCAGGGCGCCGCGGCGCAGGCAGCCCCCTGGCTCCAGGCTCCAGCCCAGGGGGCGGCTGAGCCGGGCCACCGCCGCCGCATCGATTGCTCCCACCAGAGCGGCATTCAGACGCAGGCCGCCGCTGGTCTGCAGGTGCTCCGGCAGGCGAGTGAGCACTTGCAGCATCAACTCGACGTTGCGCAGGGCCTCGGGCAGGCGACTGCCCGGCAGCAGCCCCAGCCGCGGGATGGGTGCCCCGGCTGGGGAGGCCTCGAGGGGCGCTGCACTCTCCAGCACCCGATCGAGGAAGGGGTTGCCAAGAAAATCCACCGGCCGACCCAGCTGATGGCTCAGGTCCGTGGCGGTGAAGGCATCGCGGCTGAACACCCGTCGGAAGCGGCGGCTGCGCAGGCAGGGGCCGCAGGGCCAGGGCAGGCGCAGGCGGCCTTCGTAGTGGCTGGAGTAGGCCACCAGATAGGTGATCCCCGGCCGGCGGCTGCACCAGGCGGCCAGCACGGGGATCACATCGCCGACAACCACCACCGCGGCACAGTGGCGGGCTTCCCGGAAGAACAGCAGCAGCTGGCCCAGCAGGTAGAGGGCCTGGCCCTGCATCAGTTCCGTCAGGCGTCCGCCGAGGCTGGTGTAACCCAGGCCCCCGGTGCTGAATTCGCGGGTGCGGCCAAGCACGGGCAGACCGGCCTGCTGGTAAGCGCTGCCATGGCCCACCAGAGGCAGGGCTACCACCTCCAGCCCCCGCTGCTGCAACTCCTGCCCGATCAGGCTGCCGCTGAGGTCTTCTCCATGGCCATTGCTGAGCAGCAGCAGGCGGCGGCGGCGATCGCCCATCGGCAGGGCTCCGGGGATCAACCCTGCAGCCAGGCCTGAACTTTCTCCAGCGAGGTCCAGCCTGGACGGCGCCTGAGCCCGTCGGCGAGCGCCTCATTCAGTTCGCTGGCCAGCTCAGGCGATACGGCGGTGATGCGCAGCACGAGATCGATGTGCTCCCGCACTCCCTTGGCGCCCGACTCGAGCATGGCCAGGCAGAGGTTCACCCGTGACTGGGGATCCTGGGGGTTGAGCTTGACCGCCATCCGGGCCGAGCGCAGGGCCGGTTCGGGTTGGTCTTCGAGCAGTTGCAGCCAGGACAGGCAGGTCCAGGCGGCCGAGAGCCGGGGAGCCTGCTCCGTGATCGTCAGAAAGTCGTCGATCACATCAGCGGCCGCAGCACCCTGCTGGTAGCGGCCGATGGCCTGATCAAAAAGGGATTCGGCAGACTTGGCGGGGGCCGTCATCGGCTGCGGCAGCTGAGGGACACCCAGATTCCCACGCTGGAGGGCCGGGCCTTCGGCGGATCAGACGGCGAAGGAGCTGCCGCAGCCGCAGGTCTGGCTGGCATTGGGGTTGGTGAAGTTGAAGCCACCACCGATCAGGGCCGAGCTGAAATCCAGCTGCATGCCGTAGATGTACAGCAGGCTCTTGGGATCGCTCACCACCCGGAAGCTGGGGGAGCCGCTGGGCTCATAGATGTACAGCTCATCGTCGCTGAGGATCGCGGCGCTGTCGATGAAATCCATGGTGTAGCTCATGCCGCTGCAGCCACCGGAGCGCACCCCCACCCGCAGCAGCTTGTCGTTGCCCTGCTGCTGCATCAGGGCGGCCAGCTGCTTCATGGCCGGTTCGGTGATGCGGATGCCCTTGCCGTCCTTGCCGGTGTGGGTGGCCAGCTCGGGGGCCAGGGCCTCCTGAACCGGGGCGAGGGTCTCTGTGCTGGGGCTGCTCATGGGCGAGGCCTGCGGCGGATGAAACGGGATGTCGAATCACTCTATGGAGGCCACCCGAACTCTGGTGCCCCGCAGCCGCCGCGGATGGCTCCATAGAGTCAGCACACCTGAAGGAGTCAAGGGTGCGCGTCGCCATCGTCGGAGCGGGTCTGGCCGGTCTCTCAGCCGCTGTCGATCTCTGTGATGCCGGCCACCAGGTGGACCTCTACGAGTCCCGCCCGTTCGTGGGCGGCAAGGTGGGCAGCTGGGTCGATGACGGTGGCCACCACATCGAGATGGGCCTGCACGTCTTTTTCTTCAACTACGCCAACCTCTTTGCCCTGATGCGCAAGGTGGGGGCCTTCGGCAACCTCCTGCCCAAGCAGCACACCCATCTGTTCGTGAACAAGGGCGGCGACCTGCGCGAACTGGATTTCCGCTTCCCGATCGGCGCCCCCTTCAACGGTCTCAAGGCCTTCTTCACCACGCCGCAACTCGACTGGATCGACAAGCTGCGCAATGCCCTGGCGCTGGGCACCAGCCCAATCGTGCGCGGTCTGGTGGATTACGAGGGGGCGATGGGGGTGATCCGCTCCCTCGATCGGATCAGCTTCCGCGACTGGTTCCTCGGCCATGGCGGCAGCGCGCGCAGCATCGAGCGGATGTGGGATCCGATCGCCTATGCCCTGGGCTTCATCGACTGCGAGGCCATCTCGGCCCGCTGCATGCTCACCATCTTCCTGATGTTCGCCTCCAAGACCGAGGCGTCCAAGCTGAATCTGCTCAAGGGCTCGCCGCACCGCTGGCTGCACCAGCCCATTCTGGATTACATCGAAGCCCGTGGGGCCAGGCTGCACCTGCGCCACCGGGTCAGTGAGGTCTGCTTCGACGAGGGGGCCTCACCTGAGGCGCCGCCTCAGGTGACGGGCCTGAAGCTGGGCAGCCCCGATGGCGAGATCCATGTGGAGGCGGATGCCTATCTGGCCGCCTGTGATGTGCCCGGCATCCAGAGGCTGCTGCCGCCCTCCTGGCGCCGCTATGCCCAGTTCGAGAACATCTACCGGCTCGAAGCGGTGCCGGTGGCCACCGTGCAGCTGCGCTACGACGGCTGGGTGACTGAGCTGGGAGAGGGCGAGGCCCATGCCGCCGCCCGCCGTGACCTCAGCACCGCCAGCGGACTGAACAACCTGCTGTACACCGCCGACGCCGATTTCAGCTGTTTCGCCGACCTGGCCCTGGCCAGCCCGGCCGACTACAGGCGGGAGGGGGAAGGTTCCCTGCTCCAGTGCGTGCTCACCCCCGGTGATCCCTGGATCCCCCGCCGCAACGACGAGATCGCTGCCCTGGTGGACGCCCAGGTGCGAGAGCTGTTCCCCTCGGCCCGTGATCTCAAGCTGATCTGGAGCAACGTGGTCAAACTGGCTCAGTCGTTGTATCGCGAGGCCCCCGGCATGGAACCCTTCCGACCGGAGCAGCGCACGCCGGTGGCCAATTTCTTCCTGGCCGGCAGCTACACCCGTCAGGATTACATCGATTCGATGGAGGGAGCCACGATGAGTGGCCGACTGGCGGCTGCCGCGATCCTCGATCAGCCGGTGCGACTGGCTTCAGCCGTCGCGGTGGCCTGATCCGCATGGGACGTTGGCTCGAGCACAGTGTGACCACGGAGATCAAGGCCCCGGCAGATCGGGTCTGGGAGGTCTGGAGCGATCTCGAAGCGATGCCGCTCTGGATGCGCTGGATTGAATCGGTGGTCACGCTTGATGATCCCGATCTCACCGACTGGACCCTGGCGGCCCAGGGATTCCGCTTCCACTGGAAGGCGCGCATCTCCCAGAGGATCGAAGCCCAGCAACTGCACTGGGAGTCGGTGGGAGGCCTGCCCACCAAGGGGGCGGTGCGCTTCTACCCCCAGTCGGATCGCCTCACCATGGTGAAGCTGACCGTGAGCTATGAGCTGCCGGGAGTTCTGGCACCGCTGATGGAGCCGAGCATCCTGGGAGGCATCGTCACCCGGGAACTCCAGGCGAATCTGGATCGCTTCCGCGATCTTGTGGAGCAGGAGCATGGCCTGCCCTGAGCGGCACCGCCCGGTATGACACCGGCGCCCGGCGGAACCGGCCTGGTGTTGCTGCTGCCGCTGCTCGCTGGCCTGGCGGGCTGTGCAACGACGCCCACACCTCCAACGAGCCAGTCGCCGAGCCCACCCATGCCTGCTGCGGAGGCCGCCACTGAGCCCGCCACTGAATCTCTCTCTGGCTCTGGCTCTGAGGCCGTTGCTGAGGCCGGGTTCACCCCGCTGCCCACAGCCCAGCAGCTGGAGGCGGCGAGGCCCCCAGGCCGGCTTGATCCCTTCGCGCCACTGGCGGTCACCCCCGCGGCCAGCAGGTCTGAATCCGCTGCGGCCACCGGCTCTGGCGGGAGGGCGGCGCAACCCACGCCGCCGACCCCAGCTCTCACGTTGCCCGCTGGTTTTCGCTTCCAGGGAGTGATCAGCAGCGGCGGCCGGCCCAGGGCTCTTGTTCAGTTCGGCGATCAGAGTGGGTCCCTGGTGATCGGCGATATCGGCGGCCGCAGCACCGATCTCCTGCCCAAGGCGTGGCGGGTGTCCTCGATCGATCTGCAGCGCGGCCGGCTCACCCTGGAGGGTCGTCAGCGTCAGGGCAGCAGCCAGATGGTGACCGCAGAGCTCTGAGGCCGAAGTGGGCCTTTGCAGGCTCAGGCCCTCAGCACTCCCCCAGGGCGCGCCCGCAGGCCGCCACCAGCCCCTCCAGGTCGTAGGGGTCGGCTTCGGCGTCCACCCTGCCCAGCAGCTCCAGGCAGGTGGCACTGGTCTGAGGGCCGATCGAAACGAGGGCCACCCTGGCCAGGAGTTCCTGCCAGCGCTCCCCCAGGTCCTGTTGCAGCAGTTGCCTGCTGTGACGCACGGTCTTGCCGCTGGTGAAGGTGATGGCTTCCACGTCGCCCTGGCGCAGGGCGGCGGCGGTGGCCAGGGGCAGGTGGGGCGGACAGCTGGACTCATAGGCGGCAACCTCCACCACCCGCGTCCCGGCTTCGGCGAAGGCTTCGGCCAGCAGCGTGCGCCCGCCGCTCTGAACCCTGGGCAGCAGCAGGCGCTGACCCCAGCCCGACACCGGGAAATGCTCCAGCAGGCTGTCGGCCACGAAATTGGGCGGCACGAAATCCGCGGGGGCCCCCAGCTGCTCCAGGCGCGCGCCGGTCTTGCGGCCCACCGCCGCGATCTTGAGGCCGCGGGGGCGATCGCTGAGGTTGCGCCCGATCCGCTGCAACCGCTGCTCCACCGCCTCCACCCCGTTGATGCTGGAGAACACCAGCCAATGAAAGGCCTCCAGCTCCTCAAGGGCGTCATCGAGGGGGCCCCATTCATCGGGAGGGCCGATCACCAGGGCGGGGAGGTCCAGCACCCGGGCTCCGGCGCGCTCGAACAGCGCCCGGGCCTCCCCCAGCTGCTGCTCGGCCCGCGTCACCGCCACCACTCGACCTGAAAGCACGGCCACCTCCATCAGTCGCCCAGTCTCATCATCGACCCGGCCTGCCGCTGCAACTGCTCGGCGGCGCTGGTCTGGCCCTGATCGCGCAGCAGGGCGATGGCCTGGCGAAAGCTGGCGCGGGCTGCGCTGATGTCACCCGCCAGCAGCTGCGCCACCGCCCGGTTCTGGTGGGTTTCAGCGTGTTCAGGGGCGAGGCCCAGGGCGGTGTCGTAGGCCTGCAGGGCGCCGCGGATGTCGCCGAGACGGCGACGGATCAGACCGAGGTTGTACCAGCCCAGGGCCAGCTCGGGGGCGCCGCGGGTGGCGGCTTCCGCCAGCTGGGCGGCCTCCGCTGGGGCGCCCTCCTGCAGGTGCAGCGCCGCCAGGTTCAGCTGTGCCGCCACCTGCAGCCGTGGGTCCAGCGGCAGCTCCAGGGCTTCCCGGTAGAGGGCGGCGGCCCGGCCGGGGTGGCGGCTGGACTCGGCCATGGCCAGGTGCAGCAGCAGCTCAAAGCGCTCCGGATGGGCTCCAGGCGAGCAGCCGGCCAGTCCGGCCTTCAGCAGGCTGATGCCGCGCTTCACGCGTCCCTCGCTGATCTCCAGGCCGCCGAGTTTGGCGCTGGCATAGGCCTGACCGGGGTGGTCCCGCAGCTCCTGCTCCATGGCCCGCCGCAGGTGCCGGGCTTTGCGCCCATCGGCCAGCAGCTCCGGGCGGTAGCCCTCATGGCGGATCGCCGGCTGCCGGCAATCCGCCACGCACCAGTGGGGCTCGCGGGCCAGCAGCTCCACCACGCTGTCATCGACCATCGCGTGATACGGGCGGCTCCAGCGGATCTGCGGGTGGCGGCGGAACAGACGGCTGACGCTGGAGTAGGGCGATTGCAGCGCACCCACCTCCTGACGCAGCAGGTTGATCAAGAGGATGTCGGGCTCGGCCATCAGGGCCCGCAGGGGCTCCTTGGCCGCCTCCAGCAGCTGCTCATCGGCATCGAGCACCAGCACCCAGCTGCCCCGCACCCATTCCAGCGCCTGGTTGCGGGCGGGGGCGAAATCCCCCGGCCAGGGGATCCGCTCCACCCGGGCACCATGGCCTTCGGCCACTGCCACCGTGTCGTCGCTCGAGCCGGTGTCCACCACCACCAGTTCATCGGCGAAGCCCGCCACCGACTCCAGGCAGCGGCCGAGGCGCCCCGCCTCGTTGCGCACGATCATCGAGAGGCTGAGCACGGCGGCGGCCCTGATCTGCGCGTGAGGCTAGGGGCAGGCGGGCAGGGCTCGAACTGTGGGCCGGCTCAGTCGGTGAAGCCGCCCTCGGCGATGCTGCCGGCGGCCAGCCCCAGCCGGCTGAGCAGGGCCGCCTGGGCCAGGGGCATCTGGGCGGGGCTATAGCCCGCGGGGATGGTGCCTGGCAGCAGGGGCTCAAGGGCCTCCCACAGGTAGGGGCTGCCCAACACGGTCAGACCCGCCAGGCGGCCGACCCGCAGCAGCTGCCGGATCACCGCCGGCCAGGGTTCATCAGCGCCGGCGCTGCCGCGGAAGGGATTGCCGCGCACGAACAGCTGCAGGAGCAGGGCCCCATCCGGCAGGCGCTCCAGGGCCAGGGGTGCATTGGGATCGCCGCTCCAGGGGCTGGGCCCGCGGGCGTCCAGCAGGCAGCACTGGTAGCCGGCCGCGGCCGGCCGCAGCAGGGCCGGGGCCATCGCCGGCAGGAAGGCGCAGTTCAGGCTGTTGTCCAGGCGGATCAGGTTGACCCCAGGCCCCGCCGACAGCTGGGGGCCGCGGCTGTCCAGGCTGATCTCCACCAGCTCCCGCGCCAGGGCCTGCTCCTGCGGCGTGTCCAGCTCACCGAGATCCCCCAGTGCGGCCAAGGCGGCGGCGGGAGCACGGGAGCTTGCGCTGGCCAGGGCCTGCTCCCGTCGGCGCAGACTCTGCTGCAGCTGCTCCAGTGGCAATCGGCCGCTGCTGAACGCCTCCACCAGGCCGTCGATGGCGGCATCGGCATCGGCGGCCATCAAAATCAGATCCGAGCCGGCCTCAAAGGCCAGCACGGCGGCCTGGGCAGCCCCCCAGCGGGAGGCGATCGCCTCCATCACCAGGGCATCGGTGATCACCAGCCCCGTGAAGCCCAGCTCCTGCCGCAACAGCCCCGTGAGCACGGGGCGCGAGAGGGTGGCCGGCCGCAGGGGATCCAGGGCGTCCAGCTGCAGGTGGGCGGTCATCACTGCCGCACAGCCCGCGGCGATGGCGGCGCGGAAGGGTGGCAGCTCGATCGCCTCCAGCCGCTCCCGCCCATGGGGCAGCCGCGGCAGCTCCAGGTGGGAGTCGTCGCAGGTGTCCCCGTGGCCGGGGAAATGCTTGGCGCAGCAGAGCACCCCTTCGGCCTGGGCGCCCTCCAGGAAGGCTGTTGCCAGAAGAGCGGCAGTGCTGCTGGTCTCCCCCCAGGCGCGCACATTGATCACCGGGTTGAGGGGGTTGTTGTTGACATCGCAGACGGGCGCCAGGACGCCGTTGAGCCCCAGCAGCCGCGCCTGGCGGCCCGTGCAGTGGCCGTAGCGGCGGGCCAGAGCGATGGCGCGCTGCGGATCGCTGCGCTGCAGGCGCCCCACGGCCAGGGGCGGCGCCAGCCAGGTCGCCCCCTCGAAGCGCTGGCCCACCCCCTCCTCGACATCGGCACAGATCAGCAGCGGCTGCTGCGACCAACCACGCAACTGCTCACAGCGCAGGCGCAATTCAGCGGCACTGCCCCCCAGCAGGATCACGCCACCCACTCCCTCGGCCAGCAGCCGCCTGATCGTGGCGTTCTCGAGTTCCCAGCGGGGGTAGCGCCGCTGGCCATCCCCCAGGTGGCCGCTGGCGCGGATCACCAGCAGCCGGGCCACCTGCCGGCGCAGCTCAGTGTCCGCCGGCAGGGGCGTCTGGGCCGGTGGCTGAACCGTGGTCATGGCTCGCTGCTGTCGCTCCCGTCGCCAGCTTCAGTGCCGGGGGTGTCATCACCCGCCAGGGGCTGCCGTTGCAGGCGCTCCTCCCCCAGTTGGTTGAGCAGCCCCAGCACCGAGCTGCCCTTCTCCAGGCCGCGATCCAGCAGGAACTGCATCTCGGGGGTGCGGCGCAGGTTCAACCGCCGTGACAGCTCACCTTTGACAAACGGCGCTGCTGATTTCAGACCGGCCAGGGCCGTCTGGCGGTCCTCGTCGCTGCCGAAGATGCTTACGAAGACTTTGCAGTGCTGAAGATCACCCGCCACCTCCACCTGGGTGACGCTGACCATGCCCAGTGAGACCCGCTCATCCTTGATGCCATTGACCAGGAGCTCACTGATCTCCCGGCGGATCAGGGAGGCCATGCGCTCCACCCGTCGGCCCTGTGCCATGCCTATGCCAGTGGTGCTGGGTTCACCATCGCACGCAGCACCAGGCTCAGGCTGATCATTCCGCTCACCAGCGCTCCCACCAGGGCCACCGCGGTGACCGGGTTGCTGCGCCGCTTCGCCAGGGGTTCGAGCACGGAGTTGAACACACCGAGGCTGAAGGCCACCAGATAGCGCGGGTAGCGCGTCACGTTGAGGAAGAAGTCCTTCATGGCGCAGGTGGGGAGACGGGAGGCAAGGGGCTGAACCGTGAGGCGGGACGCTGCCCACGCCGGGTGGCCGTGAGGGCTACTCTGCCGCCCAGAGGACCGCGCCGCTGATGCTCGAGCTCCACCAGTTCCGCCATTCTTCCTTCTGCGAGAAGGTGCGGTTGATTCTGGCCGCCAAAGGGCTTCAGTATCACTCCATTGAGGTCACCCCCGGCCTGGGGCAGCTGGAGCTGTTCCGCCTCTCGGGTCAGCGACAGGTGCCTGTGCTGGTGGATGGTCCTGAGGTCATCGCCGACTCCAGCGCCATTGCCCAGCACCTGGAGAGCCAGGTGCCCACCCCTCCCCTGATTCCCGAAGATCCAGCCGACCGGGCCCGGGTGCTCCTGCTCGAAGACTGGGCCGACACCGCCCTGGCGGCTGGGGCGCGTCAGGCGCTGTTGCAGGCGGCCAGCTCCGACGCCGTGATGCGCGGCGCCCTGCTGCCGGAGGCCACTCCTTCGCTGTTGCGTTCGCTGGTGGGGGCCCTGCCCACCGATCTGCTCACGCCCCTGGGCGACACCATCGGTCAGAGCGAGCGGCGCCAGCTGCAGGTCAACCTCGAGCAGTTGGCGGTGCTGCTGGCCCCGGGGCGTTTCCTTGTGGGGGATCGGCTCTCCCTGGCCGATCTGGCGGTGGCGGCCCAGTTGTCGCTGTTGCTCTTCCCGGCCAGCGCCGGCGCCCCCCTCTCGGGTCGCGGCGTGGCCGGTCTCGCCGACCATCCCCTGCTCACCAGCCTCTTCGCCTGGCGAGATGGGCTGTACCTCTCCCTCGGTCTGGGTGACGTCCGTGAGCCGGTCTCCCCGCCCACCCTCTGAATCAGGCCCCAGAGGCCGTGCGGCTGAGCAGCAACCAAATGTGATGGCTGCCGCTGGGGCGGGCCACCAATCCCTGCTCCGGTGATGGGTAGCTGGCCTGCCACTGGTCCGCGCGGATCAGCTCCTGGCCTGGAGTGCTGGCCACAAGTCGGTAGCGGCTGAGGGTCTCCACACGGCTGATCCGCGCTCCGCCGGGGCCGTGCAGCACCTGCAGGGCCAGCTCATCGGCCAGGAACCCATCGCCCCGGGACCCGGCCGCTGCTGCTCTCTGGCTGCGGCGCCCGATCACGGTGGATTCCAGCTCCAGATCGCCGCGCAGCAGGGCCAGCTGGCGGTTGGGGTTGGCTGGATCACTGGCCACCGAGAGCAGCTGCCCCCCCAGCAGGGCATCGCCCACCTGGGTGGCATTGAAGGCGCGATCACCCACCACCGCCCCGCGCTCATCGCGCAGGAACCGCACGGGGTACGGCGGGATCGATTCAGCACTGCCCTCCTCCAGGCTGTACACCCACCAGGCCCCGGCGAACCAGTCGGGGTAGATCAGGTCGCTGCGGCCGGGGCGGCTGAGGGGAGCCGGCAAGCTCCAGTCCGGCCAGGCCAGCAGCCGCCGCCCCAGCGGCCCTGGGGCCCCGTTGGCGGCCAGGGCCTGAGCCGGCCAGAGGCCCAGCAAGGCGACCAGGATGAAAGCGATGCGTGAGCTGAGCATGTCCGATCCCCTGCTGCGGGAACTTGATCATTACGTGGTGCTGGAGCCCACCCGTGGGGAGCGCATCCTCACGGCCGCCGAAACCCTCAGCTGGCTCACCGCCCAGCTGGCCGGCCTGGAGGAGCCCCCCGCTGATCTGCTGTCCCTGGCCAGCGACCGCGAGCGGGCTGAGCGGCTGCTGGAAACGGCCTGTGAGCTGGAGCTGGAGCCCGGGATGGCCGTCCAGTGGTATGCCGTACGACTGGAGCCGCCGGCCCGGTGAGGGCTCAGTTCAGCTCGGCTGTGGCGTTCAGGCTGGCCGTGCGGGCTCCGTTTTCGGCGATCAGTTGAGCGGGACCCTGCGGTGGAGCCTCCCGTTGGCGCAGCACCGTGGGGATCGACTCCAGCACCTGCTGGGCCACTGCTGCCGGCGGCCGGCCGTCCTGGAGCACCCTCAGATCAGCCTGGCCGTAGAGGGGAAGGCGTTCGGCCAGCAGCTGGCGGAGGCGAGCCGCCGGATCAGCGCTGCTCAGCAGCGGCCGCTGACCCGGATCAGCCCGCAGCCGCTCCAGCAACATCTCCTCAGGGGCGTCGAGCCACACCACCAGCCCCTGCCGCATCTGTCCCCAGTTGGCTGGGCGGCTGACCACGCCACCGCCGGTGGCCACCACCAGGGAATGCCAGCAGGCGATCCGATTGAGCACGGCCGACTCCAGATCGCGAAAGCCCGTTTCCCCGTGGTGCTCGAACAGCTCGGGGATCGAGCAACCGGCGTGCTGCTCGATCACGCTGTCGGCATCGATGAAGCGGTAGCCGAGGGCCGCAGCCAGCGGACGCCCCACACTGCTTTTGCCCGATCCCATCATCCCCACCAGGTAGAGGCTCAGGCCCTCCAGGCGCGCTGGCAGCTCTGGGGAGTCGCTGCTGGTGGAGGCTGGTTCAGGGGCCATGGGGGCGGAAGGGTGAGGCGGTGGCTCCGCCGTTGCCAGGGATGGAATCCCTAGGATGACTCAGCAGAATGCCGCCGAGTCGATGGCCACCGGGACCCTGGCGATGCCCGCCACCCCCAGCGCTGGCGTCTCAGCCGGCACCCCTCGCCACGGCCGCGGTCGCGGCTGCGTGATCACCCGCCGGGCCCTGTTCAGTGCCAGCCACCTCTATCGGTTGCCGGAGCTGAGTGATGGGGAGAACAGCCGCCGTTTCGGCCGTTGCAGCCTGGCTCCTGGCCATGGCCACAACTACGAGCTGATCGTGGCGATGGCCGGCCCGCTCGATGGTGACGGCATGGTGCTCAACCTCTCCGATGTGAAGCACGCCATCCGTCGGGAGGTCACCGATCCCCTCGATTTCCGCTTCCTCAACGACTGCTGGCCGGAATTCGATCTGAGCCGCCCCGAGGGGTGCCTGCCCACCACCGAGGCCGTGCTTCAGGCGATCTGGACACGGCTGACCCCGCACCTGCCGCTCGTCGGTCTGCGCCTCTACGAGCAACCCACCCTCTGGGCCGATGTCATCGGCAACTCCATGGAAGCCTTCCTCTCGATCCGCACCCACTTCGCCGCCGCCCACCGCCTGGCCCGCGAGGAGCTCTCCCTGAGTGAGAACGAAGCCATCTACGGCAAGTGCGCCCGGCCCCACGGCCACGGCCACAACTATCTGCTGGATGTGACTGTGCGCGGGACGATCGATCCCCGCACCGGCATGGTCTGCGACCTCGCCCAGCTGCAAAGCCTGGTGAATGACCTGGTGGTGGAACCCTTCGATCACACCTTCCTCAACAAGGACGTGGCCCACTTCGCCAGCTGCGTGCCCACCGCCGAGAACATCGCCCTGCACATCGCTGATCTGCTCAGCGCCCCGATCGCCGCCACCGGCGCCGCCCTGCACAAGGTGCGCCTGCAGGAGAGCCCCAACAACGCCGCCGAGGTGTTCGCTGAAACACCCCTGCTCGAAGCCCGTCCGGCCGTGCTGGAGGCCCTGGCCAGCGCTTGAGCCAGCCGCAGCTGCGGCTGGTGCTGGCCATCAGCCTCGATGGCCGTCTCGCTCCAGCCCAGGGTGGTGCCGCCCAGCTGGGTGGTGCCGGCGATCGCGCTGTGCTGGAGGAGGCCCTGGCCTGGGCCGACGGCTGCCTGGTGGGGGCGGCCACGGTTCGTCTGCACCGCGGCACCTGTCTGATCCACCGCCCCGAGCTGCTGGAGCGACGTCGGCTCGAAGGGCGCTCTCCCCAACCCATCGCCGTGGTGGTGAGCCGGGGCCGGGGGCTGGAGCCATCTCTGCCGTTCTTCCGCCAACCGCTGGAGCGCTGGTTGCTCTCGCCAGGGCCAGCCCAGCCGGCCTTTGGGGCCCACCTGACCCTGGGGCCCTGGCGGGCGACCCTGGCGGAGCTGGGAAGGCGCGGCCTGCAGCGCTTGGTGCTGCTTGGTGGAGCTGAGCTGGCCACGGCCCTGCTGGCGGAGGACCTGGTGCAGGAGCTGCAGCTGAGCCTCTGCCCGCTGCTGCTGGGGGGGGCGCATGGCTGGCTGAGTCCCCTGGCGCCCGACCTCTCCGGCCAGAGCTGGCAGGCGCTGGAGCAGCGGCCCCTGGGGGGTGGTGAGCTGCTGCTGCGCTATCGCCGCAGTCCTACTTCTGGGGTGAGAGGGGCCGCTTGAAGCGGCGCTGAAGGTCCTCCAGGGACACCTCCTTGAGGCTGTCGGCGGGCAGCCCCAGCAGCTTGGCGACGCAGCGCTTCACCACCACCTCACTGTCGTCGCCGAAACGGCCCTGGGCCAGTTCGCTGATCACTCCGAAGCTGCGCCCGCTGCTCTCGGCCTCCGCGATCAGGCAGGCACTGGCCGGAGCCGCCAGGCGGCGGCAGGGTTCCCTCAAGCTGCGCTCCAGGCTGGCCTGGCCGCCGGCGGCCGTGCTGATGCAGACCTCGCGGAGCCTTCGCTCCAGCTGGGGCCGCATCAGCCGCAACACCGGCCCCAGCAGGCTGGCGGCAGCGGGTGCTGGGCTGAGCAGCCCGGTGGTCAGCGCTGCGGCCAGTGCCAGGTGTGCCGCCCCCGGGGGCGGCAAGCGGTGCAGTCGATGCGCCATGCCGTTAGTTTTGCCCCTCGCCGTTGTGACCACGTGGTTCTCCGCCATGGCTGAGCTGCAGGCCCGATGGCACCGGGCCATGACGGAGATTCCCCCGGAAGCCTGGCAGGCGCTCATGGGGGCCGAGGGTTTGCCCTTCTACAGCTGGCCCTGGCTGCACGCCCTGGAGCGCTCCGGCAGCATCGTGCCCCGCCAGGGCTGGCAGCCCTGTCACCTGAGCCTGTGGCGCCAGGACAGGCTGATTGCCGTGGCGCCCCTCTACCTCAAGGGCCACAGCTACGGCGAATTCGTCTTTGATCAATCCTTTGCCCAGCTCGCCGGCCAGCTGGGGCTGCGCTACTACCCGAAGCTGGTGGGCATGAGCCCGATCAGCCCGGTGCAGGGCTACCGCTTTCACATCGATCCCGGAGAAGACGGGGCAGAACTCACGGCCCTGATGCTGGAGCTGATTGATCGCTTCTGCCTTGAGCAGCAGATTTTCAGCTGTAACTTTCTCTATGTGGATCCCCAGTGGCAGCCCTGGGCCGAGGCCGCCGGCTGTGCCACCTGGCTGAACCAGCAGAGCCTCTGGATCAATGCTGGGTTCAGCTGTTTCGAGGATTATCTGGCTGGCTTCAATGCCAACCAGCGCCGCAACATCCGCCGGGAGCGGCGCTCGATCGCGGCGGCCGGCCTGCAGGTGACGCCGCTGGTGGGGAGTGAGATTCCCGCCGCCATGCTCCAGCGCATGCATCACTTCTACGCGCAGCACTGCAGCCGCTGGGGGGCCTGGGGCAGCAAGTACCTCAGTGAGGAGTTCTTTCACGTGGATGCGATCGAGCTGAGGGAGCATCTGGTGCTGTTCAGTGCCCATCGGGGTGATCCGCTTGAGCCGGTGGCGATGTCGCTGTGCGTGCGCCATGGCGATGCCCTCTGGGGCCGTTACTGGGGCAGCGATCAGGAGATCGAGAATCTGCATTTCGAGGTCTGCTATTACGCCCCGATCGAATGGGCGATCGCTCAGGGGATCCGCGGCTTTGATCCAGGTGCTGGTGGGAGCCACAAGCGGCGTCGGGGTTTTCTGGCCCAGCCGCGGGCCAGCCTGCACCGCTGGCGGGATCCCGGCTTTGATCGATTGCTGCGCCGCTGGCTGCCCGAGGCCAATGCTCAGATGCTCGAAGAGATCGCAGCGGAAAATGCCGAGCTGCCCTTCAGCCGCCGCGACCTGCCCCTGGGCGCCTGCTGAGGCTGCTGCTTACGATCGGCCCATGGATCAGTCAGCCCCTGCCGCAACCTCTCCGTCGCCCAGCCCCTGGCCCCTGCAGGAGCGGCGTGCCCTCGACGAACGGCTGTCGCAGCGCCCCATTGATCTCGATCCGGCCGGCTATGTGCTGATCAGCCTGGATCGCGAGCGCGGGGAGCTGGTGGCGGAGCTCTACAGCAACGGCATCAATGACCGGGGTCTGGCCACGGATCCCGACACCGGTGAGGTGCTCAGTTGCCGTGGCGGCGCTCCCCGTCGGCCTGTGACGGTGTTTCGAGGCTGCACCGCCAAACAGCTGGGCATTCAGCTCACCGAAGGCCCAGGCCCTGCGCCCATCAGCCGACTGGACCACGCCCTCTACCTGGGCCGTGAGCTGCAGAAGGCCGAAGCAGCCCTGTGCACCGGCGATGGCTACATCCAGGACTGAGCGTCACCGGTGGTTGCAGGCCCCAGCCCCCAGCCCCTTGAACCCGCCCTTGAGGCTCAGAGGCTCAAGCGGGCTGCAGTTCCCTCACTTCGGAAGGGGCAGGCGGGGGCTCCGGCGGCAGTGACTGCAGCTGCTCCTGGATCTCCTCGGTGACGATGCTGCGATATTCCATGAAGTGCTCGTTATGGGCAAGCACCACCAGGAACTGCTCCAGCTGAGCGGGATTGCTGCGCGCCATGGCCAGCATGTACCGCCAGAAGCGGCTGCGGGTGTCGCGGATCAGGCCTTGGCGCCAGATCACGATCAGCAGGGCGCGTACATCGGTCCAGCTGGGCAGCTTGAAGCCGGAATGTTCGGGCTTGAGGAAAGGGATCCAGCGGGGCTTGCCCACTTTGTGGTAATAGCTGAAGACCCGATCCATGTAGGCCTTGGGTTCATAGAGGTCGCAGAAGGCCTCCACGTATTCGTTGGCGATGTCGCGAATCGGACGGGTGGGCACGAAGTTGAGCAGGTTCGTCTGATTCACCCCTTTGGCGTCGGCCTTGTCCTGGATCAGGCGACCTTCCTTCTCCAGCCGGTGCCAGAGGCCGGTGTTGGGCAGAGCCTGGAGCATGCCCATCATCGCCGCGGGAATACCGGTGCGGGTCACGAATTCAACGATGCGGTTGCCCGCCCCGGTTTTTTCGCCGTCGAAGCCGATGATGAAGCCAGCCATCACCCGGATGCCATAGGAGGTGATCCGATCAACGGATTCCTCCAGGGAGCTGCGGGTGTTCTGCAGTTTGCGAGCCGTTTCCAGGCTCGCCTCATCGGGGGTCTCGATGCCGAGGAAGACGCTGTCGAAACGGCTCTCGGCCATCATCAGCATCATTTCATCGTCGGAGGCGAGATCCACCGAGGCTTCGGTGGCAAAGCTGAAGGGATAGCCGTGCTCGATCTGCCATTGCTTCAGCGCCGGCAGCAGCAACTTGGCGTTGCGCTTGTTGCCGATGAAGTTGTCGTCCACCAGGAAGATGGAGCGCCGCCAGCCCAGGTCGTACAGGTATTGCAACTCGGCGATCAGTTGCTCGGGATTCTTGGTGCGGGGCTTGCGGCCATAGAGCACGATGATGTCGCAGAATTCGCACTGGAACGGGCAGCCCCGGGAGAACTGCACGCTCATCGAGTCGTAGGCGTCGAGCTCGAGCAGATCGAAGCGGGGAATGGGGGTGCCGGTCACATCGGGCTTTTCTCCCTCGGAGCTGAAGCGGCCCTGCCGCTCTCCGCGCTCCAGGGCTTCGATGAACATCGGCAGGGTGATTTCACCCTCATCGAGCACCTTGAAGTCGGCCAGAGCGATCTCTGGAGCATCGGGAGTGGAGCTGGCAAACGGACCCCCCACGGCCACGGGCAGGCCCCGCTGCTTGGCCTTGGCGATCTGGGCGGCCATGTCGGCCTTCTGCACGATCATTCCGGAGATGATCACCAGCTCGGCCCAGTTCCACTCGGCCTCGGTGACTTCACGCACGTTGCGGTCCACCAGCTTGAAGTCCCACTGCTGGGGCAACAGGGCCGCCACGGTGACCATGCCAAGCGGTGGCAGCAGCACCTTGCGGTTCACGAGCTCGAGGATTTTCTCGTAGCTCCAGAAGGTCTTGGGGAACTCCGGGTAGACGAGCAGAGCGCGCATGCTGATCGGGTTCGTAGGGCGGGGACGGACGGGGACGGTGACTCGGGGTCGGGAGGCCTTGCGCCTGCCCCCACGTTGGTTGGGCGCCAGCCTAAGGGCAACCCACGGCTGCAGGGTTGCTCTGCTCTAATGAGAGGGTTCTCTTTCCGTGCTGGCCATGGCGGCAGTTCTCTACCTCGCTCTGGTGGCCGCTGGACTGGTAACGGCCTTTCTGATCTCCACCGTCCTACGCGGCGTCAAGCTGATCTGAGTCGTTTGGGTTCAGGCGCAGCCCCCAGCGGCTGCTGAGCTCCAGCAGCCCCAGCGCCAGTCCCACGCTGCCCATCAGGGCGAAGGTGGCCGGCAGTCCCACCCGCAGAGACAAAGCGGCGGCGATCAGCCCGCTGAAGCCGCCGCCGCCGAGGAAGGCGATCTGCCCGAGCCCTGCCATGCGTCCGCGCAACACCAGGGGGGCTCCTACCTGCAGGATCAGATTGCTGCCCGCCAGCAGTCCGGCAGTGCCCGCTCCGATCAGAAAGGTCATCCCCAGGTGGAAGGCCGAGGGTGCCGTCAGGGCCATCCCCAGTTGGCCCAGGCTGGTGAGTACCGCGCAACTGCCCAGCAGCAGCGATGGCCGCTCGCTCAGCCACTGGCTGCGCCGTTGCAACAGCAATCCTCCGCAGATGCTGCCGGCCGCCAGCACGCTGGTGAACCAACCCAGGGCCTGGGGAGAGGGTCCCAGCACCTGGGCGGCGATCAAGGGGGCCAGCCCGGGATGGAAGAAGACCGCCAGGCAAGCCAGACCCGTGAACACGAGCACATGGCGAAGGCTGGCGCCGCAGCCCCGCCAGGCACTGGCCAGGCTGGAGCCAGCACCGCTGCCGCTGCGCCGCTCGGCGCCGAGGTCGGGCTGCAGCAGCCACAGCACGGTCGCGATCGGCAGCAGATAGGAGGCCGCGTCAATGGCCAGGGCCGTGGCCGGCCCCGTCAGGGCCAGCAGCAAACCACCGATGGGTGGCCCCACCAGCTTGCCGACGTTGAACACCACCGAGAAGGAGGTGAGATAGGGGGCCAGCTGGGCCGGCCCATCCACCAGCAGGGCGCAGTATTTGTTGCGGGCGGTGAGCTCGAAGGAGCTGGCCAGGCCCACCACCAGAGTGCTCAGCAGCAGCAGGCTCACCTGGGCGGCCCCCGTCAGGAGGGGAATCGCCACGGCCCCGAGGCCGGCACCGGCCACCAACCCCCACTGGGAGCGGATCAGCACCCGTTCGCAGCCGATCCGGTCGGTGAGAACGCCGGCCCTGCCGCTGACCAGCAGGCTCGGTAGCGCCAGGACGCCGAAGTGCAGGGCCAGCAGCAGTGGATTGCTGGTCTGGTCCATCAGGATCCAGCCCTTGGCGGTGAGCCCGGCAAAGGAGCCAGCCGTGCTCAACCCCGAGGCGATCAGAAAAGTGGTGCGCTGGTGGCGGTGGATCCAGTGCCTCAACCGCGGCCCTCGATCCCGGCCAGTGCCTCCTCCACCATCGCCCGGGCACCCACCACCTCGCCCTGGAGGTCGTAGGGGGTGGAGGCCGTGAGACGCACCGGCACCATGGTTCCGGGGGAGGCGCAGAGGCCGCCTGGGCCCGGGCTCACCCGCACTTCCCCGTCCACGTCGGGAGCGAAGCGGGCACAGCGGCCGATCATCTCGCCGCTGCTGGGGTTTTCCTGCTCGATCAGCACATCGACGATCCGGCCCACCCAGCTGGCATTGCGTTCCGCCGCGATCGGCTGCTGAGCCGCCATCAGGCGGTTGCGACGCTCGATCGCCACCTCAGCCGGCACCGGATCGGGCAGATCCACCGCCGCGGTGCCGTCTTCCGGCGAGAAGGTGAACACGCCCACATGGTCGAAGCGCTGCTCCTCAACGAACCGGAGCAGGTGCTCGAACTGTTCCTCGGTTTCGCCGGGGAAGCCGACGATGAAGGTGGTGCGCAGCACGGCATCGGGCAGCAGCTCGCGAATCCGGCCCAGCAGCTCGGTGGTCAGGCCGGTCTGCCAGGGGCGGTTCATCGCCCGCAGCACCTCGGGATGGCTGTGCTGCAGTGGCAGATCCAGGTAGGGCAGCACGTTGGGCACTTCCCGGTAGGCGCGCAGCACCTCGGGCGTGAGGCCGGTGGGATAGGCGTAATGCACCCGGATCCAGGGGATCTCCACCTCCCCCAGGGCCCGCAGCAGCGGCGCGAGCTGGGGCTTGCCGTAGAGGTCGAGGCCGTAGTTGGTGGTGATCTGGCTGATCAGGATCAGCTCCTGCACTCCCTGGGCGGCCAGCTGATGGGCCTCGGCCACGATCGATTCGATCGTGCGGGAGCGCTGGTCGCCCCGCAGCCTGGGGATGATGCAGAAGGCGCAGCGGTAGTCACAGCCCTCAGCCACCTTGAGGTAGGCAATGGCCTCGGAGGTGGTGCGGTAGCGGGGCAGATTCTCATCCCCCACGAAGGTGGGCACATCGCTCACCCGGTTCACCCGCTCACCGGCCTCCACCCGCTCGAGCACCTCGACGATGTGCTGGTAGTCGCCGGTGCCCACGATCGCGCGCGCCTCCGGCAGTGATTCCAGCAGTTCCTCGCGGAAATGCTGGGCAAGGCAGCCGGCGATGATCAGTTCCTTGCCCTGCTCCGCCAGTTCCACCAGCGTGCGCACCGATTCCTGGCGGGCGTCCTGGATGAAGCTGCAGGTGTTCACCACCACCACCGCCGCCTCGCGCTCATCGGCGCTGATGCCATAGCCCGCCTCGGCCAGCAGTCCGAGCATGTGTTCGGTGTCGACCCGGTTCTTCTCGCAGCCCAGGTGGGCGAAGGCCACCGTGGGACGGCTGGCGCCAGGCCCCCCTGGGCGAACCGATCCTGCGGGGAAAGCTGCGCTGACGGGAGACATTGGGTGCGGTGGCCGAAAACCTTGGCCGTGGGCGAACCCCTGGGGCCAATCCATCACCCTATGGGATATCCGGGTACCTGGGCCCGGCGCCTTCTCCTCCGTGCGGCCATCGCCATGCTCACCTCTGCATCCCGCTGGCGGCAGCTGTTCCCCCAGCCCTGCCCGTTGATCGGGGTGATTCACCTGGGTCCCCTGCCGGGCTCGCCGGGCTGGGCAGGGGATCTGGGGGCGCTGGAGGCCGCCGCCCTCGCCGATGCCGAGGCCTACCTCAGCGGCGGCGCCGATGGCCTGATCGTCGAGAACTTCGGTGACGTGCCCTTCTGGCGGGGCTCGGTGCCGCCGGAAACGGTGGCCGCCATGACTCGGCTGGCCCTGGCGGTGGTGAGGGCCACGCAGCGGCCTGTGGGCATCAATGTGCTGCGCAACGACGCCCTGGCGGCCCTGGCGATCGCCCAGGCCAGTGGCGGCCTTTTTCTACGGGTGAACGTGCTCAGCGGTGCCACGGTCACCGACCAGGGGGTGGTCGAAGGGGTGGCGGCCGAGCTGCTGCGCCGGCGCCGGCTGCTGGGGGCCGAATCGGTGCGGATCCTGGCGGATGTGCTGGTCAAGCACGGGGCGCCCCTGGCGCCGCTGTCGATGGCGGAGGCGGTCAGCGATGTGCTCGAGCGCGGCGGTGCCGATGGGGTGATCGTCTCGGGTACGGGCACCGGTCGACCCACCGATCCGGTCGATCTGGAGCAGGCCAGGGCCGCGGCGGGCGGGGCACCGGTGTTGATCGGCAGCGGGGCCAGTGAGCAGACGCTGCAGCGGCTTTCGCTGGCCTGTGACGGTGTGATCGCCGGCACGGCGCTGAAGCGCAACGGCCTGATCTCGGCGCCGGTGGACGCGGATCGAGTCAGTGCGCTGAAACGGTTGCTGCCACAATCAGCCCAGCCTCAGCCCCTGCCGTGACCTCCACCCGCTTGAGCAGCCGCCTCAGCAGCCGTCGCCGATCCGACCCGGGACTGCGCTGGGTTCGTGTGGTGATGGCTGTTCTGGCCACGATCGGTGCCATCGACACCGGCGCGATCACCCTCAAGCGCTGGGGGCTGATCGGCCCCCTCAGCTGCCCCGGCGGCGCCGAAGGCTGCGACAAGGTGCTCAACAGCGTCTGGGGCAGCCTGTTTGGCCAGCCGCTCTCGCTCTTCGGCTTCCTCGCTTACGCCACGGTGCTGGTGCTGGCGTTGCTGCCGCTGGTGCTCAAAGGTGAGGCCCGAGCCGCCATGGGCGAGCGCAGCTGGTGGGGGTTGTTCCTGCTCAGCGGTGGCATGGCCGTGTTCAGCCTGCTGCTGATGGGGCTGCTGGTATTCAAGATCCAGGCCTTCTGCTTCTTCTGTGTGCTCTCGGCTGTGCTCAGCCTGAGCCTGTTCGTGCTCAGCCTCATCGGTGGCCAGTGGGACGACCGCGGCCAGCTGGTGTTTCGCGGGGTGCTGGTGGCCCTGCTGGTGGGTCTGGTGGGCCTCGGCTGGGCCGCCTCCGTCGATCGACCCGCCGCCCTGGCTACCCGCGGTTCAGCGCCCCCCGTGCTCACATCCAGCACCCCGGCCACTCTGGCCCTGGCGGAACACCTCAGCCAAGCCGGAGCGGTGATGTACAGCGCCTACTGGTGCCCCCATTGCCATGAGCAGAAGGAACTCTTCGGCAAGGAGGCCACCGCCAAGCTCAAGGTGATCGAATGCGCCGCCGATGGCGTCAACAATCAGAAGGCCCTCTGTGACAGTAAGAATCTGGAGGGATTTCCCACCTGGGAGATCAACGGCAAGCTGGATTCCGGCGTCAAGCCCCTCGCCAGACTGGCCGAACTGAGTGGGTTCAAGGGTTAGATCTGACCCTGACCCCGCCATGAGCTGAGCTGACAGCTGGCCTCCGCCAGCCTCACTCCCCTTGCAGCAGCGGTGTCGTGCGGATCGCGGCGCCGCGTTGTTGCTGGGAATGGCGCTGCCAGAACGGCTGGGGTGCCGGGTCGTCTGTGCGGTAGTGGCCGCCGCGGCTCTCGCGGCGGAACAGCGCAGCGTCCACCAGCAGATCCGCCAGGGTGAGCAGCTGGCGCAGATCGTTGAGGGGGCGCAGCACGCTGCCACCGCCCGGCCCCAGGGGCAGCTGCGCGCCGGGCTCGAGCCGGGTCAGGGCCTGAATCCAGGGTTGCTCTTCAAGCTGCAGCCGCTGACGGCGGATCAGGCCCAGAGCCTCCTGCAGCTCCCGCCCCTGGCGCTCGACCCCCGCCACCCGCCAGCAGAGCTGGCGCAGCCGCTCGCTCTGGGCCCGTAACTCGCTCGCCAGCGGCTGGCCGTCGGCGAGCTGGGGAGAAGCGCTGCCATCGCTGGCGCTCGCTGGAGAGCACAAGGAGTGGGGCAGGGGCGGCAGCTCCGGCACGGACAGATGGCGCAACTGGCCGGCAAAAACCAGACATTCCATCAGTGAATTGCTGGCCAGGCGATTGGCGCCATGCACGCCCGTGCAGGCCACCTCACCCACGGCGTAGAGGCCTGGAAGGTTGGTGGCGGCGTTCAGGTCGGTGCTCACGCCACCCATCCAGTAGTGGGCGGCAGGGGCCACGGGGATCGGCCCCTCGGTGGGCTCCAGGCCCAACTCGCGGCAGCGGCGCAGGATCGTGGGGAACTGACGGTTCAACCGCTCCGTTCCCACCGGGCGCAGGTCGAGCCAGAGGTGGTCCACGGCCTGGGCCTGCATCGTGCGCACCAGGGCACGACTCACCTGATCACGGGGAGCCAGATCGGCGCTGGCGAGGCCGGCCACCGGACTGTGGCCGTGGCTGTCGATCAGGCGGGCCCCCTCTCCGCGCACGGCTTCGGAGATCAGGAAGTGGGGAGCCCCCGGCAGCATCAGCGCGGTGGGATGGAACTGGACGAATTCCAGATCGCGGATGGCGGCCCCGGCCCGCCAGGCCATCGCCACCCCATCACCGGTGGACTGGGAGGGATTGGTGGTCTTCTCAAACAGGTGGCCGCCACCGCCGCTGGCCAGCACCACGGCGCCGGCCGCCAGCCAGCGCACCTGATCGTTCTCCAGCACCTGCAGCCCGAGGCAGCGGCCCTGCTCGACCCAGATCTGCAGAGCCATCAGCCCCTTGCGCTGCACCAGCCCAGGGCGGCGCAGCACTTCCCGCTCCAGGGCATCCACCAGGGCGCCACCGGTGCGGTCCTGGGCGTGGAGCACCCGCCGGTGGCTGTGGGCGGCTTCGAGGGTGGTGCTCAGGTCGGGGCCATCGCGGTCGAAGGCCATGCCCAGCCCCAGCAGCCGCTCAACGCAGGCCGGAGCCTGCCGCACCAGCAGATCAACGGCACCGGGATCACACAGGCCTGCACCTGCCCGCAGGGTGTCGTCGCGGTGGCTCGCCAGGCTGTCCTCAGCTCGGGTGACCGCGGCGATGCCCCCCTGGGCCCATCGGCTGGCGGTGCGCGGTCCGCGCTCCTTGCTGAGCAGGAGCACCCTCAACTGGGCAGGCAACTCCAGACAGGCCATCAGCCCAGCAGCTCCGCCACCCACCACCACCACATCCCAGCGTGGAGCCAGGGGTGGTTGGGGGCGGGGCGTCGAGGGCATGGGGCCACAAAAAAAGCCGCCGGAGACCGACGGCTTTCGGAGGGTCGAGACTTTAAGGGGTCAGCGGTACACGCCCTGATTGATGCGATCGTCGCCTTCATTGAGGGCGATTGAGGGGGGTGTCACCGTGAAATTGTCCTTGTACTTCTCGAAGAGTTCCTTCTGGCGATCGGTCAGATCAAGGCCCAGCACGTCGTCGATCTCGTCGTAGGGGCCGCCGATCACGATCTTGCCCGCCAGGGTCGGATACATGCCGGGGAACTGCTGGAAGCTGCGCACAGGGGAGTTGTTGAGATCCACCTTGCCCTGGCGGGTCGCGATCATGTCATCGGCCACATTGCGACGCTCCTCGGCCTGGGCCGCCGGGGGCAGGAGCAACGACACCAGCAGACCAGCCAGCAGCACGCCGCTCATCATCCAGGCAACCAGCCGTTTCATCGCAGTTCTCCGTGGTGTGGATCGGTGAGGATCGCCGTTGGATGCAGACCTTGACTCGGAAGCTCTCCGAACAGGGTCAGCGGCAACGCTACAGGCCAGATGGCCAATCAATCTCACCAGCGCCAAGGCTTTTGCAGTTCTTCAATTCCCGTTGTGACGGTGGGCTCCGCTTGTGTTCAGATGAGGCCGCTGAGCTGGGGGCTGAGCAGGGCGGCGATCAGAAACAGACCGTCCACCACCACCGTGGTCACCAGGGTGGCCGCGGCCAGGCGCCCGCCTGCTCCAGAGCGTCGGCAGCGGCGCGCCACCAGCGTGAGGACTACCGCCAGGCCCAGCACCAGGGCCAGGGGGGCCGGCTGCAGCACCTGCAGGGCAGCCTGATGCAGGAGAGCCGGGGCCTCAGCGACCGGTGCGCTCAGCACCTGCGGCCAGAGCGGCATCACTCCGGTGAGCGCCATGGCTCCATCGGTGCAGGCGGTGCCCAGCAGTGAGGCCAGATAAAAGAGAGAGGCGTTGCGCCAGCGGCCGCTGAGGCCAGCCAGGGCCAGGGGCAGAGCGAAGGCTTCGATCGGCAGGTGCCAGAGCGGATGCAGGCGGCACCACCCCCAGAACAGGCAACCGGCCAGCCAGCTGCCACTGAAACCCACCAGCAGCGGTCCTAGGGCGCGCCAGTGGCCAGGGCCTCGCAACTCCAGCAGCACTCCGATGGCCAGGATCACGGCCGTGAACAGGGTGGCGCTGCTGGGGTGCAGGCGCACCCAGGGGGCCTGCAGGAACACCGGCACCACCACCAGGGCGCCAGCCAGGACGGGCAGGATGCCCGCCCCAGCGGTCTCCTGAGTGCTCCTGAGCCCAGGCCTGGCGGCCGTGCTGGACGGGGGCCAGGCCACAACGAGTGTCTCGGGCACCAGGGCGGCAGTGGCAGGAGTGGCGGCGGCCCCGATCACCAGGTTCTGTGAAGAAAGGTAAGCAACCTTAAGGGACGCCCGTGGGGGAGCCGTGGGCCTGGGAGACATAGGGTCACTGGTTCTGCCGTGCCAAGCCGCGCATGGGCTCTGCCCTCTCCACACCGGTACCAGGGTTTCTTGAGGCCTGCTGGCATGCCCTGGTGCTGGGCATCGTGCAGGGCCTCACTGAATTTCTGCCGATCAGCAGCACGGCCCACCTCAAGGTGGTGCCGGTGTTGCTCGGCTGGGGTGATCCGGGGGTGGCCGCCACGGCGGTGATCCAGCTGGGCAGCATCGCGGCGGTGCTCGTGTATTTCCGCCACGACCTCGCTGAAGTGCTGGCGGGCGTCAGCCGTGCCTTCCGCTACGGCCAGTGGGGGGACCCCTCCGCTCGGCTGGGGGTGGCCATGGCCATCGGCACCCTGCCGATCGTGCTGGCGGGCCTGGCGATCAAAACCCTCTGGCCGGCCTACGAGAGCTCACCGCTGCGCAGCATCACCTCGATCGCCCTGGTCTCGATCCTGATGGCTCTGCTGTTGGCCGTGGCCGAGAGAGTCGGTCGCCGCCAGAGAGATCTGCCCCAGGTGCGCCCGATCGATGGGCTGCTGGTGGGCCTCGCCCAGGCGCTGGCCGTGATTCCGGGGGTCTCCCGCTCCGGCAGCACCCTCACGGCCTCGCTCTTTGATGGCTGGCAGCGGGCAGCGGCCGCCCGGTTCTCCTTTCTGCTGGGAATTCCGGCGATCACCCTGGCCGGACTGGTGGAGCTGAAATCGGCCTTCGCCAGTGGCGCCAGCCTCGGTCCGATCCCCCTGCTGATCGGCATTGCCTCGGCTGCCGTGGTGTCCTGGCTGGCGATCGCCTGGCTGTTGCGCTTCCTGCAGAACCACAGCACCTGGATCTTCGTGATCTACCGGCTCGCCTTCGGGCTGCTGCTGCTGCTCTGGGTCTGGCGGGTGGGGCCCAGCGCCAGCTGAGGCCACCCGACGCCACCAACCGATGCCCCCGGCGGCCCACACTGAAGACCTCTGCTCCAGGCCCCTCCCGTGTGGAACGAACCCTCCTCAGGTCTGCCCCTGGCCCCTGCGGACTCAGCTCGCCAGCCCCAACCCGCCGTGGTGGCCACGGTGGAGCCGGGGTCCATCGGCGAGGAACTGGGGTTCCAGCCGGGGGACCGGCTGATCAGCATCAACGGTGTGCGCCCCCGCGACCTGATCGATCTGCAGGTGCTGGTGGGGGAGGAGGAGCTCTGTCTGGAGGTGGAGGATCCCGGCGGCACGCTGCATCAGGTGGAGCTGGAGAAGGATCCCGATGACGGTCTGGGTCTGGCCTTCACCGAGGCGCTCTTCGATGGTCTGCGTCAGTGCAACAACCACTGCGCCTTCTGTTTTATCGATCAGCAGCCGCCCGGCCGGCGCCAGAGCCTCTATGTCAAAGACGACGACTACCGCCTGAGCTTTCTTTACGGCTCCTACCTCACCCTCACCAACCTCACGGCGGCCGACTGGCAGCGGATCGAGCAGCAGAGGCTCTCGCCGCTGTTCGTGTCGGTCCATGCCACTGATCCGGACCTGCGCAGCCGGCTGCTGGTGAACCCCCGGGCCGGTCTGCTGCTTGATCAGCTGGGCTGGTTCGCCGAGCGGCGGCTGCAGATCCATGCCCAGGTGGTGGTCTGCCCTGGGGTGAACGATGGCCCGGACCTGGAGCGCACCCTGCTGGATCTCGCCCGTTTCGGGGCCGGCGATTGGCCGGCGGTGCTCTCCGCCGCTGTGGTGCCCGTGGGTCTCACGCGCTTCCGTCCGCCGGGAGATGGTCTGGTGCCGGTCGACCGCGCCTGCGCCCGGCGGGTGATCCAGCAGGTGGAGCCCCTCCAGGCCCGCTTCCAGGCGGCCCTCGGCAGCCGCTTTGCCTGGCTCTCCGACGAGTGGTTTCTCATGGCCGGTCTTCCCCTGCCGGAGCGCGCCAGCTATGAGGACCTGCCCCAGCAGGAAAATGGAGTGGGCAGCATCCGCGCCTTTCTCGAAGCCCTGGATCTGGCCACCACCCAGCTGCCTCCCCGCCTGCCCCAGCCCCGAAGCCTGAGCTGGGTGGTGGGGGGGCTGGTGGCCGAGGCTCTGCAGCCCGTGGTCGATCGCCTCAATGCCGTCGAAGGACTGTCGTTGCGGCTCCATGGATTGCCCAGTCCCTACTGGGGACAGGAGCAGGTGGTCACGGGCCTGCTCACCGGCTCCGATCTGCTGGCGGGACTGGCGGGCCAGGAGCTGGGTGATGAGCTGCTGCTGCCTTCGGTGATGTTGCGCCAGGGGGAGCCCGTCTTCCTCGACGACCTCAGGCTGGAGGACGTCGAGCAACGCTTGCGGCTGCCGATCCGCCTGGTGCAGGGTGCGGATGATTTCGTGGCTGCCTGCCTCGGCAGGCAGGCCACGGCTCTTTAAGCTCTGCGGTAACCATGGGTTCTGGTGTGCGTCGCTCCTTCCTTGCCTCGGCAACCCTTGCGGGTATGGCGCTCGTCCCTGGTCTTCAGGGGGTGAGCCTGGCCCAGGCCCAGGACCTTGCTCCAGAGCCTCCCGCCGCCGAACTCAGCCCTGTTCCCTCGGCCAGTCCCGTGCCGGTTCCCCTGGCACCGGAGGTGCTGGGCAATCGGCCTCTCTCGGATCCCACCGTTCTGCCTCCGGCGGCCACGCAGCTCCAGCCCGACCTCCAGCCTCTGGCTTCGCCTCCATCCCTGGCCCTGCCGATCCGGCCCGCTCAGGTGAAGATCCAGCAACTGCGGCCCCTGGGTCTGCGGGACGTGGAAACTCTGGCCGAGGCCAACAACCCCAGCCTCAAGGCGGTGGCCTCCCAGGTGGATCAGGCCCAATCCAATCTGCGTGCTCAGATTTCGGCCTGGTACCCCAACATCAATCTTTCGACAGGGAACACCTTTCCGGGATTGACCAACAGCTCTCGATTTCGCTTCGACGCCGATGCCGGGCCCCTGCTTCCGTCGACATCGCGCACCAAGGGCAGAACCATCGGTGCGGCCATGTCAATCGGGATCAACTGGGATCTGATCAACCCCCAGCGGGTTCCCCAGATCGCTGCGGCCCGTGATCAATTCGAGCAGGCCCAGAACCAATATCTGATCGCCCTGCGCGACCTGCGTCTCCAGGCGGCCCAGAACTACTTCAACCTTCAGCTCGCCGATGAGGGCGTGCGCATCGGTCAGGAGTCGGTGCGGGCCTCATTGGTGAGCCTCAAGGATGCCCGGGCCCGCTTCCAGGCGGGTGTCTCCACCAAGCTGGAGGTGCTCCAGGCGGAAACGCAGCTGGCCCGCGACCAGCAGCTCCTCACCAACTCGCTGGCGGAGCAGTCGATCTCCCGCCGTGCTCTGGCTTCCCTGCTCGACCTTCCCCAGAACGTGACCCCCACGGCCAAGGAGCCGGCGCGGGTGGTGGGCACCTGGATGCCTTCGCTGCAGGAGAGCATCGTGGCGGCCTATGCCTTCCGCGAGGAACTCGACCAGATCATCCTGCAGATCTCCATCGCCAACAGCAATGCCAATGCGGCGATCGGCGCTGTTCAGCCATTCCTGACCATCGTCAACAACTTCGGCTGGGACCGCAGCAATGGCCAGACCGGTGTCCCTGAGGACAGATCCATCAACATGGGCAGTTACACCTATGGGTTCGATAATTCCTTTGGCCTGAATCTCAGTTGGAATCTGTTTGACGGAGGCCGCGCCGCGGCTCAGTTCCGCCAGCAGAAGCAAGCCGCTGAAGAGCAGCGCTTCACCTTCGCCGATCGCCGCGATCAGATTCGGCTGGAGGTGGAAACCAGTTTCTATCAGCTGCTCCAGAACAACCGCGACATCACCACCACCTCCCGGGCGGTGATCTCTTCGCGTGAGGCCCTGCGCCTGGCCCGGCTGCGCTTCCAGGCCGGCGTCACCACCCAGCGGGAGGTGGTTGACAGCCAGAGGGACCTCACCCAGGCCGAGGTGAGCTACGCCCGTGCCGTCACCGATTACAACCGCCGCCTGGCGGAACTGAGGCGCCGCACGGGCCTGGATCAGGTGGCCTTCTGCCAACCGCCCTCCCTCCCCTCGGTCAAGCCGGCCAGCGATCCCACCACCCAGATTCCGATCGAACCGCAACCGCTGATGCCGGCCTGTCAGGCTGTGCTGCGTGCGCCGGATGGGCGCGGTCCTCTCTCTCCCTAGGGAGCGCTCGGGGGGGATCAGTCCAGGGATCCGGAAGGTCTCGTTGCCTGAATCTTGCGCTCCACCATGGTCCACACCAGCTCGCCGCCCAGCCTCTCGATCGCCAGCACCGTGCGGCTGGGGCTGTTCCAGGGGAGCCTCGGTTTTCTGGCGGTGATCTTCGCCGGCATGCTCAACCGGGTGATGATCAGCGAGCTGGGCTTCCCGGGTCTGCTGGTGGGTGGGGCCCTGGCCTTCGAGCAATTTGTGGCCCCCTCCAGGATCCTTTTCGGCCAGCTCTCCGATTCCAGGCCGCTGGGGGGGCGTCACCGCACCCCTTACATCTGGCTGGGCGCCGCTCTCTTCTGCGGGCTGGCGGTCCTGGTGGTGCCGGTGATCTTCCGGCTTGCCGCTGCCCGGGAGCTGGGGGATGGGGCTGCCATCACCCTGGGAACGGTGCTGATGTGTGCCCTCTTCGCCGCCTATGGGCTGGCGGTTTCGATGGCCACCACCCCCTACCTGGCCCTGGTGATCGATCGCACCCAGGAGCGGGAGCGCTCGCGGGCGGTGGGAATCATCTGGTGCATGCTCACCGTGGGGATCGTGGTGGGGGCCATCGTGATCTCCAACAGCCTCAAGGGCCTCGATGGGGTCACCGACCCACTGGTGCTGGAGGCTGTGCTCTCCAGGTTCATGGTGCGGGCGGCCCTGGCGGTGATGGGCCTCACCCTGCTGGCCACCTGGGGCATCGAGCCAGCTCTGCCGCAGGTGGCCACGGCGAAGGCCAGTACGGAGTTCGGATCCGCCAGTCCAGCCCGCGACGATGCGATCACGGTGCCCCAGGCCTGGGCTCTGATCACCTCCAGCCGGCAGGTGGCTGTGTTTTTTGTGTTCCTGGTGCTCTTCACCCTCGCCCTGTTCATTCAGGATCCGATCCTGGAGAGCTATGGGGCCGACGTGTTCGGCATGCCGATCGCCGCCACCGCCTCGTTGAATGCCTTCTGGGGGGTCGGCACCCTGCTCGGTCTGGTGCTGGCGGGCTGGTGGATCGTGCCCAGGCTGGGGAAGTACGCCACGGCCCGGCTGGGTTGTCAGCTGATCCTGGCCTCGATGCTGCTGCTGATCCTCTGTGGTCTGGTGGGTGAGGTTTCTCTGCTCCAGGCGGTGCTTCTGCTCTTTGGGCTGGCCTCCGGTATCGGCACCAACAGCACCCTCTGTCTGATGCTCGATCTCACCCTGCCGGAAGCCGCCGGCACCTTCATTGGCGTCTGGGGGCTGGCCCAGGCCTTCTCCCGCGCCACGGCCAAGTTGCTGGGCGGTGGCTTGCTGGATCTAGGTCGTGCCATCATCCCCGGCTAGGGTCCCTTCCTCCCCTATGCCCTGGTGCTCGGTACAGCTGCGCTGATCGCCCTGGCGGCGCTGCGGGTGCTGGTCGCCGTCAATGTTCACCGCTTCCGCGACGACACGTCCAGACAGCTGACCCAGGTCCTGACCACTGAACTCGGATGACCGCCACCTTCTCCGCCATTCCAGCCGAGGCTCTCAGGCTCACGGATCTGCTTGATGCCGTTGCCGAGAGGCAGCGCCGGGATTTCGGCCACATGGCCTCCGAAGCCAAAGCCGACGGCAGCCTGATCACCGCCTGTGACCGCTGGAGTGATGAAACTCTGGTGCAGGGGCTTGGCCAGCTCTACCCCGGTGAGGGGGTTCTCAGTGAGGAGGGCCGCAAGCTGGTGCCTTCCTCCTCCGCTTACTGGGTGGTGGATCCCCTCGATGGCACCACCAACTTCGCCGCTGGCATTCCCTACTGGGCCATTTCCATGGCCCGCTTCGAAGGCGGTGTCCCGGTGCTGGCGGTGCTGGATGTGCCTCCCCTGCGTCAGCGGATCATCGCGGTGCGCGGCGTGGGTGCCTGGCGCAATGGCAAACCTCTGAAACCTCCGGGCCATGAAGCCCAGGCGGCTGGCTGCGCTTCGCTCTGCAGCCGCTCGATCGGTGTGCTGCAGAAACTGCCTGACCGGCGCTTCCCCGGCAAGATCCGCTTGCTGGGGGTGGCCAGTCTCAACCTGGTGAGCGTGGCCATGGGCCAGACCGTGATGGCCCTGGAGGCCACCCCCAAGATCTGGGACCTGGCGGCGGCCTGGCTGGTGCTGAGCGAATTGCAGTGCCCCCTGCGCTGGCTGGTGCGCAGCCCCGAGCAGCTGGTCCCAGGCGACGACCATGGCAGCACGGATTTTCCGGTGCTGGCTGCCAGCAGCCCCGAGGCTCTCGAGCGTTTCATGCCCTGGGCCGAAGCGCTTCTGCAGGGTTGATCGGTGGAGCCGGCTGGTTCTGTGGTATGTTTTTGGACTGCGCGTGAGCCGGAAGGCGGGCGCTGCAGGGCTTACACAACTGAGGAAGGCGGAAGCCGGCCAACGGTGTTGTAAGTTTCAAAAGCGGTCGGGAGACCACCGCGAGCCACCGG
>NZ_JAHLYS010000007.1 GCF_025128055.1 Synechococcus sp. CS-1329 | reverse complement strand
GCGGCGCGGTCTGCGCCGCCGCCGCCGGACGGAGCCTCCGGCCCTGCTCACCCCCAGGCCGAGCCTCACCTATCGCCTGATCAGTCACCTGCTGGTGTTTCCAGTGTTCCGGCTGCTGTTCAGAGGCCGCACCAGAGGCAATGGCCTGGTGCCGTTGGAGGGGCCCCTGGTGGTGGTCGCCAACCATGGCTCCCACCTGGATCCGCCCCTGCTGGGGCACGCCCTCGGGCGTCCGGTGGCCTTCATGGCCAAGGCTGAACTGTTCCGGGTGCCGCTGCTGGGGCCGATCATCCGCGCCTGCGGGGCCTATCCCGTCTCCCGTGGCGCCAGCGATCGCGAGGCCATCCGCATCGCCACCGACCGGTTGCTGGAGGGCTGGGCCATCGGTGTGTTCATCGACGGCACCCGCCAGCCGGACGGGCGGGTGAACCAGCCGCAGCCGGGGGCGGCGCTGCTGGCGGCGAGGGCGGGGGCTCATCTGCTTCCGGTGGCGATCATCAACAGCCACCGGGCCCTCGGCACCGGTCAGAGCACCCCAAGGCTGGTGCCGATCCACATCCGCATCGGCCAGATCATCCCGCCTCCGGCCAGCCGTCGCCGGGCCGACCTGCTGGCCACCACCGCCGCCTGCCAGGAGCAGATCAACGCCCTGCTGGATCAGGGCCTGCTGGCCCCAGGACGGGCCCCAGCCGCTCTGCCGCCCATGCCCTCAGATCCCGACCAGTGACCACCCAGGCCGCGGCCCTGAGGCCGTCGCCCCAGACCTTGCGGCGCCCCTCCGGCAGGCAACGCTCACCGCAGGGCACCGCCACCGGAGTGAGGTGGATACCCCGACTGCCGGCCACGATCCGTCCCACCAGCAGGGCCCGGTCCATGTGATCGCTGCTGGTGACCAGCAGCACATGGTGGATGTCCAGGCGCTGAAGGTCGTCCACCACCGTGGTGAAGTTTCCCAGGGTGTCGCGGGCGCGGTAATCAAGGCGAAACTGACGGCGATCCAGCCCCTCCTGGCTGAACAGCCACTGGGCATATTCCGGATTGCTGCCACCACTCACCAGCAGGGGTAGCCCATCCCGGTGGGCCAATCGGCCGGCCAGCTTCTCCCGCTCGATGTCGCCACCCAGCACCAGGATCAACTGGGGCCGGCCGAGGCTGGGCAGCAGCAGCCCACGGGTCACCAACACCAGAGCACCAGCCAGCAGGGCCAGCATCAGCAGCCGTCGCATCAGGCCTGCCCCAGCGGTGGGCCCACCGGACTGGTGGGGTACAGGGGCAGCACGCTGGCCCAGGGAGCCCCCGATCCCGCCGCCGCCGCCAAGCCACTCAGCCGCAGCAGCTGGGCCACGTCGGCCGCTGGATCGACCCGCGCCTGCAGCCGAGCGCCGGAAGGCAGATCGTCCAGCTGGGCGTAGAGGCGTGGCGCCTCGCGCTCGGCGATTCCCCCCAGTGCCCACTCGTCGACGGCGTAGCAACCCGCCACGATGCCGCGACGCGGCAGCTCCTGCAACAGCCAGAAGGGCTGGTCGCCCACCTCGGCCCGCTGGCGCAGGCGGTGGGCCATCAGCAGGAAGCTGCTGAAGCCATCGAGGGGCAGCCCCAGCTGCTGGGCCAGGGTGCGGGCAAAGACCACGGTCACCCGGGTGCCGGTGAACCCGCCCGGACCGGTGGCCACCGCCAGGCGCCCCAGCTGGCTCCATTGGGGAGCGGGCAGCAGCTGCTCAACGCAGGTCAGCAGGTCGTTGGAGAGGCGCCGACCCAGGGGATGGCTGCTGATGCTGGGACTCGCCCCAGGGGCAGGTGCCAGGGCGGCCAGCCCCAGCCCCAGAATCTCGCTGCTGCTGTGCAGCGCCAGCAGCCAGGAAGGGGGAACAGCACTCATGCCGGCACCCTCTCACCCGGGCGCAGGCGGCTCCAGCGACCCGGCTCGCTCTGGAAGCTGGCGCAGGCCCGCACGTCCCACTCCACCCCCACCTGATCTCCCTCCAGGCTCATCACCTGCACGTGGATGCGCGGAGCCGTGGGACAGAAATCAGGGTCTTCACTGAGGTGCTGCACACCGTGTTGCCTCTCCACCGCGTGATAGGCCTGACAGCGCTCCACCCAGTGGCAGTCGACGCAGATGCACATGCCGCCGAAGCCCTCCACTGCTCCCATTCTGGAGTGGGCGCAGGCCCCTGAGGGGACCAGGGCTGCAGCCACTGCCGTGCTGCGCCAGGGGCTGGCCATGGAGAGCTGGCCCTGCCCCCCGCACTCCTTCCCCAGCGGCACGGCACTGGTGGGCGGCGCCGTGCGCGATGGCCTGCTGGGACGCCTGGGGCCTCGGCCCGATCTGGATCTGGTGGTGCCCGGCGATGCCATTGCCCTCTGCAACAGTCTGAGTCGTCGCCACGGCGGCAGCGTTGTGGTGCTCGACGGCGAGCGCTCGATGGCCCGGCTGGTGCTGCGCGGCTGGAGCCTGGACCTGGCCCGCCAGGTGGGGGACGACCTGGAGAGCGATCTCTGGAGGCGGGATTTCAGGCTGAATGCCCTGGCCCTGCCGCTGGCGCCAGGGGCTGAGCTGCTGGATCCCACCGGTGGACTGGAGGATCTGCTGGGGGGAGAACTGGTGGCGGTGCGGGAAGCCAACCTGCTCGAGGATCCCCTGCGGATGCTGAGGGGAGTGCGCCTGGCCACGGAACTGGGCTTCCGCCTGGAGCCGCGCACCCGTGGCTGGATCGAGCGCCACCATGGCCGGATCACCCAGGTGGCGCCGGAGCGGGTGCTGCAGGAACTGGAGAAGCTGGCCCAGGCCGCGGGCGGGGAGGTGGGTCTGCAGGAGGCGCTCAGCTGCGGCCTGCTCGATCCCTGGCGCTCGATCGGCCCGCAGCCCGTCTGGCCGCAGCCCGCCTGGGGAGCCGCTGAGCAGCGTGGATCAGAGCTGGATCTGACCCCCGCGGAGGCGGCCCGGGCCCTGCCCCTGGCCCGGCTGGTGCGGGTGCTGGATGCACCAGCCCTGGAGCGCCTGCGCAGCAGCCGTCAGCTGCAGCAGCGCTGCAGGCTGTTGCGCCGCTGGTTGCTGCAGCTGCTGAGCAGCAGCGATGGCGTCGTCGCCGGCCTGCGGGATCTGGGTGAAGCGGAGCGGCTGATTCTTCATCAGCAACTGGAGGCGGATCTTCCCGCTTTGCTGCTGTTTTTTCCCACCAACCTGGCGGCGGAATGGTTAAAGCGCTGGCGCAATCCCCAGGACCCGTTGTTTCATCCCCGGCCACCGATCGATGGCCGCTGCCTGCAGCAGCAGCTGGGGCTGAGCCCGTCCCGGCGGCTGGGGGAGCTGCTGGCCCACCTCACGCTCGAAGCCGCCTTTGGCCGGATCCAGGGCCGGCAGGACGCCCTGATTCAGGCCAGTCTCTGGCTGAAGCGAACCCCGGCATGATTTACTGAACTGTGAAAAGGCATCCATTCACAGCCTGACACCGCCCGTAAGCATCGGCTGATCGTCTGAGGTTTCGTCAAGGGATTTCCGAGCCACTGGCTCTCCAGACCAACCTGTTCATCGATCAACACTCCGCCATCGGTCCAACATTTCCCCTTCTTCCCTCGTTTCATGAGCGTTCGTCTTTACGTCGGCAACCTGCCACAGAGCTTCGATGACAAGGAACTGACCGCCCTGTTCACCGCCGTCGGTGAAGGCGTGCGCTTCAAGACCGTGCAGGACCGTGAAACGGGCGCCTGCCGCGGCTTCGGCTTCGCCAATGTCGACGACGAGAAGCTGGCTGACGCGGTGATCGAGCAGCTCAACGGCCGCGACTTCGGTGGCAACAGCCTGCGCATCGAGCGCTCCGAGCGGCGCGATTCCCGCGGCGCAGCCCCCAGCAGCGATCGCCGTAGTGGTGGCGCCACCGCCACCGTGGCCCGCAAGGCCGTCAACAAGGTGGTCCACAGCGACGACATCACCGAAGGCGCCCCTGATCCCCGCTGGTCCGGCGAACTGGCCAAACTCAAGGCGCTCCTGGCCAACCAGACCGCCGCTGTCTGAGCCGGGTCTTCCGTTCGCGCCCCTGGCCTGCTGAGTGACTGATCCAGTTGTTGTTGCCCCCCGCCCGCTGCAGCGCTGGTGCTGGCGGGGTCACTCGATCGGCTTCACAAGCCAGCTGCCGAGCCCGGGGCAGAGACGATCAGCGCAGGCTGGCCCCAGTGTGGTGGTGCTGATCCACGGCTTCGGAGCCTCCAGTGGCCACTGGCGCCACAACCTGCCCGAGCTGGGGAAGCACTTCTCCACCTACGCCATCGACCTGCTGGGATTCGGCTCCAGCGACAAACCCTGCTCCCAGTTGCGCAGGGAAACCGCCAGGGCTGGAGCCGTCGCCTATGGCTTCGATCTCTGGGCCGAGCAGGTGGCCGACTTCGCCGCCTGGGTCCTGGCCGACGCCACCACCTCGACCGCTCCGCCCCCCAGCCTGCAACTGGTGGGCAACTCCATCGGTGGAGTGGTGGCCCTGCGGGCCAGTGAGCTGCTGATGGCCCGCGGCCTGGCGCCCCGGCAGGTGATCCTGATCGATTGCGCCCAGCGGACCCTTGATCAGAAACGGCTGGCCCTGCTGCCCTGGCCCCAGCGCGTCAGCCGGCCGCTGATTCAGCAACTGGTGTGCCGGCGCTGGCTGATCACCCCCCTGTTCCGAACCCTGGCGCGGCCCGCGTTCATCCGGCGCGTGCTGGCCATGGCCTATCCCAGCGGCGCCAACATCGATGAGGCGCTGGTGGAGCTGCTCTTTCGCCCCAGCACCGATCCAGGGGCGCCGGAGAGTTTTCGCGGCTTCGTCAATCTCTTCGACGACCACCTGGCCCCGGAGATCCTCGCGCGCCTGGGCGCCCTGCCGGTGCGCATGATCTGGGGGGAACTCGATCCCTGGGAAAATCCCGCTGAAGCCAGACAGTGGGCGGATCAGTTCAGCTGCGTCCGTGAGCTGCGACTGCTGCCGGGGCTGGGCCACTGCCCCCACGACGAAGCTCCGCAACTGGTGAATCCAATCCTGATCGAGTGGCTCAGCGCGACTGAGCGATCACAAAGGAACAGGGAAGATCCAGCAGCTTGAGCGGCCGAGGCACGTAGGCGCGGTGACTGAACACGTCGTAGTCGAGCTGCTCGATCACCGCGAGAATGCCGCGATACAGGCGCAGGGAGGCCCACACCGGCCAGCGGGCATCGGCGGAGAGCCAGCGCACTCCGGCCTCGGAGCGGGCGAACCACTGACGGGCCCGGCTTAACTGGAAGTCCATCAGGGCACGCCAGTTGTCGTTGAGGGTGCCGGCCAGCAGGTCGGCTTCGGAGTAGCCGAAGCGCTCGAGATCCTCCTGGGGCAGATAGATGCGCCCACGGGCGCGGTCTTCGCCCACATCCCGCAGGATGTTCGTGAGCTGGTTGGCGATGCCCAGGGCCACAGCCGCACTGGAGGTGTCCGGCCGCTCGCTCCAGGGAGCTGAGGTGTAGGCGGGATCCAGGCCCATCACCTCCTGGGTCATCAGACCGACCGTGCCCGCCACCCGATAGCAGTAGAGCTCCAGGTCTTCGAAGCGGGCATAGCGGTGGCGTTGCAGATCCATGCGCTGGCCCTCGATCATGTCGAGGTAGGGCTGCAGCGGCTGGGGGTAGCGCTGCAGGGTGTCCACCATCACCAGATCCAGGGCGTCATGCACCTGGCCGCCGAACAGAGAACGGGTGCGTTCCTCCCAGCGGTCGAGCCGCTCGGCCAGGCAGTCCACCGGCAGGGCCTGAGCCTGGGGGCTGTCCATCAGCTCGTCGGTGCGGCGGCACCAGACGTAGATCGCCCAGATCGCCCGCCGCTTCGCCGGCGGCATCAGCAGGGTGCCGAGATAGAAGGTTTTGGCCCACTGAGCTGTTTCCTGCCGACAGGATTGATAAGCCTCCTCCAGGGTCGGCAGGGAAGGGCAGGACACCGTGGTGGAGGCAGCCAGCACCGTCACACCGCCAGGGGGGCCTTGGCCCGGCTGTGGCTGACGGCCTCAGCACAGAGCTTGCCGCTCAGCACAGCTCCCTCCATCGAGGCGAGGTAGCGCTGCATGGTGTAGTCACCGGCCATGAAGAAATTGGCGATCGGCGTGTCCTGCGACGGCCGCAGTTGCTGGCAGCCTGGCACCGTCTTGTAAACAGAGAGCGGTGTCTTCACAACCCGTGCCTTGCGCAGCTGGGCCTGGTCGTCGCCGCTGAAGTGATCGGGGAACAGCCGCCGCAGTTCGCTCAAGGTGGCCTCCACGATCGCCTCATCGCTGCGGCCGATCCACTCCTCAGCCGGCGCGAAGACCAACTCCAGCATCGAGCGCTCGGAATCGGCGTACTCGCGGCAGGTGTTGCTCATGTCGGCGTAGACGCTGAGCAGGTCGGAGCGGCTGAACAGCAGGTGATCGATCGTGGTGAGCTTGCGGTCGAACCAGAGGTGGATGTTGATCACCGGCACCCCCCGCAGGCCCTCCAGCTTCTCGAAGAAGGGCAGCTGCTTCCAGGGCTCGGGCAGCAGCAGCTTGAACGGGTCCACCGGCAGGGCGCTGACGTAGGCGTCGGCCTGCAGCAGGCGGGGCTCCTGCCCCTGCACCCCAGCCAGCCGGAAGCCGGAGACGCTGCCGTCGCCTGCCAGCTCGATCTGGCGCAGGGGACTGTTGAGGTGCACCTCACCGCCACGCTCGCGGACCCACTCCACGATCGGCTCACACAGGCGCTGGGGCGGGTTGCCATCGAGGAAGGCCATCTTCGAGCCGTTCTTCTCCTGGAGGAAGCGGTTCAGCGCCGTGAGAATCACCGTGCTGGAGATTTCATCAGGATTGATGAAATTCAGGGCTTTGCTCATGGCGATGAACACTTCATCATTCACCCGCTTGGGAATGTTATGAAGTTCAAGCCACTCCGACCAGGAATACTTGTCACACTCTTCGACATAATTCTGGCCGCGCAGCATCGCCGGCACCAGCCCAAGGCCGAACTGGATCTTCTCCGGCCAGCTCAGCATGTCGTTGTTGCCGAGGATCGCCGCCACACCATTGAGCGGTGCCGGCAGGTCGGGAAAGTCGAAGCGGCTGTAGTTGCCCGGCGAATCCTTCTGGTTGAAGATCATCGCGTGGTCTTTCCACTGCAGACGGTCCTCGATGCCCAGCTCAGCGAAGAGCTGCAGCATGTTGGGGTAGGCCCCGAAGAAGATGTGCAGACCGGTTTCGTACCAGTCACCGTCCTCGTCCTGCCAGGCGGCCACCTTGCCGCCGAGCACATCGCGCGCCTCGACGACCACAGGCGTGTGCCCCGCATCGCTGAGGTATTTGGCGCAGGAGAGACCGGCCAGGCCTGCACCGGCGATGGCGACGCGCATGGGAAAACGAAAAGTCAACAGCAACCATAAAAGGGCTGCCGCTGGCAACGACGTCCCGGGCACCGGCCCAGAGCCCGCTGGGCTTCCTAAAGTCGAGATCCGTGAGGCGCCCTCTCTGCCCACGACCCCCAGCCATGGTCGATGCCAGCCTGCTCAAGTCCACCACCCGCCACGTGCGGGTGTTCACCGCCCGGGTGGAGGACGGTGAACTGATCGCTGATCCCAGCCAGCTGACCCTGGACCTTGATCCAGACAATGAATTCCTCTGGGACGCCCCTGTGCTCGCCAAGGTTCAGCAACGTTTCCGTGAGCTGGTGGCCGCCAGCGCCGGCCACGACCTGAGCGAATACAACCTGCGCCGCATCGGCTCGGAGCTCGAAGGCTTCATCCGTCAGCTGCTCCAGGCCGGAGAGCTGCGCTACAACCCCGGCGCCCGCGTGCTCAATTACTCGATGGGCCTGCCCCGCACCCCGGAGGCCCCTTGACCCGCTCCAGATACAGCCGTGGAGACGGTGGCCGCCGCAGCTATGCCCGCGGCAGCGAAACCCGCCCGATGCCAGCGGCTGAGGGGCGCGATCGCGATCCCTATGAGGCCTACGAGCGGGCTCCCCGGGGCCGGCGCACCGCCGAGCGCGGTGGCGGCGGCGGCAGCGGTGGCCCCGGGGACAACGGTGGACCCGGTGGTGGCGGTGGCGGCGGCAGTCCGATTCAGCTGAATGTCGGCACCATCGCCGTGCTGGCCGGCGTGTTGGTGGTCGGTATCGGCATCGGCACGGCACTCTCGAGCAACACCCCCGGCAACCAGGGCAACATCGCCAGCAGCCAGCAGCTGGATCTGGCGGTGCCCGATCCCGAGTTCTGCAAGCAGTGGGGCGCCAGTGCCTTCGTGATGGATGTGGAGCTCTACACCACCATGAACCCCAGCAGCAGCTTCGTGACCCAGCCCACCCTGCAGCCAGGCTGCGTGATCCGGCGGGAGAACTGGAGCGTGCTGCAGAAAGAGGGCGCTGTCACCTCCGAGCAGATGCGTCAGTGCAAGCAGCGGATGAACACCTTCGCCTACATCGGCTCGATCCGCGACAAGCCCATCGTGCGCTGCGTCTACCAGACCGACATCAGCGGCAACAAGTTCCAGACCAGGGGCATTGCCGACGATGCCGCCGGCCTCACCCCCGAAGCCGGGCAGTTCTGATCGAAGCGCTGGCTCAGGAGGCCGAGGCCGCCTGGGCCACGGCCTCCACCGGGGTGGCCGCTGGCCGTACCGCGGGCTGGCGCAGGGGGCTGTCGGGGCTGGCAAACACCGGCAGCACTTCGCGGCGGAAGGCCTCAGACGCCCTGGAGCAGTAGCGGGCGGGATGGGTGATCAACTTGAGCTGACGGCGCACCAGCAGATCCGAGACGGTCGGGCGGTAGAGGCTGCCCGTGGCCAGTTCGCGCTCGATCGAGACCACCGGCAGGAAAGCAGCACCGAGGCCCGACTGCACGGCGTTCTTGATCGCCTCAAAGGAGTTGAGCTCCATCTCGATCTTGAGGCGCTGCACCTCCAGACCCGAGCGTGCCAACAGCTGATCCACCATCTTGCGGGTGGTCGACTGGGCGTCGAGGCAGACGAAGCCGAGGCGGTAGAGGTCGTCCTTGTGCAGCTCCGGCAGCCGCGCCAGGGGGTGCTTCACCGGCAGCACCAGGGCCAGTTCGTCGTTGGCGTAGGGCACCACCTGGAGCAGGTCAGCCAGTTCGGTGGGCAACTCTCCGCCGATGATCGCCAGATCGATCTGGCCATTGGCCACGCTCCAGCTGGTGCGGCGGGTGCTGTGCACCTGCAGCTGCACCGAGACATCGGGGTATTTCTGGCGGAACAGGCCGATCATGCGGGGCATCAGATAAGTGCCCGTGGTCTGGCTGGCCCCCACAATCAGGGAGCCACCGCGCAGGTTGTGGAGATCATCAAGGGCGCGGCAGGCCTCCTGGCACTGGCTAAGGATCCGGTCGCAGTAGCTGAGCAGGAGGTGACCGGCTTCGGTGAGCTGCGCCTTGCGCCCGCCGCGATCGAACAGAGAGACATCCAACTGCTTCTCCAGATTCTGGATCTGCAGACTCACCGCCGGCTGGGTGACGTAAAGGCTGTCGGCAGCCTTCTTGAAGCTGCCCTCGCTGGCGATGGCGCGCAGGATGCGCAGCTGATCGAGGGTGAAGGGCAGATCAGCCATGGGATGGGCCCTGGGCCTGGCTCCGGCTGGAAGGCAGAACTCTAAAGGGGAAACTCCTGCGACCCTGGGCCTCCCCGCCAGGCCGGGATGGAATGACACCTCCGCCAGAATCGCCGCTTCCGCTGAGGCTTCTTGGCCCCGTCCCCGCCCTGCTTCGCCCTGTTCACCGCCGCTCTCGCCGCCAGCCCTGGCGCCGGCTTCGGGATCGTGCCGCCGGAACACCGCTCCAGCCTGGTGATGCTCGCCCTGCTGCTGGGGTTTGCCGTGCTCCACAGCGGCGGCGCAGCCCTCAGGGCCCGGGCGGAACAGCGCCTGGGGGCGCGGCTGTGGCGCCTGCTGTTCGCTGCGGTGAGCATCCCGGCGGCCGTGGTGGTGGTGGGCTATTTCATCGCCCACCGCTATGAGGGCGTGCGGCTCTGGAACCTCCAGGGCACCCCAGGGCTGATCCCGCTGGTCTGGGTGGGCACCGCCATCAGCTTCTTTTTTCTCTACCCGGCCACCTACAACCTGCTGGAGATTCCGGCACTGCTGAAGCCGCAGGTGCGCCTCTATGCCAGCGGGATCATCCGCATCAGCCGCCATCCCCAGGCGGTGGGGCAGGTGCTCTGGTGCGCCACTCACCTGCTCTGGATCGGCAGCAGCTTCATGCTGGTCACCTGTGCTGGCCTGATCGGCCACCACCTGTTCGCGGTCTGGCATGGCGACAGGCGGCTGCGGGAGCGCTTCGGTGAGGCCTTCGAGGAGCTGCGCGCCAACACCTCAGTGATTCCTTTCCGCGCCGTGCTCGACGGCCGCCAGCAGCTGGTCTGGGCTGAATTCCTGCGGCCGTCCCAGCTGGGGATCGTCATCGCCATCGCCCTGCTGTGGTGGAGCCACCGCTTCCTGGGCCTGGCGGCCGGGGCGTTTCTGGGGGGACCCCTGGGGCGGCTGCTGGGCTGAGGTGCCCCCTGGCGCCGTCCCTGGGCACCTGATCGCGGTCCAACACACAGACCGAGGCCAGCGAGGCGAGCTGCCTACACTCCGGTAGCCCGCACCCTGAGCTGGATGACGTCGGCTGCCGAACTTGTCTGGTTGATCCCCGTGTTGCCCCTGGCGGGGGCGGCCATCACCGGCCTCGGCCTGATCAGCTTCAATCGAACCGTCAACCGGCTGCGTAAGCCGGTGGCCCTGCTGCTGCTCAGCTGCGTCGGGGCTGCCGCCGTGCTCAGTTTCGCTGTGCTGGCGGAGCAGCTGGCCGGGGCTCCCGCCACCGAAGTGCTCTTCGACTGGGCCAGCGCCGGCAGTTTCAATCTGCAGATGGGTTTCCGTGTGGATGCCCTCGGTGCCGTGATGCTCTCGCTGGTCACCACCATCGCTCTGTTGGTGATGGTGTATTCCGATGGCTACATGGCCCACGACAAGGGCTATGTGCGCTTTTTTACCTATCTGGCGCTGTTCAGCAGCTCAATGCTCGGTCTGGTGATCAGCCCGAACCTGCTGGAGATCTATGTGTTCTGGGAGCTGGTGGGCATGTGCTCCTACCTGCTGGTGGGCTTCTGGTACGACCGTGATGGAGCCGCCAACGCCGCCCAGAAGGCCTTTGTGGTGAACCGGGTCGGTGATTTCGGCCTGCTGCTGGGCATCCTCGGTCTGTTCTGGGCCACCGGTGCCTTCGGCTTTGAGGAAATCGGCGCTCGTCTCTCCGAGGCCGTGGCCAGCGGCAGCCTCTCCAACGGTGCGGCCGTGCTGCTCTGCCTGCTGGTGTTCATGGGTCCGATGGCCAAGTCGGCCCAGTTCCCCCTCCACGTGTGGCTGCCCGACGCCATGGAGGGCCCCACCCCCATCTCGGCCCTGATCCATGCCGCCACGATGGTGGCGGCCGGCGTGTTCCTGGTGGCTCGGCTGCAGCCGGTCTATGCCCCCTTCCCCGAAGTGCAGGTGGTGATTGCCGTGGTGGGCACGATCACCTGCTTCCTGGGGGCCTCGATCGCCCTCACCCAGATGGACCTGAAGAAGGGCCTGGCTTACAGCACCGTGAGTCAGCTGGGTTACATGATGTTGGCCATGGGCTGCGGTGCTCCGGTGGCCGGCATGTTCCACCTGGTCACCCATGCCTTCTTCAAGGCGATGCTGTTCCTGGGCTCCGGCTCGGTGATCCACGCCATGGAGGAGGTGGTGGGCCATGAGCCAGTGCTGGCCCAGGACATGCGCCTGATGGGCGGCCTGCGCAAATTCATGCCGGTGACATCGACCACCTTCCTGATCGGCTGTGTGGCCATCAGCGGCATTCCGCCCCTGGCGGGCTTCTGGAGCAAGGACGAGATCCTCGGCCAGGCGTTCAACACCTATCCGCTGCTCTGGGTGGTGGGCTTCCTCACCGCCGGCATGACCGCCTTCTACATGTTCCGGCTCTACTTCCTCACCTTCGAGGGCGAGTTCCGCGGCAACGATGCGGTCGTTCGGGCCCAGCTGCTCCAGGAGGCCGGCAAGTCGGCCCCTGGGACCGAGGCGGAGGGCGAGGGCGCCGGCCATGGCCAGCACGCCAGCCACCCCCATGAGTCCGGCTGGCAGATGGCCCTGCCCCTGGCGATCCTGGCGGTGCCGTCAGTGTTGATCGGCCTGCTGGGCACCCCCTGGAACAGCCGTTTCGCCGGCCTGCTCAATCCCGAGGAGGCCGCTGAGATGGCGGAGCACTTCTCCTGGGCCGAATTCCTGCCCCTGGCGGGGGCTTCGGTGGCGGTCTCGATCACCGGCATCACCATTGCCGTGCTGGCCTACTCGCTGCACAAGCTGGATCTGGCCACCCTGGTGGCCGCCCGCTTCCCCAGCATCAACACCTTTCTGGCCAACAAGTGGTACCTCGACGACATCAACGACAGGCTGTTCGTGCGTGGCAGCCGCAAGCTGGCCCGTCAGGTGCTGGAAGTGGATGCCAAGGTGGTGGACGGGGTGGTCAACCTCACCGGCCTGCTGACCCTGGGCAGCGGCGAAGGCCTGAAGTACTTCGAAACCGGCCGGGCCCAGTTCTATGCCCTGATCGTGTTCGGGGGCGTGATCGCCCTGGTGGTGCTGTTCAGCAGCTTCTGAGCAGGGGCCATCCCACCGCTCGCCCCCAGCGGACTGTGTGTGTCATCCCTTATCTGAAGGCGGCCTGAGCGGCAGGTATTTCTACACTCCGCCCAGACCTGATTTCTGCCTCCGTGCCGCTCGATCCTGCCGTTGCCACGGGTGCCCTTGCGGCCTTGGGCGATGCCCCCGCCACAGCCTTCCCCTGGCTGAGCGTTTCGATCCTGATGCCGATCGCCGCGGCCCTGCTGATTCCCTTCATCCCGGATCCAGGCGACGGCAAGACGATCCGCTGGTACGCCCTTGGCGTCGCTCTGGTCACCTTCCTGGTCACCGCCGGCGCCTACCTCAACGGTTACGACCCCTCCGTGGCCGGCCTGCAGCTGATCGAGCGGGTGGAATGGGTGCCCAAGCTGGGTCTGGCCTGGTCGGTGGGCGCCGATGGGCTCTCGATGCCCCTGATCCTGCTCACCAGCTTCATCACTGCCCTGGCGGTGCTGGCGGCCTGGCCGGTCACCTTCAAGCCGCGCTTGTTCTATTTCCTGATCCTGGCCATGGACGGCGGTCAGATCGCCGTCTTCGCCGTGCAGGACATGCTCCTGTTCTTCCTCTCCTGGGAGCTGGAGCTGCTGCCGGTGTACCTGCTGCTGGCCATCTGGGGCGCCAAGAAGCGCCAGTACGCCGCCACCAAGTTCATCCTCTACACCGCCGGCGGCTCAGTGTTCATCCTGCTGGCGGCCCTGGCGATGGGCTTCCAGGGCGGCGGCCCCCCCAGCTTCGAGTACACCGCCCTGGCCGCCAAGGAGTTCGGCACCCGCTTCGAGCTGCTGGCCTACGCCGGCCTGCTGATCGCCTTCGGCGTGAAATTGCCGATTGTGCCGCTGCACACCTGGCTGCCCGATGCCCACGGCGAAGCCACCGCGCCGGTGCACATGCTGCTGGCCGGCATCCTGCTGAAGATGGGGGGTTACGCGCTACTACGCTTCAACGTGCAGCTGCTGCCCGATGCCCACGCCCAGTTCGCGCCCCTGCTGGTGGTGCTGGGGGTGGTGAACATCATTTATGCGGCGCTCACCTCCTTCGCCCAGCGCAACCTCAAGCGCAAGATCGCCTACAGCTCCATCAGCCACATGGGCTTCGTGCTGATCGGCATCGGCAGCTTCAGTGCCCTCGGCACCAGCGGCGCCATGCTCCAGATGGTGAGCCACGGCCTGATCGGCGCCAGCCTGTTCTTCCTGGTGGGCGCCACCTACGACCGCACCCACACCCTCCAGCTCGATGAGATGGGCGGCGTGGGTCAGAAGATGCGCAAGATGTTCGCCCTCTGGACCGTCTGCTCCCTGGCCTCGCTGGCCCTGCCGGGCATGAGCGGTTTCGTCTCGGAGCTGATGGTGTTCGCAGGCTTCGTCACCAGTGAGGCCTACTCGCTCAGCTTCCGCATCGTCATGGCGGCCCTGGCGGCGGTGGGCGTGATCCTGACGCCGATCTATCTGCTCTCGATGCTGCGGGAGATCTTCTTCGGCAAGGAGAACACCGAGCTGGCCTCCCACTCCAAGCTGGTGGACGCGGAGCCACGGGAGATCTACGTGATCTCCTGCCTGCTGGTGCCGATCATCGGCATCGGCCTCTATCCCCGCCTCGTCACCGACACCTACCGGGCTTCGATCGAGGCCCTCGTGCAGCGGGAGGAGGCCTCCTTGGCCCGGATCATTCCAGCCGGACGCCAGGGCCTGATCCGTCAGAACCCTCCCCTGGCCCTGCTCAGTCCTGGCCTCGAGCCCCAACAGCCCCTGCTGGTGGCGCCGCTGCTGCCCTGAGAGGGCGGCGGCCTCAGGATTGGGTTACGAAACTCTGCGGATGCAGCCCGCCCATCCCCCTGACCTGGCGGGATGCCTACGCTCCCAGCCAGTTGTGCCCGTCCTGGGCCATCAGCCCACCAACCTTCATTCTTTCGCCTCGTCCCAAGCGTCTCGAATCATGCGTCAGCTGAACTTCCTGCTGATCTTCAGCTTTGGCCTGGCCACGGTGATGTTCACCCTGGAGAACACCGCCGCCACCACGGTGCACTTCCTGCCCGGGGTCAGCGCCACCCTGCCCCTGGCCGCGATGATGCTGGTGGTGGGAGGCATTGGTGCCACCGCCGCCTGGGTGTTCGCCGTCTGGACCGGCGTGGTCAAGAAGGTGGAGGAGCTGCAGGAGCAGGGCGAGCTGGAGGCCCAGCAGGTGCGGATCCAGGAACTCGAAGCCGACGTTCAGCGCTACCGGGCCACGGTGGATGCCCAGTTGAGCCTGCTGCCGGCCGCCGGCCAGAGCTCAGCCCCGAGCCCTGAGCCCGCCGCCAACGAGGCCTGAACCCGGATCCCGCTGGCCGCGGGCCCGCAGGCGGGGTACGTTTCGCTCAGATGGGGAAGGTTCTTGGCTGAAGCAGGCGCCAGGCTGGCGATTCGCCTGCTGCAGGATGCCGCCGAGCGTGGCGAGATCGATCCCTGGGACGTGGATGTGATCGCCGTGATCGACGGCTTCCTCGACCAGCTGCGCCAGCGGATCGGTGCTCCACGGCTGGTGGGCAGAGCCGGCCAGGGGGGCAGTTTCGAGAGCGACCTGGCGGTTACCAGCGAGGCCTTCCTGGCGGCCTCCGTCCTGGTGAGTCTCAAGGCCGAGGTCCTTGAGCAGCAGACCCTCCCGCCCGAGCCGGAACCGGAGCTGGATGCTTTCAGCTTCGGCGACGAGGAGGCTGAGCCTTTCGAGTTGCTCTCCTTTCAGCTGCCGCGGCGGCCGGAGCGACACCTGCTGCGGCGGGCCGTGGCGCCACCTCCTCTGCAGCGTCCCGTGACCCTGGGGGAACTGATCCGCCAGCTGGAGGACATCGCCGAGCGGCTGGAGCAGGGGGATGCGGGCGGGCGCGGCAGACAGCGCGGGCGGCGCTATAGCGAGCGGGCGGCGATCGAGCAGGTGGCCGCCCTGGCCCACCGGGAGAAACTGCCGGAGACCACCGCCGCCCTCAGCCACTTCCTGCTGCAGTGGCAGGCCGCCAGCGACTGGGTGGACTTCGAGGAGCTGGTGGCAGCCTGGGCCGAGGCCGCCCCGTCCGACCTGGACCAGGACCGGGTGGGAGTGTTCTGGGCTCTGCTCTTCCTCTGCTCCCAGGGCAAGGTCGACCTGCACCAGGGGGCCGATCTGTTCGGGCCCCTGTTCCTCAGGGGCTGCCTCGAGGAAGGGGTCACCAGGCTGCCCTCCGCCCAGCCCCAGGGGCTGGGGCCAGCTCCGTCTCCGGCTCGGGAAGCGCAGGCTGCCTGAGGCTCTTCATTAGGATTCCTTGAATCTGATCACAAGCGGACAGGTGCCCATGAAGGCCATGATCCTCGCGGCCGGCAGGGGAACCAGGGTGCAGCCCATCACCCACACGATTCCCAAACCGATGATCCCGATTCTGCAGAAACCCGTGATGGAGTTTCTGCTGGAACTGCTGCGTCAGCACGGGTTCACCGAAGTCATGGTCAATGTTTCACACCTGGCTGCGGAAATCGAGAACTATTTCAGAGATGGGCAGCGCTTCGGCGTGGAGATCGCCTACAGCTTTGAAGGGCGCATCGAAGACGGTGAACTGATCGGCGCCGCCATGGGCTCAGCCGGTGGTCTCAAGAAGATCCAGACGTTTCAACCCTTCTTCGACGACACCTTCGTGGTGCTCTGCGGCGATGCCCTAATCGATCTCGATCTCACCGAGGCGGTGCGCCGCCACAAGGAGAAAGGGGCGATGGCCTCCCTGATCACCAAGAGGGTGCCCAAGGATCAGGTGAGCAGTTATGGCGTTGTCGTCACCGACCAGGACAACCGGGTGCTGAGCTTCCAGGAGAAGCCCTCCCTCGAAGACGCCGCCAGCGACATGATCAACACCGGCATCTACATCTTCGAGCCGGAGGTTCTCGATCACATCCCCGCCGGCATTCCCTTCGACATCGGCGCCGACCTCTTCCCACGGTTGGTGGCCGCCAAGGCCCCCTTCTATGCCTTGCCGATGGATTTCGAGTGGGTGGACATCGGTAAGGTGCCCGACTATTGGCAAGCGATCCGCAGCGTGCTCGAGGGCAAGGTGCGCCAGGTGCAGGTGCCTGGCCGGGAAGTGCGTCCGGGGATTTTCACTGGCCTGAACGTGGCCGCCGACTGGGACAAGATCAATGTGACCGGACCCATTTACGTGGGCGGCATGACCCGCATCGATCCGGGGGTGACGATCGTGGGGCCGGCGATGATCGGACCGAGCTGCCACATCTGCGAAGGCGCCACGATCGACAACTCGATCATCTTCGACTATTCCCGCATCGGTGCCGGCGTGCGCCTGGTGGAGAAGCTGGTGTTCGGCCGCTATTGCGTCGATCGCAACGGCGACCACTTCGATCTGCAGGAGGCCTCCCTCGACTGGCTGATCACCGACGTGCGCCGCCAGGACGTGGGTCAGCCCTCACCCCAGCAGAAGGCCATGGCTGATCTCCTCGGCACCGATCTGGCCCTCAGCGCGGGCGAGAGCTGATCCTGATCTCCTCCAGCCCCAGTCCAGCAGGGGCTGAAACACCCGCCTCGGCCAGAATCCGGGGAATGCGCTCCTCCGCCTTCACCGCCATCAGGTGAACCCCCTGGGCAATGCTGCTGTAGGAGCGCACCTGCTCAGCAGCGATGGCCACCCCCTCGGCCGCCGGGTCCGCTGAGGCCGCCAGCCGGTCGATGATCGACTGGGGAATCGAGGCGCCCGGCACCACGCGGTTGATGAAGGCCGCGTTTCGCGCCGATTTGAGCAGAAACACCCCCGCCAGCACCGGCAGGCCCAGCGGCTCGCTGATCTCGCCACAGAAACGACGCAGGGCCTCGCTGTTCATCACCATCTGGGTCTGCAGGAAGCGCGCGCCGGCCGCCTGCTTGCGCGCCACCCGGGTCCGCAGCCCACTCCAGCTGGTCGACTGGGGGTCGGCCGCAGCTCCGGGGAACAGAGCCGTGGGTCCATCCGGCAGCAGCCCAGCCACCGGATCAAGGCCATCGTTGAGGCGGCTGAGCAATTGCAGCAGGCGCACGGCCTCCAGCTCATTGACGGCCCTGGCGCCCGGCTGGTCTCCAGCGCGAACGGGGTCACCGGTGAGGCAGAGCACATTGCGGATGCCGAGGGCATGGGCCCCGAGCAGATCGGCCTGAAGGGCAATCCGGTTGCGGTCGCGGCAGGCCAGTTGCAGCACGGGCTCAAGCCCGGCCTCAAGCAGCAGGCGGCAGAGGGCGAGGCTGCTCATGCGCATCACGGCCCTGCTGCCGTCGGTGACATTGACGGCATGGACCAATCCGCGCAACTTTGTTGCCACCGCGAGGGTGCGACTGGGGTCTCCCCCCCGTGGCGGCGTCACCTCAGCCGTGATGGCGAACTGACCGGTCTCTAGGGCCTGGCGCAGAAGCAAGGGACAGGGATTCGCTCAGGGCACATCATCGGTCAACGATCGCTGCATACAGTGGGGTGCGGAGGTGTGGAGTTTGGATGTCCGATCGAGACCATCTCATCCAGCTGCGCTCCAGCCTTTCGGAACGCGAGCTTGAAATCATTGAGCGGGTCGCGACGGGCCTGACCAACCAGGAAATCGCCCTGGAGCTGATGATCAGCAAGCGAACCGTCGACAACCACGTCAGCAATATCTTCACCAAGACCGGCGCCAAAAACCGGGTGGCCCTGCTGAACTGGGCCATGGATAACGGCAAGATCTGCCGTGATGGCTTCAACTGCTGCAATCTGCCCAGCCCTCAGGACTGATCCCCAGCCCCAGCCGAGAGTGCCTGCGGCAGCTGGGGCAGCTCAACGCTGGCGCTGAGTGACATGAGGCTGTAGCCGTCGGGCCCGAGCCCGAACAGGTCGGCGTAGTCAAGGCAATCGTCGGTGTCGCGGCCGGCGAAGCGGAGCACACCTTGGTGGTCGTAGAGGCCGATCACGGACGGGCTTGGAGCAGGGGTGAATTAAGGAGAAATCCTTAACGAAATCCTAGCGGATGTCTTTCTCGTCACAAAGGCCCTCAACCCCAAGATCCAGCCGCTCCGCTGCCGGCCAGCGGCTCCAGGGGCGCCGGGCCAGGGCTGCATTGCTGAGCTCTCCGCGTCCGGTGATCTCCCGGTGGCACCAGGGCGGCAGCACCAGCTCCTGGTCTTCCCGCTCCAGCTCCACCTCCGCCACCACCAGGGGGGCGTTCTCCGCCTCGAACACATCCAGCACCCAATCGCCGCCAGGCAGATCAAGCCCATAGCGCTCCTTGCTCAGGCTGGCCGCCGCCAGGTCCAGCAGTTCCCGGGCATCAGCGGCGGGGATCGGGTACTCAAATTCCGCCCGGGTGATGGCGGTGACCCTGGCCTTGAGGGTCAGCCAGGCTCTGGCCTCCTGCGCGGCCTCGCGGCACTCCTCTTGCAGGCGCACCCGTACGGTCACCCCATCGGCTGAACCCTGCAAATAGCCCTGGCGCAGCTGCTGCCGCCAGAGGATGTGTTCCCTCCAGCCAGTTCCCCTCACAAGGAAGCGGCGCTCGATCTCCAGAGCCACCGTTGCCCCCCACTCAGATCAGGCCATCCTGCCGCCAGGACCAGCCCCGATGCTGTTGCACTCAGTTGGCAGAGGGTTCAGAGGAGGTGAGGTCGCCTGCCCAGTGCAGCTTGTGGCTGAGGGTGCGGTAATAGGACGGGCTCTGCTGGAGCACCACCATCAGGGCGCAGTGGCTGGAGCGCCGCACCACACAGCGATCACCCGGCTCCAGCACCGTGGCATGGGCACCGTCTTTCCAGAGCTTCACCCGCCGACTGGGCTCACCCAGGGGCCAGATTGCCAGCTGCGAGCGCGGCGGCACCACCACCGGCCGGCTGGAGAGGCTCATCGGGCAGATCGGATTGACCACGATCGCATCGATACCGGGATGGAGGATCGGTCCCCCCGCCGCCATCGCATAACCGGTGGAGCCGGTGGGGCTGGCGATGATCAGGCCATCGCCGCGGAACTGATCCACCACCTCCCCGTCGATCTCCAGCTCCAGCACGCAGGTGGGCGAGAGCTCATCGAGGAAGGGACGGAAATAGAAATCGTTGAGCGCCCGGTGCAGCCGGGGAGGTCCGCCGTTGGCGGGGTCTTCGGGCTCATCGCCTTCGGGCACTCCATCGCCGTGATCAACGAAGGCCTCCAGCATCATGCGGCGCTCGAGGGCGAAGCGGTCATCGCGCAGCCGCTGCCAGAGGTTGTCCTCGAGGGAGGTGCTGCTGAGCACCAGCAGCTTGCGCTCATGGGTGAGGAATCCCAGGTGCCCACCCACGTTGAAGCTGAGGATCGGCACACCCAGGGGACCCAGGTGACGGGCCGCCCCCAGCACGGTGCCGTCACCGCCCAGCACCACGGTGAGGTCGGGCAGGCAAGGCTCCGTGGCCAGGAGGCCCGGGAATGGGTTGGCACTGGCGCCGCTGCTGGCCACCGTGACCGCAACACCCTGGGCACGCAGGTCTTCGCAGCAGCGCCTGGCCTGGCGCTGGGCCGCCTGGCTGCCGGAGCGAACAATCAGCCAGACGCGCTGGAGCTGCATGGAATCAGAGGTGAACCCCGAACCGCCGCAGTGGCGACGCAGCGGCGGAAGATCTCACCAGCGCAACAGGTTGAAACGCTCCATGTCGACGGTTTCGCGGTTGCGGTAGAGGGAGAGCAAAATCGCCAGGCCCACCGCCGCTTCGGCAGCCGCCACGGTGATCACGAAAATGGTGAAGACCTGCCCGCGGATCTCCTGACCATCGATGTAGCTGGAGAAGGCCATCAGATTGATGTTGACCGCATTGAGCATCAGCTCAATGCTCATCAGCACCCGCACCGCATTGCGGCTGTTGATCAGACCCCAGACTCCGATACAGAAGAGGATGGCAGCCAGCACCAGATAGGCCTGGAGCGGAATGTCGAAGGAGGTGGCAGGCATGGTCAGACTTTCTCCAGCAAGGTGGTTTCTCCAGGGTTGCTCTCCAGCAACAGAGGAGTCCGTTCTTTTTCAATCAGGCCCTGGTCGACCGCCTCACCGGTGATCACATCACTGCTGAACACATCGCGGCGGGCGAGAACGATCGCACCGATCATCGCCATCAGCAGCAGCACCGAAGCCAGCTCAAAGGGCAGCAAGTAGTCGCTGAAGAGATGAATGCCGATCACAACAGCGGAGTCGTCAGCGAGCGGGGTGGGGCCGGTCACAGCCCAGGGGGTGGTGAGGTCGACCCGCAGGATCAGCAGGAAAAGACCCAGGCAGACGGCGCCCGAGAGCACCCGCCGCAGCAGCAGGCCGGGAATCTCGGCCATCTCCTCTTTCTTGTTCACGAGCATGATCGCGAACAGGATCAGCACATTCACCGCACCCACATACACGAGCACCTGGGCGGCGGCAACAAAACTGGCATTCAGCATCAGGTAGAGACCCGCCACTGAAAGAAATACCCCTGCCAGGAGGAACGCGGAGTAGACGATGTTGGGCAGCAGCACCACTCCCAACGACCCCAGCACCAAGGTGAGGGAGAGGGCAACGAAGCAAATGAGCTGGGTGACGGACGCGATCGTCATCAGGCCTTCTCCGCAGACTTGGCCGCAGCAGCCGCCATCTCAGCCTGCACCTGCTCGGGCAGTTTGCCCGCCCTGGCCCGGTCGGGGTCCACCCCATGGGGATCCATTTCACCCTTGGGCAGGTAAGCCAGTTCGCGCAGGGGCACCACTGCCGGATCACTGGTGACGCTGGTGGGCAGGCGGCCCAGGGCGACGTTGTCGTAGTTGAGGCTGTGGCGATCAAACGCCGCCAGCTCATACTCCTCGGTCATGGAGAGGCAGTTGGTGGGGCAATACTCCACACAGTTGCCACAGAAGATGCAGACCCCGAAATCGATCGAGTAGTTCTTGAGTTCCTTTTTCTTGGTCTCCTTGTTCATCACCCAATCGACCACCGGCAGGTTGATCGGGCAGACCCGCACGCACACCTCACAGGAAATGCACTTGTCAAATTCGTAATGGATCCTGCCGCGGTAACGCTCGGAGGGGATCAGTTTCTCGTAGGGGTATTGGACGGTGATCGGCCTGCGGCGCAGGTGATCAAACGTGACCGAAAGGCCCTGGGTGATGTAGTTGGCCGCACCGACGGCGTCCTTGGTGTAGTCACCGACCTTTTGCAGGAATCCGAACATGGCGGGGGAGTCGGAGAGGAACGAAGACAGGGGGCTGAAAAGCTGAAGCTGAAGTTGGAGCCGGACCTGAGCACTGCGCCCATGATGACCGGCTGAGCGCTCAGCCGCCGAAAAAGGCGGGGAAGGCGAGCTTGAGGCCGGCGGTGACCAGCAGGTTGACCAGAGCAATCGGCAGAAGGAACTTCCAACCGAGATCCAGCAGCTGATCGATGCGCACCCGCGGCAGGGTCCAGCGCAGCAGAATGGCGATGAACACCAGCAGGTAAGCCTTGAGCACGGTCATGACGATGCCCAGGGAGCCGGTGATCACCTGCACCAGAGGAGCATCCACCGACTGACCCATAGCGCCGGCCAGCCATTCCACCGGGATCGGGAATCCCCAGCCACCGAGATAGAGAACGGCCACCAGCAGGGCCGAGAGCACCAGGTTGATGTAACTGCCCAGATAGAACAGGGCAAACTTCATGCCGGCGTATTCGGTCTGATAGCCGGCCACCAGCTCTTCCTCGGCCTCGGGGAGGTCGAAGGGGAGGCGTTCACATTCAGCCAGGGCACAGATCCAGAAGATCAGGAAGCCCACCGGCTGGCGCCAGATGTTCCAGCTGAGGATTCCGGCCCCGCTCTGCTGGTTGACGATGTCAACGGTGCTGAGCGAATTGCTCATCATCACCACCGCCAGCACAGCTAGAGCGAGGGGGATCTCATAGCTGATCGACTGGGCGGCGGCCCTCAGGCCGCCCAGCAGGGAATATTTGTTGTTGCTGGCGTAGCCGCTCATCAGCAGCCCGATCGGCTGGATGCTGCTCAGGGCGATCCAGAGGAAGACGCCGATGCCCACATCGCTGATCAGCAAGTTCTGCCCGAAGGGCACCACCAGCCAGGACAGGATCACCGGCACCAGCACCAGCACCGGGCCGAGGGTGAAGAGCAGGCCGTCGGCACGACGGGGGATGACATCTTCCTTGAACAGCAGCTTGAGGCCGTCGGCCATGGGCTGGAGCACCCCGAGGGCGCCGGCATATTCAGGGCCGATCCGCTGCTGCACAGCAGCCGAAATCTTGCGCTCCAGCCAGACGTTGACCAGCACGCCGATGACGGCAGCCACCAGCACCAGCAGCATCGGCAGGGGCAGCCAGAGCAGATGGGCTGTGCCCTGGCTCAGGCCGAAGCCCTCCATGGCACTGGTGAAACTGGACTGAAGGTCGAGACCAGGCCCGACAACAGCCAGGGCTGGCCAGCTGGTGGTCAAGGGAACTGGTGCCGGGTCGATCAACACCGTGGCAACTCCGCGTTGAGCTGAGATGGGGGCAACTTAAACGCCTGGCAGGGCATTGCGGGCATCCTGAGGCAACCAAGTCCTGCGGGCAGCACCGGTATAGATCTGGGTGGGCCGGTAAATGCGGTTAGCCCCCAGCTGCTCCTTCCAGTGGGCCAGCCAGCCGGCCACCCGGGCGATGGCGAAGATCGGCGTGAACAGGTCCCTGGGGATGCCCAGCTTGCGGTACACCAGCCCGGAATAGAAATCGACGTTGGGATAGATGCCCTTGGGCCCCAGCCGCTCGGAGGCCACCTCCTCCACCCGCCGGGCCACGTCGTACATGCCGTCGTGGCCGAAGCGATCGAACAGCTGCTCAGCCAGCCCCTGGAGAATCACGGCCCGGGGGTCCTTGACCTTGTATTCCCGGTGGCCGAAGCCCATGATCTTCTGCTTCTCGGCGATGGCCCGATCCAGCCAGGCCTCCGCCCGGTCTTCGCTGCCGATCTGCTCGAGCATGGCCAGCACGTCTTCGTTGGCACCACCGTGGAGCGGGCCGGCCAGGGTGCCCACCGCCGAGGCCACCACGGCGTAGGGGTCGGTGAGGGTGCTGGCGGTGACTCTGGCGCTGAAGGTGCTGGCGTTGAGGCTGTGCTCGGCGTGCAGGATCAGGCATTGGTCGAAGATCCTGGCCGCCAGCGGGTCGGGCTCCCGCTCGGTGAGCATGTAGAGGAAGTTGGCGGAATAGGAGAGATCGTCGCGGGGCTGAATCGGATCCTGGCCCAGGCGGATCAGCTGGTAGGCGGCCACCATCGTGGGGATCTTGGCGATCAGGCGCACCACCGCCGCCTCGATGTAGGCGGGATCATCCAGGGCCCGACGGGAATAGAACAGGCCCAGGGAAGCCGCGCTCGACTGCAGCGCGTCCATGGGGTGCCCGTCGGCCGGGAAGCACTTCATCATGTCGCGGATGCGGAAGCTCACCCGCCGGTGCATCTGCACGTTGTGCTCGAACGCCCGCAGGTGCTCGGTGGTGGGCAGCTCACCCCAGATCAGCAGGTGGGCGGTTTCAAGGAACGTGCTGGAGGCCGCCAGTTCCTCCAGGGGATAGCCGCGGTAGGTGAGCAGGCCCTGGAGGCCATCGATGTCGCAGATGGCCGACTGGGTCGCCGGCACACCCTCCAGCCCGGGACGGAAGACGGGCGCCACATCGGACGCAACCCGGTTTGCATCCACCACCATTGGCATCGTCCTTGTCTTTGGAGTTGAAGTTAGGCCGAGGCTCCTCCCCCTGCCGTAGCCCAACGGACCAGCGCTCAAATGAGGCAGGCCGGACTGAGCAGCAGACGCAGGCAGGCGCTGCCCACGAGGGGCTGAGGGGCCGCTGCAGCGGGACAAGACCACTCGAGCAGGGCCACGCCGGCCTTTTTCAGGTGCAGGGCACCAGGGGGGGCACCGCAGAGGCGGGCAGCCAGGGCGCTGAGGTCGGGCTCATGCCCCACCAGCCCGAGGCGACCACCGGCAGCGAGAGGGCCATCCAGAGTCAGCCACTGCTCCAGCAGCGGCATCGGTTCGGCGCCGGGAACGAGTTCCGCGGCGATCGCCAAGGCAGCGCAGAGGCCCTCATCCCTGGCGATCCGGGCCGTCTGCCGCGCCCGCAGCAGCGGGCTGCTCAGCAGCTGATCGCAGGGCAGCTTCAGCTGCTTGAGTCGCCGCACCACCGCGACCGTCCGCTCCCGGCCCCGCTCCGTCAAGGGGCGCTCGCCATCGGGCCGCGCAGCGGGGCCCGGTGCCTGGCGCTCCTCGGCGAGGCCATGGCGCAGCAGCAGCAGGGACATCGTGGCCATGGTCAGCTCAGCTCCAGGCGCGCCCGCAGGGCCAGCAGTGAGGAGGGGCCCAGCGGCGGCGGTGCGTCGTCGAGCAGGGGCGGCTCGATCGCCAGGCTGAAGGCCAGCCCCTCCACACCATCCACCAGCGGGCGGCCCACCAGGCTGGAGACCAGTTGCCAGGGATGCCAGGGGGCCAGCAGGTCCCGGGCGGGCTCGGCGGCCAGGGCCGCCTGCAGGGGAGCGGCCCGCGTGCCCAGGGCCTGCAGTTGCTCAATCCGATCCCGGGGGGGCTGGCGGTCCTGCAGCTGATCGTCGAGGGCCCCCAGACCCTCGCCCCACCAGGAGGTTTCGCCCTGGTCGAAGCGGGCGCCGGCCAGGGTGGCCTGCAGCCGGTCGGGATTGCCTTTGCCGGGGCGGGCCTCCAGGCGGCTCCACACCTGCAGGGTCTGGCCCGAACGGGTCAGGGGCGCCGGGCTGTAGCCCTGCTGCATCAGGGCGGGGCGGAGCTGCTCGCTGCCCAGGGCCGAGGCGGCGGTGGCCAGCAGCCAGCCATCCTTGCGGCGCAGGCCCAGCAAAGGGCCGTGGTCAGCAGCCGCCACCAGGGCCAGCAGCGGCCCATCGAGCTGAGCGAGGCTGCGCTGCAACAACGGCCCCGCCAGGGCCGTCCAGAGGTCAGCACTGGCCGGATCAACCGGCTCTGCCAGCAGGGAGGCCGGATCCTGCAGCAGCGCCAGGCTCGCCACCGGTCCACTGAGCTGGCCCAGCAGGTCGGGGAGAGGATCCAGCTGCAGCGGCGGCAAGGCCTCACGCACGGGCAACAGCGCCTGCAGCTGCAGGCCACGGCCACCGGGCACCAGAGACGCCACCAGTTCACCCACTCCCTCGCTGCCCGCCAGGCCGGGGGGCAGATCGAGCCAGTCGCTGAAGGCCCGCGGGCGGGCGGTGAGCAGGGCCACGCCCCGCTCCAGCCGGTTCACGGCGGCCTGCAGTGAAGCCTGCCCCGCCTGGTTGAGTTCTCCGATCTGCGACACATCGAGGGCCTGCTCCAGCACCCCGCGGCCGGAGGCGATCAGCACCAGCCGGTCGTCGATCAGGGCCGTGGCCAGGGGCTGGCTCGACTCACCCACCAGGGCACCGCGGCCGCTGATCAGCCCCATGCCCCGGTAGCTGCTGATCTGCAGGGCGGTGCCCGCCAGGCTGCGCGACTGCCAGAAGCGCTGCAGGAAGCGGCGGGCGCCCTCGGGTTCGCGGCAGCCCAGCGCCAGCAGCCAACCCGTTGGACCACCACTCCCCTCAGGAGCGATCACCGCCAGGCTGGTCTGCGGACCCAGCCAGCTGGCCAGTTCAGTGGAATAGTCGAGGCCGGCCGTGGCGAAGGCGCCATCGCGCAGGTTCAGCATCAGCTCGGCCACTCCCCGGCGCTGGGGCGGAGCCGCCACGGCCCTGGCGTAGGCCACCAGATCGCCTGGTTCCACCAGCAGGTGAAGGCTGAGCAGGGCGCTGCGCGGCACGAAGCGGGCCGCCAGGGGCAGGTGCAGCGGCTGCTGCTCCAGGCGCAGGGGGCTCTGACGCAGTGCCAGCCACCAGAAGCCTCCCCCCAGGGAAAGCAGGAGCAGTGCTGCCATCAGCACAGCCGCCAGGAAGGGGCGAGCCTTCATGCGCCGCACGCAGGGGTGCTGTCATCTTCATCCATGACCCCGCCCGCTGACAGCCCCGGGGGCAAAAGGCCCAGTGCTGATCCGATCCCGACACCATGGAAGCCATGACCACCCCGACCCCCAGGGCCATCCGAGCCAGCGAACTCCAGCAGCGGCTGCTGGCCGGCGAACCGCTGCTGCTGGTGGACGTGCGCGAGCCCGCTGAACTGGAGATGGCCTCGCTGCAGGAGCCGGTGCTGCATCTGCCGCTCAGCCGCTCAGCCGAGTGGGTCGAGCGCATCGAGAGCCTGATCGGGCGGGACCAGACCGTGGTGGTGCTCTGCCATGCCGGAATCCGCAGCTGGCAGTTCGCCTGCTGGCTGATGGAGGCCCAGGGCTACGGCGACGTGCTCAACCTGCAGGGGGGCATCGACGCCTGGAGCGTGGAGGCGGATCCCTCGGTGCCGCGCTACTGAGGGCTGACCTGCGCCGCTGGATCCCCGGCCAGCCGCAACAGACTGGCTGGATCGGGAGATTCTTTCTTACGATCCGGTTCAGAGAGTCCGCCAGCGCCCATGTGATCGCCCTGCCCCACCGCCAACAGCAGGTGCTGCAGGCCACGGTGCATCACTACGTCGACACGATGGAGCCGGTGGGGAGCCGCACGCTGATCCGCCGCTTCGGTCTGCCCGCCAGCGCCGCCACGGTGCGCTCCACCATGGGAGCCCTGGAGCAACGGGGCCTGTTGCTGCAGCCCCACACCTCAGCCGGGCGCATCCCCAGCCAGCAGGGCTACCGCCTCTATGTGGATGCGCTGCTGCCGGCCCCCGGTGCCGGGGCGATGCAACTGCAACGGGAACTACTCGACCTGAGCCTGCAGTGGGCCGCCCTCGACGATCTGCTGTTGCATCTGGCCCGTCGTCTGGCTGATCTCACGGGACTGATGAGCCTGGTCACCCGTCCCCTGCGGGCCGAATCACGCCTGCAGTCGATCCGGCTGGTGGCCAATGGTGAGCGGCTGCTGGTGCTGCTGGTGGAGAACGCCCTGGTGGCCAGCAGCCTCAACCTGCACCTCCCCCCTGGGGTCAGCCCGGAACTGCCGGCCCTGGAGGGCTGGCTGCAGGCGGAGCTGGAGCGCACACCCGGGGGCCAGATCCGCTGGGAGAGCCTTCCCTCCCAGCTGCGCAGCAGCGGCTCTGTGCTGCGCCAGGCCCTGCGCAGCCACCGTCAGGCCCGCCGCCTTGAGGGCGAGAGCGCCCTGGTCGTGGGTCTGGGCGGGTTGCTGGGGCAGCCCGAATTCAGCCGCAGCGCCGATCTCAGGCCCCTGCTGCAGCTGGTGGAGGAGGAACCTCTGAGCCTGCTGCGCCCTGAGGGGGAGCAGCAGCTGGAGGGCATCTGGATCGGTGCGGAGCATCCCCACCCCGCTCTGCGCCACTGCGCCGTGGTGAGGGCCACCTACCGGAGCGGCGACGGCAGTGAAGGCCAGGTGGCCCTGCTGGGGCCCATGCGCATGGCCTATGCCACGGCCCTCTCAGCTGTGCGCTCGGTGGCCTCTAGCCTGCAACGTCTGCTCAGCTGAGGCCCCAAGGGGATGACCTATTGCGTCGGGTTCTGGTTGGAAGACGGCCTGGTGATGGCCTCCGACTCCCGCACCAACGCCGGTGTCGACTACATCTCGTCGTACCGGAAACTGCACACCTTCGAGCCGGCGCCGGATCGGCTTTTCTTGTTGCTGGCCGCCGGCAACCTGGCCACCACGCAGGCTGTGATCAACCACATCAAGCGCGACCTCAACGAGGCCCGGCGCGACGCGCCACCCCTGGCGGGAGTGCCGTTGATGGGCCAGGCAGGGCCTGGCGGGTCGTTGAAGCAGCACGATCTGCTCAGCGCCAACTACCTGTTTGAGGTGGCCGCCTACATCGGCCGACTGAGTGTGGAGGTGCAGAACGAGAACCACTCAGCTCTGCATCAGGTGGGTGCCAGCGGTGAGGCCAATTTCATCCTCGGCGGCCAGATCGCCGGCCAGCCCCATGGCCTTTACCTGATCTACCCCCAGGGCAACGCAATCATGGCCACGCCGGAGACACCCTTCCTGCAGATCGGTGAGAGCAAGTACGGCAAGCCCCCGCTCGATTCAGTGGGCCACTGCCGCATGTCGTTGGAGGATGCCGCCCGGCTCTGCCTGGTGTCGCAGGTGATCACCCGCCGCTCCAACCTCACCGTGGGCCCCCCGTTTGAGGTGGCGCTCTATCCCCGCGACAGCCTGTCGGTAGCCCACTACCAGAAGTTGGAGCGGGGTGCCAAGGAAATCTCCGAGATCAACAGGATCTGGATCGAAACCCAGCGCCAGGCCATGCAGAAGCTGCCCCGCTTCCCCTGGGAGCAGCCCCAGGATCCCGGGGCCTGAACCTGCCCTGGGGATCAGCCCCCGGCCAGTTGATCCCCCAGCCGCTCGGCCACGGTGCTCACATCCTTGTCGCCGCGGCCGGAGAGGTTGATCACCAGCTCGGTGCCTGGCGCCAGCGTGGGGCAGAGCTGCTCCAGCCAGGCGAAGGCGTGGGCTGTTTCCAGCGCCGGAATGATGCCCTCCAGCAGGCTCACCCGTTGGAGGGCATCAAGGGCCTGCTGGTCGGTGACGGCGGCATATTCGGCGCGGCCCAGCTCCTTGAGGTAGCTGTGCTCCGGGCCGACGCCGGGATAGTCGAGACCGGCGCTGATGGAGTGGGCCTCCTGCACCTGCCCCTGTTCGTCCTGGAGCAACAGGCTCATGGCCCCGTGCAGCACCCCGACCCTGCCTTCGGTGATCGTGGCGGCGTGGCGGCCGGTGGCCACGCCATCACCGGCCGCTTCCACGCCGATCAGGCGTACGGAGGTGTCGGTGACGAAGGGATGGAAAAGGCCCATGGCGTTGGAGCCACCGCCCACGCAGGCCAGCAGCACATCCGGCAGCCTCCCGAAGGCCGCCTGGCACTGGACCTTGGTTTCCTCGCCGATCACCGCGTGAAAATCGCGCACCAGCATCGGGTAGGGGTGGGGTCCGGCCACCGACCCCAGGATGTAGTGGGTGCTCTCGACGTTGGTCACCCAGTCGCGGATGGCTTCGCTGGTGGCGTCCTTGAGGGTGGCGGTGCCGGCCGTGACCGGTTGCACCGTGGCGCCCAGCAGCCGCATCCGAAACACATTCAGGGCCTGGCGGCGCATGTCCTCGGCGCCCATGTAGACCACGCACTCCAGGCCGAAGCGGGCACAGACCGTGGCGGTGGCCACGCCGTGCTGACCGGCGCCGGTTTCGGCAATGATCCGCTTCTTGCCCATGCGCAGGGCGAGCAGCGCCTGGCCAAGGGCATTGTTGATCTTGTGGGCGCCGGTGTGGTTGAGGTCTTCGCGCTTCAGCCAGATGCGGGGGCCACCCTCCGGGCGCCGGTAGTGGGCGCTGAGCCGCTCGGCTTCGTAGAGCGGCGAAGGGCGGCCCACATAGGTTTTGAGCAGGTGATCGAGCCGGCTGGTGAAGGCGGGATCAGCCCAGGCCTCAGCCGCTGCCTGCTCCAGCTCCGCCAGGGCCGGCATCAGGGTTTCCGGCACGTACTGGCCGCCGTAGCGGCCGAAGCGCCCCAGCGCGTTGGGGCGGGCCCCCTGCTCTAGCTCAGCGGCACCGGCGAGGGCAGCGCAATCCTGGGGGAGCGGGGGAAGGGTGCTCGTCACCGGCGATCGATCGGGGTGGCCCCAGCCTAGGAAGCGGGCCGCGGCGGCACCGGCGGCGGCGGCAGGGTCCAGCCCGGAGGCTCATCGATGCCCAGCCGCGCTGAGGGATCGCGGCAGGGGGGCGCCTCCACCATCGAATAACTCAGGACCTGGGCATCGGGCCCTGGCGCCGGGATGCAGGCCGGCGCCGCCGGGCTTGGGTTCAGGTTCAGGCGCAGCATCTCGAAGCGGACGGGCGGCAGATCCAAAAGCTCAGGGGTGCGCTGTGATGGGAGGCGTAGCGGCAATGGACGCCATGGGCAAGGGAGGCTGGCAGGAATTCAGCGCCGCGGCGAGCACCGCCCGGCCCGAAGCTGCGGGGGCAGCGGCCCCGTCCCGCCCGCAGCAGCGGGTGCGTGTGCAGCGCACCAAGGCGGGCAAGGGCGGCAAGACCGTGACCGCCATCACCGGCCTGGAGATCAGCGATGCCGACGCCAGAGCCCTGCTCAGGCGCCTCAAAGCCACAGCCGGCAGCGGCGGCACCCTCAAGGACGGCGTGATCGAGCTGCAGGGGGATCAGGTCAGCACCTGCCTGGAGACGCTCACGGCAGAGGGCTTCCGGCCCAAGCAGGCGGGGGGCTGAGCCGCTGTCGGGCCACGCCCTGCCTCCAGGGGTGGCGGAAAGATGCGACGATCGCCCCATCGCAGTCCTCCTACCCGCGCCGTCGATGACCAGCTCCCCCACCGACAGCAAAGCCACCAACATCGTCTGGCATGAGGCCGCGGTGGACCGGGACTCCCGCGCCAGCCAGCGGGGCCACCGCAGCGCCATCCTCTGGTTCACCGGGCTCTCAGGGGCCGGCAAGAGCACCCTGGCCAACGCCGTGAACGTGGAGCTGTTCCAGCGGGGGCTGGCCACTTACGTGCTCGACGGCGACAACGTGCGCCATGGTCTCTGCTGCGACCTGGGCTTCTCCGATGCCGACCGGGAGGAGAACATCCGCCGCATCGGCGAGGTGGCCAAGCTCTTCCTCGACGCCGGTGTGATCACCCTCACCGCCTTCGTTTCGCCCTTCCGCGCCGACCGCGATCGGGCCCGCGCCCTGGTGGAAAGCGGAGATTTCATCGAGATCCACTGCGCCGCCGGGCTGGAGGTCTGTGAGCAGCGGGATCCCAAGGGGCTCTACGCCAAGGCCCGCGCCGGCGTGATCAAGGAGTTCACCGGCATCTCCAGCCCCTATGAAGCGCCGGAGTCTCCCGAGCTGCGCATCGACACCAGCGGCAGGCTGGAGGACAACGTGGCCGAGGTGATCAGTTACCTGGAGGGTCAGGGATTGATCGCGGCGGACTGACCCCAGGCGCCAGGGCTGCAGGAGCAGGCAGTGGTTCAGATTCCGGCAGCCCCAGGCGGCGGGCCACCTCATCGAGGAAGGCCTTGAGGCAACTGGCCACCGGCACCGCCAGCAGTAGTCCCAGCAGATCGCCGAAGCCCAGCAGGCTGCCGATCCGGGCCCCGACCGGCAGGCTGAGCAACAGCCAGGCCGGCTGCAATCCCACGATCTTGCCCATCAAGCGGGGCTGGATTCCCTGGTCGACCACCTGGCCCACGGCAATCGCCACCGCCAGCACCTTCAGGCCGGTGCTGGGATCATCCAGCGCCAGCAGCAGACTCACCACCACGATGGTGAAGGCGCTGGCATAGGGGATCAAGGTGGTGAACCCGATCGTCACAGCGAAGAGCACGCCATAGGGAATCCCCAACAGGGTGAAGACCACGATCTGGGCCACGCTCAGGATCAGCGCCAGGACCACCTGGCCGCCGAAGTAGCCGCGGAAGGTGCGGTTCAGCGTGACCAGCACCATCTCCCGCCAGCTGGTGGGCAACCAGCGGGCCAGGCCACGACTGATCGACTCGCCACCCAGCAGCAGGAAGATGGCCAGCACGGTCACGATCACGCTGTTGATCGTCAGGGTGAGGGTGGCACCGAGCAGTGCCAGCAGCTTCTGACTCAGCTGTGAGGCGAATTGGGTGGAGCGGGTGAGCAGGGCACTGCTGAGATCGCCGAAATCCGCCGGCAGGCCATGCTCCACAGCCCAGGCCTGGGCCTGGTTGAGCAGGAGTTCCGCCTCAACAAACCAGCTCGGCAGGGCCGTGAGCAGATCCGCCAGCTGCTCCACCAGCAGGGGAATGATCCAGAGGGCCACCAGCACCAGCGCCAGCAGCCCCAGACCCAGCACCAGAGCGAGGGCCAGGAGCCGGGGGAAGCCACGGCCCGTCAGCCAGCGACTGGGCAGATCCAGCAGAAAGGCGATCAGTGCCGCGGTGAGAAACAACGCCGGGAAGGGGGCGAGCGGCAACAACAGCTGTCTCAGCACCCAGAAATTGAGCACCAGCAGCGGCAGGGCCAGGCCCAGTCGTTGCCAGGCGGTGAACGGTGTCGGGCTGATCATGGTGAGGGAGAGGCTGGCATCGAGGCCTGAAACTCCGCGATCACCACCATGGTGATGACGGGATCCAATCGCTTGGCGGCCGCCGCACGGCCCCTGGAGTTGTTGCAGGGCCAGAGTTCAGCATCCGTCAGTCCTCCATGGCGGCCAGGTAAGCCGTGCTGCCCAGGGCCAGCAGACGGGCATCCTTGGCGCAGACCTGATCATGGAGCCCGAGGCGGTACTGCCTGACCGCCTCGGCCAGGGCCGGATCGGCCAGGGCCAGGATCTGCACCGCCAGCAGCCCGGCATTGGTGCCGTTGCCGATCGCCACCGTGGCCACCGGGATCCCGGCCGGCATCTGCACGATCGAATGGAGCGAATCCACCCCCGAGAGCGCCCGACTCTGCACCGGTACACCGATCACCGGCAGGGTGGTGAGCGCCGCCACCATCCCCGGCAGGTGGGCGGCGCCACCGGCCCCCGCCACGATCACCTTGAGCCCGCGGCCGGCAGCCGCTTCGGCGAAGGCCACCATCTCCCGCGGGGTGCGGTGGGCCGAGAGCACCCTCACCTCCACCGCCACACCGAAATCCTTGAGCACCTGCACCGCCGGCTGCATCGTCGGCAGGTCGGAATCGCTGCCCATCACCACCGCCACCAGAGGAGGAGGAGCAGCAGCGGCGGCTGAATCGGGTTCGAGGGTCAAGGCAGGGGCGGCAGCGGCCATGCGGCGAGGATGGCATTCTCTCCGCCCGCTCGCCCAGGAGCCGATGACCGTGCGCTGGATCAGCAACGTCCGTCTGCCCCAGGCCTCGGCATGCCGCCATGGCTCCGAGCGGCGCTGGCGCCTCGGGATCGATCAAAGCGGCCGGATCGTGAAGGTGCTGCCGCTCGATGCCGGCAGCCACGCCGCCGGCGACAACTGGCACGGCGATTGGATCAGCCCCACCGGAGTGGATCTGCAGATCAACGGGGGCCTGGGGCTGGCCTTCCCCGAGCTGGAGTCCAGCGACCTGCCGCGGCTGCTGGAGCTGCTGGAGCTGCTCTGGGCCGATGGGGTGGAGGCGATCTGCCCCACCCTGGTGACCTGCGCCGTCTCCCCCCTGCGCCAGGCCCTGGCGGTGCTGCAGCAGGCCCGCCTCCAGCACCGGACCGGCCGCTGCCAGCTGCTGGGCGCCCATCTGGAAGGTCCCTTTCTGGCCGCGGCGCGGCGTGGCGCCCACCCGGCGGCTCACCTGGCGGCCCCCAGCCCTGGGGCCCTGCAGGAGCGCATCAGTGGCCATGAACAGGAGATCGCCCTGGTGACCCTGGCCCCGGAGCTGGAGGGGGCCGATGCGGTGATCGCCGCCCTGCGCCAGCGCGGCATCGTGGTGAGCCTGGGCCACAGCGCCGCCACGGAAGCGGAGGCCACGCGAGCTTTCGCAGCGGGGGTGGGCATGCTCACCCATGTCTTCAATGCCATGCCCGACCTGCACCGGCGGGCCCCCGGTCCGGTGGCGGCGGCGCTGCTGCGCGGCGATGTGGCCCTGGGGCTGATCGCCGATGGGGTGCATGTGGCCCCCTCGATGGCGGTGCTGCTGCAACGGCTGGCCCCCGAGCAGGTGCTGCTGGTGAGTGACGCGCTCGGTCCCTATGGCCTGACGGAGGGCCGCCACCGCTGGGATGAACGGGTGCTGCTGGTGGAAGACGGCAGTTGTCGGCTGGAGGACGGCACCCTGGCAGGCGTCACTCTGCCTCTGCTGGAGGGGGTGACGCGCCTGGCCCGCTGGAGCGGTGAACCGGGCCGGGCGATCGCCGCCGCCACCCTCGTCCCCCGGCGGGTGCTCGGCGAGCGGCGAACACTGCCCCAGCTGCTGCTCGGACGACCCCTGAGCGAGAGCCTGCGCTGGCATCTGGGGGCAGACGGTGCGCTGGGTTGGCGGCGCGCGTCGGAAGCGGCTCCTTAGGATCCGCCCACCCGTAGCTGCCCACCCATGGCCACTTCTTCAGCGCCTGATGCCGGCGCCAAGCTGGCTGAGAAGGCCGAAGTGCGCGACTACTTCAACAGCACGGGCTTCGAGCGCTGGAAGCGGATCTACAGCGACAGCGACGACGTCAACAAGGTGCAGCGCAACATCCGCCTGGGGCACCAGAAGACGGTGGATCAGGTGCTGCAGTGGCTGCAGGAGGAGGGCGATCTGCCCGGCCGCAGTTTCTGCGATGCCGGCTGCGGCGTGGGCAGCCTCAGCCTGCCGCTGGCCCAGCTCGGGGCGGGCAGCATTGCCGCCAGCGACCTCTCCGAAGCCATGGTGGAGGAGGCCCGTCGCCGCCTCGAGGCCAGCGGCCTTGCCGCTGAGCGGGTGCAGTTCAGCGCCTCCGACCTGGAGAGCCTCCAGGGCCGTTACGACACGGTGGTCTGCCTGGACGTGTTCATCCACTACCCCCAGGCCGCGGCCGAGGAGATGGTGCGCCACCTGGGCGGGCTGGCCGAACGGCGGCTGATCGTGAGCTTTGCTCCCTACACCCCCCTGCTGGCCCTGCTCAAATCGATCGGGCAGCTGTTCCCCGGTCCCAGCAAGACCACCCGGGCCTACACCCTGCGGGAAGACGGCATCGTGGCCGCCGCGGCCGAGGCCGGCTTCCGCCCCAGGCGCCGCAGCCTCAACCAGGCACCCTTCTATTTCTCCCGTCTGATCGAATTCGAGCGCGGCTGAACCGCCACGCTCAGCTGGCCATCGCCAGTTTCTCCCGCTCCAGCAGCCCCACCGTGGCCACCTCGCTGGGGGGCACCAGCACCTTGAAGCGTGGACGCCACTGGGGCCAGTTCGCCAGGATCTCGGCCGCCTTGCGGCTGCCGGTCAGCTCGAGGTGCGCCTCCAGCAGCGGCTTGATCAGCTGCTCCTGCTCGGGGGTTTCCAGGGGGTGGACGGCAACGATCTCGGGATTGAGCAGGCCTGCCATCGCGTCGTGCTCGTCGAGCAGGAAGGCCACCCCACCGGTCATGCCCGCCGCCACGTTGCGGCCGGTGCTGCCCAGCACCACCACCACCCCGCCGGTCATGTACTCGCAGCAGTGATCGCCGCAGCCTTCAATCACAGTGCGGGCACCGCTGTTGCGCACGGCGAAGCGCTCACCGGCTCGTCCGAGGGCGAACAGCTCACCGCCGGTGGCGCCGTAGAGGCAGGTGTTGCCCAGGATCACCTGATTGCCGGGATCCTGGGTTGCCGCCACAGGCACAACCGTGAGGCGGCCGCCGTTGATGCCCTTACCGACGTAGTCGTTGGCATCGCCCTCCAGGCGCAGGTTCATGCCCTGGAGCGTGAAGGCACCGAAGCTCTGGCCGGCGGCGCCTTCGAAGCAGAGATCCAGCAGGCCCTGGAATCCCTTGTTGCCGTGGCGGGCCGCCAGCTCACCGGCCAGGCGGGCCCCGACACTGCGATCGGTGTTGACGATCGGCAGGCGGCGGGCCACCTGCCCGTGCTGCTCGATGGCCGCCATCAGCTCGGGATCAGCCAGGAGCTGATCTTCGAGAATCGCTCCATTGCCGTGGGCCTGGCTGTCATGGAGCAGCCAGCTGCGGTCGTCGGAACCTGGCAGCGGGGCCAGCAGGCAGGTGAGATCGAGGGTGCTGGTCTTGGCCAGGGACACCTGGCGGGGGTGCAGCAACTCCACCCGCCCGATCAGGTCCTCCAGCCGCGCCACCCCGAGCACGCTGAGCAACTGGCGCACTTCCTCGGCCACATAGTGGAAGAAATTGACCACGTGCTCCGGCAGGCCGGTGAAGCGCTTGCGCAGGGCCTCTTTCTGGGTGGCCACCCCCACCGGGCAATTGTTGGTGTGGCAGATGCGCGCCATGATGCAGCCCTCGGCGATCATGGCCACCGAGCCGAAGCCGTATTCCTCGGCGCCGAGCAGGGCCGCCATCAGCACATCCCAGCCGGTCTTGAGGCCTCCATCGGCCCGCAGCAGCACCCGGTTGCGCAGACCGTTGGCCAGGAGGCTGCGGTGCACTTCGGAGAGCCCCAGCTCCCAGGGGCTGCCGGCATGCTTGATCGAGCTCAGGGGCGATGCGCCGGTGCCGCCGTCGTGGCCTGAGATCTGAATCACATCGGCGTTGGCCTTGGCCACGCCGGCGGCGATGGTGCCGATGCCGATCTCGGCCACCAGCTTCACCGACACCCTGGCGGCCGGATGCACCTGGTGCAGGTCGTGGATCAGCTGGGCCAGATCCTCAATGGAATAGATGTCGTGGTGGGGCGGCGGTGAGATCAGCGCCACGCCGGGCTTGCTGTTGCGCAGCCAGCCGATGTAAGCATCCACCTTGGGACCGGGCAGCTGGCCCCCTTCGCCGGGCTTGGCCCCCTGGGCCACCTTGATCTCCAGCTGTTGGCCACTGCGCAGGTACTCCGGCGTGACCCCGAAGCGCCCCGAGGCCACCTGCTTGATGGCTGAGCAGGCGCTGTCACCGGGCACCAGACCGCGCAGGCTGGGCAGGCTGGCCGAGTGGCCGTTCTCATCCACATCGGTGAGGGGGTGATAGCGGGCCGGATCCTCCCCCCCTTCACCACTGTTGCTCTTGCCGCCAATGCGGTTCATGGCCACCGCCAGCACCTCGTGGGCCTCACGGGAGAGGGCCCCCAGGCTCATGCCACCGGTGCAGAAGCGACTGCAGATGCTCTCCACGCTCTCCACCTGCTCGATCGGCAGCGGCGTGGGGGCGGGCCGCAGCTCCAGCAGGTCGCGCAGGCCCGTGATCGGGCGGTTCTCCAGCAGGGTGCGGTAGGTGGCGAAATGGTCGTAGCCGGGGCCCGCGGCCACGGCCGCATGCAGGGCCTTGGCCATCTCCGGGCTGTTGAGGTGAAACTCACCGCCGGAGCGGTATTGCACAAAGCCCATGAACTCCAGCTTGGTGCGGTTGAGCTCGGGGAAGGCCTTGGCATGGAACGCCAGGGTTTCGTTGGCGAGATCCAGGAGGCTGAGCCCCGCCACCCGGCTGGTGGTGCCGCGGAAGGCCAGATCGATCAGATCGGCGCCGATGCCGATGGCCTCGAAGATCTGGGCCCCGTGGTAGCTGGCCAGCAGCGAGATACCGATCTTGGAGAGGATCTTGCGCAGGCCGGCCTCCAGGGCCTTGCGCACGTTGGCCTGGGCCTGGGCGGAGTCGATCGCCGGCAGCTTGCCGCGCTCCATCAACGAGCGGGTCTTGGGATGGGCCAGCCAGTGGCGGGTGGTTTCCCAGGTGAGCCAGGGACAGACGGCACTGGCGCCGAAGCCGATCAGGCAGGCCAGGTGATGGGTGCTCCAGCACTGGGCGGTGTCGATCACCAGGGAGCAATGCAGGCGCACCCCCAGCCTGAGCAGGTGCTGATGGACCGCGCCCACCGCCAGCAGCGCCGGGATGAAGGTGGTGGTGGCACTGAGACCATCGGCCGCCCGATCGGAGAGCACCAGGATCTGGCTGCCGTTGCGCACGGCCTGCTCCGCCGCCTGACAGAGGTGCTGCACAGCGGCCTCCAGACCGGCTGGGCCCGCCTCGAGTCCGTAGAGGGTGGAGAGGGTGGTGGTGCTCAGGCCCTGCTGGGGCAGGGCCTCCAGATCGGATTCATTGAGAATGGGCGTGGCGAGGTGAAGCACCGAGGCCGCTGCGGGCTCTGGGCGCAGGGCCGATCCACGCCTCCCCAGATGCATCTCCAGGCTCATCACCAACTCCTCGCGCAGGGGGTCGATCGGAGGATTGGTGACCTGGGCGAAGCGCTGCTTGAAGTAGTCGTAGAGCAGGTGAGGCTTGCCGGAGAGCACCGCCAGGGGAATGTCGTCGCCCATGCAATAGGTGGGCTCCTTGCCCTGACCGGCCATGTCCTCGATCACCAGGTCCAGGTCCTCGGCGGTGAAGCCGAAGGCAGTCTGGTGACGAAGGAGATCGAGGTCGGCGAGTTGATGCTCCGTGCGCCAGGGCTGGGGCTCCAGCGAGCGGCGGTGCTCCTGCAGCCAGGCGGCATAGGGATAGCGGGAGGCCACCTCCTCCTTCACCTGCCAGTTCTTGAGCAGGCGGCCCTGCTCCAGATCAACGGCCAGCATCTGGCCGGGGCCGAGGCGGCCCTTTTCGACGATGCGGCTCTCGTCGATCTCCACCACGCCGGTTTCCGATCCCATCACCACCAGCCCATCGCTGGTGATGCAGTAGCGGGCGGGACGCAGTCCATTGCGATCGAGGGTGGCGCCCACGCTGCGGCCGTCGCTGAACACCAGCAGGGCCGGCCCGTCCCAGGGCTCCTGCAGGCAGGCGGAATACTCATAAAAGGCCTGAACATCCGGGCGGGCCTCCAGCTCGGGCTGCTGGCGGAACGCTTCCGGCACCAGGGTGAGCAGGCTGTCGGTGATCGGCCGGCCGCTGCGCACCATCAGCTCGAGCATGGCGTCGAGATTGGCCGAATCGCTGAAGGCGGCGTTGACCACCGGCTTGAGGTCGGAAGAGGCCTCACCCCAGACCGCATCGAGGTGGGATTCGGCCGCCTGGGCCCAGTTGATGTTCCCCAGCAGGGTGTTGATCTCGCCGTTGTGGCCCAGCAGCCGCATCGGTTGGGCCAGGGGCCAGCGGGGCAGGGTGTTGGTGCTGAAGCGGCGGTGGTACACCGCGAAACTCACCGCGAAGCGGGGATCGCGCAGATCGGCGTAGAACGCCGCCAGCACCTCGGAGCGCACCATCCCCTTGTACACAAGGGTGCGGCCGCTGAAGGAAGCGAAGTAAAGGTCGTTGGGATCGCCGCCCGGGGCGGCCCGCACCAGATCAACCGCTCGGCGGCGGCAGCGGAACAGCAGGGATTCGAGGGCATCGCCCGGCTCCGGGCCTTCCACCAGCCATTGCTCGATGCGTGGGGCGGTCTGGAGTGCCAGGGGGCCGAGCACGGAGGGATCGACGGGCACCTCTCGCCAGCCGAGACTGCGCAGACCCACCAGGGCTGCCGCCTGCTCGCACAGCCGCTTGTACTCCTGGCGTTTCGACTCTGCCACCGGCAGGAAGACCATCCCCAGACCCCGGCGACCCTCCGCCGCTCGGGTGGATTCGGGCCAGACCTCCCCCAGGAAGCTCCAGGGGATACCGCAGAGCACACCGGCACCATCGCCGGAATCGCCATCGCCGCCGCAGCCGCCGCGGTGCTCCATGCAACCGAGGCCGCGCAGGGCCTGCTCCAGCAGCCAATGGCTGGGCTCTCCGCTGAGCTGGGCCAGAAAACCAACGCCGCAGGCATCTTTTTCGCCCGCGACCTCCATCGGCGCCGGACTGTCGCAATGGGGCCAAACAGAGCGGCGTTGAAGAGGCATAGCCCGGCAAAAACCTGTCGGTAGACCGCGGAAGCCCCTGGTCAGGCTGCCTCCGCGCGGAAGAGAATTTTGATCCTAGAGACGAGCGTTCAGCGTTAGCGTTCATCACCAACGGATGCGGATCCAATCGTGATGCGGCGCCGATCCCTTCCAACCAGGCTGATCAGCCTGGCTGTGATGGCCCTGCTGCCGGCCGCCGATGGCGCGCTCCTGCGGACCCAGGCCCAACCGGTCGCTCCCATGTCTGGGGCCAGAACCCAGGGTCTGCTGGCCCGCAGTCCCCTGCCGGCACGCCAGGAAGGCCGCCGGATCGTCATCAACGGCCGTGAGCAGAGCGCCCGCTGGCAAGCGATCCCGGCCGTTGGCTCCGGCTCTGCTCAGCTCTGGTTGCCCCTGGAGGTGCTCCAGGGCCAGCTGGGGGTGGCCAGCAGCACCCGCGTCGACGGCAGCCTCGATCTTGAGTGGTTCGGGCGGAAGCTGCTGGTGCCCACCGCTGAGCAGCGCAGCCTCGACGATGAGGTGGCCGTGGAGGCCGGCCCGTTGTTGCAGGCGGCCGGCGTCCGCATCCAGACCGACGGGGATCGTCTGATCCTGGAGATGCCCCTGCCCGGTCTGCTGCGGGTGAGGGCCTCGCCCCCAGGGCCGAATCGCCAGGTGGTGCTCGATCTCAATGGGGCCGCCCTGGTGCGCCAGGAATCCGGTCAGATCCTGCTGGGCCTGCTCAGCAGCGCCAACCAGCGCTCGGAACTGCAGGCCCTCGGCGTGGCGGTCAGTTCCAGCCGGGAGGGGCTGCTGTTGCGCCCCAAAGACGGTGGCCGGGTCCTGACCCTCGGCGGGCCCGACCGGGTGGTGTTCGACATTCCTGCGGGATCCAGCGCCGGCGGGACAACAGCCACGAGGCCGGCCGCACCGCCTCTCGACGCCAGGCTCCAGGCCCTGCTCAACCGCAGCGTCAGCACCAACCGTCAGGTGTTGCCGCTGGGAGCGCGGCGGATGCTGGTCAGCAGTGTCCGCTTTGATCCCCAGCAGAGGCCCCTCGCGCTGCGCCTGCTCACCCGTCCTGATGGGATGCAGGGGCTGACCTCACTGACAGCCCTGGCCCAGCAGGAGCAGGCCTTGGTGGCCATCAACGGCGGCTATTTCAACCGCGTGCGTCGGCTACCCCTGGGCGCCCTCAAGGCTGAAGGACGCTGGCTCTCCGGGCCGATCCTCAACCGCGGCGCCATCGGCTGGCAGACGGGCCGCCTCCCCAGCTTCGGCCGCCTGGCCCTGCAGGAACAACTGATCGATGAGAGGGGGCAACGCTGGCCGCTGACGACCCTGAACAGCGGCTACGTGCAGCGGGGCCTGGCCCGGTACACCGCCGCATGGGGGAGCAGTTACCAGGCCCTCAGCGGCAACGAATCAGCCGTGCTGATCCGGGCAGGAGTGGTGCTGCAGCGGATCGATGCAGCCCAGCTTCAGGGGGGGGTCCGCCTGGGTCCCGAGGACACCCTGGTGGTGGGCAGAGCGGGTGTGATTCCGCCCTGGCCCGCAGCCAGCCGCCTCCGTCTCTCCAGCCAGCCCAGCGACCCCCTCGGCCAGCAGGACTTCGTGATGGGGGGAGGCCCCCTGTTGCTGCTCGGCGGTCGGGTCGTGCTCAACGGCAGCGCCGAAGGATTCAGCAGCGCCTTCCAGGGGCAGGGGGCTCCGCGCACCGTGATCGGCAGCGATGGTCGTCAGGTCTGGTTGCTGACCCTGCAGGGGGTGGATCACGCCGGGCCGACCCTGGGCGAAACGGCTGCTCTGCTGCGTCAGATGGGCCTGCGGGACGCCCTGAACCTCGATGGTGGCAGCTCCACCGGACTGTTCGTAGGCAACGCCCAGACGGTGCGGGGGCGGGGGGTGGCCGCCTCGATCCACAACGGCCTGGGCCTGGTGCCCCGCAGCGGGACCGACCAGGCCGGCGAGAGGGCCGGAGGCTGAGCGGGCGGGCTCCGGCCCTGGCAAGCTGAGGCCTGCCTTTGACGCCCATCCGCGCGATCGCCCCATGCCCAAGGGTCTGAGCCTGCGCCTGTCCTCAGCGGCGGCGGCCGAGCTGGGCCGCCAGGCAGCCGTCGCAGGCACCCCTGGCCTGATGCACCTTGATCTGGTGGAGGGGGGCTGTGAGCAATGGGTGATCCGCATCCGTCCGGGCCACCTCGCCGGGGTGCCCGTGGCCAGGGCCGATGGCATCACGCTGCACGCTCCGGCCAGCCAACTCCCGCTGCTGGGGGGCCTGAGCCTCGACTACCGCGGGGATCTCAGCGGTGGGGGCTTCCTGATCCGCTCCGGCGAGGGGGTGAGCTGCTGCGCCTGCGGCGCCGCCTTCAGCCGCACCGGCAGTGGGGGGACCACGACAAAGTAAGGTGACGGATTGTCGAAACGGTCGGACGTCCGGCCTAATTCTCCGGCCCTCGATGCCCACGATTCAACAGCTGATCCGCACCGAACGGCAGCACCTCACCCGCAAGACCAAGTCCCCGGCGCTGGTCTCCTGTCCAGAACGCCGTGGGGTCTGCACTCGCGTGTATACCTCCACTCCGAAGAAACCGAACTCGGCCCTCCGCAAGGTGGCTCGCGTCCGTCTCACTTCGGGCTTTGAAGTCACGGCCTACATCCCCGGGATCGGCCACAACCTGCAGGAGCACTCCGTGGTGTTGATCCGTGGAGGCCGCGTCAAGGATCTCCCCGGCGTCCGCTACCACATCATCCGCGGCACCCTCGACACCTCAGGTGTGAAGGATCGCCGCCAGAGCCGCTCCAAGTACGGCGCCAAGACCCCCAAGAGCTGATTCCAGCTCTGACCGTCTGTCTCCCCACTCCCTCGCACCGCCGATCCCCACAGGTTTATGTCCCGCCGCAATGCTGCTGAGAAGCGCCCGATCCTTCCTGATCCCCAGTTCAACAGTCGCCTGGCCTCCATGGTCGTGGCGCGGCTGATGAAGCACGGCAAGAAGTCCACCGCCCAGCGGATCCTCTCCGACGCCTTCGGACTGATCAACGACCGCACCGGCACCGACCCCCTCGAGGTGTTCGAAACGGCCGTTCGCAACGCCACCCCCCTGGTGGAAGTGCGGGCCCGTCGGGTGGGCGGCGCCACCTACCAGGTGCCGATGGAGGTTCGTCAGGAACGCGGCACCGCCATGGCGCTGCGCTGGCTGGTCAACTTTTCCCGGGCCCGCAATGGCCGCAGCATGGCCCAGAAACTGGCCGGTGAACTGATGGACGCCGCCAACGAAGCCGGCAGTGCCGTGCGCAAGCGCGAAGAAACCCACAAGATGGCGGAGGCCAACAAGGCTTTCGCTCACTACCGCTACTGAGCGGCCTTTCCTGGCTGAATGGCGGGCGCCTTCAGCCGGAGCAGGTCAACCCTTAAACTTGCGCCCGCAAAATTCGTCGATCAAACACCGGAGACCTTACCCGTGGCCCGCGCCTACCCCTTGGACCGCGTCAGAAATATTGGCATTGCAGCCCATATCGACGCGGGCAAGACCACCACAACCGAACGGATCCTCTTCTATTCAGGTGTGGTCCACAAAATGGGCGAGGTGCACGATGGCGCCGCGGTCACCGACTGGATGGAGCAGGAGCGCGAACGCGGCATCACCATCACGGCAGCGGCTATCTCCACCAGCTGGAAGGATCACCGCATCAACATCATCGACACACCCGGACACGTCGACTTCACCATTGAGGTGGAGCGTTCGATGCGGGTGCTGGATGGTGTTGTCGCCGTCTTCTGCGCCGTCGGTGGTGTGCAGCCCCAGTCGGAAACGGTGTGGCGCCAGGCCGATCGTTACAACGTGCCCCGGATCGTGTTCGTCAACAAGATGGACCGCACCGGTGCCAACTTCCTGAAGGTCTACGACCAGATCAAGGATCGCCTCAAGGCGAATGCGGTGCCGCTTCAGTTGCCGATCGGCGCCGAAGGTGAACTCAAGGGCATCGTTGACCTGGTGCGTGAGAAGGCAATTCTCTACACCAATGATCTTGGTACCGACATTCTCGAGAGTGAAATCCCCGAGAACATGAAGGAGGAAGCCGCCAAGTGGCGCGGTAAGTTGATGGAATCGGTGGCTGAAACCGACGAAGAGCTTGTGGAGGCTTACCTGGAGAATGGTGAACTCACCCAGGAGCAGTTGATCAAGGGTATTCGCATCGGCGTGGTCAAGCACGGCCTGGTGCCGATGTTCTGCGGTTCGGCCTTCAAGAACAAAGGTGTCCAGCTGGTGCTCGACGCCGTGGTGGATTACCTGCCCGCCCCGGTGGACGTGCCGCCGATCACGGGTCTGCTGCCCGATGGCACCGAATCGAACCGTCCCTGCGACGACAGCGCCCCCTTCAGCGCCCTGGCGTTCAAGGTGATGGCCGATCCCTACGGCAAGCTCACCTTCGTGCGCATGTACTCCGGGGTGCTGCAGAAGGGCAGCTACGTGCTCAACAGCACCAAGGACAAGAAGGAGCGCATCTCCCGCCTGATCCTGCTCAAAGCCGACGATCGCGAGGAAGTGGATGAACTGCGGGCCGGCGATCTCGGGGCCGTCCTCGGCCTCAAGGACACCACCACGGGCGACACCCTCTGCGTCGAGAATGATCCGATCATTCTCGAGTCCCTGTTCATTCCCGAGCCAGTGATCTCGGTGGCGGTGGAGCCCAAGACCAAGGGCGACATGGAGAAGCTCTCCAAGGCTCTGCAATCGCTTTCGGAAGAGGACCCCACCTTCCGGGTCTCAACGGATCCGGAAACCAGCCAGACCGTGATCGCCGGCATGGGCGAGCTGCACCTGGAAATCCTGGTGGACCGGATGCTGCGCGAATTCAAAGTGGAGGCGAACATCGGCGCCCCACAGGTGTCCTACCGCGAAACCATCCGCGCCAAGTCCAAGGGCGAAGGCAAGTTCGCCCGCCAAACCGGTGGCAAAGGCCAGTACGGCCACGTTGTCATCGAGATGGAGCCGGGCGAGCCGGGCTCCGGCTTTGAATTCGTCAATAAGATCGTCGGCGGCATCGTTCCCAAGGAGTACATCGGACCAGCTGAGAACGGCATGAAGGAGACCTGCCAATCCGGCGTGATTGCAGGTTTCCCGATGATCGACATCAAGGTCACGATGATCGACGGGTCTTACCACGACGTCGACTCCTCGGAAATGGCGTTCAAGATTGCCGGCTCCATGGCCTTCAAAGACGGCGTCAAGAAGTGCAATCCCGTTCTTCTTGAGCCGATGATGAAGGTGGAAGTCGAGATCCCCGAGGACTACCTTGGTTCGGTCATCGGTGACCTGTCCTCCCGGCGCGGACAGGTCGAAGGGCAATCCATCGACAACGGACAGTCTAAAGTCCAGACCAAGGTGCCCTTGGCCGAAATGTTCGGCTACGCCACTCAACTCCGATCCATGACCCAGGGTCGGGGTATTTTCTCGATGGAGTTCAGTCATTACGAGGAAGTTCCTCGCAATGTGGCTGAGGCCATCATCGCCAAGAATCAGGGCAATTCCTGATCTCTCATCCCTAACCACAACCCCCCCGATTCTTTCCTTCAATGGCCCGCGAGAAGTTTCAGAGGAACAAACCTCACGTCAACATCGGCACCATCGGCCACGTTGACCACGGCAAGACCACCCTTACTGCCGCCATCACCAACGTGCTGGCGTCCCTGGGCCAGGCCAAGGCCCAGGCCTATGACGACATCGACGGCGCTCCTGAAGAGAAAGAGCGGGGCATCACGATCAACACGGCCCACGTCGAGTACGAAACCGAAGGCCGCCACTACGCCCACGTCGACTGCCCCGGTCACGCCGACTACGTCAAGAACATGATCACCGGTGCCGCCCAGATGGACGGCGGCATCCTGGTGGTGGCCGCCACCGACGGCCCGATGGCCCAGACCAAGGAGCACATCCTGCTGGCCAAGCAGGTGGGCGTGCCTGCTCTGGTGGTGTTCCTCAACAAGAAGGACATGGTCGACGACGAGGAAATCCTCGAGCTCGTCGAACTGGAGATGCGCGAGCTGCTCAGCAGCTACGACTTCCCTGGTGATGACATCCCGATCATCTCCGGCTCCGCCCTCAAGGCCCTTGAGCACATCCAGGGCGGCGGCAAGGGCATCCGCGGCGAGAACGAGTGGGTCGACAAGATCCTCGATCTGATGGATGGGGTGGACGAATCGATCCCCGAGCCAGAGCGTGAGATCGACAAGCCCTTCCTGATGGCTGTCGAAGACGTCTTCTCGATCACCGGTCGCGGCACTGTGGCCACCGGCCGGATCGAGCGCGGCAAGGTGAAAGTGGGCGAAACCGTCCAGATCGTGGGCATCAAGGACACCCGCGAAACCACCGTCACCGGCGTGGAGATGTTCCGCAAGCTGCTCGACGAGGGCATGGCAGGCGACAACGTCGGCCTGCTGCTGCGCGGCGTGCAGAAGGAGGACATCGAGCGCGGCATGGTGCTGGTCAAGCCCAACTCGATCAAGCCCCACACCAAGTTCGAAGGCGAGGTGTATGTCCTCAAGAAAGAAGAGGGTGGTCGCCACACCCCCTTCTTCGCTGGATACCGCCCCCAGTTCTACATCCGCACCACGGATGTGACCGGACAGATCACCGCCTTCACCGCCGACGACGGCACCAACGTGGAGATGGTGATGCCCGGTGACCGCATCAAGATGTCCGCTGAGCTGATCTGCCCGGTGGCCATTGAACAGGGCATGCGCTTCGCCATCCGCGAAGGCGGCCGCACCATCGGTGCCGGCGTGGTCTCCAAGATCGTCGCCTGAGGCGGAGAGGGCCCAGCCCGTCGCCTTGATCCGGGGGCTGACTCCAGCATCAGCCTGGTTTCACCCCCGTCACGCACCTCGACAAGTTGTCCCCCACCGGCTTCGGTTGACTCCGGTGGGAGTGAGCACGGCCCAGGCCGTCTTCAGCTCCTGCCTCCCTTCCCCCCTTCCCCTGTTCTTCGGCCGCGGTCTCAACCAAGGCCTGCGTCCCCACGAGTCTTGTTATGTCAGCCGCCATCGCCCAGCAGAAGATCCGCATCCGTCTCAAGGCGTTTGATCGCCGCATGCTGGATCTCTCTTGCGAAAAGATCATCGAAACAGCCGATCACACCGCCGCCACGGCCATCGGTCCGATCCCCTTGCCCACCAAGCGCAAGATTTACTGTGTGCTGCGCTCGCCCCACGTGGACAAGGATTCCCGTGAGCACTTCGAGACCCGCACCCACCGCCGCATCATCGACATCTACAGCCCCACGGCCAAGACGATCGACGCGCTGATGAAGCTCGATCTGCCCAGTGGAGTCGACATTGAAGTGAAGCTCTGAGCCAGCAGCCGGCTGGACGCGACGAATTTCTGGACCCACCCTCCCGGTGGGTCCTTTTTTTCTAGACTCATTCCAGCGCTCAGGCCTCCCGAGAGCCTCCACTGACCAAACCCCGACCACCCATTGCCGCCCCGCCGACCTTCCGTGAGTGATCTGGCCGTGAGGGAACTCCCACTCTTCCCCCTGCCGGATGTGGTGTTGTTCCCGCAGGAAGTCTTGCCCCTGCATATCTTTGAGCCCCGCTATCGCATGATGTTGCGAACGGTGCTGGAAACTGACCGCCGCTTCGGTGTGGTGCGCTGGGATCCAAATCAGCAGGAGATGGCCCAAGTGGGCTGCTGCGCTGAAATTCTTCAATGCCAGACTCAGGACGACGATCGCAGCAACATCGTCACCCTCGGCCAGCAGCGATTCCGCGTGCTTGAAGTGGTGCGAGAAGCCCCCTTCCGTGTGGCCATGGTCAGCTGGATCGAGGACGATCCCAGCACCAGCCACGATGTGCTCCAGGACCTGGGTCACCAGGTCACCCAGGCCCTGCGCGATGTGGTGGATCTCACCGGCAAGTTGATCGGCAAACCCACCACCCTGCCAGCTGATCTGCCTGATCTGCCCCGGGAGTTGTCCTTCTGGATCGGCTCCCATCTGGGCGGCCCCGTGGCCGACCATCAGCAGGCCCTGCTGGAGCTCACCGACACCTCCGAGCGCCTGCGCCAGGAATTCGCGCTGCTCGACCAGACCCGCCGGCAACTGGCCGCCCGCACCGTGCTCAAAGACACCTTCAAGGATCTGGGGGAACCCAGGCAGGAACCCAGCTGATGCCGCTTCCAACCTGGCTGCCGCCTCTGGCCATCGGTGCCGGAGCCGGCTTGCTCAGTCTTGGCCTGGTGCGGGAATGGCAGCGCCGGGATCGCCGCTTCCAGAGCACGGCCACCGTGGCCGAGGCCTACGACCGCTGGACCTCTGATCGGCTGCTGGAGAACCTCTGGGGTGAGCACGTGCACCTGGGGCACTACGGCAGCCCCCCGGAATCCCGTGATTTCAGAACCGCCAAGGAGCAGTTCGTTCATGAGCTGGTGCGCTGGTCGGGCCTGGATCAGTGCCCCCCCGGCAGCCGCCTGCTGGATGTGGGCTGCGGCATCGGCGGCAGCGCTCGCATCCTTGCCCGCGACTACGGCTTCGACGTGCTGGGCATCAGCATCAGTCCCGCCCAGGTGGAGCGGGCGCGGCAGCTCACCCCAGCGGGGCTCAGCTGCCGCTTCGCGGTGATGGATGCCCTGGCGCTGGAGCTGGAGGATGGCAGCTTTGAGGCCGTCTGGAGCGTGGAAGCGGGGCCACACATGCCCGACAAGCAGCGCTACGCCGACGAGCTGTTGCGGGTGCTGGCCCCGACGGGGCAGCTGGCGGTGGCCGACTGGAACCGGCGCGACCCCGGCGACGGCGAGCTCAATGGGCTGGAGCGCTGGGTGATGGATCAGCTGCTGCACCAGTGGGCCCACCCCGAATTCGCCTCCATTCCCTCCTTCCGCCGCAACCTCGAAGCCAGCCCGCACTGGCGTGGCGCCCCGGTTCACACCGCTGACTGGAGTGCAGCCACCCTGCCCTCCTGGATCGACTCCATCCTTGAAGGGGTGCGACGGCCTGGCGCCATCCTCAGCCTGGGGCCGGCAGCGCTGCTGCAGGGTCTGCGCGAGGCGCCGACGATCCTGCTGATGCACTGGGCCTTCAGCACCGGGATGATGCGTTTCGGCGTCTTCCGCTACTGCTCCTCGGAGAGGTTGGTGAGCGGGTAGGTCCCGAACAGGGCCAGGTGCTGGCAATGGCCGCGCACGGCCTCGATCGCCTGCTCCAGCACATCGGGGTCGGCTGGCATCTCCAGATCCACGAAGAAGATGTATTCACCCATCTCCCGCTTGGAGGGGCGTGACTCGATCCGGCTCATGTTCAGCTGCAGGGTGGCGAAGCAGCTCAGGGCCTCCAGCAGGGCACCGGGGCTGTTGCTGCGCAGCGAGAAGGCCAGGCTGCAGAGCGTGGCCACATCGGCCTGGCTTTCCACCTGTCGCTGCAACATCAGGAAGCGGGTGCAGTTGCCGGGCACATCATTGATGGGATACGCCAGCACCTCGAGCCCATGCTCCTGGGCGGCCCGGGGTGAGGCCACCGCCGCGGGGGGGGGGGGGGGGGGGGG
>NZ_JAHLYS010000006.1 GCF_025128055.1 Synechococcus sp. CS-1329 | reverse complement strand
CTGCAAGGTGAAGGTGCTGGCGGCTCTCTCCAACCTGTTCATGGCACGGCATGAACTGCTATGCAGCACATAATTGGGGGCGTGGTGTACTCATTTTGGGAAAGCGCTACCCCAAATGAGCGAAATTCAGCATCCAAATCAATGAAACCGAGCTGATCTACGCTCGATCAGCGATCAAAATGGTTACCAGAGACAATCAAGGCCAGGCGCGCTCCTTGAACCCTTGTTGTCCAGAGCTTCCCTAGCTCCTGTGGATCGTGCAGGCGTAGGAGCGAGCGGACTTCTTTCCTGCCGCAGGGGGAGGCCCTACCCGCCAACGTTGCGCAAACGATCGAGCCGGAGTTGATGGTCGGCGCTGGTGAGCCTCCTGTAGGCCAGGCCAACGACACCGAACACCCCCAGCGCCGTTGCCGAAGCGATCATGAACAGGATCACGATCTGGTAGCGAACAGCCGCCTCCGGCGCAGCCCCCTGGAGGATCTGGCCAGTCATCATCCCCGGCAGGCTCACCAGCCCCATCACCATCATCGAATTGATCGTGGGGATCATCGCCACGCGGATGGCATCGCGCACCACCTCCTGGCAGGCCTCCCAACGGGTCGCCCCCAGGGCCAGGGCCGTCTCCACCCGATCACGCCCGTTGCGCAACCCCTCCATGAAGCGATCGAGTCCCAGGGAGATGCCGTTGAGCGTGTTGCCCAGCACCATCCCCAGCAGGGGAATCAGGTATTGGGGGTTGTACCAGGGCTGGGGCTGGATCAGCCCTGCCACCGCCAGGCCAGTCACCAGCGCCGAGGAGGCCATCACCGACAGCAGGCTGTTGAGGTAGATGCCAGCGAAGCGGCGCCGGGTGCGCTGAACGGACGAAACCCCGGCGATCATGGCCATCGCCGCCCCCACCAGCACGATCAGCGGTGCATGGTCCTGGCGGAACAGCCACTCGAGCACGAAGCCCACCAGCAGCAGCTGCACCACCATGCGCAGGGAGGCCAGCAGCAGACTGCGAGCCAGGCCCAGGCGCAGCGCCGCCGAAAGCCCCACGTTCACCAGGATCAGCAGGGCAGAAAGCGCCAGGCGGCCATCACTGATCGTCAGGGCTCCGGAACTCGAGGGGGTCATGGACGGAGCTCCAGGGTGCGGCTGGCGAAGCGTTGGATCTGCTCGCTGTCGTGGCTGGTGAACACGGCGGCGCGGGGGCCGGCGGCGAGCCACTCATTCAGCAGGGCCTCGAGCGCGGCGGTGGTGGCCCCATCAAGGGAAGCGCTGGGTTCATCCAGCAGCAGCACGGTGGGATCGAATTGCAGGGCCCGCAGCAGCGCCATCAGCTGCAGCTCGCCGCCAGAGAGCCGCTCGGCGTCGTAGGCCAGGAACGATGGATCACGCCCCAGGGCTGCCAACCAGCCCGTGATCCGCTCGCGCCGCCAGCCCCCACGCCCGCGCAACTCCTGGAATGTCCAAGGTGAGCGCAGGTTCGCCTCCACCGTTCCCCCATGGGCGACGGGCCGCTGGGTGAGGTAGAGCACCATCGAGCGCCAGCGGGGTAAACCCCAGGCTGTCGGCGTGCGCCCCTGCAGGCTGATCGTGCCGTCCTGCAGAGGATCGAGCATGGCCAGGGCGCGCAGCAACAGGGTCTTGCCCGCCCCCGAGGGCGCCACCAGCCCCAGGAGCTCACCGGCGGCCAGCTCCAGATCGAGTTGGCTCCAGAGGAGTCGATCCCCCAGCTGGCGCTTGAGACCCTCGGCGCGCAGGAGCAGGGGGCGGTCCAAGGCGGGGTACCAAGCCAGAACTCACTTTGATTGAAGCCGAGGCGTTCCTGATGCGGGCGACGATGGTTCCAGACGTGAGCGACCCCTGCCCGTGACCAACCCCTTGCCTCTGGCCGACCCAACAGGAGGTGAGCCCCGACCGGACGCTGCAGCCTTGCTGCTGGATCGGCTAGCGACGGTGGGGGGAATGGAGAAGGGCCGCCGCCGGCTGGTGCTCCTGCTCCCCCAGCTGGGCGATTTCGACAGCATTGAATACGCCCAGGCCCTGGTGGCGGTATGGCCGCAGCTGGAGGCCGCCGGCATCGCCGTGCTGGCCATCGGCATCGGTGATGAGGCCAGCCGCCAGCGCTTCTGCGCCTTCACCGGCTTTCCGAGCGAGCGGCTGCAGGTGGACGCTGAACCCCAGCTGCATCGGGCCCTGGGGCTCTACGAAGGCCTGCGGCAGATCGGCGGCCCCTGGCCGAACCTGCTGCTGATGTGCGCCGGGATCGGCTCCCCCGGCACCCTGGCCGAGGTGCTGCGGGGCTACACGGGCGATCGCAGCGCTCCCCAGCGCATCGCCGACGACGAGACCATCCAGGCGGGCCCCCTGCCGCCGATCCGGGGGTCGTTCTTCGCCAGAGCTGGCGGCCGTGGCTTCCAGCGGCCCTTCGAGCTGGCCACGGTGCGGCTGCGCAACATGAGCGAAGTGCTGGGCCACTGGCGCACCTACGTGCCCCGCGACGACTTCCTCACCCAGCGGGGCGGCACCTTCCTCCTGGAGGCCGACGACACGCTTCTGTACAGCTACCGGGACCGCGGCATTCTCGGATTCTCGGAAACCATGGCCAGGCCGCTCAGTTTCCTGGATGCTTTCCTCGGCTGATTCCTGTGCCTGGAACGCCTCCTGTAGCCCAGCTGCAGGAGAATGCAAGGCCAGATCCAAGTTCACCGATGTCACTGATTCCCCGCTGGCGCTACATGACCGATGAGTCGAAGGCGCTCACCAAGCGGACGGCCGTCTCTGCCTTGGTGGTTCTGCTGGTCTTTGTGGTCTTGCGGTCGTTGGTTCCCTGGGTGCTTGTCGGCCTGGTGGCCTGGTGGATTTGGAAGGCAGTCAGCAAGTAAGGCTCCCCCCACTGTCAGGAGAGAAGTCCGCTCAACACGTCCGCCGCTGCTGAGCCTGGCGGCGATGGGCGTTCCCCAGGCCCAGGGCAGCCAAGGCCTCAGGGAAATCCGTTGACGATCCCATGGCTGTCATCAATCGATCGGTGATCCCTGGATGTTCGCGCCTGGCGCCTCCCCTGTAAGCGCGGGATGCCGGAAGGCGTGCCCCACTCTCAGGTGGCTCAAGGATCAGCGGCACTCCTTCTCCTGACGGGACACTTCGGAGGACCAGGTGCCGCAGTTGACCCAGCGCACCATCCCCAGCTCCACGTCGGTGAACAGCACAAGACCGCCGAGAAAGAGAAACGCGACCGCCGTGCCTGAGAGGAGGTTGCCAACTGTCATGGAACCAGTGTTCAGCTCGAACCATTGTGGCTGCTGCCACCCACCCAGCGGTTGGAGGCCTGAAGGGCTCTGAGCCGCGCTCCCTTCCCATGCCAAGGGGCCAGAACCGTGACTCACGACACAGTTCAGTGTATTGAGCTACAGACAAATCAGGGCCAGCCCTGGGGCGATAGCGATTATCGTTGAAGTGAGGATCAGATTCCACGCTTCTCCCAGTCCCACCCAATGTCCAAAGCCCCCACCAGCCCTGCCCGCGAACAAGCCCTTCGGGACTCGCTCCTCGTCCGTTTTGCCTCCGCTGCCGCAGCTGGCAACATCGACATCAAAAAGGCCCTCAACCGCGAAGCCACCTACTTGGGCATTCAGCTCAACAAGATCGACGTCTCGACGCCTGGCCTCCACTGAAGCTGGAGCAGGCAACCACAGGCCTCAGCAAAGCTGCACTTAACTTTGCACTTCCAGAAGTGCAGTAATCCTCAAAGCTGTTGTGCCGCAACGGCACAATTCCCCTATGGCGGGCGCTCCCAGCAGCGGAAGCCAACGGTGTTGGTGCTCACCACCAGGTTGAATCAACTGCCACCATCGCCGCCTGGCTCTGCTTGACCCACAACTCCCAGGCCTCCGCCTCGCTGATGGCCGGGTTGCGGGGAAAGGTCTTGCCGGCGCGGAACAACGGCTCCAGCAGCCGCCACACTCCAGGCCAGTCGGCCGGCTCAAAAGGCCGAATCTGCAGCGGGGATGCCACCGGGCCCGGGAGCTGGTGGACATCACCGTGGCCTTGGCCGTCCCTTGTTAATCAGGTTGACAGCTGATGGATCAGCCCAGCCACTCCGCCAATTTGGTGTAGCGCCTCCTGCCCAGGTGGTTCTTCACCGCCATCGCCAGCGCCTTTCTCTGACCCACCAGCACCACCAGCTGCTTGCCTCTGGTGATGCCGGTGTACACCAGATTGCGCTGCAGCATCGCGTAGTGCTGGGTGAGCAAAGGGATCACCACGGCAGGATATTCGCTGCCCTGGCTCTTGTGGATCGTGCAGGCGTAGGCGGGCACCAGGTTGTCGAGTTCGCCCCAGCCGTAGGTCACCTCACGCCCGTCAAATCGCACCGTCAGTTCACTGGCATCGGCATCGATCGTCTCCACCGTGCCCACATCACCGTTGAACACCTCCTTCTCGTAGTCGTTGGCCACCTGCATCACCTTGTCGGCCGGTGCGAACCGCCAGCCGAAACGCTCCACCTGCTCAGGTGGATCGGGGTTGAGCAGGTGCTGCAGCTCGATGTTGAGCGACCGTGACCCGCAACCACCGCGCGCCATCGGGCAGAGCACCTGCACCTGGGCGATCGGATCGAGGCCAAAGCGGGCCGGGATGCGCTCGCCCACCACCTTGAGGATCAGGGCCACCGCCTGCTCGGGTGTTTCCGCAGGCAGGAAATAGAAGTCGGTGGTGGACTCAGCCGGCGGCGGCCGCAGATCGGGGATGGTGCCGGCGTTGATGGCGTGGGCGGTGGTGATGATGCGGCTGGAGGCCGCCTGCCGGAACACCTCCGTCAGCCGGGCCACCGGCAGCGCGCCGCTGTTGATCAGATCGGCGAGCACCTGGCCGGGCCCCACCGAGGGCAGCTGGTCCACATCGCCCACCAGCAGCAGGGCCGCCTCGGCTGGGAGGGCGTCCAGCAGGGAGGCCATCAACGGCACATCCACCATGGAGGTTTCATCCACCACCAGCAGGTCGCACTCCAGCGGCAGTTCGGCGTTGCGCTTGAAGCCAAAGGCCGCCGGGTCGAACTCCAGCAGCCGGTGGATCGTCTTGGCCTCCAGGCCAGTGGTTTCGCCCATCCGCTTGGCGGCACGACCGGTGGGGGCGCAGAGCAGGATGCGCAGCTTCTTGGCCGCCAGGATGCGCAGGATGGCGTTGATCAAGGTGGTCTTCCCCACCCCCGGCCCGCCGGTGATCACCAGCACCTTGCTGGCCAGGGCCTGCTCCACCGCTGCCTTCTGGCTGGCGGCCAGCTCCAGGCCGAGGCGTTGCTCCACCCAGGGGATGGCTTTGGCGGCCTCAATGCTTCCCCAGGGCGGGCAGCCCACCGCCAGCGCCTGGAGGGACGCCGCGATGCGGCGCTCATCACGATGCAGATGGGCAAGGAAGATCGCAGGCTCACCGGCCAGGGTGTCGGCCACCACGGAGCCCTCGGCCAGCTCCAGGTCCAGGGCGCTCTCGATCAGCCCCGCCTCAAGGGGTACCCGACTGGTGGCGCCGCTCTCATCGAGTGCTCCGCTTGGCCGCTCCACCGCCAGCAGCTCACCGGCTAGCTGGAGCAGCTCGGCGGCAGGCAGGCCGCAGTGCCCATCGCCGCTGGCCTCCAGCAGCGCGTAGCTGATGCCGGCGCGCAGACGGATCATCGCCTCGGGCTTGATGCCCAGCCGCGCGGCGATCGCATCAGCCGTGCGGAAGCCGATGCCGCGGATATCGCGCGCCAGCCGGTAGGGGTTCTCGGCCATCACCTGCACGGCGTCATTGCCGTACGTCTTGAAGATCCGTACCGCCCGGGCCGTGCCAACGCCATGGCTGTGCAGGAAGACCATGATTTCGCGCACCACCTTCTGATCGGCCCAGGCCTGGCTGATCCGCTGACCCCGCACCGGGCCGATGCCGGGCACCTCCCGCAGCCGCTCGGGGGCCTGCTCGATCACCTCGAACACCTGATCGCCGAACACTGCCACGAGCTTGCTGGCGTAGATCGGGCCGATGCCGCGGATCATTCCTGAGCCCAGGTACTTCTCGATCCCCTCGGCGGTGGTGGGCGCTGAGGCCCTGAGGAAGGAGGCCTTGAACTGCTGGCCGTGCTCCCGGCTGTTCACCCAGGTACCGCTCAGCGTCACCCATTCGCCGGCACTGATCTCAGCGGCATGGCCCACCACCGTCACCAGATCGCGGTGGCCGCGGGCCTTGATGCGCAGCACGCAGAATCCGTTCTCGGCGTTGTGGAAGGTGACGCGCTCGATCGAGCCCGCCAGCACCTCGGTGGGCTGCGGGCTGGCCTGGGCCGGATCGCTGGGAGACGGGCGTGGCAGGGCGGGTGTGGCCTGTGGGCTCACCTTTGCAGGCTTCAGCCTTGCGGGTGGCGCAGGGTGCGCCAGCTGCCGCTCTCGGTGCTCACCTCCAAACCAAGCCCCACCTGGGTGTCTGGTGCGCCAGCGGGTTGCTGCTGCTGCCACCAGCGGATGGCAAACGACCAAGCCTCCTCAATCGAGTCGAAGTGCTCATCAAGCTCAAGGTGCGGTTGGCCGTGATGGTCCACCAAGCGATAGCACCGGGATTGACGGCTGCTGCTGATCGGCAAGGAGGTGGCCATCGGTTCAGAGCTCAGCTTGGTGGGGGGTGGATCGGTTTGGGGGATGGTGACGATCACCACTGGGGGCTGCAGGGGCTCCAGCCCGCCTTGCGTTTCTCAGCCCACAGCTTGAGGGCCTCAGCCCGGCTCAGCTCTCGGCGTGATTTCAGCAACAGGATCTCCTGATCGGGGAGCAACTCGCCGGTGCTGATCTCCAGCCGTTGGTAGGTGCGCTCCCAGCGGGTCGGGCAGAAGTGCAGCAACTGGCGGCCATGGCTCAGTCAGTCCCTCAGCACAGGGCGGGGATCAGGGAAAGGAGTAAACGTCATGCAGAAGTAGGTGGGAGGGCTGGGAGGTGATCCCAAACTCAAGACGCTCCGTACCAGCTGCGGTACCACTGGGACATCTGCTGGATTTCATCGCTCTGCACCCGCACCATGGCCTGTTGCAACTGACGAAGCTCCGGGTGCTGGGAATTGGTCTGGGCCATCGAGGCCATCATCACGCCCATCTGGTGGTGGGGAATCATCTGCTCGATGAAGGCACGGTCGAAGTCCGGGGCTGCGCTCAGGGCAGAGAGGTTCGTCCACCCGCCCATGGCGCCCCCACCCATACCTCCACCCATGCCCATTCCCATCCCCATGCCCATTCCCCCCTGCCAACCCCAGCCTGTGCCCGGTCCCCAACTGGGCACATCTTTGTCGTACCACTGCTTATACCAGGCACGCATCTGGGCGTTCTCGCGGGTCTGACTGGCCTTGATGCTCTTCGCCAGGGCCTTGATCTCGGGCCGCTTGGCGCGGGTGAGGGCGAGATCGGCCATGGCGATCGCCCCATCGTGGTGGGGGATCATCATCACGATGAACTGCTGATCCGAATAGCCCATCCCCATCTGACCCGGGCCACCCAAGCCTCCTCCATACCCGGGCATGCCTGGTCCTCCTCCAGTTCCATGCATGCCTGCACCGCCCCAACCCTGGGACATGCACCGGGTGCCAGCCCAAAGGGAGACCGTGATGATGCCTCCCGTGGCCAGCACCACAAGGGCTGGCCGTCCGAAGAGTCTTCGGGGTGAATCGTTGTTGGCCATCGTTTCGCCACCGCTCGCTTACCGTCCATCTCCAAGGTGGGCATGGGCTAGCAAGTGGCTTGACAATTCAGCCGAATGTTCACGGGACCTCCGCCGGCCGGGGGCTGCTCAGACGTTGAGATTCGGGCAGATCACGGCCGTGTTCGGCGCTGGATCGCTTTGCCAGTTCTGCAGCAGGCTTTGCAGTTCCCTCCTGAACAGACGCAGCTCCCGCAGCCTTCCGTCCACCAGATCGATCTGCCGTTGGAGCTGCCGCTGGATATCGCCGCAGGGGAGCTCACCGGCATCGTGCACCGCCAGACACTCCTGAATTTCATCAAGAGTCAGACCGAGGCTCTTGAGCCGCCGGATGAAGTCCAGGCGCCGCAGGCTCTCCTCAGCGAACAGGCGGTAACCGCCTTCGCTGCGGCCCACCGCCGGCAGGAGGCCGAGATCTTCGTAGTAGCGGAGGGTCTTGATCGGCAGGCCACTGCGGATGGCGAGGGCCCCGATCTTCATGCCAACGGCTGTCATGGGCTTGACTCTCCTTCTATGGGGAGACTCTAAGGAACCCCTGAAAAACCCTATAGAATCAACCCAGATCCAAGACTGAGACTGGGAACGGATGGCAACACCCCCCCAGCTGGGTTTCACGGACTACGAGCAGACCTACGCCAAGGAGAGGACACGTCGCCAGCGTTTCCTTGATGAAATGGAAGCCACAGTTCCTTGGGAATCATTCCTGGCTCTGATCCAGCCTGTTTACTACAAGCCCACTGCCAAGGGCGGGCGACCTCCTTTCCCTTTGGAGGTGATGCTGCGAATCCACCTCCTGCAGCTGTGGTTTACACTCTCCGACCCATTGATGGAGGAGATGCTGATCGACACCCCCTGCTTCCGCCGCTTTGCCGGTATCGACATGATCGAGGGCCGGATCCCTGACGAGACAACGATCCTCAACTTCCGTCACCTACTGGAAGAGCACCAGATCGCGGAGCAGATCCTGGAGAGTGTGAACCAGAACCTGAGCGAGAAGGGCGTGATGCTCAAGGAGGGGACGATCCTCGATGCAACGATCATCAATGCGCCCAGCTCCACCAAGAACAAGAAGGGCGAGAGGGATCCTGAGATGCACTCGGTCGCCAAGGGCAAGTAGTGGTTCTTTGGGATGCGCTGCCACATCGGCGTTGACAGCACCTCTGGATTGGTCCACTCCGTGGTGAGCACGGCAGCCAATATCCACGAATTGAACACAGCGGCCGATCGAGTCCATGGAGAGGAGCGCGTGATCTATGGCGATGCTGGCCACATCGGCATTGAGAAGCGTGATGCGTTCAAGGACTGCGAGGCTGAGATGCGTATAGCCATGAAGCCCGGACAGCGCCGGGTGCCCCAAGGGCTGATTCAAAGTCTTAGCTCAAGCTTGGTTCTGGCTTTCTCGTCGCCATCGCCAATAGCGCCGTGATGTCGTGAGTGACGGCCTGCATGCCCGCTCGGATCGACTGAAATCCAGCCAGCCTGAGCAGGTTGAGGGCTGCGGTCCGTAGCGTCGCCATCGCTCCGGCGCCTTTGCCCCGGTAGCGGTGGGCATCCTCATGCAGCTGGGTGTCACGGATCCAGTGCCAGCCCTCAATGCTCCAGCGGTCGCGCACCAGTTGCAGCAAGGCTTCTGGGGTGGTGCGCAAGCTGGTGAGGAAGAAATGGGTCTGCCGGAAGGTCTTGCCGTCGCGAATGCCGACGGCGATCACTTTCACGATCCAGCTGGTGCCGCTCCATGCCTCACGGATGTGCTCCGGTGCCTGTTTGGCGCGGAGCGTCCAGGTCATGGCACGACCATGACCCTCCTCGAAAACACTCGCCTCAACAGGGATGTGGCGTTTCCCCTGGAACTGGCATCGGATCTGGCGATGCCGTGTCTTCTGGTTGGCTTACTCCTTCTGAGAAGCCTTCGGCTACACCGTCAGGAGGAAGTCGGCCCCCTGCTCCTGGAGCTGCCCGTAAACGGTTTCTGGGTGTGGAGGGCATCCGCCTGGATCAGCACCCCCTCCAGTTCGAGCTCGCCCAGCAGCTGCTTGAGTACCGCTCGCTGGTGGTTTTCGCCGGTGGCGTAACAGGCCTGGCTGATCGCCACTCCCAAAGCGGCTGAGTAGAGCGTCACCTGGGCAATGAACGCTGAACCACCACCGGCAGTGGGCTCGATCAAACCCCGCAGCGTCTTGCCATCACACACCAGCTGATCGAGATCCGCTGCACCACCAGGGATCTGGGCGATCGTCCAGTCACAGATGGACGCGCACAAGGCTGCGACATCCACCTGCAGGAAGAAGTAGCGGAACGCCGAATCCGATGGGGGCCGCCGCAGTTCAAGGCCCAGCTGCTTAGAGAGCACCGAATGGTGGCGCCGAGCAAACCGCTCCAGATCCCGCAGGCTCTGGCAACCGCTCAGGATCCCGAGCACCGCCACCAGCAGCAGATACCAGGCCGGGATGCGGACCCCACGCCGCATGCGGGCATCCGGTATCGCCTGCAGGTAACTGATCAGATCAAGATCAGTTGCGGCAGAAGCGGTTTCGGGCACAGGGAGAAGGCGATACCACCGAGCAAACCCCATGCTGGCAGCTCAGGCCAGAGCACCTGTGACACACTTTGAATCAGCCCTGGAATTGGAGGCGTGTCAGAACCTGCTGGATCAACGCAATGCCCTGGCCGAGCAGGCCATGAAGGCCGAAATCGCCCTGGTTCGAACCATCCGCGAACGAATCTGCCCGATCCTCAGCCAGCAGGCCGATGGGGCCAATGCCAACGACCGCAACGAGCTGACCATCGACTACTAGGCCCTGATCGACTGCCGCCCCAAGGGGGAAGAACAGCTGCTGCGCAGCCAGCGGATTCTCTACGTCAACCGACAGCAGTTCAGGTTCTACACGGCGACTGGAGCCAATTTGGCCCGGCAGGCCGATGGGCTGGATCAGGAGTTGCGGGATCGGGAGTGTTCCCAGCTGCATTGATCTACAGCCTGCGGGCAAATGGCCCGCCCAGACCCTTGACCCTGAAGTAACTACAGGCTGTTTGCTGGGGTCTGGATGACAGGACCATGGCGGAACATTGCTGCAGCAGCGGAACCAGCGGACAGAAGGCCGGAGCCACCACGGAACCGCAGCCGGAGCCGGCAAGCGCCAGAGAAGCGCTGTTTCGGATCAGCGCAATGGATTGCGCCACGGAGGAAGGCGAGATCCGCCATGCCCTCGCAGGTGTTGACGGCATCCGCGGCCTGAGGTTCCTGCTCGCCGAGCGGGTTCTGGCGATCGATGCCGAAGCGGCCGCGCTGAGCTCCGCCCTTGCTGCGATCCGCCGGCTGGGGTTCAACCCGGAGCCGATCAGCCCGGATCACCGGCCGGCCGCCGCCCAGACCCGCGCTGAAGGGCGCCGTGAACGGCTCCGCCTGGCGGGATCCCTGGCGCTGGCGATCACGGCGGAGCTCCTGCATCTGGTCGTTCCCCCCTTCCCGGGCCATGGGCTGCTGGAAGGCGGGATCGCCATCACCGCGATCGCCCTGGCGGGCTTCTCCGTGTTTCGCAAGGGCCTCGCGGCCCTGCGCCAAGGCCGGCTGAACATCAATGCGCTGATGAGCGTGGCGGTCACGGGCGCCTTCCTGATCGGCCGCTTCCCGGAAGCCGCCATGGTGATGGCGCTCTATGCCGTGGCCGAGGCGATCGAAGCGCGGGCGGTGGAGCGGGCTCGCCAGGCGATCACCAGCCTGATGGCCCTGGCCCCCGATGAGGCGGAGATCCGCCAGAGCGATGGCCGCTGGCAACGCGTGCCGGCCAGTGCTGTGGCCATCGGCGATGTGGTGCGGGTCCGCCCGGGAGAACGGCTGCCGCTCGATGGCACGGTGATCAGCGGCGAGAGTGCGATCAACCAGGCCCCGATCACTGGCGAAAGCCTGCCGGTCGACAAAGGCCCAGGTGATGCGGTGTTTGCGGGCACGATCAACCAGGGCGGCGCCTTGGAAATCCAGGTGACGGCGCCCGCCTCGCTCAGCACCCTGGCGCGCATCATCCAGGCCGTGGAGGAAGCCCAGGCCTCCCGTGCCCCGATCCAGCGTTTCGTCGATCGTTTTGCGGCCCGTTACACCCCGGCGGTGTTCGTGGTGGCCCTGGCTGTCGCCCTGCTGGCGCCGCCCTTGCTGGGATTCACCCCACTCCAGGCGATCTACAAGGCACTGGTGCTGCTGGTGATCGCCTGCCCCTGCGCGCTGGTGATCGCCACCCCGGTCACGGTGGTGAGCGGCCTGGCCACCGCCGCCCGCCGCGGCATCATCATCAAAGGTGGCCTCTACATCGAGGAGGCCCGCAAGATCAAGGCGCTGGCCCTCGACAAGACCGGAACGATCACCCTGGGCCAGCCCAAGCTGGTGGCCTTCTCCTCACGGCGAGAAGGGGCGGACGCTGGCGCTCTGAAACAGCTGGCCAGCAGCCTGGCGGAGCGCTCCGACCATCCGGTGTCGCGGGCGGTGGCCGCCGGCCTAGATGGCGAGCGGCTGGCTGTGGAGGCCTTCGAGGCCCTGCCGGGGCGCGGGGTGCGGGGCGTGATTGCGGGGCGGCCACTGATGCTGGCCAATCACCGCTGGATCGAGGAGCTGGGGCTTTGCTCCAGCGACCTGGAAGCATCGATGCAGGTTCACGAGCGCCAGGGCCATTCGCTCAGCCTGCTGGCCGATGACAGCGGCGTGCTCGCCCTGATCGCCGTCGCCGACACCGTTCGGCCCAGCTCCGCGGCCGCCATGGAGGCCCTGCGGGCCCTCGGCGTCACCCCGGTGATGCTCACGGGTGACAACGCAGCCACCGCCGGCGCGATTGCGTCCTTGGCCGGCATCGAGCAAGTGCGGAGCAACCTGCTGCCGCAAGAGAAGCTCGAGGCGGTGGCCGCCCTGCAGACCCGCTATGGATTCGCGGCCATGGCCGGCGATGGCATCAACGATGCGCCGGCTCTGGCCCAGGCGGACATCGGTTTTGCGATGGGGGCAGCCGGCACCCACATCGCCATTGAAGCTGCCGATGTGGTGATCATGAACGACGATCTGATGCGCGTACCTGAAACGATCGCACTCTCTCGCCGCACCTTCCGAATCCTGCGCCAGAACATTGTGCTGGCACTGGGAATCAAGGCCATTTTTCTGGTGCTCACCGTGGCCGGAAATGCCACGATGTGGATGGCGGTCTTTGCGGACATGGGCACCAGCCTGATCGTGATCGCCAATGGCCTGCGGCTGCTGCGCAGGCCCAATCTCCTCCCCCTTCGTGGCTAAGCAGTCCTGGATCTCTCCTGGCTTGAGTCTCCCCTTAGTGGAGGGTGTACGGCGGCTGTGTCATTTGATTACTGTGTGATGATAATCACTTTTCTTACTTTACTCCATTTAGGTGGGATTACCTTCGGCTCCATGGCACTTCCCGCGCAGGCAAATGAATCGTCCGCGCGAACCAGTATCGGGCGGAATCGAGATTGCCATGAAGTTCTCGCGGCTGTCCCACAATAACCGGCAGGTGGCACACCTTATACGTGTGGATATTCCTCCTTCAGATAATTCAAGCCCGTCATGAACTGACATCACCAGGCTTGTAAGTTCTGCCAGTCTTCTGATCAACCACTGTGAATTTTCAAACGACTGGCTTTCTGCTTTCGGCGCAGCGATTCAGCTCGGCGAGAATACCGCAGATCTCCCACTGATCCGGTTGCCGGCAAAGCCCTCTGAGCTTCCGCAGCTGATCCTGGAGTTTGTGCAAATCATTCACGCGTGCATCGACCTCGGCGATCTTCTCGTCCAGCAGGCCATTCACCGTCAGACAGCTTCCGGACGGTGTGTCGAGCGCCCTGATCAGGATGCGTACCTCCTCCAGGCCCATGTCGAGGCTGCGGCAGTAGCGGATGAAGCGCAACTCCTCCACATGCCGCGGGGAATAAAGGCGGTAGTTGCCATCCGTGCGCTGCGGCACCGACAGCAGGTGCTCGCGTTCGTAATAGCGGATGGTTTCGATCTTCACCCCGGTGGACCGTGCCAACTCGCCGATCTGCATCGGTCCTTCCTCCCCGGTCGGTGGCAGACACTTATTCAGGACTCTAAGCCCTTGACCCTGTAGCCACTTTAGGCCTTTCAATAGCGGGATCTCCAACCTTCTCTCAGCCTGTGAGCAGCGCTACGCGATCCAAACCTCTCTCCAGCCGTCGGTCCGGCCAGGAGCCAAGCCGACCCTGGGTGCGGCTCAGCATGGCCGTGCTCGCCACGATCGGCCTGATCGACACCGGCTCGATCACCTCGAACACCTGATCGCCGAAGGTGGCCACCAGCCTGCTGGCGTAAATCGGGCCGATGCCGCGGATCATGCCCGAGCCCAGATACTTTTCGATGACCTCGGCGCCTGACTGCCCGACACTTCTCAATTGAGACAGTCATGCGACCGCCAGCTGCGCTGTTGGGTTTGGCAGTGGCGGCAGTTCCACCCGCGTGAACCAGGGCTGTTTCTGCCGCCGCTGCACGCCGCGGCTGGGAATGCAAGG
>NZ_JAHLYS010000005.1 GCF_025128055.1 Synechococcus sp. CS-1329 | reverse complement strand
GGTGGTCATGAGAGCGTGGGTAGTGGCCCCCGAAGGGGTCGGTTAAGTAGAACGAAATCCAGATGGGGAAATCCCAGCTGGTGGGCCCGAAAGCCCTTCGCCTGACTCAATGTAACAGACCATTGCGGGATGTATGAACTCCTTAAGGTTTGCTGCGGGTTGGCGGCGGGGCCGGGGCAGGGAGCAGGGCGACGACCCCACACGGCTGGTGCGCTGGAGCCCCAGCGTCACCCTGGTGCCCACCCGCAGCTGTTTCAACGCCTGCGCTTACTGCGGCTTTCGGCGTGAGCCAAGTGCCACCAACGACCTCAGCCTGGCCGCTGCCGAGCGCAGCCTGCGTCAGCGGCCAGCCTCCACGGAGGTGCTGCTGCTCAGCGGCGAAGTGGCGCCAGGCTCCCCCGAGCGGGCCCGCTGGTTGGCGCGCTTGCTGGCCTTCAGTGGGCTGGCCCTGGCTCTGGGGCGGTTGCCCCACACCAATGCCGGGCCGCTCTCGCGGCGGGAGATGGCGGCTCTGGCCAGGCTCAACCCCTCCCTCGGTCTGATGCTGGAGGGCCTTGGCCCGGCTTATGAGCGCTTGCACCGGGCTGCCCCCAGCAAGCGTCTCGCTCTCCGCCTCGGCCAGCTGGAGCAGGCTGGTCGCCTGGGGGTGCCGTTCACCACTGGGCTGCTGCTGGGGGTGGGGGAGAGCCGCTCCGATCGGTTGCGGGCCCTGGAGCTGCTGGCAGAGCTTCAGAGGCAGTGGGGTCATCTGCAGGAGGTGATCCTTCAGCCCTGGCGGCCCGATGGGGCTGGGGCCCGGCCGCTCAGCACGGCCGAACAACACGACCTGCTGGAGCTGATTGAGGCGGCCCGCCGGATCCTGCCTGCCCAGGTGGCCCTGCAGCTGCCGCCCAACCTCTGGCCCCTGGAGAGCCTGCCCCTGGCTCTGGAGGCCGGCATCAACGATCTCGGTGGCATCGACAGCCACGATGTGATCAATGCTGCCTACCCCCAGCCCAGCCCCCGGGAGCTGGCGGCCCGGCTGGAGCGGGCGGGCTGGAGCCTGCGTCCGCGCCTCTGCGTGCACGACCGCTTCATCCCCTGGTTGCCGCCAGATCTTCGCCGCCGGTCCACTGCCCTTCAATCACAGTTGTTAGCGTCCGGCCTGGCCTGAGGCAACTGATGGCACGGCCGGAGCAGCAATTGGAACCGAATCAGCCCGCCCCCGGTGCCAGTGCCGAGAGGGTGCTGCTCATTCGCCTGCCCTGCAATCCGATCTTCCCGATCGGTCCGGTGTACCTGGCCGATCATTTGCACAAGCGCTTCCCGGGCCTGCCCCAGCGCATTCTTGATCTGGCCGCCCTGCCCCTGCTGGATGTGGAGCGGGTGCTGCTGGCCACGATTGAGGCCTTCCGCCCCACGTTGCTGGTGTTCTCCTGGCGTGACATCCAGATCTATGCGCCTGTGGATGGCCGTGGCGGCAACCCGCTGCAGAACTCCTTTGAGGTGTTCTATGCCGCCAATCCGTTGCATCGCCTGCGCGGGGCCCTCGGCGGTCTGCGGCTGATGGGTGCGTTCTACGGCGAGCTCTGGCGCAACCTGCGCCTGGTGCGGCGCGGCCTGCGCCGGGCCCGCCGTTTCCATCCCGCGGCGCGGGTGGTGATCGGTGGTGGCGCGGTGAGTGTGTTCTACGAGCAACTGGGCAAAAGCCTGCCGCCGGGCACCGTGGTGTCGGTGGGAGAAGGGGAGCCGCTGCTGGAGAAGCTGATCAGCGGCCGCTCCCTGGCCTCGGAGCGCTGCTATGTGGTGGGAGAACCGCCTCGGGCGGGGCTGATCCACGAGCAGCCGGAGGGGGTGATCAAGACCGCCTGCGACTATCCCTACATCGCCTCGATCTGGCCCCAGCTCGACTGGTATCTCGATGGGGGTGATTTCTACGTGGGCGTGCAGACCAAGCGTGGCTGTCCCCACAACTGCTGCTATTGCGTCTACACCGTGGTGGAAGGCAAGGCGGTGCGGGTGAATCCGGTGGAGGAGGTGGTGGCTGAGATGCGCCAGCTCTACGACCGGGGGGTGCGCGGCTTCTGGTTCACAGACGCCCAGTTCATCCCGGCCCGTCGCTACATCGACGATGCCAAGCAGCTGCTGCGCGCGATCCCGGCGGCCGGCATGGACGACATCCGCTGGGCGGCCTACATCCGTGCCGACAACATTGATGCCGAGCTGGCTGAGCTGATGGTGGCCACCGGCATGGACTACTTCGAGATCGGCATCACCTCCGGCAGCCAGGAGTTGGTGCGCAAGATGCGCATGGGCTACAACCTGCGCACCGTGCTGGAGAACTGCCGGCTGCTGGCCCGGGCCGGCTTCCGTGAGCACGTGTCGGTGAATTACTCCTTCAACGTGATCGATGAGCGCCCTGAAACGATCCGCCAGACGCTCGCCTACCACCGCGAACTGGAGCGGATCTTCGGTGCCGACAAGGTGGAGCCGGCCATCTTCTTCATCGGCCTGCAGCCCCACACCCATCTGGAGCAATACGGCTTTGAGCAGGGTCTGCTCAAGCCCGGCTACAACCCGATGAGCATGATGCCCTGGACGGCGCGCAAGCTGCTCTGGAATCCCGAGCCGATGGGCAGTGTCTTTGGGCGCATCTGCCTGGAGGCCTTCGAGACCAACCCCGGTGATTTCGGCCGCACCGTCATGGCTCTGCTGGAGCGGGACTACGGCCTGGCTCCATTGGAGGAGGCCCTGCACGCGCCGGTGGAGGGTCGCAGGGCCCTGGCCACCGCGGTGCGCTGAGCCCGTTCACCAGTAGCGCCGCCGCACCCAGAGCAGCGCGGCCAGTCCGGACCAGCCCAGCAGTCCACCGATCGGATTCGGATCGGCGCCGCCAGGCCCGGCCAGCCAGAGCGGCACCGTGGATTCGATCTGCAGAGGGCCCGCCAGCAGCGAAAACCATCCCCCCACCAGCCCCCCGTGCAGGCCCACGGCTCCCCAGAGGGAGCCGCCATCGGCCCGCCGCTGAAGCCCCAGGGCCAGCCCCAGCAGCAGCAGGCCCACCAGCAATCCGGCCATCGGCGCCACGCCGAGGTTGAAGCGGGTGTGGGCGAGGCTGAACACCACGGCCTGGGCCACCATGGCGCGCTCATCGGCCCGCACGCCCCCCCCCAGCCGCTGGCACAGTTCGCCCCAGAGCCAGCCGCGGAACACCAGCTCCTCAGCGAAGCCCACCCCCAGAATCAACAGCACGGCATTGAGCACCTCGGCCGCCGTCAGACCACCGCTCCAGCGCGCCTGGCCGCTGAGCAGCAGCGCCCCCACCACGAAGATCAGCAGCACCACGGCCTTGAGCAGGCCGCGCAGCAGCGAGCGCAGGGACACACCCCAGCCCATGGCCACCCCCAGCGTCCGCCAGGGCTGTCGCTCCCCCCAGACCCTGCCCAGGCGCAGGGGCAAGGTCAGCAGCAGCAGAAGGAAGGCGAGCCCGGTGCCCAGGAGAGCGACCTGATCAGGCCGCCAACCCGAGAGCAGACCGGCTGCCAACAGGGGTTGCAGCGTCAACCAGCCGAGGGCGTAGAGCAGCGGCAGATAGAGCAGCGTGCCGATCCAGCCGAGCCACGCGCGTCTCCGCATTCAGCTCTCCGGCTCGATCGTGCTGGTCAGCCCCTTGGCTTTGAGGGTTTCGCTGTAGAACTCGGCGGGCTCCAGGTCGCAGACGATCACCAGGCCCACGCCGCTGTTGTGGGCTTCCAGCATCACGGCGATGGCGTCCTGCTCACTCAATGACGGCACCACCTGGCGCAGGGTGCCGACCACGTACTCCATCGAGTTCACCGGATCGTTGTGCAGCAGCACCTTGTAGCGGGGTGAGGGCTTGCGCACCCGCTGCTTCTCCTTTTCGATCACCGCGGTGCCGCCCGGCGAGCGGCTGGGGGTTTCCACGGCGCAGGGGAGGGCCATCAGCAGGGGGGAGACGTTCATGCGGCGGGAGGGGCTGGGGGTATGGCTGGCGACGGGATTCAGACTCAAGAGCATCCACACAAATTAGGCGGCAGCCCCTGCGGCCGCAGGGGCCAGGGAACCTCGGGCGATCCGGGCCATCGCCTCCTCCACGTTGTCCCGGCTGTTGAAGGCCGAGAGACGGAAGTAGCCCTCGCCGGCGGCGCCGAAGCCGCTGCCTGGAGTGCCCACCACATGGGCGCTGTTGAGCAGATGGTCGAAGAAGCCCCAGGAATCCATCCCCTCGGGGGTTTTCAGCCACACATAGGGGGCTTGTTCACCGCCGTACACCTGCAGGCCGGCGGCGCTGAGCTCCCGGCGGATGATGGCCGCGTTCTCCATGTAGAAGGTCACCAGGGCCTTCACCTGGGCCTGGCCCTCGGCCGAGTACACCGCTTCGGCGCCCCGCTGCACGATGTAGCTGACGCCGTTGAACTTGGTGCTCTGGCGGCGGTTCCACAGGGCCCAGAGCTCGGCGCTCTCACCCTCCGCACTGGTGCCCATCAGCCCGCGGGGCACCGCGGTGATGGCGCAGCGGGTGCCGGTGAAGCCGGCGTTCTTGGAGAAGGAGCGGAACTCGATCGCGCACTCGCGCGCGCCCTCGATCTCATAGATGGAGTGGGGCAGCTCGGGATCCTGGATGAAGGCCTCGTAGGCGGCATCGAACAGGATCAGGGCGTTGTGGGCGCGGGCGTAGTCGACCCATTGCTGGAGCTGGGCCCGGCTGGCCACCGCACCGGTGGGGTTGTTGGGGAAGCAGAGATAGATCAGATCCACCGGCTGCTGGGGCAGCGGGGCGTTGAAGCCGTTCTCGGCACTGATCGGCAGGTAGGTGAGGCCGCCGTACTGGCCGCTGGCGTCAGCCTCGCCGGTGCGCCCCGCCATCACGTTGCTGTCCACATACACCGGGTACACCGGGTCAGTCACGGCGATGCGGTTGTCCGGTCCAAGGATGTCGAGGATGTTGCTGCTGTCGCACTTGGAGCCGTCGGAGACGAAGATCTCCTCGGCGCTGATGGCGCAGCCGCGCGACTGGAAATCGTGCTGGGCAATGGCCTCCCGCAGCCACAGGTATCCCTGCTCGGGGCCATACCCATGGAAACCCTCCCGGGTTCCCATGGCATCGATGGCTGTTTTCATCGCTTCGCGGCAGGCGGCCGGCAGCGGTTCGGTGACATCGCCGATGCCCAGGCGAATCAGCTGGGCCTCCGGCTGGGCTTCGGCAAAGGCCTTCACCCTCCGGGCGATCTCGGGGAAGAGGTACCCCGCCTTGAGCTTGAGATAGTTGCCGTTGATCTGAACCACTGCTGCGGCGCGCGCTGGTGCTGAGGGGCATCTTCCTATGGCGCCGGCCAGGCTCGATACCATCGGCCTGTGCCCTGACCGTGAAGCTGTGACCGTCGCCGAAGCGAGCCAGCCGATCGGGGCGCCGGCCCCCCCGCTCGACGCCCCCGTCGATTTCGAGCAGCTGGTGGACCGCAGCATCGCCAAGCCGGGCCGCTACCTCGGCAATGAGCTGGGCGTCGAGCCCCACGACTGGCCGGCCGCCGGCGTGCGCTGGGCCCTCACTTACCCCGAGATCTACGAGGTGGGCGCCAGCAATCTGGGCCACATCATCCTCTATTCGATCCTCAACGCTGTCCCCGGCCAGCTCTGCGACCGCGCCTACCTGCCGGCCCCGGATCTGGCTGCACGGCTGCGCCAGCGGCAGCAGGCCCTGTTCGCGGTGGAGAGCCGCCGGCCCCTGCCCGCCTTCGATCTTCTCGGCTTCAGCCTCAGCTACGAGCTGGGGGCCACCAACATCCTCGAGATGCTGGATCTGGCCCGCGTGCCGATCCACGCTTCAGACCGGGGCGACCTGCCCCTGGCCGATCCCGCCGCTCCGCCGCTGATCTTCGCCGGCGGACCCACCGCCACCAGCAACCCGGAGCCCTTCGCCGCCTTCTTCGATTTCATTGCCCTCGGCGACGGCGAGGAGCTGCTGCCGGAGATCGGCCTGGTGGTGGCTGAGGGCAAAGCGGCCGGCCTCAGCCGCTCCGCCCTGCTGCGCGATCTGGCCCAGGTGCCGGGCGTCTATGTGCCCTCGCTCTACGGCCCTGGCCCCGATGGCCTCAGCCTGGTGCCCCTGCGGCCCGAGCTCCCCCAGCGGGTGCTGCGGCGGGTGGCCACGCCCATGCCGCACTACGGCATGGGTCTGGTGCCCCACATCGAGACGGTCCACGACCGGCTCACGATCGAGATCCGCCGCGGCTGCACCCGAGGCTGCCGCTTCTGCCAGCCGGGCATGCTCACCCGCCCGGCGAGGGATGTGGAGCCCGAGGCGGTGATCGAGGCGGTGGAAACGGGGATGGAGCGCACCGGCTACAGCGATTTCTCCCTGCTCTCGCTCAGCTGTTCCGATTACCTGGCCCTGCCGGCGGTGGGGGTGGAGCTGCGCAACCGCCTGGCTGACCAGAACGTGAGCCTCACCCTGCCCAGCCAGCGGGTGGACCGCTTTGATCAGAACATCGCCCACATCCTCGGCGGCACCCGCAAGGCGGGCCTTACCTTTGCGCCGGAGGCCGGCAGCCAGCGCCTGCGCGACATCGTCAACAAAGGTCTCAGCGACGCCGAGTTGCTGCAGGGCATCCGCACGGCGATGGAGAGCGGCTATCGCAGGGTCAAGCTCTATTTCATGATCGGCCTGCCGGGGGAAACCGATGCCGACGTGCTCGGCATCGCCGACACCTGCCGGTCGTTGCAGCAGCAGTGCCGCGATCTGGGGCGGCTGGAGCTGAACCTGACGATCAGCAATTTCACTCCCAAGCCCCATACCCCCTTCCAGTGGCACAGCGTGTCGAGCTCGGAGTTCCGGCGGCGGCAGGAGCTGCTGCGGCGGGAGCTGCGCACGCTCAAGGGCATCAAGTCCAATTTCACCGATGCGCGCCTCTCGGCAATGGAGGACTTCGTGGGTCGCGGTGATCGCCGCCTGGCGCCGGTGATCGAGGCCGCCTGGCGCGCCGGTGCCGGCCTCGATGCCTGGTTCGAGACGATCGAGGCCACCCATGCCGCCTGGACCGGCGCGATCGAGGCCGCGGGGTTGGGCGGCCGCTACCGGGCCCTGGAGATGGGCGACTGGAGCAGCACCGGCGCCCTCAGCAGCGCCGACCTGGAGGCCTTCTGCGCCCAGCCGCTCCCCTGGGATCACATCGACACCGGTGTGGACAAGGCCTGGCTGGCGGAAGACCTGCAGCGGGCCCTCGCCGCGGTGGTGGTGCCCGATTGCTCCTTCGACGGCTGCAGCAGCTGTGGCGTCTGCGGGCCCGAATTCGGCCACAACGTGGTGGTGGAGGCGCCGCCGATCCCCGCGCAGCACCCCAGCCGTGCTCCGGCCAGCGAGCGGTTGCAGCGCCTGCGTTTCGGCTTCAGCAAGACCGGTGCGCTGGCCCTGCTCAGCCATCTCGATCTGGCGCGGTTGATGGAGCGGGCCCTGCGTCGCAGCGGCCTGCCCGTGAGTTTCAGCGGTGGCTTCCATCCCCTGCCCCGTCTGCAGTTCGCCCTGGCGCTGCCGCTGGGGGTGGAGGCCAGCGGTGAATGGTTCGACCTGGAGTTCGCCGCGAGGGTGGACCCTGCGCTCGCCCTGGTCCAGCTGCAGGCCACCCTGCCCGATGGGCTGAGGCTGGCTGGGGTGGAGGAGGTGCCGGTGCGAGCGCCCAGCCTCTCCCAGGGGCTGGAGGGCTCCGAGTGGAGTTTCGATCTGCTGGCCGAGGCCGGCGACTGCGCTCTTCAGGGCTTGGCCTCAGCCCACTGGGGGCAAGCCCTGGAGAGCCTGCTCAGGTCGGCTGACCTCCCCTGGCATGACACGGATAAAAAGGGCAGGCCGCGCCAGCGGGATTGCCGGCCTCTGCTGCTGAATCTCGCGTTGATCCGGGCGGCGGCACACTCCTGCCGGCTTCAGCTCAAGGCTCGCATTGATCCCGAGGGCCGAAGCATTCGCCCTGAGCAGGTGTGTGCCTGGCTGCAGGAGCGGCTTGGGGTCCCCCTGAGCCTTGGCCAGGTCAGCCGCGACCGGCTGCTGCTCCGCCCGGCTGATTCCAAGGCGCCAGTTGACGCGTGCTAATGTCGCCCCAAGACGGCAGATCCGTCTGTAGCTTCCCCTCTGCAGACGTTGCCCTACAACCATTGGTTCCGTAGGCACTGTTCCGCGCTTTGGCCGGCCCATTCCGGCAGCATCGCCGCGAATGGAGGTTGATCCTCCTGAGGATGCTCCTCAAAAGGTTTTTTCTCCTCCGTCTTCGTCCTGCTGGTTCAGCAGTTGAGCGGCTTTGCGGCGCGCTCTGCCCAGCGGGTTCGTGCTTCAGGGATTCATTCCCATCCATGGCATGGCTCCACAGAGCCACCCCCTATCCTCCATGCCCCAGCAGATCGTCATCGCGGAGCAACTGCGGATCGCCGCCGTGCTCAACGACGACCGTGTTGATGAACTGGTCGTAGCCCAGGGTCGCTATCAGATTGGCGACGTCTATCTCGGCCGGGTCGAGAATGTTCTCCCAGGTATTGATGCCGCTTTCGTCAACATTGGCGAGAGCGAGAAGAATGGCTTCATTCATGTCACCGACCTCGGCCCCCTGCGGCTGAGAAAGGGCGCTGCGGCCATCACCGAACTGCTCGAGCCCCGCCAGAAGGTGCTCGTTCAGGTGATGAAGGAGCCCACCGGCACCAAGGGACCCCGTCTTACCGGCAACCTGACGCTGCCCGGTCGCTTCCTGGTGCTGCAGCCCCAGGGCCAGGGGGTGAGTATTTCGCGGCGGATCAGCGGCGAGAACGAGCGCAATCGCCTGCGGGCCCTTGGGGTGCTGATCAAGCCCCCCGGCGCTGGCCTGCTGGTGCGCACCGAGGCCGAGGGAGTCAGCGAAGATCAGTTGATCGACGACCTTGAGACCCTGCTCAGGCAGTGGGAGGGCATCCAGGAAGCCGCTGAGACGGCCACCCCTCCGGTGCTGCTCAACCGCGACGAGGACTTCATCCACCGGGTCCTGCGCGACCTCTACAGCCCCGACGTCTGGCGGGTGGTGGTGGACACCCCCGCCGCGGTGGCCCGGGTGAATGCCTTCCTCGGCGCTGATCAGGCCAACCTCCTGGTGGAGCACAGCGTCGACGGCGGCGATGTACTGGAGCAGTACCGGGTGAATGCCGCCATCCGTGATGCCCTCAAGCCACGGGTGGATCTGCCCTCAGGCGGTTACGTGATCATCGAGCCCACCGAGGCGCTCACGGTGATCGATGTGAACTCCGGCTCCTTCACCCGCTCGGCCAGTTCGCGCGAAACGGTGCTCTGGACCAACTGTGAGGCCGCTGCCGAGATTGCCCGTCAACTCAAGCTGCGCAACATCGGCGGAGTGGTGATCATCGACTTCATCGACATGGAGTCGCGTCGTGACCAGTTGATGTTGCTGGAGCACTTCACTCAGTCAGTCCAGGACGATGCGGCCCGCCCCCAGATCGCCCAGCTCACCGAGCTGGGCCTGGTGGAGCTGACCCGCAAGCGCCAGGGTCAGAACATCTACGAACTGTTCGGTCGCGCCTGCCCGAGCTGTGGCGGCCTCGGCCATGTGGCGGTGCTCCCCGGCAAGGACACCCTCCAGCCCCTGGCCACCGTCACGGGTCTGGTGCGCTCGGCCGCCTCGGCGCGGGCGGAAGTTCCCAGCCCCAACGGCGCTGAGCCCAGCAGCGGTCGCCGCCGCGGGGGGCGTGGGGGCCGCGGTGGTCGTGGCGCCAGCGACGTCAGCGAGACCGCGGCAGCGGTGCCCTTTGTTGCCGACAGCCAGGAGGCTGCCCCGGCCAGTGCTCCGGAGCCGGTCCAGGGCGGCAGCAGTGCCGACAGTGGCGGTGGGGGCAGCCTCAGCCGCCGTCAGGATCCCGATCTGGTGGCGGTGTCGATGGACGCCGACCAGGAACTGGTCTACGGATGGATGGGCCTCAGTCCGGCCCTGCTGCTGGATCCGCCCCCCACTGGGGAGAATCTGGTGGTGCGGGTGGTGCGCCCCGGCGAAGACGGTGATGCGGTGCTGGAGGCGGCCCGCCAGCAGCTGGCGGCCTCCGGCTCCCGCCGCCGCCGCCGCGGTGGCCGCGGTGGCAGTGGCGCCGAGGCAGCCCCCGCCAGCGGCCGCTCCGGCCCTGAGGCTCCCACTCCCCGCCGGGAGATCGAGGCCCCCAGCCGTTACCGCCAGGACAGCCCTGACGACGACACCCAGACGAGGCTGGTGGAGATCACCCCCCTGCCCGAGACGTTCGGCGAATCCGCCGCACCCATGACCACCGTGATCGAGTCCTCGGTGATGCAGATCCCTGTCTCAGAGGTGTCATCACCCGCCTCCGGCCGGGTGGTTCGCTCCCAGCCCCGTGGCCGTCAGGCACGGCGTGAAGACGACGGTGCCGTGGCTGTGGTTGAAGCCCCGAGCGTGGCTCCCCCGGCGCCGGAGGTGGAAGAGGCTGATTCCAGCGCCGAGCCCCGCCGCCGCCGCCGTCGCTCCTCCGCCAGCGTCTGAGTGGCCTGGCGGGCCCTGGCCGGCGTCGATGAAGTGGGCCGTGGTTGTCTGTTCGGCCCGGTCTTTGCCGCCGCTGTGGTCCTGCCGGCCCAGGCGGCGGCACCTCTGGCGGCCGCTGGCCTCACCGACAGCAAGGCCCTGCGCCCCCGCCATCGTCAGCGGCTGGTGCCGCTGATCACCGCCCAGGCTTCCGCCTGGGCACTCGGCCAGGCCTCCGCCGCTGACATCGACCGCCTGGGCATCCGGACCGCCACCGAGATGGCCATGCTCAGGGCTCTGCAGCGCCTTCCCCAGGCCCCTGCTCTGGTGGTGGTGGATGGTGTGCTGCCCCTGCGGTTGTGGCGGGGCCGGCAACGCACCCTGGTTCAAGGCGATCGCCGTTGCCTGGCGATCGCCGCCGCCAGCGTGCTGGCCAAGCAGGCCCGCGATGCCCTGATCGTGCGCCTGGCGGAGCGCTTTCCCGGCTACGGCCTCGAACGCCATGCGGGCTATGGCACCGCCATTCACCGGGAGGCCCTGATTCGCCTCGGCCCCAGTTCCCTGCACCGCCTCAGCTTCCTGGGCAAGCTGCTCAGCGGCCCTCGCGCCAGCAGATGAAATCCTTCAGCAGCTGCTGGCTCACCCGGGTGCGGATACCCAGCAGGACACCGCCCAGCAGGGAGCGCCCCGTGGCTTCCAGCACCCGCGGGGCAATCAGGCGCAGCATCGGTGGCCGGCTCACACTCACAGCCATCTGGGCCACCCCCTCCAACCCCTGGCCACCCACCTCCAGCCAGGAGGTCAAGTTCAGCTGGAAGTCCTCCACCAGGCCCAGCCCCTCCAGGTGACACTCCACCGCTTCGAGCTCCAGGCGTCCGGGCCGCCGCTGGGCCCGCAGCTGCACCACCGGTTTGACCTGCAGCTGAAACACCTGCAGCCCCGTCACGTCATAGCGGTAGTGCCCATCTCCCAGCCGGGTCAGCTGGCTGGGATCCAGCAGGGCCTGAATCACCCGCTCCTCGTCGTCGAGATAGGTCACCAGCTCCTCAGAGCGCTCGCCGATCGCGAGGCTGAGCTGCTGGCTGGCGCTGAAGGCCAGGGTCATCGCCTCGTCTCGGTGGCCGGGGGAGGATGATCTTATCGACCGCTGTTTCACCCCTTCACCATGCGTGTTGCCTTCCTCGGCCCTGCCGGCACCTACGGCGAGCAGGCGACGCGGCAGCTGGCCACCCTCGAGGGGATCGATGCGCCGGAGTTGCTGCCCCAGAGTGGCATTCGCTCGGTGGTCAGGGCCCTGGCGGAAGGCCGCTGTGATGCCGCCGTGGTGCCCGTGGAGAACTCCGTTGAGGGGGGCGTGACCGCCTGCCTCGATGGCCTCTGGGAGCACCCCGATCTGCGCATCCGCCGCGGGCTGGTGTTGCCGATCCGCCATGCCCTGCTGGGCTCCGGGCCGATCGAGCGGATCAGTGAAGTGCTCTCCCACCCCCAGGCCCTGGCCCAGTGCAGCCTCTGGCTGAGCGAACACCTGAGCGAGGCCCTGCAGCTGCCCACCAGCTCCACCGCGGAAGCGGCCCGGCTGGTGGCCGGCAGCCGCATACGCGCGGCGGTGGCC
>NZ_JAHLYS010000004.1 GCF_025128055.1 Synechococcus sp. CS-1329 | reverse complement strand
GCAACCAGGGGCGGAAGGTCTTGGGCTTGCTCATGGCCCATGATCTCGTCCAGAACCATTGCTGTCACTTGATTCTGGGCAGATACACAGCCGTCTGCGGAGAAGGTGCTCCGAGATCTATGCGCAACAGCCTCCTAGGGCTCCAGGGGCCTGTTCATGGCGGCGCGGGCCGCGAGCCAGCGCCCGGACTCGGGCATGTCGCGGCAGTCGTCGAACCAGGGGCCGCCCAGGGTGTAGTGCAGCACCCTGGGCTCCGGCGGCAGCTCCTGCACGCCAACGAGCACGTTCCAGGCGGGGGGAAGTTCACCGATCTCCCCATCGGCCAGCCAGCGGAACTGGTGCAGCTCCAGCCCCGAGGCCGTGTTCACGTACTCCGGGGTCAGGGCCCGGCAGCGCTCGCAGTTGAACAGCATCACCGACGACCAGTTCTTGCGGCCGTAGGGCGTCTGGGGCATGCCCTGGAATTTCAGGCCCTCCTCGCACTCGTGCTGGTGCTTCACCACCTGCACCGCCCTGCGTTGATCGCGCAGGGCCCAGAGCTCGGCGATGTCGCCCAGGCAGAGCATGTCGGCATCGATGAACAGGGCCCAGCCCTGGTAGCCCGCCAGCCAGGGCACCAGGAAGCGGCTGAAGGAGAAGTCGGTGCTCTGCTTCGGGTCGCGCTCGCGGCTGTACACCCCCTTGAGCTGATCGAGTCGCACCTGGGCGATCTGCACCGGGATGCTGGCGCGGGCCTGGAACGACGCGGTGAGCACGTTCACGGCCACCTCCTCGCGGGCGTCGTAGCCGATGAACACGCGGGCGGTCGGGCTGTCGTCGAGGGGCTGGCTCATGTGGCTGAAGCCGGCACCATCGGCTGCAGAAACTGCTGGAGCAGCAACTGCCCGAAGCGCAGCCGCCGGCCCAGTTGCCTCAGGGGTCCGGCGCCCTCAGCCCTGCCGGCCTGCAGGGAGCGGTGGCAGGCCACCATCTGATCGCGCAGCTCCAGGTAGCGGCTGCTGCCCTCCAGGTCGAACACCCAGGGGAAGGCGCGGCGGGCGGTGCGGTTGGTCTGACGCATCACCTCAGCATCGAAGCTGGCGGGATCCATGCCCAGGATCCTGTAGAACTCGCCCCGCTCACACACCGTCAGGCTGTGGGTGAGGAAGACGCTCCAGAGGAAGAAGCGGCTGAGCAGCCGTCCGCGCAGGCCGCTGCGCAGGCCGGGCCAGCAGCGGATCAGCATGTTGAAGATGTCGCCGTGGCGGTTCTCGTCCTGGCACCAGGGTTCGAAGAAATCGAACAGCGGCGCGAAGTTGTTGTCGGGGCTGGCCTTGAGATGACGGTCGATCAGGATGTAACGCCAGTAGCCGATCTTCTCCGAAAGAAAGACGCTGTAGAGCACCCAGCTGAGCGGGAACCAGGTGATCGGCCGCCTGGTGCTGAGCCTGGGCAGGTCGAGCGTGATGCCCTCGGCCACCAGCGCCCGGTTGAGGAAGCCGGCATGGCGGGCCTCATCGCGGGCCATCAGCTGGAACAGCCGTCCGAGTTCGGGGCGCTCCGCCTGGATCAGCCGCTTGGAGAGTTCCTTGAACAGCAGAAAACCTGAGAACTCCGACACGCAGGAGCGCACCAGATAGCTCTCATAGGCCACTTTCTCTTCGGGGCTGAGGTCCTTGAGACGGTTCAGCGGCGCCTGGCGATCGAAGTGGTCGCGGTTGTAGTCGGTCTCCATTTCGTTGAGCATCGCCTCGAAGGCCGGCCGCTGGCCGTTGAGGTCGGTGCGGGCCGCTTTCTCGATCTCGGTGGTGTAAAAGCGCGGCGTCAGCAGGTCTTCGCGCAGGTGCGGGGTGGTGGCCGGGGCTGCAGTGGCGATGGTCATCGGCGGGCAAGAGCAGTGGGTGGGGCTGAGGACTGACCCGAAAAGCATAACGGCAGCATGTTACTGCGACACTGCGTGTTTGCAGTTCAGTGCTGCTGCGGCAGCGCGCTAAAATGGAAGTCCAGCCCGGGCCGCCTGCGCGTCACGCCACCGCTGCCACCACCACCTCCGCTGTCATGGAAGCCCTCGCCGACTACTTCAAGGTCTTCTCCGAGCCCAACCGGCTCACGGTGCTGGAGGCCCTGCGCTCCGGAGCCCTCAATGTCACCGGCGTGGTGGAGAAGACCGGCCTCAGCCAGGCGCTGGTGTCCAAGCACCTCAAGCTGCTGATGATCGCCGGTGTGGTGCGCCGCCGCCCCGAGGGCAGCCTCGTCTATTACGACGTGATCGACAAGGGGGTGTTCCGGCTGATGGCCCAGGCCGAGAAGCTGCTGCTGGCCGCCCGGCGCCAGCAGCTCGATGATCTGGCGGCCATCTTCTGATGACACCGATCACCACACCGCCAGCGGCCCAGCCGCAGGAACCGCCGCTGCCCGCTTCGATCGAGGAGCTGCGACAGGCCCTCGCCAGCGGTCGCCGCCGTTTCATCGGCCTGCGCCTGCCCGATGCCGATGGCCTTCAGCTCGATCTCTCCGGCTGCGACCTCAGCTCGGGCTGTTTCCGCGAGGCGCGCTTCGGCCATGCCTGCCTGCGTGAAGCCCATCTGGAGGGCGCCAGCCTGCAGCAGGCCCTGATCTGGGGCGCTGACCTCTCCGGTGTGAAGGCAGCCGGCTCCAGCTGGCAGGAGGCCGACCTCTCGGGATCGCGCCTGCAGGGGGCTGATTTCAGTCATGCGCTGATGCACCGCTGCTGCCTGCGCGGCGTCGTGGCCGCCCACAGCCGCTGGCGTGAGGCCCGGCTGGTGGAGGCCGATTTCCGCTCCGGCCTGGATCAGCACACCGATCTGGGCGGTGCCGACTTCGAGGGGGCTGATCTCAGCTATGCCCAGTGCCAGGGCGTTCAGCTGCGCGGCGCCAACCTGCGCGGCGCCTGCCTCTATGGCACCAACCTGCGCGACGCCGATCTGGCCGGCGCCGATCTCAGCGGCTGTGACCTGCGCGACTGCCAGCTGGAGGGCAGCGACCTCAGCGGCGCCGCTCTGGAGGGCGCCCGTCTGCCCGCCGGCGATTCCGGGTGCGCCTGAGCCCCCTGGCCTGGCCCCGTCGGCAGCAGCTGCTGGTGGGCGCTGGGGTGACCCTGGCGCTGGCCGGCCTGGCGGGCTGGTTCTGGCTCGGGCGAACTGGCACCGGCCTTTTGAGGCTGAGCGGGCGGATCGAGGGCTATGAAACCGATCTGGGCGCGAGAATCGGCGGCCGCGTGGCTGAGGTCACGGTGCGGGAGGGGGAGCGCGTCAAGGCCGGGCAGCTGCTGGTGCGCCTCGACGACGAGGAGGTGCGCGCCCGCCTGCGGGGCGCCCAGGCAAGGCTGGGCTCCGCCCGCCAGCAGCTCAACCAGGACCGCGCCCAGATTGATGTGCTCGACAGCCAGATCCGTGAATCCCGCCTGACCGTGGCCCAGGCCGAGCAGGACAATCTGGGGCGGGTGGGGCAGGCCAGGGCCAACCTGGCCAGCGCTCAAGCCCAGCTGGCCCAGGCCCAGGCTCAGCAGCGGCTGGCGAAGGTCACCCTGGGGCGCACCGAGTCGCTGGTGCGGGAAGGTGCCGCCTCGCCCCAGTCGCTCGACCAGGACCGCACGGCCCTGGAAACCTCCGAAGCGGTGGTGACCGCCCAGCGGCGTCAGGTGGAAGCGGCCCGCAGCGCTCTGGCGCTGGCGGCCTCCACAGACCTGAACCCCTCCATCCGCGCGGCGCAGCTGCAGGGCCTGGGCGAACAGCGCCAGCGTGCCCTGGCCAAGGTGCGGGCCAGCGAGAGTGATGTGCGCAGCGCCCAGGCGGCTGTGCAGCAGGTGAAGGCGGAGGTGGCTTATCTCACCATCCGCTCGCCCCTGGCCGCCGTGGTGATCTCCCGCAGCGTGGAACCTGGGGCGGTGGTGGCCAGCGGCCGCACCCTGCTCACCCTGCTGGATCCCACCACGGTGTACCTGCGCGGCTTCATTCCCCAGGGGGAGATCGGCCGGGTGCGCCTGGGCCAGCCGGCCCGGATCTTCCTCGATTCCGACCCCAGCCGTCCCCTGGCGGCGCGGGTGGCGGAGGTGGATGCCCAGGCCTCCTTCACCCCGGAAACGATCTACTTCCAGCGCGACCGGGTGCGCCAGATGTTCGGTCTCAAGCTGGCCATCGACAATCCCGCCGGTGACGCCAAACCGGGCATGCCCGCCGATGCCGAACTCCTCCCCCGCTGAGGCCGCCGCCCTGGTGGTGAGCGTGGAGGGGCTGCACAAGCGCCACGGCAGCCGCCCGGCGCTGACCGGTCTTGAGTTCAGCGTGCGGGCCGGCGAGATCTTCGGCCTGATTGGCCCCGATGGTGCCGGCAAGACCAGCACCTTCCACATCCTCGCCGGGGTGAGCGAGCCCAGCGGCGGCCGCGTGCGGGTGCTGGGTCTTGCCCCCCGGGCGGCGCGGGAGCGGGTGGGCTATCTCACCCAGCAGTTCTCCCAGTACCCCGACCTCAGCGTCGAGGAGAACCTGCGCTACATGGCCGGCCTGCGCCTGGTCTCCCCCGAGCACTGGCGGCAGCGGCGGGGGCCCCTGCTGCGGCGCCTGGGCCTGGAGCCCTTCGCCGATCGCCTGGCCAGCCAGCTCTCCGGCGGCATGAAGCAGAAGCTGGCCCTCTGCTGCGCCCTGATCGATCGACCCCAGCTGCTGCTGCTGGATGAGCCCACCACCGGAGTGGATCCGGTGTCGCGCCGCGACTTCTGGGACGTGCTCACCACCCTGGCGGAGGAGGGGGTCACGATCGTCGTCGCCACCCCCGATCTGGTGGAGGCCGAGCGCTGCCACCGCATCGCCCTGATGCAGCAGGGGCGGCTCGAGAGCCTCGGCAGTCCGGCTGAGCTCAAACAGGAGCTGGCCCTGAGCCGGCTGGAGCTGCAGGGCGCCGCCCCGGCGGCCGCAGAGCCGCTGCTCTGCGGTGGCGCGATCGTCGATGTGCAGACCTTCGGCGATCGGCTCGATGTGCTCGTCAACGATGCAGTGGCGGGGGAAGCCCAGGTGCGGGAGCTGTTCCGCCGCCAGGGGCTGCCGCTGCTGGAGCTGCGCCACAGCGACCCCACCCTCGAGAACGTGGTGGTGATCCGCCAGCGCCGCCAGGCTGGGGAGCTGCCGCTGCTGCCCTTTCCCCACCCGGCGGGCTGCCGCCACCAGCGCACCGACCTCGCCATCGATGCCCGCCAGCTCAGCCGCCGCTTCGGGGCCTTTGAGGCCGTGCGCCAGCTGACGCTGCAGATCCGCTATGGGGAGATCTTCGGGCTGCTGGGGGCCAACGGCGCCGGCAAGACCACCACGATCAAGATGCTCTGCGGCCTGCTGGCCCCCAGCTCCGGCGCGATCGTGCTGGCGGGGGAGTCGGAGCGGCTGCGCGGGCCGGATCTGCTGCGGCGGATCGGCTACATGAGCCAGAAGTTCACCCTCTACGACGATCTCTCGATCCGCGAGAACCTGGAGTTCTACGCCGGCGTCTACGGCATCCCGGCATCCCTGCGGCAGGCCCGCATCGACTGGGTGGTCGCCAGCTGCGGCCTGCAGGGCCAGGAGCAGTTGCTCACCGCCCAGCTGCCCGGTGGCTGGAAGCAGCGGGTGGCCTTTGGCGCCGCGGTGCTGCACGACCCCGAGGTGCTCTTCCTCGATGAACCCACCTCTGGGGTGGATCCCCTGGCGCGGCGTCAGTTCTGGAGCCTGATCAACGACTTTGCCCGCCGCGGCACCGCCATCCTGGTGACCACCCACTACCTGGAGGAGGCGGAGCAGTGCAACCGCCTCTGCTTCATGGTGGCTGGCGAAAATGTGATCGAGGGCAGCCCCGGAGCGATCAAGGCCGCCCAGCCCGGCCAGGTGATCGAGCTGCTGCTGCCGCCGGAGCAGCTGCAGGCCGCCACGCTGCTGCTGCGCCGCCACTGGGCCGCCTGGCGGGTGAGCCGTTTCGGCGATCGGCTCCACCTGGTGCTCGATCACCCCGAGCGGGAGATCGACGGCCTGCGGCCGCTGCTGGCCCAGGCGCAACTCAGCCTGGAGGGGCTGCGCCGGGTGCCCCCATCGCTGGAGGACGCCTTCATCGGCACCGTGCAGCGGGCCCAGGCACGGCAGGGGGAGCGCCCGTGAGACGCGTGCGAATCCTGGCCCAGTGCCGCAAGGAGCTGCTGCAGTTCCGCCGTGACCGGCTCACCCTCGGTCTGGCCTTTCTGCTGCCGCTGCTGACCCTGTTGATCTTCGGGTTCGCCATTCGCCTCGAAACCAAGGTGATCCCGATCGTGGTGCAGGACTTCGACCGGAGCCCCCTCAGCGCCGCCTACACCGATCGCCTCTTCGCCACCGACCAGTTCCGGCCTGCCCCCTGGCGGGGCGGCGGCGACCCGGTGGCGGGAGCGATCGATCCGGGCCTGGCCCGGGCGGCGGTGATCATCCCGTCGGAGTTCAGCCGCCGCCTCAAGGCCGGTCAGCCGGTGGAGGTGCAGGTGCTGGTGGATGGCACCGACGCCAACAACGCCCGGGTGATCCGCAACAGCATCCAGGGCATCACGGCCTTCTTCGGGGCCGATAAGGAGTTGATCAGGGAGCCGCCGCCGGTGCGGGCGCTGACGCGGCTGTGGTTCAACCCCGGCCGCAAGGAATCGCTGTACATCGTGCCCGGGGTCTATGCCGTGGTGCTCTGGATCTTTCCCTCCCTGCTGGCTGCCATCGCCATGGTGAAAGAGAAGGACAAGGGCACGATCCTGCAGGTCTATGCCTCGGGCATCAGCGCGGCGGAGCTGCTGCTGGGCAAGGCCCTGGCCTTCCTGCTGGTGGGGGCGAGCGTGGCTGTGGTGGTGATGGGGCTGGGGGGGCAGATCTTTCAGCTCAGCGTCGTCGCTGACCCCACGCCTCTGCTGGTGGGCACCACGCTGTATCTGGCGGCGGCAGTGCTCTTCGGGCTGCTGCTGGGGGTGCGCAGCGCCAACCAGAACGCGGCGGTGCAGGGGGTGTCCCTGGTGGGTTTCCTCTCGGCGCTGCTGCTTTCGGGCTTCATCTATCCCCTCAGCAACATCCCGCCGCCGCTGTCGCTGGTGTCGGCGCTGATCCCGGCGCGCTACTTCATCGTCATCAGCCGCGATGCCTTCGTGAGGGGAACGGGCTGGGCCGGCGTCTGGCTGGATGTGCTGATGATCCTGGTGCTGGGGGCGCTGCTGTACGGAGCCACGCTGCGTTCACTGGGTTCTCTGCAGCTGGGCGATGGCGGCGAGGGCGGGCCATGAGGGCCCTGCGCCACTGGTGGCGGCGGCTCTCAGCCAGCCGCCTCTGGGCCCTGCTGCGCAAGGAGGTCGAGCAGATCCTGCGCGACCGGCAGCTGATCAAGTTGCTGATCATTCCCCCCACCCTGCAGTTGCTGATCTACGGCTTCGCCCTCAACCCCGAGGTGCACAACCTCAGGTTGGGGGTGGTGGACTATGCCCAGGTTGCCGCCAGCCGCGAGCTGGTGTCGGCCCTCACCGCCAACCGGATCTTCCTGGCCGCCTCCTATCCCAGCAGCGAACGGGAGCTGGCGCGGCAGGTGGAGCGCGGAGAGCTCACGGCCGGCCTGGTGATCCCACCGAATTTCAACAGGCGGCTGGCCGCTGGCGACAGCGCCGAGGTGCAGGTGTTCATCGATGGGGTCGATGCCAACAGCGCCGGCATCGCCAGCGGCTACATCCAGCAGATCCTGCGCCGCTTCCGCCCGCAGACAGGGGCGCCGCCGCCCACGTCGCCCCTGCGCACCCAGGTGAGCTTTCTCTACAACCCGGGCCTCACCAGCAGCTGGTTCTTCGTGCCGGGGGTGATCGGCCTGGTGCTCACCTTGATCGCCACCCTGGTGTCGGCGGTGACGCTGGTGCGTGAGAAGGACACCGGCACCCTGGAGCAGCTGCTGATGACCCCCGCGGCCGCCTGGGAGATCCTGCTGGCCAAGATCCTGCCCCTGGTGGTGCTGCTGATGGGCGATGTGCTGCTGGCCCTGCTGCTCGGCCGGCTGGTGTTCGCTGTGCCGATCCGGGGAAATCTGCTGCTGCTGCTGGCCCTCTCGGGCCTCTATCTGTTCGTGGGGATCGGCGTGGGAATCATGCTGGCCACGGTCTGCCGCTCCCAGCAGCAGGTGATGCTCACGGCCTTCTTCATCACCCTGCCGATGGTGCAGACCTCCGGGGCGATTGCGCCGATCGAGAGCATGCCGACCTTCTTCCAGCTTCTCTCGCTGCTCAACCCCCTACGCCATTACATCGCCATCCTGCGCGGTCTGATGCTCAAGGGTGTGGGCCTCGAGGCCCTCTGGCCCCATGCCCTGGCTCTGCTGGTGATGGCACCGCTGCTGATGGCCATCAGTGTGTCGCGTTTCCGCGGCCAGCTCAGCTGATCGGCACGGCCTCGGGCCTCGGCCCCAGGGACACGATCACCGTCACCATGGTGCCCAGGCTGGGATCGGTGTTGGTGCGGATCTCAGCGGGGAGCTCCTGCAGGGAGCCATCGGCGAGCTTGAGCCGCAGCATGGCGCGACCATCGCTGCTGACGCGGCCCGTCAAGGCGGCCTCCGCCAGCCCACTCAACGAGTGGGGGTCCCCCGGTGCGGAGAGCCAGTCGGCATGCACCCCATGGATGGCGGCCTGGTCATGGCCGATGATCAGGCAGAACGTGTCGTTGGTGCGAACCAGGCGCAGGCGGTCATCAAGGATCGCCACTGCGAAACTTTCGCTGTGAAAGACGGTCTCGACGATGGCGGAGACCTTTCTGGCCTCGCGCTCAAGCTTTTCCCTGTCGCTGACATCCGCGAGGGTGCCAACGATGAAGGCTTCATCGACGTCGTTGACGACGGTGCAGGTTTCTGAAACCCAGCGCTGTCGTCCCTCCCGGGTGGTCATGCGATAGCGCAGTGACCAGCCGGGCTGGTGAAGGTCGCGGGCCGCGCCCACCCGCTCGCGATCAGCGGGATCGATGGCGTCCTGCAGCAGCTGGGGTTGATCGCACAGCTCGCTGGAGCTCCAGCCTGTGATCGCCTGGATTCGCTGGCTGGCATAGAGCAGGTGCTCCATGGTGGGATCCCATTTCAGGACGGCCTGCTCCAGGGCATCGGTGAGGCTGGAGAACTCACTCAAGGAGGCCTCCGCCGCCCGGCGCAGGGCCACCAGTTCGGACACATCGGTGAGCGTGATGATGGCGCCGAGCCGCCGGCCATTGCACTCCTGATAGGGCAGGATCTGGAGCAGGTAGGACACCTCTTCGCTGCTGGCCTCGAGGCTCAGGCGCGGCTCTCCCCTGATCACCGCCAGCAGCGCCTCCTGCAGGCCCGGAAGCGGCAGGGTCGTGGGCACATCCAGCAGGGCGTGGCCGTGGTCGGCCTGCACGAGGCCGAACACCCTGACGGAGAGGGGGCTGAAGCGCAGGATGCAGAGGTGGCGATCGACGATGACCATCCCCTGGCTGAGGGAATTCTGGATGTTCTCCAGATCCGTATTCAGTTGCTCGAGTTCCTCACTGCGGGCGCGCAGCTGTTGGTTGAGGGTTCCCAGTTCTTCATTGGTGGCCTGCAGTTCTTCGTTTGAAGCCTCCAGCTCCTCATTGGAGGATTGCAGCTCTTCCGAGGAGGCCTGCAGTTCCTCCGAGGAGGCTTCCAGTTCCTCATTGGCCTGCTCCAGTTCGCTGAGGGAGCGGCGCAGGGTGTTCTGGCTGCTGAGCAGCTCCTGCTCCAGCCGCTCGATCTCCCGATCAAAGGCCTGGTCACGCTGCCCGGCCTGATCCGCGGCGCCGGCATCGGCGGGCTCCTCGCTGGCCGCAAGAAATGTGAGCATCAACAGCCTGCGTTCACCCACCTGCACAGGTTTCACCTCCAGGCGCATGGGGGTGTTGTGGCCTTCCAGCGTCAAGGGGGCACTGGTGATCGCCAGTCCATCAGCCCTGGTCAGCAGGAACAGGGCCCTGGCTTCCGACTGCAGCTCAGGCAGCAGAAACGCGGTGGCGGCAGCCCTGATGCGGCCCTCGGGAAGCCGGCAGAACGGCGTGACATCGCCGATCACCTCAATCAGGTCGTGATTTTCATCCAACACCAGGCTGGGCTTGCTGATCAGGCGGATCAGCGACTCCAGCAGCGCCATGTGCTGCTCCGGCACCGAGTCCCGCACCAGGGCCATCCGCTCCGCTGGGGCGAAGGCCAGAGGCCCTCGGCTCCCCGGCAGAGCCAGCGACTGGCTCTGCCTCAGGATCCCGTCGCTGGTGCGCAGAAACAGGCGCTGCTCGGGATTGATGAGTTTGAAGCCGGGAGTGCGGTTGGCCAGCGACTCCGAGCCACCGAGGAACAGCAGGCCCCCGGGCACCAGACCGAAGCGGAACAGGTTCAACACACGCTCCTGCATCGGCGCTGTGAAGTAGATCAGCGTGTTGCGGCAGGAGACCAGATCCAGCCGGGGGAAGGGCGGATCTTCACCGACGTCATGGCGGGCGAAGACGGTGCAGCTGCGCAGCTCCTCCGTCATCTCCATCTGGGTGTCCCCTTCGCTGACGAAGCGTGCGCGCAGCTCCTCGGGAATGGCCTTGGCCTCCGAGATTGGATAGAGGCCACGCCGACACACCGACAGGCTGATGTCGTCGAGGTCGGTGCCGAAGATCTTGATGTGGGAGGCCAGATGGGCGGGATGTCCGAGCACCTCACTGAGCAGCATCGCCAGGGAGAACACCTCCTCTCCGGTGGCACAGCCAGGCACCCACACCCGCAGCTGTTCATTGCTGCTGTGCTGCTTCACATAGACCAGCAGGTGCTCGCGCAGGGCGGCAAAGGCACCAGGGTCACGGAAGAACGATGTGACGGTGACCAGAAGGTTCTGCACCAGAGCCCGGGCCTCTCCCGCATCGCCGGACAACAACGGCAGATAGTCCTCGAGGCTGCTCACCTGCAACGTCAGCATGCGGCGCTGAATCTGCCGGTTCAGGGTTGATGGCTTGTACTGGGAAAAATCAATTCCGGTGGCATGTTTCAGCTGGGTCATCACGCTGCTGAGCACGGCAGGGGGCGGTGCCGGCAGTGACGCGTCGAGCCACTGGCCACCGTGGCTGATCCATTCCCGGATCTTCGGGCCGATGGCGCTGGCCTCCAGGATCAGATCAGCGCAACCCAGGCTGATGGCGGCGCTGGGCATGGCGCTGAACTTGGCGCTCTCCGGTGATTGGGCGATGGTGAGGCCACCGGCGGCCCGAACGGCACGCACCCCGCGGGCACCATCGGCTCCGGTGCCTGAGAGCACAACGGCCAGCCCATGATCAGCCCAATGCTCGGCAATCGATTCAAACAACAGATCGATGCACGGACTGGGCCCGAACCGCGGCAGGGGAGCGCTCAACCTGAGGTGATCCCCCTCCACCACCAGGTCATGGTTGGGGGGAGCGATGGCGATCACATCGGCTTGCAACGGCGCGCCATCTGTGGCTGTCACCACCGAGAGCGTGGTGGAGTGGGAGAGCAGATCAACAATCAGACTGGCGTGATCCGGCGAGAGATGCTGGGCCACCACATAGGACACCCGGCCCAGTGCCGTCATGGTGCGGCTCAGCTCCTGCAGGGCCTCCAGTCCTCCGGCGGAGGCCCCGACGCCCACCACATAGTCGACACCGGTGGAGGTCTGGCTGTGGCGCCCCCCGTCCAATGGCTTCTGCACTGGCCCGGTCCTCGCTTGCCCCCGTGGCCCCAGGCTAGTCGTCAGGGCTGGGCCTGAATTGGCGGCTGCGGTGAAGCAGGATGGCCCTCAATTCGTTCTTTAATGAGTAGGATTACTCACCAGCGTAACGGCGGCCAGGCTTGGCTAGGCAGTTTCTAATGGAATCATCACGCAATTAAGTAAGAATAACGCAATAGTCTGATGGTGGCTGGTGCAGGCGCTGGCCCGCTCAGCAGCCGAGTCCCTAAGGTCGTGATGGATCCATGCTTGATCCTTGCGTGTCTGCTCTTTGATCTGACCTGCTCTGACGATTGCTCTGATCTGACCCAGAGCCCATTCACCTCTGGATCCTGTGAATCTCTCTGTCGCGTCTGCTGAAGTTCAACACGGTTTTGACGCGCATCCAGAGGCTGCAGCCCTTGTCAACCCGTTCAGGCGTCGGCTGGACCTGATTGTTGACCTCAACAACAGTGCCGAACTGGTGCGCAGAATTCTGCCGCTCAGTCAGATCAAGCCCGCTGAACTCGATGGGTCGTGGTGGCAGTTCGGTGCCACGTCACGGTTTGGTTCCCTTATGCTGGGGGCCTGGATCCTGCCACCGGCCCATCTTGTGGTGGCCGAGCAATTCGGTCTGTCCGTTTTCCTGGGCTACGACGGCGAGCAGGACATCCACCAGGCCTCGCGGCATTGGTTGTGCCGGCCCAACACCTGCCTGATTCTGCCTGGACGGCCCCTCTCGATTGAATCCAGTCTGTTCAGTGGCCTGGCCTTCCATCTCGATAGCCATCGCATTCTGCAAACGGCCACGGGTATGGCCGGTCTCAGCCAGACCCCTGATCCCTGGGTGAAGTCGGTGCATGAGACACCGGGTTGGGAGCCCTCCAATGAGCCGGCCCTCGCCACCCTTCAGGCCATGCTCAGGCAGGCCATGGTCATGGCTGAACAGCAGGTCGGATCGAGTCAGAGTGTGGTGGATCGCCTCCAGCTCGATGACCTGATCTACCGGCTGCTGGCCGCCATGATCTTTCCGGAGCTGCGCGAGGAAACGTCGTTTGAACGTCTGACCCAGAGAATCGAAGCGGGGCGCGACTCCTTCGATGAGCTGCTCGACTTCATCAAGGCGAATCTGGGGGAGCCCCTGAACCTCACGCAACTGGAGTTGCACAGTCATTATTCCCGCCGGGCCCTGCAGTACACATTTCGCGAAAGGCTGGGCTGCACGCCCCTGCAGTGGATCCGCAATCAGCGCCTGGATGCGGCCCGGCTGAAGCTGCAGAATCCAGCACCTGGACAGAGTGTGGCCAGCATTTCCGCCGCCTGTGGCTACCGAACCCAGAGCCTGTTCAGTGTTGATTTCCAGCAGCGCTTCCACATCAGGCCCTCCCAGCTGCTGCGGGAGGCCCGCTCCTCCCGTTCCAGTTAGCCGCGCCGGTTGACGCCATCCTGGCGGTGGCCGCTCGCCCCGTTCGACCATGCCCCCAGCCCCATCTGATCCCGGAGAGTCTCCGCATCCGGCGGTGGGGATCCAGCGGCAGCCCCACCCGCGTCAGCACCAGCACCGGCCGGGGTCAGCAGCGGCCTTCCGCTGGAGCGTGATCCTCAACAGCGTCCTCTCGGGCCTGCAACTGGCGGTCGGCGTGGCCTTCGGTTCCCTGGCGCTGATCGGCGATGCCGTCCACAACATCGGTGATGTGGCCGGGCTGCTGTTCGGCTGGGGAGCGGAGCGGCTGAGCGCCCGGCCGGCCACACCCCGCTTCACCTACGGCTTCGGCCGCAGCACCCAGCTGGCCTCCCTGGTGAATGCGGTGCTGATCCTGATGGCGGCCGCGGTGCTGATCGTCGAAGGGGTGCAGCGGCTGCAGCACTCGGTGGAGGTGGTGAGCACGCCGGTGGCCTGGGCGGCGGCGGCCGGCATCGTCGTCAACCTGCTCTCGGCGCGGCTGTTCGGCGACGACCACCACCACGATCTCAACCGCCGCGCGGCGATGGTGCACCTGCTCACCGATGCGGCAGTGTCAGCGGCGGTGCTGGTCAGTGCCCTGCTGGTGGGAGTCACGGGCTGGAGCTGGCTGGATCCGCTCACGGCCATCGGTGTGGGCCTGGCGGTGGCCTGGAGCGGCTGGCAGCTGCTGCGGGAAGCGCTGCTGGTGACGCTCGATGCAGTCCCCAGCGGCATCGATCTGGCCGCCGTGGATGGGGCCCTGCGCTCCCTGCCGGCGGTGGTCGACGTGCACCATCTGCATGTCTGGGCGATGAGCACCTCCCAGAACGCGCTCACCGCCCACGTCATTCGTCAGCCGGGCGGGGGCGATGACATGGAGCTGCTGCATGAGGCCAAGCAGCGCCTGGCCCGACTCGGCATCGCCCACAGCACCCTGCAATTGGAGCCACCTCCCTCGCCGCCGGCCACTGGGCGCTGAGCGCTGCTCAGATGTGATATATCAGGGCCGGCCTGGCCCTGGCGTTGCGCTCCTCCAGCAACTGTTGCAGCGTGGTGGCGGCCAGCACCCGGGCGCGGGCCTGCTCCACCTTCTGGGCCAGGGCGGTGAGCACGTGGAAGGCGCTGCTGCTGCGCTGCTGCTCGCCCTCGCTGCTGAGCGGTCCCTCGAGGCAGGCGAGCACCTCGGCGACGGTGATGGTTTCGGGCGATCTGGTGAGCTGGTAGCCGCCCCTTGGCCCGCGCAGGCTGCGCAGCAGACCGCTGCGGCGCAGGCTGGTGAGCATCTGCTCCAGGTAGCGCTCCGGAATGCCCTGGCGCCGGGCGATTTCGCCGGCCTGGAGCACGCCGCCGCCCGAGTGCACCTCGGCCAGCTCGATCAGGGCCACCAGCCCGTACTCCGTCTTGGTGCTGAAACCCATGGGCGCTGCAGTGGACCGATCGGCGCTTGCCTGGGGCCATTGTGCCCAGGAATCCACGGTTTCCGCGTGGGGTTTACGGGTGGATGGGAGGCTCGGCCTAGGAGTTTGCTGAAAAACCCCGCTTCCTCTGCGAGAATGAGTCAACTGCCCCAGGTTTGATGCGAGGTCAGCAGGAGCGCAGCGGCTCCTTGTTCTCCTACGTCTCGATCGAGGAGCGGATCCCGGCCAGCCATCCGCT
>NZ_JAHLYS010000003.1 GCF_025128055.1 Synechococcus sp. CS-1329 | reverse complement strand
CGGGCCGCTGAAGCAGCGGCCCGCGCGCTGGATCACATCATGCCGGGCATGCCCATGCCGCCCATTCCTCCCATGCCACCCATACCGCCCATGGGGTCCATGCCGCCGCCGCCAGCGGGGGCAGGCGGTTCCGGCTTGTCGGTGATCACCACTTCGGTGGTGATCAGCATCGCGGCGATCGAGACGGCGTCCTGCAGGGCCAGGCGCACCACCTTGGCGGCATCGAGAATGCCGACGGCCACCATGTCGTCGTAGGAGCCGGTGATGGCGTTGTAGCCCTTGCCGAGGCGCTGGGCTTCTGCCACCACCACCGAGCCGTTGGCGCCGGCATTGTTGGCGATCTGGCGGGCCGGTGCCGCCAGGGCCCGCTGCACGATCTCGGCGCCGGTGCGCTCATCCCCGCTCTGCTCGGCGATGAACGGGTCAAGGTCGGTGGCCAGCTGCAGCAGGGTGAACCCGCCGCCGGCCACGATGCCTTCCTCCACCGCGGCGCGGGTGGCATTGAGGGCGTCTTCGATGCGCAGCTTGCGGTTGCGCAGCTCCGTTTCGGTGGGGGCGCCCACCTTGATCACGGCCACACCACCAGCCAGTTTGGCCAGGCGCTCATTCAGCTTTTCGCGGTCGTACTCGGATTCGGTGGCCTCCAGTTCGCGGCGGATCGAGGCCACCCGATCGGCCACGGCAGCGCTGTGGTCTTCAGTGCCGACGATCGTGGTGCTGTCTTTGCTGATCGTGATCCTGCGCATGCGGCCGAGGTCACTCAGGGCCACCTTGTCGAGCGTCATGGCCCGGTCTTCGCTGATCAAGGTGGCGCCGGTGAGGATGGCGATGTCCTGGAGCATGGCCTTGCGGCGGTCGCCGAATCCCGGCGCACGCACGGCTGCCACCTGCAGCACTCCTCTGTTCTTGTTCACCACCAGGGTGGCGAGTGCTTCACCGGCCACTTCCTCGGCCAGGATCACCAGGGGGGCACCGGCCTGGGAGACGGCCTCCAGCACCGGCACCAGATCGTTGATGCTGCTGATCTTGCGATCGGTCACCAGCAGCAGGGCGCTGTCGTACTCGCACACCTGGCGGTCGCCATCGGTGACGAAGTAAGGAGAGGAGTATCCGCGATCGAAGGCCATGCCCTCGGTCACCTCCAGCTCCGTGGAGAGGGAGCGGGATTCCTCCACGGTGATCACCCCGTCGGTGCTCACCTTGTCCATGGCCTCGGCCACCATCCGGCCCACTTCTTCATCACCGCCGGAGCTCACGGTGGCCACCTGACGGATGGCGTCGCCGGCCACGGGCTGGGAGAGGGCGGCGATGCCCTCCACCACCCGGGCGGCCGCCCGCTCCATGCCGCGGCGCAGCCCCACCGGGTTGGCGCCGGCCGCCACGTTGCGCAGCCCCTCGTGCACCAGGGCCTGGGCCAGCACCGTGGCGGTGGTGGTGCCATCACCGGCCTGGTCCTTGGTCTTGGAGGCCACCTGCTGGATCAGCCGGGCGCCCACGTTCTCGAAGGGATCCTCCAGGCTGATCTCCTTGGCGATCGTCACCCCGTCATTGACGATGTCGGGCGCACCAAACGACTTTTCCAGGACCACATTGCGGCCCTTGGGCCCGATCGTGACCCGCACGGCATCCGCCAGGGCATTCACCCCCCGCTCGAGCGAGCCCCTGGAGGCGTCGGAAAAACTGATCAGCTTGGCCATCGGTCGTGCAGGAGGTGGAAAAAGGTCTGACGCCGGGGTGGAACGACCTCCCAGGCGGAACCGGGCACGGCCGCCGCACCCAGTCAGATTCAGCGTCCCACAGCGGACGTGGTCCAGTCAGGGTCAAGCTGGTGGGGAAAGCCGAATCGCTGGCCCCACCCGGGCGCTGCGGCCGGCACCCTCTGCCGATAGGGTCCTGAGATGGAGGACAACCTGCGCGCCAGCCTCTCGGCGTCGGTGGCCGATGCGCTCACCGATCCGGCGATTGATTCGGTTTCCGGGGCCAGCCTGATGGTGTTCCTGGTCATCGCCGGCCTGGGCCTGGCGATGGCCCTGATCTATGTGCCCCTGCGGCTCTTTCTGACGATCACGGCCCGCAGCCGTCGCCTGCGGCTGCTGCAGCGCATCCGCCGCCTGCGCGAGGAACTGGGGCAGCCGATCCAGTCGTGATCGGGTGATCACGCTTCAGCGCATCACCAGGCCCCCATCCACCTGCAGCACCTGGCCGGTCATGTAGGCGGCGGCGGGATCGGCGGCCAGAAAACGCACCACCCCGGCCACATCCTCAGGTTGACCGAGCCGGCCCAGGGGGATGGCCGCCTGAATCCGCTCCACGTCCAGGTTCTTGGTCATGTCGGAGGCGATGAAGCCCGGGGCGACGGCGTTGACGGTGACCCCACGGCTGGCCAGCTCGGCGGCGGTGCTGCGGGTGAGGCCGATCACCCCGGCCTTGGCGGCGCTGTAGTTGGCCTGGCCGGGGTTGCCCATCAGCGCCACCACCGAGGTGATGTTGATGATGCGGCCCCTGCGGGCCTTGAGCATCGTGCGGCAGACGGCGCGGCTGCAGAGAAAGACACCACTGAGGTTGAGGTCGATCACGCTCTGCCAGTCGGCGGTCTTCATGCGCATCAGCAAGCCGTCGCGGGTGATGCCGGCGTTGTTCACCAGCACATCAAGGCGGCCGCTGCGCTCCAGCACCTGCTGGACCATGGCCTCCACCTCCGCCTCCTGAGAGACATCGGCCCGGTGACTCCAGGCCCTGCCGCCGGCGGCGGTGATGGTGGCCACCACCGCTTTGGCCGCCTCAGCGGATGCCGCATAGTTCACCACCACTTCGGCTCCACTGGCAGCCAGCTCCAGGGCGATGGCCCGGCCGATGCCGCGGCTGGCTCCGGTGACCAGAGCCACCTGGCCCGTGAGTGGGGCAACAGCGGATCCGGTCATCGGCGGGAGAGCAGGGTGAGGGCGATCGTATGCGCCCCCTGGCCCCGCTCAGTTGGTCATCGCTTCGACCCCTTCGACGGCGGGGCCCAGCAGCTGGGCAAAGCGCTGCAGTTCCTCCTTGCTGCCCATCACCACCAGCAGCTGGCCCGCCAGCAGCCTCACATCGCCATTGGGATTGGCGATCAGCTTCGGCGGCGGCGGCAGGTTGGTGATCCCTCGGTACACCGATGGGTTGTTCGCCTTCGGGGCGGGCATGCGCACCGCCAGCACCAGGGCGCCGGTGCGCCGGCGCAGTTCCAGTTCGGCCAGAGTGCGGCCGTTGAGATCCCCCAGCAGCTGGCCGTTGGCGCTGAGTTGGAATTCCTCCACCTCACACTCCGATCCCGCCAGCAGGTCCATGAACTGCACCGCCAGGGGGCGCAGGGCCGTGGCGGCCATGCTGCGGCCGCCGGCCACATAGGGGCTCACCACCTGATCAGCGCCGGCCAGCCGCAGCTTGCGCGCCGCCTCATCACTGTCGGAGCGGGCGATCAGGCGGCAGCGGGGCGCAATGCCCCGGGCACTGAGCACCACATAGAGATTGGCGGCGTTGTTGGGCAGGGCCGCCACCAGGCTGCGGCAGTGGTGAATGCCCGCCTCCAGCAGGGTTTCATCGAGGGTGGCATCGGCCTGCAGCACCGGCAGGCCCTGCTCCTCGGCGGCCTCCTTGCGGCCCTGATCCATTTCCACCACCAGCAACGGCACACCCTCGGCGGTGATCTGATCGGCGATCTCTCGGCCGATGCGGCCATAGCCGCAGAGAATCACGTGGTCATTCATGGTGAGAAGCCAGCGGCGGAAGCGGAGCTCGCGCATCCGCCGGAAGTAGCCGGATTCGGTGAGCCCCAGCAGGCTCTGGATCGCCACCTGGACCACCACCAGCCCCCCGGCGATCGAGAGGGTGGTGACCACACGGCCTGCCCCGGAGAGGGGCTCGGTGGTGCCGTCGCTCCAGCCCAGGGTGGTGAGGATCACCAGCACCATCCAGTAGCAGTCGCCCCAGTCCCAGCCCTCGGTGTAGCGGTAGCCCGCCGCCGATACATTCACCAGGGCCACCAGGGCGATCAGGGGGGACCGCCAGGGTCGGCGGATTCTGGAGGAGGGGGGCCTGGGGCGGCGACGCCTGGAGGGTGGAAGCATCCGAGACGCCGGGGTTGATGGGGGGATGCTCAGCCCAGACCGAGGGCCTGCAGGACGTCAGCAACATCGAGATCCTGCAGGGACGTTGCCGCACCGAGCCCTTGTACACCAGGGCGGTGGGGCAGGCTGTCGCCGCTGCGACCCAGCGCCACCAGAGGGGTGCCGCTGAGCAGGGCCAATTCGGTGGTGATCGGGTCGCTGCTGAGCACCACGTCGGCGGCCGCCACCTGGGCGGCCCGCTCCAGGGGGCTGCCGTCACGGCGGGCCTGCAGCACGCGCAGCTGGGGCAACCGGGCGCGGATCGCCTGCGGCAGCTCCTGCCAGCGCTGGGCCGGCCAGTCGGGTTCTGCTGCCGTGGGCTCGGGGTCAGGGGCGAGCAGCAGCAGCGGGCCATCGCCGGCTGGAGCCGCAGCCACTGCCTCCTCCAGGGTGGGCTTGGGCAGGCTGAGGCGGTAGCTGGCGGCATCGAGGGGCACGCCGATCGGCCGCAGCCAGGCTTCGAGGGTCTGGTTGGGCCATCCCGCCTGGCGGCTGACGGTGGTGGTGGCAGAGAAGCCGCCGGTGGCGATCCGGGTGGGGATGTGGCCCAGCGACAGCATCAGATCGATGGGCCAGCCGCTGCCCAGGTTCAGGCAGACCTGGAAATCGGGTTCGCGCACGCCTCCCAGCAGGTTCGCCCAGTCGGCCAGGCTCACCGCCCCATCGAAGCTGTAGCCCAGCACTTTCTCCACCGCCGGCACGAGCTTCCAGGCCGCCCCCACCCCGGCGGGACAGGCCACCTGCACCTGGGCCTGGAGCCTGGCGGCCACGGCGGCCACGGCCGGAATCGCCTGGAGCTGGGTTGCCATGCCGCCCGGGATCAGTACTAGAACACGCATCGGGGCAGTGGCTGCAAGGCTGGCTGGCGGCCTGATTGTATGAATCCGGTCTGGTTTGTCCGTAGCGCGGGAGTCCCTTGTGCATTTGCTGATCGCCGCCGCCGGCAGTGGCCGCCGGATGGGTGCCGAGCGCAACAAGCTGCTGCTTCCCCTGGCGGGGCGCCCCGTGTTGGCCTGGACCCTGGAGGCGGCCCTCGCCACCCCTGAGATCAGCTGGATCGCTCTGGTGGGCCAGGCCTGTGATCAGGCGGAGGTGGCGGCTGTGGTGGCGGCCGCTGCGCCCGATCGGCCCGTGCTCTGGGTGGAGGGCGGTGAGACCCGCCAGGAGTCGGTGCGCCTGGGCCTGGCGGCCCTGCCGCCGGAGGCGGAAGCGGTGCTGATCCACGACGGTGCCCGCTGCCTGGTGGAGCCGGAATTGATCAGCCGCTGCGCCGCCGCGGCCGCCCGCGGTGAGGCCGTGATCGCCGCGGTGCCGGTGTCGGACACGATCAAGCGGGTGGCCGCCGACGGCACGATCGAGGACACCCCCGATCGCCGGATGCTGTGGGCGGCCCAGACGCCCCAGGGTTTCCCTCTGGCCCAGCTGCGCCGCGGCCATGCCACGGCGGCGAGCGAGGGCTGGAGCGTCACCGACGATGCCTCCCTGTTTGAGCGCCTGGGCTGGCCGGTGCGGGTGATCGAGGCCCCGGCTTCGAACATCAAGCTCACCACCCCCTTTGATCTCACCATCGCCGAGGCGGTGCTGGCGGCCCGCAGCGGCGGCTCCTAGAGCAGCAGGCTCAGTTCGCCGCACTCCCCGTCCAGGCGGCAGGGCACCCCCAGCGGCAGGGCGCCGTTGCCGGGCTCATGGCCCACGGGAAGCCCTGCGAGCATGGGAATGCCGAGGTCGGCGGTGCGTTCGCGCAGCACCTGCTCAAGGCTGAAGCGTTCCCCGGCCGACACCCGCTCCCCGTCGGGCTCGTCACAGCCCTGGAAGCTGCCGAAGCCGATCCCGGCCAGCTGCTGCAGGGCGCCGCAGAGGCGCCAGTGGGTGAGCATGCGCTCGATCCGGTACGGGGCCTCGCCCACGTCTTCAAGGATCAGCACCGCCCCCTGGAGATCGGGCAGGTGCTCGGTGCCCAGCAGATGGGTGGCCACGGTGAGGTTGGCCACCAGCAGCGGCCCTTCGGCCCTCCCGCCACGCCATGGGGTTCCCTGCAATGCCCCCGGCGCTTCGCCGAAGAGCAGCCGGCGCAGCCGCTCCTGGCTCCAGGCCGGCTCGGCCGCCAGGGTGGTGATCATCGGGCCATGGACCGCGCCGCGCAGACCCCGGGCCTGCTGGGCCAGCAGCAGGGAGGTCACATCGGAGAAGCCCAGCAGCCAGCCCTCAGGCAGGGGCAGCGGTTGCTCCAGCAGCCGCGCCGCGCCCCAGCCGCCGCGCACGCAGGCCAGCAGTGCGGCCGGCCCGGCTGTGGCTGTGAGTGCTTCGGGGCTGGTCTCGCCATCCGTGAGCAGATCGGCCAGGCGTTCATGGTCGCGGCCGGCCAGATACCCCCAGCGCCGCTCCGGCACAAAGGGCAGCTCCACCGTCAGGCCCCAGCCCTCCAGCACGGCGATGCCTGCCTCCAGCCGCTGGCGCTCCCCCAGGGCGGAGCTGGCCGCCACCAGCCTCACCCGGTCCCCCGGCCGCAGGGGCGGTGGCAACCAGTCGCTCATGCCCCGCGCCCCAGCACCAGGGCCAGCAGCAGCAGCGAGCCGAGCTGCACCTGGCGGCTGAAGTGCTCTCCAAACCGGGAGCGGGGCGGTTGCCCCCGCAGGCGACCGGCTTCCCGTTGCATGCCCGCCGCCGCCAGAGCCCAGAGGGGCCAGAAGATCCAGCTCACCCCGGCGCCATGGGCCGCTGCGGCCAGCAGCAGCGCGGCGGCGCCATAGCTGAGCGACACCGCGCCGCCGGCGGCCTGCCCCAGGCTGAGGGCACTGCTGCGCACCCCCAGGGCGGCGTCATCCTCCCGGTCGGCCATGGCGTACACGGTGTCGAAGCCGAAGGTCCACAGCAGCGTGGCCAGCCAGGCCAGCGCCAGGGGCCAGCCCCCCGCCAGGCCGCCCGTGGCCGCGGCCCAGGGGATCAGCACCGCGAAGCCCCAGCAGAGCGCCAGCACCAGCTGGGGATAGGCGAACCAGCGCTTGGCCGAGGGGTAGAGCAGCACCGGCGGCAGGGTGGCGAGCGCCAGGGCCAGGCCGAGGCCGCGGCCGGCCGCCGGCAGAGCCAGCACCACCGCCAGAGCGATCAGCAGGCAGGCCAGCAGCAAGGCCACCGCTTCGGCCACCCCCACCCGGCCACTGGCCAGGGGGCGCGTTCGGGTGCGCTCCACCAGTGGATCGATGCGCCGGTCCCAGAGGTCATTGGCCACGCAGCCGGCACCGCTCACGGCCAGGCCACCGGCCACGATCAGGCCCACCAGGGATGTCGCCGGCGGGGCCTGGGGCGTGAGCCAGAGGGCCCAGCCGGCTGGGATCAGCAGGATCAGACGCCCGCTGGGCTTGTGCCAGCGCAGCAGCTCGAACCAACCCCGCAGGGAGGCGCGGATGTTCATCAGCGCAGGTTACGGCGCTCCGGGGCTGGGGGACTTCAGCGGCGCAGCTCAATGGTGGGCTTCGGTGGCAAAGTGGCGCGAGTCGCGCCGGCCGGTCGTCCGATGGTCCCTTCCGACCCCGCCGCCCCCGTGGCCGCTCCCGCCAAAGAGGGCTCCGGCGACGGACTGCGTTACGTGGCGGCCATCGACATCGGCACCAACTCCATCCATCTGCTGATTGCGGCGGTGGACCCTGAGTTGCGCAGTTTTCGCCTGGTGCTGGCGGAGAAGTCGACCACCCGCCTGGGGGAGCGGGACCCCGAGACGGGCGAGCTCACGCCCGAGGCGATCGAGCGCGCCTTCATCGCCTTGCGCCACTACCTTCAGCTGGCCGAGAGCCACGGGGTGGAGCAAGTTCTCACGGCCGCCACCAGTGCGGTGCGGGAGGCGCCCAATGGACGGCTGTTCGTGCAGGCGGTGCAGGAGCAACTGGGGCTGGAGGTGGATCTGGTCAGTGGCCAGGAAGAGGCCCGCCTCATCTATCTCGGCGTGCTCTCGGGAATGGCCTTCGGGGAGACCCCACACCTGATCCTCGACATCGGCGGTGGCTCCACGGAGCTGATCCTGGCCGACGGGGCCGACGCCCGTGAACTCACCAGCACCCGTATCGGAGCGGTGCGGCTGCTGCGCGACTTCATCCGCGAGGATCCGCTGCCGGCGGCTCGACTGACCTTTCTGCGGGCGTTCATCCAGGGGTCGCTGGAGCCGGCGGTGGAGCGGGTGAAGCGCAAACTGCGGCCTGGGGAGGTGCCAGTGATGGTGGGCACCAGCGGCACCGCCACGGCTCTGGCGTCGCTGGTGGCCGCCGAGCAGGAGCGCACCCCCCTGCGCCTGCAGGGATTCCGCATGAGCCGGGAGCAGATCGATCAGCAGGTGAACAGGCTGACGACCCTGACCCCGGAGCAGCGGCGCTCCCTGCCTGCGATCAATGAGCGCCGCGCCGAGATCATCGTGCCGGGGGCCCTGGTGCTGCAGCAGGCGATGGCGATGCTCCAGGCCGGGGAGCTGGTGATCAGTGAGCGGGCCCTGCGCGAGGGCCTGATCGTCGACTGGATGCTGCGCCACGACCTCATTGTCGATCGCTTCACCTACCAGAGCTCGATCCGTCGGCGCACGGTGCTGCAGTTGGCCCAGCATTACGGCGTCGACCAGGCCCGGGCCGAGCGGGTGGCCCAGCATGCCCTCAGCCTCTACGACCGCTGCCGCGGGGTGCTGCACCACGACGATGGCGAAGGGCGACAACTGCTCTGGGCCGCCGCGATGCTCCACGCCTCAGGTCAGCACATCAACATTTCCGCTTATCACAAACACAGCTGGTATCTGATCCGCCACGGCGACCTGCTGGGCTACTCCGAAACCGAGCAGTTGATGGTGGCGGCGATCGCCCGCTATCACCGTCGCAGTCTTCCCAAGAAGCGCCACGAAGCCTGGCTGCTGCTGCCGGGCCGTGAGCAGAGGCAGACCGTCAACGCCATGGCGATTCTGCTGCGGCTGGCCGCCTCCCTGGATCGCCGCCCCACCCCGGCGGTGGCGGGCCTGCGCATCGCCTGCAGCACCACTGAGCTGAGCATCGGGCTGGAGTCGGCCTCATCCCTGGATCTGAGCCTGGAGCGCTGGAGCCTGCAGGCCTGCGCCGAGCCCCTGGCGGAGGCCACCGGGGTGAAGTTGCTGGTGGAATCTGAAGGCCGGTAGCGACGACGACCGCAGGATCGGCCCCGCTGTCGCCATGACAGAGGCAGCACATTCCTGCTGCCAGATCCATGGATTCTCCGACCGCTTTTGTGGCCGTGGCCCTCGCCGCCGTCTCCTGGGACGGGGTGCTCACCCGTGCCGGCTCCCGGGCCCTGCGCCACTCCCTCGATTACCGCGTCCCCTTCAATCAGCTGGGGGACGCGGCGATGATTCAACTGTTCGACCGGCTGTTGGCTGATCTGCGGCGGGATGGGGCACCGATCCTGATGGCCCGGGCGGCTCTGCAACTGGATCCCCACGAGCGCCGCACGGCCTACGCAGTGGCGGCTGAGATCATGCGCTCCGATGGACCACTGGTGGCCCAGGAACAACAGATCCTCACGGATCTTGCTGCTCAGCTGGACCTTGATCCCAGCGATTCCGTCCGGATTCTTGAGGTGATGGAGATCCTGCACGCCGAACTGGTCTGCAGTCCGGTGGCGGCCTGATTCGGGCCCGCCGTCGACTGAGTGGCCGGAGTGAGGCCCGGCCGGAAGAAAAGAATGGGCGATACTGGATTCGAACCAGTGACCCCTTCCGTGTGAAGGAAGTGCGCTACCGCTGTGCTAATCGCCCGCACCCGCTGATCCTAAAACACCGTGGTTCAGCCGCCTGCTCCCCCCGCTGTCCGTGCGGCTGCTCCGGTGGCAGCTTCGGGCTCAGCAGTGGCTGTCGCTGGCCGGAACAGATGATCATGACTGGCGGAATAAAGCCTTGAGCGGGCCTGCTCAGGCGCGGCCAGCGCCGGGCTGATCACATAAAGGGTGGTGCGGATCAACTGTCGCTCGCGGCTCACGGCCGCCATCTGCTCCAGCGGCACCACCTGCAGCCACTGATCCGGCCAGCTCACCCGGTAGCCGATGGCCACCGGTGTGTCTGCGGGATAGTGCTCCAGCAGCTCCTGCTGCACCGCCTCCACGTGGCGGGCGCTCAGATACAGACAGAGGGAGGCCCGCAGGGAGGCCAGATGCGCCAGTGACTCGCGCTCCGGCACTCCCGTACGCCCACCGGCGCGGCTGAGCACGATGGTCTGCACCAGGCCAGGGATGGTGAGCTCGGCCTTGAGGGCCGCCGCGGTGGCCTGATAGGCGCTCAATCCCGGCACCACCTCCACCTCGAGGCCGGCGTCGGCGAGGCGGCAGATCTGCTCCGCCAGGGCTCCGTAGAGGCAGGGATCGCCATCGTGCAGGCGCACCACCCGCAATCCCGCCCGCGCCCGCGCCACCACCAGCTCCAGCACCTCCTCGAGGGTGAGGGTGCTGGTGCGGATCCGCTCGCAGTGCTGCGGTGCCAGGGCCGCGATCTGGGGTGAGACCAGCGAATCGGTCCACACGAGCACGTCGGCGGCTTCAACGGCACGGGTGGCCCGCACAGTCATCAGATCGATGGCGCCGGGTCCGGCTCCGACGATCAACACCGGGTGCTCAGCGCCGGGCACTGCAGTGGAGCTGGCGATCAAGAGGGGTTCCGCGGCAGGGGTTGGGCAGCACCAGGATCGGGAAGGGAGCGGCCCTGGCCATAGAGCCGCCAGAGGCCGAAGCTGCCGAGGGCGATCAGCAGCAGGCTCATCAGCTGGGCCATGCGCAGCCCTCCTTCACAGAACGGCGGTGTCGAGAACAGGCAGAGGGGGTCGGTGCGCAGCCCCTCAATCCAGACCCTGCCGAGGCTGTAGCTCACCAGGTAAACGCAGCTCAGGGCCCCTGCAGGCAGGGGGATCCGACCCTTGATCCCGGCACGGAACAACAGCAGCAACAGGGCCACCACGCCCAGGTTCCAGATCGATTCGTAGAGGAACGTGGGATGGAAATACTGCTGATCGAGGAAGGGGGCCGGCCTGTTGAGGGTGGGGATGTAGAGCTTCCAGGGCAGGTCGGTGGGCAGGCCGAACGCCTCAGAGTTGAAAAAGTTTCCCCAGCGACCGATCGCCTGGCCGAGGGCAACGGAGGGGACCAGCACATCCAGCAGGTTCCAGAAGGCCAGCTTGCGCCAGCGGCAATAGGCGATCACAGCCAGAGTGCCCCCGATCAAAGCTCCATGGATGGCGATGCCCCCTCGCCAGATGGCCAGGGCTTCCAGCCAGTTGAGCTGATACTGGCGCCATTCCAGCAACACGTAGTAGAGGCGGGCGCCCAGCACCGCCGCCAGCACCAGCAGCGGCAGCAGGTCTGCGATCAGCACGGGATCGATGTTGCGTGCCTTCCCCAGCCGGGTGGCCAACAGCAGGCCGATCAGCACCGCCAGGGCGATCAGCAGGCCGTACCAACGCAGGGAAAAGGGGCCCAACTGAAAGATCAGGGGCCCCGGCGAGCTGAACACAGCCAGGGTCGTGGCCGGGGAGAGAAACTCCAACGAATGCACTCAGGCGAACGGCGTGGTGGCCAGAGGGGTCAGATGCCCTCGGCGGCCTGAACTTTCTCCACCTGCTTCTTCTTCAGCACCAGCATGATCTGGGCCAGGGCTACGGCGGCGAAGAAGGCGAGCATTCCGTAGAGACGCACAGGGTTCTGAAGAACGATCTCGACATCCAGCTGACCGAATCCACCCACGTTGGGGTCATCGGAGATGGGGGCGCCGGCGCTGACACTGTCACCCACCGCCACGGTGAGGGAGGGACCGGCCGGAATCGTGTCGCTCACACTCTGACCATCGGCGGTGCTGATCTCCACCACCGAGGCTCCGTTCTCACCGGCGCTGATGGCGGCCACGGTGCCGTCGGCGGTGGCATTGAACACCGTGTTGTTGCTCTTCTCGCCGGTGGGATACACCTGACCGCGGCCGCGGTTGCCGCCCACGTGGATCGAATACTTGCCGAAGTGGATCGAGCTGTCGCTGCCGGGATCAGGCGAGAGGATCGGGAAGACGATCTCTTGGTGCTGATCGCCGGGCAGGGGACCCACCAACAGGATGTTGGGGTCGTTGTCGCTGTACTGGGTGAAGTACACCCCAGCGGTTTCCTCCTTCAGCTCATCGCTCAGGCGCTCCGGCGGAGCCAGCTTGAAGCCATCGGGCAGCATCACCACGGCCCCCACATTCAGCCCGGAGCGGCTGCCATCGGCGCCCACCTGTTGGGTTGCCGTGTCGTAGGGAATCTTCACCACCGCCTTGAAAACGGTGTCGGGCATCACGGCCTGGGGCACCTCGATCTGGGTGGCCTTCTTGGCCAGGTGGCAGTTGGCGCAGACGAGCTTGCCGGTGGCTTCGCGAGGGCTGTCGTAATTCTGCTGGGCCCAGAACGGATAGGCCCAACTGGCCTGGGGAGCCACCAGGAGGGCAGCGGCAACGAGCAGGGAGCTCAGCAGCAGGGAGAGGGAGCGGCGCATGGGGGGTGGGGGAACGGGCGACGAAGGAGGGGGAGAGCGCGGAAGATCAGGCCCACCAGGGCTTGTCGCCGGTGCGGAAGTCGGTGTCGCTCCACTGGCTCAGGAACACGGTGTCGTTCTCGACCGTGACGTTGGCCAGGGCCAGGGAGAGGGGTGCCGGACCGCGCACCACCATGCCGGTGGCGTCGTACTGGCTGCCGTGGCAGGGGCACATGAACTTGTTGGCGCCGCTGTTCCAGGGCACGACGCAGCCGAGGTGGGTGCAGATGGCGTTGATGCCGTAACTGCCGATCGCCTCGGGGCCCTCCACCAGCAGGTAGGTGGGGTCACCCTTGAGCCCCTGCACCAGGCTGCGGTCGCCTTCTTTGTGGGTGGAAAGCCAGCCCGTGGCGGTGACGGTGTTGCCCAGCTCATCCTTGGCCGTGGTGCCGCCACCACCGCCGGCGGCCTTGGGGGGGATGAAGTAGTTGACCACGGGGTACAGAGCACCAAGGGCAACCCCGGTGACCGTGCCGAAGGTGAGCAGATTCATGAACTGCCGACGACCCATTCCGGGCACATCGCTCACTGGGATCTGGGTCATACGAGGCGTTCCTTGGTGCCGAAGCAACGTGCCGCCCATTATGACCGTTGCCCCTCCGGCCACCGGGGCCCAAAGCGGGAGTCTGAGCCCTTGCCGCAACATGCTGTTGTCAGCTCCGTCGCTGCGCTCCACCCCGCCGTCCCCGTTGCTGGCTTCGCTGTTGTCCGATCCCGCCCCTGCCTCCGCCTCTGCGCCCCTTCGCTATGAAGAGGTGATCACGTTGTTGCGCTCCCGCTGGCAGGCCTCCTACGACCTGCAGCTGGTCCAGCGCCGGGGGAGGTTGTACCTGCAGGTGATGTGGGCCTACCTGGAGCAGCAGTCCTTCCCGCTGGATGCCGCCGGCTATGAGGCCCGTCTGCGGGAGCTGGTGGAAGTGCTCAACAACCTCCAGGTGGCGGAGCAGGTGAGGGATTGGCTCAGCACCACCAAGGACCGGCCGCGGTTGGGGAAGGCCATGAGCCTGGCTCTGGAGCCGGCCGCCGATGGGCGCAGCAGCGAATTCCTGCTCTGAGATCAACCCCGGCTCGTCCCGCTCAGGCGGGCTCGGGTCGCACCTGCTCCACCAGCGCCACCAGGGCCACGCCGATCAGGAACAGGGCCGTGATCGCTCCGGTGAGCAGCAGCATCGTGACCGGGTCGGTGGAGGGCGTGAGCACGGCACCGGCCAGGGCCGATCCCAGCACCACCCAGCGCCAGGCGCCGAGCATGGTGCGGGACCCCACCAGCCCGAAGGCCCCAAGCAGCAGCTGCAGCACCGGCAGTTCGAAGGCCAGCCCGGTGGCCACCATCAACAGCAGCACGAAGTCGAGGTAGCGCTCGATCGACCAGATCGGCTCGACCACATCGGCGCCGTAGTTCACCAGAAAGCGCAGGGCCGCCGGCACCAGCGCCCACCAGGCGAAGGCCAGCCCCACCACGAACAGCACGGCTGATGCCGCCACGGCTGGGGCCACCAGGCGCCGCTCGCGTCGGGTCAGCCCTGGCAGCACAAAGGAGAGCAGCTCATAGAGGATGTAGGGCAGCACCAGGGTGAGGCCGGCGTAGCCAGCCACCTTGATGGAGACGAACAGGAACTCCCCGGGCGCCAGCTGGAGGAAGCGCATGCCCACCGCCGGCACCTGCAGCAGGCGCACCAGCGGCCGCACCAGCACCAGACAGACAGCTGCGGAGACCACCAGGGCCAGCAGACTGCGCAGCACCCGCCGCCGCAGCTCCTCCAGGTGCTCCAGCAGGCTCATTTCCACTTCGCCGGGAAACTCATCCGGGCGGCTGACGCGGATGGGTGCCGGCGCGGGCAGGGCGGTGCCGCTGGCTGGATTGCTGGCTGTGGTGGGGGTTGGTTCGCTCATGGCCCAGGCTCCGCTGGGACCTTAGACACGGAGTCCACCGCGGCGAGCCAGTGGGCGGCCCGCTGCGGTGAAGCCCAGACCACCTCACCCCCCCGATGGGTCACGGTGCCGGCCACAGCCCCGGCGATTCGTTGCAGTTGATCCGAGGGCACCTTCAGCACCGCCACCCGACCATTGTGTCGGGCACGGCTGAAGTGGGCGGCCAGATCAGCGGCCAGCTGGAGGTCGGCCTCCGCGGCCTCCGCGGCCGAGGCCTTGAGCATCACGTGGCTGCCGGGGCACTCCTGGGCGTGGAACCAGAGGTCGCCACGGCGGGCCTGACGCAGGCTGATCCACTCGTTCTGGCGATGGTTGCGTCCCACCTGGACCCTCAGGCCGCCGGGGGTGAGCAGCTCCAGGGGCGATGGGGTGCCCGCTGCTGAGCGCGGCGGGGCACGGCGGCGAGACTGACGCCCCTCGGCGCCTCCTCGGGCCAGCAGCTCTTCGCTCTCCTGCTCAAGGGCCTCCAGCTGGCGGAGGGCTTCCTCCAGATCCCCTCCGTGGTGGCCGTTGCCGTCGCCGCTGCTGAGATCTGGGCTGTGCAGGGCCAGGAAGGCCAGGCTGGCGTCGAGACGCTCCAGCTGGCGCTGATGCAGCTCCAGCCGGGGAGTGATCGAGACCACCGAGCGCCGCAGTCGCCGCGCCCGCTTGTAGAGGGCCTGGGCCTCGGCCACCTGCTCACGGCTGGGGGCCGCCAGGCAGAGCAGGCCGTCAGCTGTGCGACTGAGTTCATCGCCGCTCTCCACCTGATCGAGCAGGTCCTGCTGCTGCTGCCGCTGGCGGTCTTCCCGCTCGCGGGCGGCCAGCAGCTTCAGCTCCAGGCTCGTCCGGCGCTGCTGCAGCTCACCCTGGCCCAGTCGCTGGCGGTAGTAGGCCGCCAGGGGGGCGTTCACGGGCCCGCGGCTGGCGGTGCCCCAGCAGCGGTAGTGGCTGGAGCCCGTGCCGGCGCTGTCGGCATCCCAGCCGAAGCGCTCCTGCTCCAGATCGTGCAGCCAGCGCTGCCAGTGCTCCCAGAGATGATCCCAGTGGACCTGGCTGAGCGTGTCCACCGGCCGGGCCAGCAGCTCAGCCGCTGGCTCAGCGGCGCCAGCGGCCAGCTGCAGCGCCAGGGCTGGGCTGATCCCCTGGTAGGTCTGCTGCAGGGCCTGGCGCAGCGTCACCGGCACCAGCTGCAGCCGCCGCCGCCAGCGCTCCTGCGACTCCGCGAGGCTGGGGGGATCCGACTGCAGGGCCGGCGGACGGGTGTAGGAGGAGCCGCTGGTGATCGGCCGCAGCCGTGACTGCTGCTCCCGCACCTGCCGGGCCAGGCTCACCACCCGCCCCTGGGCATCAAGCAGGAACACGTTGCTGTGGCGACCCATCAGCTCCACCACCAGGCGGCGGCCGCTGGGCTCTCCGGGCCTGGGCGCGAAATGCAGATCCACCACCCGCTCGAAGCCCTCCTGCTCGATCGCCACCAGGGCCAGCCCTCCGAGGCCGTGCTGAAGGACCCGGGCCAGGGTGCTGCCGTCCCCCTGCCTGGGCGGCGGCGGGATCGCCAGCAGCCGGGGAGCGGCCGCCAGCCAGCTGATCTCCAGCCAGCGCATGCCGCTCAGGCCACGCAGCCCCAGCTGCAGGGTGTGGGGATTGGGCTGCTGCGCCTTCTCGAAGCGCGCCGGCACCAGCAGCGGACGCAGCTCCGCCAGCACCGCCCGCAGGCTGGTGAGGTCCATGGCCTGGATGGCCAGGCTGGGCTGGGTCTGGGGCGCCATGGGCTGCCGCTTCACGCCGGAGCGTGCGCTGGGATCCCCCTACTCTGCTGGCCAGCCGAAAACCCCCATGGGATCCCCTTCAACGCCAGGACGGCTCACCGTGATCAGCGGCCCCAGCGGTGTGGGCAAGGGCACGTTGGTGGCGGCTCTCCTCCAGCGCCATCCCCGCCTCTGGCTGTCGGTGTCGGCCACCACCCGGGCCCCCAGACCCGCTGAGATCGATGGGACCACCTATCGCTTCCTCGATCGCGAGCGTTTCGAGGCCCAGGTGCAGGCAGGGGGCTTCCTGGAGTGGGCCGAGTTCGCCGGCAACTTCTACGGCACGCCGCGGGGACCGGTGGAGGAGCATCTGGAGCAGGGGCAGGCCGTGCTGCTGGAGATCGAGCTGGAGGGAGCCCGTCAGGTGCGGCAGAGTTTTCCTGCCGGGTTTCAGGTGTTCATCAAGCCCCCCAGTTTTGAGGAGCTGGAGCGGCGCATCCGCGGGCGGGGCACCGAGCGCGAGGAGGCCATCCAGCGGCGGCTGGAGCGCGCCCACCAGGAGCTGGAGGCCGAAGCGGAATTTGACGCGGTGCTGGTGAATGGCGATCTGGACGCGGCCGTGGCTGAGCTGGAAGCGGCCCTTGGCCTGGCCGCCGGCTGACCAACCGCCATAAAAAAAGCGGCCCCGGGGGGCCGCTGATGGAATCTGAATGGAAATCGGAAGGCGAGTGGGAGAACGAACAGGACATGGCGAACAGACATCCGTCATCTCCGGTCGATCAGTCGTTGAGATCCGAGCGCAGCAGGGCGACTGAAGGGTGAATGTTCCCTCAGAGACGTTCCCTCAGAGCGGGCGGAGGATCAGGTCAGGAAAGAAGCGGAAGATCTCGATCGTGATTCCGGCCGTGAGGGTGAACCAGACGGCGGCAACGACGGGAGCGGTGGTGAGGAATTTTTTCATGGTTCCAGGAATCAGCGGGGGGAAACGGTCACTTTGGAATCGGCTTCAATCATCTTTCCGCCAACGAACTCGTTGAAGGCGGCCAGGGGCCAGACGGCGGCTCCCAGGGTGGATTTGAACGCCAGGGGCATGTCGATCTGAATCTCACGCATGGTGGCGTCCTTGCTGCCGCGGATCGCCATCAGATAGGAGCGGCCGGCCCAGCCGATCGTGCCGGCGATGTAGAGGAAGAGAAGCCCAGGGATCAGGAAATCACTGGCGTGGCTGAAGCGGCCATCCACGATCAGATGGGGCAGGCCGTCATCGCCGCACAGCGACTGGCTGTACACGTTGAAGCGTGCCTTGGCCTGGTCGGTCTGGGCAGCCGAGGCACGCTGCTGGAAGCGGGCGCTCTCGGCACAGGGGGTCAGCCCGGCCACCGAGGCCTCGGCTGAAGCCACAGGCGCAAAGCCCACGAGGAGGAAGGCCGAGAGCAGAACCGCGCACAGGCGGGGGAGAAGACGTCGCATGGAGAGCCTGGGTAGAAGCCGGGGGGAGTGCCCTGCGGAGCCCTGCATCGGCGTGGGGCCGCGGGGCAGGATGTCACTCGCGGACAGTAAGGGAGCTCCCTGGGCGCCATGCCAACGGTTCTGGCCCTCGAAACAAGTTGTGACGAGTCAGCGGCTGCGATTGTGCGTGATTGCACGGTGCTGGCCAGCGCTGTCGCGTCTCAGGTGGAGGAGCACGCCCGCTGGGGGGGCGTGGTGCCGGAAATCGCCTCCCGCCGCCATGTGGAGGCCCTGCCCCAGCTGGTGGAGCGGGTGATGGCCGAGTCGGGCCTGAGCTACGGCGATCTCGATGGCATCGCCGCCACGGTGGCGCCAGGCCTGGTGGGGGCCCTTCTGGTGGGATCGGTCACCGGCCGCACCCTCGCTCGCCTGCACGATCTGCCCTTCCTGGGGGTGCACCATCTGGAGGGTCACCTCTGCTCGGTGCAGCTGGGGGAGCCCCTGCCGCCCGGCCCCTACCTGGTGCTGCTGGTCAGCGGCGGTCACACCGAACTGGTGCGGGTGGAGGGGATCGGGGCCTACCGGCGGCTTGGCCGCAGCCATGACGACGCCGCCGGCGAGGCCTTCGACAAGGTGGCGCGGCTGCTGGGACTGGGTTACCCCGGTGGCCCCGCCATCCAGATGGCGGCAGTGGCCGGGGACCCCCGGCGCTTCCCCTTGCCCAAGGGCCGGGTGTCGCGGCCTGAGGGAGGTTTCCACCCCTACGACTTCAGCTTCAGTGGCCTCAAGACGGCCGTGCTGCGGCTGGTGCAGCGCCTGGAGCAGGAGTTGCCCGAGCTGCCGCTGGCCGACATTGCCGCCAGCTTTGAGCGCGTGGTGGCGGAGGTGCTGGTGGAGCGCAGCTGCCGCTGTGCCCTGGATCAGGGCCTGGACACCGTGGTGCTGGTGGGCGGTGTGGCGTCCAATCAGCGCCTGCGACAGACCATGGCAGAGCGCTGCGCCTCCCTCGGCCTGCAGTGGCGGGTTGCTCCCCTGGCTTACTGCACCGACAATGCGGCGATGATCGGCGTGGCGGCGGCGGCTCGGCTGGCCGGCGGCGCCCGCAGCACCTGCGATCTGGGGGTGCTGGCCCGTCTTCCGCTGGAGCAGGCCGGCAGCCTTTACGACACGCGGACCTGTTGTTAATCGCTTTAGAGTGTTTTCAACTCTGTCTTGGGACGAGAACAGATGGCCCCTGCTGAGATCAGTGAGAACCAGCTCGAGCCCGTCGACGTCGACCCGCAGGAACTGAACGCCTGGCGCCGCGGTTTCACGCCCCAGGCGGAGATCTGGAATGGCCGTCTGGCGATGCTCGGCCTGTCCCTGGGCCTGGCCAGTCTGCTGCTGATCCGCCTGGCCACCCGCTCTTAAGGGCCGCCAGGGTGGCCCAGCGCCAGCAGCCTGGCGTCGGCTGGAGACCGGCGGAAGACCGGCAGGAGATTCAGGAGCCCTTGCCTAGGATCCCAGCCACCGCCTCGCTCCCTTGACCGCCACTGCACCGCTCGTGAGCATCGTTCTGGGCACCCGGCCAGAAGCGATCAAGCTGGCACCGGTGATCCTGGCGTTCCAGGCCGATCCAGGTTTTCGCACCCGGGTGGTGCTCACCGGACAGCATCGGGAGATGGTGGCTCAGGTGATGGACCTGTTCGGGCTCAGCCCCGACCGCGACCTGGCTCTGATGGCGCCGAAGCAGACCCTCACCCATGTCACCTGCGCGGCCCTGCAGGGCCTGCGCGAGGAGTTTCTCGAGCATCGCCCCCAGCTGGTGCTGGTGCAGGGCGACACCACCACGGCCTTCGCTTCGGCCCTGGCGGCCTTCTACGAGCAGATCCCGGTGGGCCACGTGGAGGCCGGCCTGCGCACCGACAACCTGCTGGACCCCTTTCCGGAGGAGGCCAACCGGCGCTTGATCTCCCAGCTGGCCCAGCTGCATTTCGCCCCCACCGATGTCTCCGAGGCGAATCTCAAGGGCTCCGGTGTGGTGGGAGAGATCCTGGTGACGGGCAACACGGTGATCGATGCCCTGCTGCTGAGGGCCACCTCGGCCCCCTTGCCCCGGATTTCAGGCCTCGACTGGGAGCGCCAGCGGGTGATCCTGGCCACGGTTCACCGCCGCGAGAACTGGGGCGAGCGGCTCACCAGCATCGCCGAGGGCTTCCGCCAGCTGCTGGATCTCCACCCCGACACGGCCCTGTTGCTGCCCCTGCACCGCAACCCCACGGTGCGCGAGCCCCTGCAGGAGCTGCTGGGCAGCCATCCCCGCGCCCACCTGTGCGAACCACTTGACTACGACCAGCTGGTGGGGGCGATCCGGGGCTGCACCCTGCTGCTCTCCGATTCCGGCGGTCTGCAGGAGGAGGCACCGGCCCTGGGTAAGCCCGTGCTGGTGCTGCGACGCACCACGGAGCGGCCTGAGGCGGTCACGGCTGGAACGGCGCGCCTGATCGGCACGGACAGCGCTTCAATCGTGAGCGAGGCCAGCCGGCTGCTGGACGATCCCCAGGCCTATGCCTCCATGGCCCAGGCCAGGAACCCCTTCGGTGATGGTCAGGCCAGCGGCCGGATCCTCGAGGCCAGCCGCAGATTCCTGAGCGCCGGCGCTTCGGGCTGATCGGGCCTCAGGCCGTGCTTCCGCCGCTCCCCTGCCCCTGTCAGGAGCCCCGCTTCTTCGCCCAGGGGGGCAGGTCGATGAACACCCGGGTGCCCTGCTCGAGTCCGGTGATGATCTGGGTGTTGGGGCCACTGCTGGAGCCCAGGGTCACCGGCTGAAAGCGGGGTTGGTTGTCCTTGCCCACCAGCAGCACTCCCGGCTTCCCTTCCTCGGTGACCACCGCCACTGTGGGCACCAGGGTCTGGGGGGGAAGGCTGCCGGTCTGAAAGTCGATGTCGGCGGTCATGCCGATGCGCAGCAGGTTGTCGGGGTCGCTCAGGGAGAGCTTCACTTCGAACGAGGTGACGTTGTTGTTCTTGACCGCCCGCGGTGCCACCTGGATCACCCGGGCCGCGAAGCGCTTGTCGGGGAAGGCATCCACCCGCACGCTGGCGCTCTGGCCGATGCTGATGCGGCCGATGTCGTTTTCGGGCACCTTGGCGACCACCTCCAGCCCCTGGGCCAGCTCCACCACCGAGGAGCTGGAGGCGCCGGCGCTGGACGAAGCGGAGGTGGTGGGGGTCACGAAGGCGCCGGGGTCGGCAAACCGCTGGGTGATCAGTCCATCGAAGGGCGCCCGGATCGTCAGTTCCCCCCTCTCCACGGTGCGTTGGCTGAAACGCTTGCGGGCGGCATCAAGGGAGGCCAGGGCCGTGAGGGCGCGGGTGCGGAACGAGACGATGTCGTCCTCGCTGATGGCCCCCTCGGCAAACAGCTTGAGACGACGCTCGTAGTCGGAGCGGGCACGGATCTCCTCCGCTTCCGCCAGCCGCACCTGGGCCCCCAGCTCCAGCTCCCGCTGGCGCAGGTCACCGCTGTCCATCAGGGCGATGGGCTGGCCCTTGCTCACCCGGTCGCCTTCGTCCACGAACAGCGACTCGAGCACCCCGCCGCGCTTGGGGCTGACGTTGACGCTGCGGCCGGCCTCCAGCTCACCGCTGGCGCTCACCACCCCCGGCAGGGTGCCCCGCTCGGCCAGCACCGTGAAATCAGCCAGGTTGCTGCGCTTGGCGGCCTGCCGTTGTCGCTGCCAGAGGGTCACACCGCCCACCACCAGCAGCAGGGCTGCGGCCCCGGCGGCCAGCCGGCGCCAGGGGCGGCGCGGAGCTGGACCAACCACCGCTGGAGTCGCTGCGTTCACGCTGGACGGCTGCGGAGCCTGGGGCGGCTTCGGGGCTGGGTGTTGTTCGAGCATCCGCGTGGCGATGGCCGTGCTCCATGGATGACGACCAGTCTTCCTGGTGTTGCCCCCAACTGTGGCCCCAGTGGCCGAAGGGGGGTCCCGTCTAGATTGCAGCCCATGCTCAAAGCCGGAATTGTGGGGCTGCCCAACGTGGGCAAATCCACCCTGTTCAACGCCCTGGTGGCCAACGCCCAGGCCCAGGCGGCCAATTTCCCCTTCTGCACCATCGAGCCCAATGTGGGCGTCGTGGCCGTGCCCGACCCACGGCTGAAGATGCTCTCAGATGTGTCCAGCTCCCGCGAAATCGTGCCCACCCGGGTGGAGTTCGTCGACATCGCCGGTCTGGTGAAGGGGGCCAGCCAGGGTGAAGGCCTGGGCAACAAGTTCCTCGCCAACATCCGCGAGGTCGACGCGATCGTGCACGTGGTGCGCTGCTTCGAGGACGACGACGTCATTCACGTGTCGGGCGATGTGGATCCGGTGCGGGACGCCGAAGTGATCAACCTCGAGCTGGGTCTGGCGGACCTGAGCCAGATCGAGAAGCGCCGCGAACGCCTGAAGAAGCAGGCGCGCACCAGCAAGGAGGCCCAGGCTGAAGATGCCGTTCTGGCCAGGATCCAGGCGGAACTGGAGCAGGGCGGTGCCGCCCGCAACCTGGAGCTGGGGGAGGAGGAGGCCCCGATGCTCAAGCCCCTGGGGCTGCTCACCGCCAAGCCGATCATCTACGCCACCAATGTTTCGGAAGACGATCTGGCCGGTGGCAACGCCTTCAGCCGTGCCGTGGAGGAACTGGCCGGGCGGGAAGGTGCCGGTGCCGTCCGCATCTCAGCCCAGGTGGAGGCGGAGCTGGTCGAGCTGGGTGAGGCCGAGCGCGGCGACTACCTCGAGAGCCTTGGGGTGAGCGAGGGCGGGCTGCAGAGCCTGATCCACGCCACCTACCGCCTGCTGGGTCTGCGCACGTACTTCACCACCGGCGAGAAGGAAACCCGCGCCTGGACGATCACCTCCGGTATGACGGCCCCCCAGGCCGCCGGGGTGATCCACACCGATTTCGAGCGGGGCTTCATCCGCGCCCAGACCGTGGCCTACGCCCAGTTGGTGGAGGCGGGCTCCCTGCCGGAGGCCCGCAACCGTGGTTGGCTGCGCAGCGAGGGCAAGGAGTATGTGGTGCAGGAGGGCGACGTGATGGAGTTCCTCTTCAACGTCTGAGCCTGACGCGTCGGTAGATCTTCCTCAAGGAAACGAAAACCATGGTCCCTGGTATTTATTTCTGGCGTTGATAGAGCTGTTGTATCCCAAGCCAGTTGCCAAGGGTGGACGACCTCCTGCAGCAGCGTTTCACGCCTCAGATCCATTGACCGAGTATACTCAGGGTTGATTTAAAGTGAGTCACAGTCGCTCTGGCTTGGGCCGCGTCCCTTCGCGTGGTGTAAATCTCGAGGCCCGATTGCCCTGATCTGAGGGTGAACAGGGGTGAATGAAAAGCTGTCATTCGCGAGGCAACTATGTACCTCATTGGTTCAAGGTGAATCCATACGACTGACTTGTCAAGTCTTTCGCCTGGATTGCCGATCGGTTGTGGCCTACGCCTGCAATCTTGGCCGTGATGTCCGCTGGGAACTCAGCTAAGGCCGCTGCTTCCTGGAGGGATGGCTGCGCAGGCAGCTCCTCCAGCGAGGGGATGGCGGCCATGCTCTCGGCGGAGAACATGCGCCGGCCCTCGAGCTGCCAGTGCTCGTCCTGCTCCAACAGCACAGCCCCCACCAGGCGAGTGATCGAGGCGTCGTTCGGGAAGATGCCAACCACCCGAGTGCGGCGTTTGATCTCCTCATTGACTTGCACGAGCAGGTTGGTGCTCCAGACCTTCTTCCCGTGCTGCTGCTGGAAGTGGCGAAACGCCAGCACGTCTGTCTTCCCGGGCGTGCAGCATGAGCTCAGCGGCCTTGGGGAAGCGCTCCACCAGTGAGCTGGCCAGATCGTCCCAGCGGGCCTCGATCTCAGAGACCTTCTCCTGGGCAAACACCGAGCGCAGGGCAGCGGTGACCATGCCCTGATGCGCCTACTGCTGCGCAGAAGCCTTGCGGCTTGGGCACCCGTTGGAGCAGGTTTCTGGCGAAATGGGCCTTTCAGCGCTGCCTGCAGCTGCCCTGCAGCATCCGCCGGATCGCCTTGGTGAGGCCCACGTGCGCGTCGCTGATCACGAGCTTGACCCCAGTGAGGCCGCGTTCTACTGCTCCGCAGAAGCCTGTGATTATGAGCGAGCCAATGAACTCGCTCCATAAGCTCTCGGTTTCGCTGTCGCCACCTTGATGCCGAGCAGCTCGCGGCGACCATCGGCATTGACGCCCATGGCCAAGACGACCTCCCTGGGCCTCCAGTCCCTCGGACCGCAGGTGCTCCTCAAAACGTTCAAAAAGCTAAGGAGACTCTGGAAAACCCAGGGCAGCCACGCGAAAATATCCGTGTAATCGCAGTTGCGGACTGGGGTCATGGGCAGCAAGCAGCTCGGTTTTGGTGATTACGAGCAGTCGACGGCCAAAAAGCGCACCAAGCGAGAGCGAT